>NZ_SLUT01000001.1:0-686979 GCF_004341255.1 Curtobacterium sp. PhB142 | reverse complement strand
AGGCACGACTCGAGGGCATGAGCCCGGTTCAATACCGAGCTCACGCCCTCGCGGCCTAATCTGACTTCACGGTCCAACAAACCGGGACCGGTTCAGGGCCCGCCACGGGCCTCCCGTCCGTCAGGTGCGTGCGTCTAGAGCGCGGCGAGCGTCGCGTTCAACGTGGCGGACGGGCGCATGACCGCGCTCGTCTTGGCGTCGTCCGGGCGGTAGTAGCCGCCGATGTCGGCCGGGCGGCCCTGCACGCCGTTCAGCTCCTCGACGATCTGCTGCTCCTGCGCGTCGAGCTTGCCCGCGATCTCGGCGAACGACGCTGCGAGCTCGGTGTCCGTCGTCTGCGCCGCGAGCTCTTCGGCCCAGTACTTGGCCAGGTAGAAGTGGCTGCCGCGGTTGTCGATCGAGCCGAGCTTGCGGCCCGGGGACTTGTCCTGCTCGAGGAAGGTCCCGGTGGCACGGTCGAGCGTCTCACCGAGGATCTTCGCCCGCTCGTTGCCCGTCACACCGGCGAGGTGCTCGAGGCTGACCGCCAGGGCGAGGAACTCGCCGAGGCTGTCCCAGCGCAGGTAGTTCTGCTGCACGAGCTGCTGGACGTGCTTCGGGGCGGAGCCGCCGGCACCGGTCTCGAACAGGCCGCCGCCACCGAGCAGCGGGACGACGGAGAGCATCTTCGCCGAGGTGCCGAGCTCCATGATCGGGAACAGGTCGGTCAGGTAGTCGCGCAGGACGTTGCCCGTGACGGAGATGGTGTCCTCGCCGCGGCGGATGCGCTCGAGCGAGAAACGCATGGCGTCCTCCGGCGAGAGGATCTCGATCTGCAGGCCGTCGGTGTCGAGCTCGCCCAGGTACTGGCGGACCAGACCGATCAGGTTCGCGTCGTGCGCCCGGGTCTCGTCGAGCCAGAACACGGCCGGGGTCTCCGAGGCGCGGGCACGGGTGACGGCGAGCTTGACCCAGTCGCGGATGGCGATGTCCTTGGTCTGGCAGGCGCGCCAGATGTCACCGGGCTCGACGTCGTGCTCGATGACGACGTCACCTGCGGCGTTCGTCACGCGGACGGCGCCGGCGCCGGGGACCTCGAAGGTCTTGTCGTGCGAGCCGTACTCCTCGGCCTTCAGCGCCATGAGCCCGACGTTGGGCACGGAGCCCATCGTCGCCGGGTCGAAGGCACCGTTGACGCGGCAGTCGTCGATCACGGTCTGGTAGATGCCGGCGTAGCTCGAGTCCGGGATCACGGCGAGGGTGTCGTGCTCGTCGCCGTCCGGGCCCCACATGTGGCCGGAGGTGCGGATCATCGCGGGCATCGAGGCGTCCACGATGACGTCGCTCGGGACGTGCAGGTTCGTGATGCCCTTGTCCGAGTCGACCATCGCGAGCTCGGGGCCCGCGGCGATGCCGTCGGTGAAGGCCTGCTTGATCTCCGCGCCGTTCGGCAGGGCGTCGAGCCCCGCGAGGATCGAGCCGAGACCGTCGTTCGGGGTGAGACCGGCAGCGGCCAGGTCGGCGCCGAACCGCTCGAACACCGACGGGAAGAACGCCTTGATGACGTGGCCGAAGATGATCGGGTCGGAGACCTTCATCATCGTCGCCTTGAGGTGCACGGAGAACAGGATGTCCTCGGCGGCGGCGCGCTGGATCTGGTCCTGCAGGAATGCCTCGAGCGCGGCGACGTGCAGCACGGTGCCGTCGACGACCTCGCCCTGCACGACCGGGATCGACTGCTTGAGGACCTGGGTCTCGCCGCCCTCGGCGACGAACGTGATCGTCAGGACGTCGTCGGCAGGGGCGATCCAGGACTTCTCGTTCGAGCGGAAGTCGTCGACGCCCATCGTGACGACGTTCGTCTTCGAGTCGCCGCTCCACGCACCCATGCGGTGCGGGTGCTTCCGGGCGTAGTTCTTGACGGACAGGGGAGCGCGGCGGTCGGAGTTGCCCTCGCGCAGCACGGGGTTGACGGCGCTGCCCTGGACGCGGCCGTAGCGGGCGCGGGCGTCGCGCTGCTCGTCCGTCGTGGGCTCGTCCGGGTAGTCGGGCAGGTCGTAGCCCTGCGACTGCAGTTCCTTGATCGCGACCTTGAGCTGCGGGATCGACGCCGAGATGTTCGGCAGCTTGATGATGTTCGCCTCGGGGGTCTTCGCGAGCTCGCCGAGCTCGGCCAGGGCATCGTCCACGCGCTGCTCGTCGGTGAGCCGCTCCGGGAACTGGGCGATGATCCGGCCGGCGAGCGAGATGTCGCGGGTCTCGACGTCGACACCAGCGGTGCCGGCGAAGGCCTGGATGACCGGGAGGAAGGAGTGGGTGGCGAGGAACGGCGCCTCGTCCGTGAGGGTGTAGATGATCTTGGCCATGCTGGCGGGTACTCCCTTGTTCGACCGTCGGTACGTCCACGCTACTCGTGGTGCGGGATGTCTCGACATCAAGATACATGGTCCGGCCTGCGTCCGGCAGGTACTCGGCAGACGTCCTGGAGGCGCACTGTCGGCTCATAGGAACGCTCGGTGGACTGGTCTTCCGCAGTTCCAGAGCCGCAGGAGGGCGATCATGGCGACGACACGTGTGACACCGGAGGACTTCGGGTGGACCGCGGAGGACCTCCGTTCCGCCTACGCCTCGGACGGCAGTGGCCCCTACCGGTACGCGCCGGACGGCTCGGGGCCGTTCTCGTACGACGTCGACGGTTCCGGACCGTGGCTCGTCGGGCCGGAACCGCGCCGGGGACTGGCACGGTTCGCCCCGCGCGACCACGGTGGACGCTCCCGACTCCGCCGCATCGGCACAGCGGTGAGCGCCGGGGCGCTGGCGCTCGTGCTCGCCGTCGGCAGCGTCGCGGTCGTCGCCCACACCGCCCCTCCACACCCGTCCGTGCAGGCGGGCGTCCTCCACAGCCCGGACACCGACGGGACCTGATCGCCCGGACGGCCCCCACCGCACCGCACCGTGCCGGTTTCGTTGTTCGGTGCGAGGATGACCGCCGCGTGCGCGCCTGCTGCGCCGCACCGCGCCACCAACCGCGCACGGGATGACGACGCACGCACCGTGCGGACAGGAAGCACGCGGCCACGCCGCCACGAGCCTCCCGTCCGTCCGGCGGTCGCCCCCACCGCACCGTGCCGGCCCCGCCGCGCGGTGCGAGGATGACCGCCGCGTGCGCGCCTACTGCGCCGCACCGCGCCGCCAACCGCGCACGGGATGACGACGCACGCACCGTGGTGCCACGCTGGGCCGGTGACCGAACTCCTCGTGGTCGGCGTCATCGCCGTCATCGCCATCGCGGGTGCCGCCGTGCTCGGGCCCCGCATCGGGGTCGCGGCACCGCTCGTGCTCGTCGTCGTCGGGATCATCGCGAGCCTGCTGCCGTTCATCCCGGACGCGGAGATCGAGCCGGAGTGGATCCTCGCCGGGGTCCTGCCGCCGCTGTTGTACTCGTCGGCGGTGTCGATGCCGTCGATGAACTTCCGGCGCGAGTTCGGCGCCATCAGCGGTCTGTCCGTCCTGCTCGTCATCGCGTCGAGCCTGGTGCTCGGCCTGTTCTTCGCCTGGGTGGTCCCGGGCCTCGGCTTCTGGTGGGGGATCGCCCTCGGTGCGATCGTGAGTCCCACCGATGCCGTCGCGACGTCGATCGTCAAGCAGACCTCGGTGTCGCGCCGGGCGATCTCGATCCTCGACGGTGAATCGCTGCTCAACGACGCCACCGCGCTGGTGCTCCTGCGGACGGCCATCGTGGCCGCTGCCGCGTCGTTCTCGTTCTGGGGAGCGCTCGGCGACTTCGCGGGCGCCGTGGCCATCGCGGTGGTCATCGGCTGGTTCGTCGGCTGGCTGAACGTGTTCGTGCGCTCCCGGGTGCCGAGCGCAGCGGTGAACACGGCGCTGTCCTTCGCGGTGCCGTTCGTCGCCGCGGTACCGACCGAGCACTTCGGCGGGTCAGGGCTCGTCGCGGCTGTCGTCGCGGGGCTGTTCACCGGGATCGTCGGACCGCGCAAGCTCCCGCCGGGGCACCGACTGTCCGACGCGCAGAACTGGCAGACCATCGAGCTCGTGCTCGAGGGCGCGGTGTTCCTGACGATGGGGCTCGAACTCGCGACGATCCTCCGCGACGTGCAGGAGGACCACTCCGGCATCGGTCCGGCGCTGCTCATCGCCCTCGGCGCCCTCGTGCTGACCGTGCTCGTCCGGACCGCGTACGTCGTGCCGCTCCTGTTCGCGCTGTCGGCGGCCGCCAAGCGCGGTGAGCGGATGCAGGACCGCTTCGCCGAGATGCACGCCGGCGACCGCGACGCGATGAGCGAGGTGATCCGCGAGCACCGACCGGGCAACCGGGCGCCGTCGGAACGCGAACTCGACCGGTTCACGACACGCGTCCGGCGAACCCTGGCGGACATCGCGTACTACACGACGGCACCGCTGGGCTGGCGCGAGGGCACGGCGGTGGTCTGGGCGGGCATGCGCGGCGCGGTGACCGTCGCGGCGGCGCAGACCCTGCCGACGGACACTCCGGAACGGTCGCTCCTGGTGTTCGTCGCGTTCGCGGTGGCCCTGCTCTCGCTCGTCGTACAGGGCAGCACGATCGGCCCGCTGCTCCGTCGGATCGCCGCACCGGCACCGGACACCGCCGCGAAGGACACCGAGGAACGCGGGCGGTTGCTGGAACTCATGCGGACCGCGGCGGAGCAGGTCCCCGGTACCCGCGAAGCCGGCCCCCGGACGCGCGAGGAGCTGGAGGCAGCCGATCCGGCGGAGCTCCGCGCGTGGATGGGCCGCGAGAAGGCCCGGCGGCTCGCCGTGCTCGAGGCACAACGCGCCGCGATCCTCGACGCCCGCGACGACGGCACCTTCGACGCCGAGGTGCTCGAGTCGATGCTGCAGAACCTCGACGCCGAGCAGATCGCCCTCGTGCTCCGTGGAGCACCTGCCCGCTGACGGCAGTCCCGCCGGTCAGGTGCCGATCGAGACGCGGAACACCCGGACGCCGGCCGCCCGGAGTGCTGCGAGGCCGAGCCGCATCCGCATGCTGCGGAACGGCCGCTCGAACCCCGACGGCGCCGATGCGGCATCGATCTGGTGGAGCACCTCGGACGTCAGGGTGCGCTCGACCTTCGGCGCGAGCCGTGTCAGTCCCGAGACCGTCACCACGATCCGGACGGCGTGCGGCACGAGCAGCGGATCGATGAGCTCAGCGGCCGCCTGGGCACGGTGGAACGCGGGGTCGTCACCGGGGCGCCGGATCGCGATGACCGCGAGTTCGGCGTCCCAGGTCTCCTCGGGGTCCGGCAGGTCGTCGACCCCGATGACCCGCATGCGTGCGGCGTCGATGCCCGCGCGCACCGCGGCGGCGCGGAGCACGGGCAGGAGTTCCTGAGTGCCGGCGAGCACGACGTCGGCGGTGCCGAGGTCGACCTGCGCGGGCCGCTCTCGCGGCGATCGGGCCATGGTGCGGGTCCTTCCGTCGCTTTCCCACGACGCTACCGATGTCGGACGGTCGGGGGACGTCGGGGCCCGCGGTGATCAGGTGCCTCCCAGCCTCGCGGTAACGAAAAGATCACGGTGGGGCCTGTACAAAGCGACAGAGTCGTGCAGAATGGTGAGCGGCCATGACGACTGCACCCGAACTCGACCAGCACCCGGAGACCCCGGTGGTGCACCTGTCCCGTCGCGCTGCCCTCGAGGCCGAGCGCGCCGCAGCCCGGAAGCCCCAGCGCCGAGCGGACAAGCCGGAGAAGCCCGCCAAGGTCGCGAAGCCCGTCGGCCGCCGCGCCACCGCAGCCCGCGCGACGACCGAGCACGTCGACACCCGCATCACGCGCGTGGTCCGCCGCCCCGCTGCCACCGTGACGAGCGTCCCGAAGGCCCCACGGGCCTCCCGGTCCGGTCGTGCCGGACGGATCACCCTGACCAGCGCGGCCGCTGCGATCGCGATGTTCGCCGCCTCGGCGATGCCCGCCCACGCCAGCGCCGGCACCTCGATGGCGACCTCGACCATCGCGCCGATCGTGCGCACCCAGGACTACGCGGTCACCCAGGCGGTCACCGCGACCGGACTCGACCGCGACGGGTTCACCGTCGGCGGCGGTACGACGCGCCGGATCGTCACCAGCGGCGGCACGGCCGACACGAGTGGCATCGCGGGCGAGGCCGTCTCGTACGGCGGCGCGGTCCGCTCCCCGTTCCCCGGCCCGGTGCAGATGAGCTCGGGCTTCGGCTACCGCTCGGCACCGTGCGGCGCGTGCTCCTCGCTGCACCAGGGCCTCGACTTCACGCCCGGCATGGGCACGGCCATCGGTGCCGTCGCCGCGGGCACCGTCCGGATCTCGGGCACGTACTTCTCGTACGGCAACGCCGTGATCATCGACCACGAGATCGACGGCCGCCAGGTGTCGACGCTCTACGGGCACATGATCCCGGGGTCGTCGCCGCTCAAGGTCGGCGACCAGGTCGAGGCCGGCGAGTTCATCGGACTCGTGGGTTCCTCCGGCGTCTCGACCGGTGCGCACCTGCACCTCGAGGTCCTGATGGACGGCGTGACCCCGATCGACCCCGAGGCGTGGCTCGAAGCCCGCATCGGCCGCTCGCTGACGACGTAGCCCCCGACACCACCCACCCCGCACGCACCCGGACGCACAGCAGACGTCGAGCGCTGGTGGGGTGACGTCCCAGCTGCCCTGTGCAGACTCACAGGCATGGACGATCACCACAGACCGCCCGCCCGTCGTCGATCCGAGGAAGCTGCCCGCTGATGGGCGCCGACACCTGGATCGCCTTCGGGCTCGTCATCCTCTTCGTGCTCGTCGGCGGGGTCTTCGCCGCCGCCGAGATCGCACTCGTCTCGCTCCGTGAGTCGCAGCTGCAGCAACTCGAACGCCGGGGCTCCCGTGGCCTGCGGGTCGCCGAACTCGGGCGTGACCCGAACCGGTTCCTCGCGGCCGTGCAGATCGGTGTGACCGTCGCCGGGTTCTTCTCCGCCGCGTACGGCGCCTCGTCGATCGCGCCCGACGTCGCGCCCGTGTTCACCGGGCTCGGACTCGGCCAGGGAGCTGCCGAGACGGTGGCTCTCGTGCTGATGACCCTCGTCATCGCCTACCTGTCGCTCGTGTTCGGCGAGCTCGTGCCGAAGCGACTCGCCCTGCAACGGGCCGAGGGCTTCTCGATGCTCGTCGCACCGACCCTCGACCGCTTCGCGACCCTGATGCGCCCGGTGATCTGGGTGCTGTCGGCCTCGACGAACCTGGTCGTCCGCGCACTCGGTGGCGACCCGAACGCCCGCAGCGAGTCGATGAGCACCGAGGAGCTCCGCGGCCTCGTCGACGAGCACACCGGCGTCGACGAGCAGGGCCGCCGGATCGCCCGGAGCGCGCTGGACGCCGGTGACCGGATCCTGCGCGAGTCGATGCGCCCCTGGTACGACGTGTCCACGATCGACGCCGCACTGACCATCGCCGAGGCCACCGACCACGCGATCGAGGTCGGGCACACCCGGTACCTCGTGACCTCCGGCGGACGCGACGAGGTCGACGGCTTCGTGCACCTCCGCGACCTGCTCCGGCCGAGCGACCCGACCGCACCGGTGTCGACCCTGGTACGCCCGGTGCTGGCACTGCCGGAGACGAAGTCGCTGTCGAGCGCGATCGCGGACATGCGGACCGACGGGCACCAGATCGCCCTGGTGGTGGACGAGTACGGCGGCAGCGCGGGCATGGTCACGCTCGAGGCGCTGCTCGAGGACCTCGTCGGCCGTATCCGCGACGAGTACGACGAACCCACGGCCGAGCACGACGGCGTGGACGGGTCCACGGTGCTCGAGGACCTCGTCGCCGACGGCGGTCCGGCGCTGCCCGACGGTGACTACGAGACCGTCGGCGGCCTCGTCCAGGTCCACCTGGACCGCGTACCGGAGGTCGGCGACGTCGTCGCCGCCGGCGGACACCGCCTCGAGGTGACCGCCATGGACGGTCACCGCGTGGCGCGCGTCCGGATCACGGCCGACATAACGCTCTGAACTCCGCGCAGCTGACCTGGAGGCCCGTGGCGGCGCCGCCACGGGCCTCCCGTCCGCCCGGCGGGTACCGCCAGTGCCTGCCGGACGGACAGCGCAGCCACGTACGCTCTCCCCATGGGTATCGACGTGCGCAACGAGATCCGCGACTTCCTGTCCTCCCGGCGAGCGCGGCTCACCCCGGAGCAGGTCGGCATGCCGTCGTTCGGCGGCGGGGTCCGACGCGTCCCCGGGCTGCGGCGGCACGAGGTCGCGATGCTCGCCGGCGTGAGCGTCGACTACTACACGCGGCTCGAGCGTGGATCGCTCAAGGGCGTCTCGGACAGCGTGCTCGAGGGCCTCGCGAGCGCCCTCCAGCTCGACGAGGACGAGCGCGTCCACCTGTGGGACCTCACCCGACTGGCGAACTCCGGCGTCAAGACGATGCACCGCACCGTCCCCACCCGGGTCCGCCCCGGCGTCCAGCGCCTGCTCGACGCCATCACCGGCGCGCCTGCCTGGGTGCGGAACGAACGCGGTGACGTCGTCGCGACGAACGAGCTCGGTCGCGCGCTGTACTCGCCGATGTTCGCCGGCCCGGGGCGCCCCGTGAACACCGCGCGCTTCACGTTCCTCGACCCAGCTGCCCGTGACTTCTTCCCGGACTGGGCGCAGACCGCGAAGGACGCCGTCGCCGTGCTCCGCGCGGCCGCAGTGTCGAACCCGTGCGAGCCCGGTCTCATCACGCTCGTCGGGGAGCTGTCCACGCGCAGCGAGGAGTTCCGCGGCTGGTGGGCCGCGCACGACGTCCGGCTGCAGCGCGCCGGCGGGAAGCGCATCGACCACCCGATCGTCGGCGAGCTCCGGTTGTCGTACGAGGCGCTCGACCTGGTCGCCGACCCCGGCCTGACGTTGTTCACGTACTCGGCGGAGCCGGGCAGCGAGTCCGAGCGGTCGCTGGCCCTGCTCGGCACCTGGGCCGCGACGGAACGGGCCGAGCAGTACGCGGCCCTGCGCGCGGCGGAGTCCGAGTCCGAGTCGGTCGACTGAACCGCTGGTCGGCCCGGCGCACGGTTCGTAGGCTGGGGACGTGACCAGGACGACGGACGGATCAGCGGGGGACGCCGACTACGCCCGCATCGGGCAGGACTACCGGCAGTACCGGCGCCCCGAACCGACGTTCGCCCGGGCGATCGCGAAGGCCCTCGGCGACGCCCGCACCGTCCTCAACGTGGGTGCCGGTGCCGGGTCCTACGAGCCGACCGACCGACAGGTCACCGCGGTCGAACCCTCGGCGTCGATGCGCGCCCAACGACCGGACACCCTGTCGACGGCGATCGACGCCACCGCCGAGGACCTGCCCTTCGACGACGACACGTTCGACGCCGCGATGACGACGTTCTCGGTGCACCAGTGGGGCGACCTCGAGCGCGGGCTGGCCGAGCTGCGCCGGGTGACCCGGGGTCCGATCGTGATCCTGACGTGCGACCCGGCCCGCGTCGAGGACTTCTGGCTCGCCGAGTACGCACCAGAGGTGATGGCGACCGAGGCCCGGCGCTACCCCGCGCTCGACCGCCTCGCCGCCGCACTGGGCGACGACACCGTCACGAACACCCCGCTGCCGATCCCGTTCACGTGCGTCGACGGCTTCTCCGAGGCGTACTACGCCCGGCCGGAGCGCCTGCTCGACCCGGGCGCCCGGAAGGCGAACTCGGCGTGGAGCTTCGTCGACGAGCTCACCGCACGGCGATCGGTGGCCGCCCTCCGTACCGCGCTCGACTCCGGCGAGTGGGACCGGCGGCACGGGGCGCTGCGGATCCGGCCGACCTACGAGGGCGCCCTCGTCCTGGTGACGGCCGTCCCCACCGCTTGACACGTCGACGTAGGCTGGGCGCGTGAGCTTCCAGGAGGTGGTCGGCGCCCGTAGCGCCGGCATCAGGGCGTGAGGCCCCCGGTCGTGCCCGCAGGCACGGCCGCCCTCGTCGAACCCTGACCTCCTTCCGCCCGGTGCGGTGTGCGTCCGCACGCCCCGGGCCCGCTCGAAAGCGATGCACCATGCTCCCCATCACGGAGAAGACCCTCCGCACGTCCTTCGTCAACGCCTCCCGCAAGGAGACGACCGACATCACGCTGCCCGCCGACTTCGAGACGATCGACTGGGACGCGCTCGACTTCCTGGGCTGGCGCGACCCGAAGATCGGTCGGCGTGCGTACGCCGTCGTGCCGACGCTCGAGGGAACGCTCGTCGGCATCGTGTTCCGGCAGGCCGAGGCCTCGTCGCGCTCGCGCGCCCAGTGCTCGTGGTGCCAGGACGTCAAGCTGCCGAACGACGTCGTGTTCTACAGCGCGAAGCGGTCCGGCAAGGCGGGGCGGAACGGCGACACCGTCGGCACGCTCGTCTGCCAGGACTTCCAGTGCTCGCGGAACGTCCGGAGGCTGCCGCCGCCCGCCTACGAGGGCTACGACGTCGAGGCCGCGCGCCTGCGGCGCATCGAGGACCTGCAGCTGCGCGCCGCGTCCTTCGCCACCGACGTCTGAGACGCCGAGGTCTGAGCCACTGGCGTCTCGCGTCCGCAACGCGACGGACGGCGGACGGGAGGCGCGGTGCGGGCCGCCACGGGCCTCCCGTCCGACACAGGCGACCGTTTCAGGGCCGCGGGTCGCGTTGCGGGGGAAACCGCCCGGTAACGCGGGTGAAACGGTCGTTCCGTAGCCTCGGCACATGCACCTCGGCGACCTCGACGACGCGACCGCCCCCGACGCTGCCGCGGTGATCCGGGGATGGGCCGACGTGCCCGCGTGGGTCGACGCCCTGGTGGCCGCGCGCCCGTTCGGCACCGTGTCGGCGCTGCTCGACCGGGCACGTGCCGAGTCGGCGTCGTGGGGTGCGCCGGAGCTCGACCACGCCCTCGCGCAGCACCCGCGGATCGGTGAGCGGACGACCGATGCCTCATCGGCTCGTGAACAGTCGTCGATGCGCACCGCCGGCGACGAGGTGGCCGGCCGGATCGCCGACGGCAACGTCGCGTACGAACAGCGGTTCGGCCGCGTGTTCCTGGTGCGGGCCGCCGGACGGACGCCCGAGGAGCTGCTGGCCGAGCTCGACCGGCGCCTCGCGGGCGACCCGGCGGTCGAGACGCGTGAGGCCGCCGCTGCCCTGGCCGACATCGCCCTGCACCGCATCCGTGCGACCTTCGCCGTGCCGCACCTGACCACGCACGTGCTCGACGCCACCACCGGCACCCCGGCGGTCGGCGTCGGCCTGACGCTCAGCACCGTGGACGGTGACGTCGTCGCGACCGGCTCGACCGATACCGACGGCCGTGCGGCACTCGGCCCCGACGTGCTCGCGCGCACCGACCACGTGCTGCGCTTCGACACCGGCCCGTACTTCGCCGCCGCCGGGGTGCCGACCTTCCACCCGTTCGTGACCGTGGCGTTCCGCGTCACGGGAACCGAGCACCTGCACGTCCCGCTGCTGCTGAGCCCCTTCGCCTACAGCACCTACCGAGGGAGTTGACCGCCATGTCGGAGACCACCGTCCACCTGGGACCGAACAAGTACGGCAAGGCCGAGAACCGCCTGGTCCGCGTGACCCGGCACGGCGACCGGCACGAGATCGCCGACCTGACCGTGACGTCGCAGCTCATCGGCGAGGCGTTCGCCGGGTCGTTCACCAGCGGCGACAACTCCCGGATCGTCGCGACGGACACCCAGAAGAACACCGTGTTCGCCCTGGCGAAGGAGCACGGCGTCGGAGCTCCGGAGGACTTCCTCGCCCTGCTCGCCGACCAGTTCACCAGCGAGTTCGACTGGGTCGAGGGCGGGCTCTGGCAGGCGGAGGTGCACCCGTGGGAACGCATCACGGTCGACGGACAGCCGCACGACCACTCGTTCCGCCGCACCGGCACCGGGACCCGTCTGGCGACGGTGCACGTCGAGGGCGGCGAGCGCCACGTCACCGGCGGCGTCAAGGACCTGGTCGTCCTGAAGTCGACCGGGTCCGAGTTCCACGGGTTCCCGCGGTCGCGGTTCACGACCCTGCCGGAGACGACGGACCGGATCATGGCGACCGAGGTCACGGCGCGGTGGCGGAACCTGCCGTCCGCCGTCGAGGCCGGGATCGACTACGACCACCTGTACGAGGAAGTCGTCGCCGTGATGCTCGAGCAGTTCGCCACGGTGCACTCGCTCGCCCTGCAGCAGACGCTGTGGGAGATGGGGCGGGCGGCGATCGAACTGCGGCCCGAACTCGCCGAGGTGCGGTTCGCGATGCCGAACAAGCACCACTTCGTCGTGGACCTGTCGCCGTTCGACCTGACGAACGAGAACGAGGTGTTCATCGCGGCTGACCGTCCCTACGGGCTGATCGAGGGGACGGTCGTCCGCGACGGCGTGGCCGAGGCGCCCCGCGCGTGGGAGCACCTGCCCGCCTTCGTCTGACCGCGATATTTGATGTGTTTCGCCCAGCGGCCGCGCCGTGACAGGATCGATCTTGTTCTGTTTCGTTAGCGAGGGTGAGCCGTGACAAATTACGAAATCTCAGCTTCTGCTCCGAAGCGAGGTCGGCCAGCCCGCCAAGCCGTGTACCAACGATTCGAAGCGGCAATCGACGAGCTCGCGAACTACGGCGGCCTCCCGAAACCGTACGAAGCGAAGGGGCTCTGGGACAGCCTCTGGCATCTCGAGGCACACCACTCAACCGCGATCGAGGGCAACACGCTCGTCTTGCGCGAGGTGGAACAGCTGCTCGAGCAGGGGCGCGCCGTGGGCGCGAAAGAGCTCAAGGACTACCTTGAAGTCCTCGGGTACGGCGAGGCCGCGAAATGGGTCTACGAGCAAGCTCTCCAGCCAGCGGCAGGCGATCAGCTCATCACGCTGCAGGAGGTTCGCCAGATCCACAAGGTCGCGCTCAGCGGCGCCTGGGACGTGACACCACATCCGGACGCCCGCGACAGTGAGGGTCCTGGGAGCTTCCGTGAACACGAGATCGCGCCGTTCGCGCACGGGATGACACCGCCGTCGTTCCCGCTCGTGCATGCGGAACTGACGAACTGGGTCGACCGCGCCAACGACTTCGGGGTCGGGGTGGCAGATGGGTCGATCCTCTTGGCCGAGGTCCCCGAATGGCTCGCGCAGATGCACCGGAACTTCGAGCACATCCACCCGTTCATCGACGGGAACGGCCGTACCGGCCGCCTCTGCCTGAACCTCATCCTGGTTCGACTCGGCTGGCCACCGGCAATCGTGTTCAAGGATCAGCGGAAGAAGTACCTCAAAGCGCTGGACCGCGCAGACAACGAGGACTTCGGTCCACTGGCAGAGCTCCTGAGCCGGTCCGTCATCGACAACCTGCACACCCTCATCCCGAACATCGCTGGCCCAGCGAAGTACGTTCCGCTCCCCGCGTTGGTCGATGACGACTTCTCCCTCGTCGCGCTCAAGGCAGCGGCGGCTCGTGGGCGACTCGAGGCCATCCGGGGAACTGATGGGCAATGGCGATCAAGTCGCGCCGCGGTCGATGCGTACAAGGAGTCGCGGTTCAAGCGGAAGCCGAAGGACACGACGTCCTGACCTCGAGGCGATCGCCTCGGAGGTGGTGCACCCGCCCCGCGCGTGGGAGCACCTGCCCGCCTTCGTCTAGGCCGAGGGCTCCTCGCGCGGCAGCGCGATCGGCGCCGTCGACCGCACCCCGTCGTACGAACCGACCGCCGGGTCCTCGCCGTACCGCTCGGCGACCGAGCGGGACCCGAGCAGCAGGTTGAGCAGGATCGCCGCGACGGCGCCGGCCGAGATCCCCGAGTCGAACACCAGCGTGAACCACGTCGGGAACTGCCCGTAGATCTCCGGGGCGACGGTCGGCAGCAGCGCGATGCCGAGCGGCAGCGCCACCACGAGGACGTTCCGGTTGTCGAACCGCACCTTCGACAGCGTCCTGATGCCCGACGCCGCGACCATGCCGAACAGCGCGACACCGGCACCGCCGAGCACCGCGTGCGGGATCGCCTCGACCACCGCGGCCACCTTCGGCACCAGGCCGAGCACCACGAGGATGCCGCCGGCCGCCGTCGCCACGTACCGGGAGCGCACGCCGGTCAGTGCGACGAGCCCGACGTTCTGCGCGAACGCCGTGTACGGGAACGTGTTGAACACCCCGCCGACGACGGTACCGAGTCCGTCCGCGCGCAGGCCGTCGGCGAGCGTGCACTTCGACACGGGACGCCCGGTGACCTCGCCGACCGCGATCATGTCGCCGGTGGTCTCGGTCATGATCACGAGCCCGACGACGAGCATCGACACGATCGAGGCGAGGTCGAACGTCGGCAGCCCGAAGTGGAACGGCGTGACGAAGGCGAACCAGCCCGCGTCGCCGATACCGGACCCGTCGACCATGCCGGGGACGAACAGCGCCACGACCGTGCCGAGCAGCAGTCCGAACAGCACCGAGACCCGGGCGAGACCGCGCGGGGCGAACCGTTCGACCAGGACGATCGCGAGCAGGACCCCGGCGGCGAACGCGACGTCGAGCGGGTCGGCAGCACCGTCCTTGCCGCCGTCGGTGACCCAGCCCGCGGCGACGCTCATGAGCGACAGACCGATGATCAGGATGACCGTGCCGGTGACGATCGGTGGGAACAAGCGGACGAGCTGCGCGAACCACGGTGCGACGACCACCATGAAGACGCCGCAGGCGATCGTCGCCCCGTAGACGGCGGTGATGCCGTGCTCGGTGCCGATCGCGATCATCGGGCCGACGGCGGCGAACGTGACGCCCTGCACGAGCGGCAGCCGGACCCCGAACCGCCAGAAGCCGACGGACTGCACGATCGTGGCGAGGCCCGCGACGAACAGGTCTGCACTGATGAGGAAGGCCAGGTCGGCGCTGTCGAAGCCGAGGGCCCCGCCGACGATGAGCGGGACGGCGATCGCGCCCGCGTACATCGCGAGCACGTGCTGCAGGCCGAGCGGCAGGAGCCTGGCGAGCGGTGGGACGGAGTCGACGCCGTCCTCGGTCGGTGTCGCGCGCGGTGTCTTCGTGGTCGTCATGGCGTCCCCTTCGAGCGGTGGTTTCCCTGTGCTCCGGACGCTATGCACCCCGTGTTTCCCCGGGATGACGGGCGTGGGTCGCGTCGGTCACCGGACCAGCGCCCGAAACGCACGCAGAGACGGCCGGGAGGCCCGTGGCGGATCCGCCACGGGCCTCCCGGCCGTCATCCGGTTGCGTCAGCGACCGATGGTCGACATGTCGGGGTAACGGTCGCCGGTCGGGACCGGGAGCGCCGACAGGCGCGCGACCTGGTCCGCGGTGAGGGTCAGGTCGGCGGCACCGACGTTCTCCTCGAGGCGCGACACGCGCTTCGTGCCCGGGATCGGCACGACGTCGTCGCCCTGGGCGAGCAGCCAGGCGAGGGAGACCTGGGCCGGGGTCGCGTCGGCCTCGGCGGCGATCTCCTTGACGGCGTCGACGATGCGCATGTTCTGCGCGAACGCTTCCTCTTGGAAGCGCGGGTTCGCCAGGCGGAAGTCGTCGGAGTCCAGGTCGGACGGCTTCGTGATCGCACCGGTCAGGAACCCGCGGCCGAGCGGCGAGTACGGCACCAAGCCGATGCCGAGCTCGCGCAGGGTGTCGAGCACGTCGCCCTCGGGGTCCCGCGTCCACAGCGAGTACTCGCTCTGCAGGGCGGTGATCGGGTGGACCGCGTGGGCCTTCCGGATCGTCTCGGGTCCGGCCTCGGACAGGCCGATGTGCCGGATCTTGCCCTCCTGCACGAAGCCGGCGAGCTGGCCGATGACGTCCTCGATCGGGACGGCCGGGTCGACGCGGTGCTGGTAGTACAGGTCGATGTGGTCGGTGCCGAGGCGCCGCAGGGACCCCTCGAGGGCCTCGCGCACGGACTCCGGTGCGGAGCTGATGCCGCGGCCGGTGGCGGGAGTCTCCTCACCGGCGGTGTGGGTGATGAGACCGAACTTCGTCGCGATCACGACGTCGTCGCGGCGGTCGGCGAGGGCCCGGCGGAGCAGGTCCTCGTTCGTGTAGGGGCCGTACGCCTCGGCCGTGTCGAACAGGGTGACGCCGAGGTCGATCGCGCGGTGGATCGTGCGGATCGACTCCGCGTCGTCGGTGCCGGCGCCCGTGTAGAAGGCGCTCATGCCCATGGTGCCGAGGCCGATCGGTCCGACCTCGAGGTCTGCGAGCTTGCGTGTCTGCATGGTGCAGGTCTACTCCGGGTGCACCGCTCGGAGGAAGGCACTGCCCGTGCCGGTCAGACACGGGCACCGTTCGTGTGGATCCTCCAAGGTCCACGCGGGGCAGCGCGGCCTTCTGGTGTGATCGGGGCGTGAACCTGTACTTCCGGCTGTTCCTGTTGCGCCTGCGTGTCCGGCTCCGCCCGACGACGGGTGGACGGCGGCCGTCGCTCTGGGACGAGGCACGCACACCGTTCCGCGTGACCCTGACCGACCTGGACCCGCTGCGGCAAGTCAACAACGGGAAGTACCTGTCGATGCTCGACCTCGGGCGGCTCGACCTGATGCTGCGGTCGGGGTTCTGGGGCGCGATCGCGGAGCGCGGCTGGTACCCGGTCGTCTCGGCGCAGACCATCACGTACAAGCGGTCCCTGACGCTCGGGCAGCGGTTCGAGCTCGTGACCCGGGTGCTCGGCGTCGACGACCGGGCCGTGTACCTGGAGCAGACGTTCGTCCGTCGCGGGGCCGTCGTCGCCCGTGCCGTCGTGCAGGCGCGGTTCCTGCGACGCTCCGGCGGGACCGTCCCGATGACGGACCTGCTCGACGCCGTCGGCGGAGCACCGGCTGACCGCGAACTGCCCGCGTGGGTGCACGGGTGGGCGGGTGCCGTCCGGATCAGCAGCGCGGCGTAGACACGGCGGCGGTACGCTCGGGGGACGGGGTGGACGCCCCGGGACGGAAGGGGAACGTCATGGTCGTCATGTGGATCGTCATCGGAGTGGTCGTGGCCATCGCCGCGCTGCTCACCGCGCTCGAGGTGCAGAACCGCCGTCGTGCGAAGCGCCTCGCCCACCTCGAACCCGTCGACCCGACCCTCGGCGCCCGCTCCCTCGCCGACGCCGAGGCAGCGCACTCGATGACCGAGGGCCTCGCGAAGTCCGCACACCCAGGCATCACCGGTGCCAGCGGGGGACTCGCCGGCTCGTGAGCCGCACGTCGACTCGGCGCACTCTGCTCGCGGGGGGCGTCGGACTCGGGCTCGCCGGGGTCCTGGCAGCGTGCAGCCGGCCGAGCCCCGCTCCGTCGAGTTCGCCGCGGCCGACCTCCAGCGGCCCCGCACAGCCGACGAGGACGCCTTCGAGCACGCCGACGCCCGGCGGCCCCGACTCGTGGGACGCCCTCGCCGCCGCCGTCTCCGGCACGGTGCTCCGGTCCGGGTCGAACGGCTGGGACAGCGCCCGCGTGCTCGAGAACCCGCGGTACGACGACGCCGACCCGCAGGGCATCCTGCGCGCCGCCGGCGTGGCCGACGTGCAGGCCGGTCTCGCGTTCGCGCGGAACACCCGCACCCCCGTCGCACTGCGAGCGGGCGGGCACTCGTACACGGGCTGGTCGGCCGGCGGCGCACCCGGGACCGACGTCCCGCGGTCGCTCGTGATCAGCACGCAGGACCTCGACGGCATCGAACTGCACGACGACGACACCGTCACGATCGGCCCGGGTGCGCAGCTCGGGGACGTCTACGCCGCGCTGGCGAAGGCCGGACGGGCGATCGGCGCCGGCTCCTGTCCGACCGTCGGCATCGGCGGGCTCACCCTCGGCGGCGGGGTCGGCGTGCTCGTCCGCTCGTTCGGGCTGACCTGCGACCAGCTCACCGGCGTCACGCTCGTCACTCCGGACGGCGCCGTGCACGAGGTCTCGACGTCCAGCGAACCGGACCTGTTCTGGGCCTGCCGCGGTGGGGGCGGTGGAACCGTCGGCGTCGTGACCGCACTGACGTACAGGACGCAGGCCGCGCCTCCCGTCCTCCTCTTCAGCATCACGTTCGCGTGGTCGGCCGCCGCTGCCGTGGTGCGCGCCTGGCAGGACTGGGCGCCCACCGCCGACCCGAAGCTGTGGTCGACGCTCAAGCTGCTGAACGGCAGTCGGCACACCGCGCCGACGGTCACCGTGACCGGCGTGTGGACCGGATCGAAGACCGGCGCCGACACCTCCGTCGACGGTTTCATCGCCGCCGCCGGCGCGAAGCCCCTCGCCCACACCGGGCAGGTGCTCACCTACGGCGCCGCGATGTCCGCGCTGGCGGGGAAGCCGCAGCGGGTGTCCGAGGCAGCGACGTCGTCGATCGGATCGGCGAAGCTCACCGACGCACAGATCGACGTGCTCGTCGCCCGGGCGGCCGCGGCGGGCGACGTCGACGGCAACCTCGAGGGCGGGGTCGCGCTCGATGCCCTCGGCGGGGTCGTGGCGGACGTCGGCCGGACCGACTCGGCGTTCCCGTGGCGGTCCGCGCTCATGACCGTGCAGTACACCGCGGTCTTCGCCGACGGCGCGGACCCTGCACCGTTCGACGCGTACGTGCGGGGGTTCCGTCGAGCCATGCGGCCGGCGTGGGGCGACGCGGCGTACGCGAACTACTGCGACGCGGCGATCACGGACCCGTCGGCGTACTTCGGGGACAACACCTCGCGCCTGCACCGCATCGCCGAGCAGGCCGATCCGACGGGCGTGCTCGACCAGCCGAACTGGGTCTGACGCACGCACGAGTCTCGGCCCGACGCACGCGAGTCTCGGTGTGGGCGACGGTTCTCGTGGCGCGCACCGCGAGGACTGTCGCCCACGCCGAGTCTCGGGCAGGAGCCGGGGCGGCCGGCCGGCCGCGTCCTACGATGACCGCATGGACATCGTCGACCTGGTGCTGCCGGACGTCGCCGCGTGGCGTGCCTGGCTCGACGCGCACGAGGGCGACGCCGACGGGGTGTGGCTCGTGCTCGCGAAGAAGGGCGTCACCGAGCCGACGACCCTGACCTACGACACCGCCCTCGATGAGGCGCTGTGCTCCGGGTGGATCGACGGGCAGCGGCGTGGGCGGGACGACACGACCTACCGCCAGCGGTTCACCCCGCGGCGGAAGGCCTCACTCTGGTCGCAGCGCAACCTCGGACTCGTCGCGACGCTCATCGCCGACGGCCGGATGCGCGAGCGCGGGCAGGCCGAGATCGACCGGGCGAAGGGCGACGGCCGGTGGGACCGCGCGTACGCCGGGCCGGCGACCGCCACCGTCCCCGAGGACCTGCAGGCGGCGCTCGACGCGTCACCCGCGGCAGCCGCCCTGTTCGCCGAGCTCGACGGCACGAACCGGTACGCCGTGCTGCACCGGATCACGACCGCGCCGAGTGCGACCTCGCGGACGAACCGGCTGACGAAGCTCGTCTCCGGACTGGCACGCGGCGAGACGCCGCACCCGCGTCCGGACCGGTCGGAGCGCCGGGGGACACCGACTCAGGGACCGGCAACGCCTCCGGCGTAGACCGGGGACATGACCACTGACACCGACACCACGAACCGCCCGGCCGCGGCCTCCGGCACCTTCCGCATCGGTGGCGACCTCGAGGTCCACCGCCTCGGCTACGGCACCATGCAGCTCACCGGCCCCGGCGTCTGGGGACCCCCGAAGGACCACGACGAGGCCGTCCGCGTGCTGCAGCGCGCCGTCGAGCTCGGCGTGGACTTCTTCGACACCGCGGACTCGTACGGCCCGTACGTCGCCGAGGAGCTCCTGCACGAGGCGCTCCACCCCTACGGCGACGACGTCGTCATCGCGACGAAGGCCGGACTCACCCGGACCGGCCCGAACGAGTGGCCGCCGGTCGGCCGTCCGGAGTACCTGCGTCAGGAGGCCGAGATGAGCCTCCGCCGTCTGGGCCTCGAGCGCATCGACCTGTTCCAGCTGCACCGCATCGACCCGAAGGTCCCGCTCGAGGACCAGGTCGGCGAGCTGAAGAAGCTGCAGGACGAGGGCAAGATCCGGCACATCGGCCTGTCCGAGGTGTCGGTCGACGACGTCAAGGCTGCCCAGGAGATCGCGACGATCGTCTCCGTGCAGAACCTGTACAACCTGCAGAAGCGCGACGCCGAGGAGCTCCTCGACTGGTCGACCGAGCAGGGCATCGCGTTCATCCCGTGGTTCCCGCTCGCGACCGGCGGGCTGACCGGCGAGGACTCGCCGCTCACCGAGATCGCCGACCGGAAGGGTGCGTCGCCGGCGCAGCTCGCCCTCGCCTGGCTGCTCAAGCGCTCGCCCGTCGTGCTCCCGATCCCCGGCACCTCGAGCGTCTCGCACCTGGAGGACAACCTGCAGGGCGCGACCATCGAGCTGACCGACGACGAGTTCGAGGAGCTGTCGAAGCTGGGTTCCTGACCCGGGGTCGCGGACGCGACCGAACGGCGGACTGGAGGCCCGTGGCGACACCGCCACGGGCCTCCAGTCCGTCTTCTGGTTGCGCATGCATACGCGGTATGGGCATACTCGGTATGTCCATGTTGGACGAGAGACGGGGGAAGTGTCATGAGCGTACGGATGGGCGTACTCGCGCTGCTGGTGGGGGGACCCGGGTACGGGTACCAGCTCCGGGGGGAGTTCGAGCACCGCACCGGCGGGAGCTGGCCGCTGAACATCGGCCAGGTCTACACGACACTCGACCGCCTGGAACGCGACGGCCTCGTGGCCCGCGGCGACACCGATGACGACGGCCACGTCGTCTACACGGTGACCGACGCGGGTCGCGGGGAAGTGGCGCGCTGGTTCAGCGAGCCGGTGCCCGCCAAGCGCGGGCGTGACGAACTCGCCATCAAGTTCGCGCTCGCCGTGACGGTGCCCGGCGTCGACGTCGCGCGCCTGGTGCAGGTGCAGCGCGGTGCCGCCATCCGGAACCTGCAGGACCTGACCCGGCTCAAGCGCACGACCGATCCCGCGACGGACCTGGCGTGGTCGCTCGTGCTCGAGTCGATGGTGTTCCAGGCCGAGGCCGAGGTGCGGTGGCTCGACCACGTGGAGTCGACCGTGGCGCGGTACCGGCCGGACGACCACCCGGCGGCCGACGCTGGCTCCTCGTCCCCGACCGCTGCCGACACCGCGCGGAGTGCACGGTGAGCGCCGCACCGCTCCTGCAGCTCGACGCCGTCAGCGTGCACTACGGCTCCGGCGCGAAGGCCGTCACGGCGCTGGCCGGCATCGACCTGGCCGTCCAGCGCGGCGAGATGGTCGCCGTCATGGGGACCTCGGGTTCCGGCAAGTCGACGCTGCTCGCCTGCGCCGGCACCCTGCTGCCGCCGACGAGCGGCGAAGTGCTGATCGACGGCGAGTTCGTGTCCGACCGGCCCGCCAAGGAACTCGCGGCCCTCCGCCGTCGCCTCATCGGGTTCGTGTTCCAGGACTTCAACCTGATCCCATCGCTCACCGCGGTCGAGAACGTGGCGCTGCCGCTCGAGCTCGACGGTTGGAAGGCCTCGCAGGCCCGCCGCGCCGCGGAACTGGCACTCGACAACGTCGAACTCGCACACCGCGGCGACGCCTACCCGGACGACCTGTCCGGCGGGCAGCAGCAGCGCGTCGCGATCGCCCGGGGCGTGGTCGGCGAACGTCGGCTCGTGCTGGCGGACGAACCGACCGGCGCCCTCGACTCGCAGACCGGCGAGGTGGTGCTCCGCATGCTCCGACGACACGTGGACGCCGGAGCCGGCGCACTGCTCGTCACCCACGACGCCCGGCACGCTGCCTGGGCGGACCGGATCGTCTTCCTGCGCGACGGTCGCGTGGTCGACGAGACCGTGTACTCGGGCGTGGAGCTCGCCCTGTCGGACCGGACCGCGTCGTGAGCCGGCGTCGGCGTCCGGGCACCGGCCGGACGCCGTTCGCTCTCCGGCCGGCGCTCCGTCTGGGGCGTCGACTGGCGTTCGCGAAGGCCGGTCGGGCGGCGCTGATCATCGCGCTCATCGGCATCCCCACCGCCGGGTTCGCCGCGGTGGCGGTCGTCGTGCAGTCGACGCAGCCCACGACCGCGGAGTCGCTGGACTACGACCTCGGCAAGGCGGCCGCGCAGATGCGGGTCTCCGGCCCGGACCTGCCCGGCATGCGGCAGGACCCGGTGCAGTGGCAGTTCACCGACGCGAAGCGGAACAGCCCGGTCACGGAGGCCGACGAGGACCCGCCGTTCGCGAACGTGCTCGCCCACGTGCCGGACGGTGCGCTGTCGATCCCGGTCGGCGGCACGCCCGTCGTGGTGCAGGGACCCAAGGGACCTGTCGGCCTGAGCGCGGTGGAGGGCAGCGTCTGGGACCCGTCGCTCGAGGGCCACTGGCGCGTCCTCGACGGGTCGGCGCCGACCGCGCGCAACCAACTCATGGTCACGCCGGCGACCCTCGACCGGCTCGACGCCCACATCGGTGACACCATCGACATCACCGATCCCGTCACGAAGCGGTTCACGATCACCGGGACGATGCGCGACCTCGGTTCGGCGCCCAGCGAGCAGGGCGTGTTCCTGCCGTGGGGGACGACCCTGTCGACGACCGACACCACCGACGACGCGGGTCTCACCGACGTCACCGTCTACCTGCCGTCGGACGCCCCGACCTGGTCGGAGATCCGGCAGCTCAACGCGCACGGCATCGTCGTGCAGTCCCGCCCGGTCGTGCTCGACCCGCCGGACGCCCGCCTGCCCGGCGGCCAGATGAGCTCGTCGCTCGGCTGGTACCTCGGTGCGATGGCGCTGCTCGGGGTCTTCGCGATGTTCGAGGTCGCGCTGCTCGCCGGGGCCGCGTTCCTGGTCGGCACCCGGGCGGACACCCGTTCGTACGCGATCGTCACGAGCGTCGGCGGGGACAAGCGGTTCGTCCGGACGATCGTCGCCGGGTCCGGCCTCGTGCTCGGGTCCATCGGCGCCGTCCTCGGCGTCGCGGTGGGCACCGGGATCGGCGTCGCGGTGTTCCGCCTGATCGACAACGGCGACGTCGTGTCGTTCCCCGGCTTGCACGTGCCCCCGCTCCTGCTGCTCGTGGTCGCGGCCGCCGGCGTCCTGGCCGGGCTGGTCTCCGCACTCGTCGCTGCGCGGGCCGCCACCCGCATCAACGTGCTCGCGGCGCTGCGGGGTTCACTCCGGCCCGCGCCCGTCGACCGTCCTGCTCGTCGTCGGCGACGCATCTGGGGGCCGGTGCTCATCATCGCGGGTGCCGTGATGACGCTGGCCTGCGGCGCCGGGGTGCTCATGCTCAACGACCGCCGGGTGCAGGACGACCACTGGGCCTGGGTGGTCGGTGCCGGGGTCGCGCTCGGACCGTGCCTGATGCAGCTCGGCATCGCGATCTGCTCGCCGTGGCTCCTGGCCCTGGTGTCCCGGATGTCCGCACGCCTGGGCCTGTCGGCTCGGTTGGCCGCCCGCGATGCCCGGCGCAACCCGGTCCGGACGGTGCCGGTGCTCGCCAGTGTGATGAGCGTCGTGTTCGTCGCGTCGGTCGTGATCACGTGGAGCGCATCGAGCCACGCGCAGTACGTCCGCGGGTACGAGTACACGACGGCGGTCGGGGTCGCGACGTCCGAGGTGCAGCTGTCCAGCAAGGACGGTGCCGACAGCGGGCACGACGCGGCGTTGACGGCCCACGCGGCGAAGGTCGTCGCGCGGGTGCTCGACCACGACCGGATCCGGGTGCTCGGCGTGGCCGAGGGCTGGGCGGGCGACACCCCGTCGTCCGTGACGATGCCGCACCGGTGGACGGACTTCGACTGCGACGGCTACGACTCCACGTCGTGCTCGTACTACCTCGACACCGCTGACGCGACCGTCCCGCACATCTGGACGGGCACCGTCGACGACTACGCGGTGCTCACCGGACACCGACCATCTGCTGCCGTGCGGGATGCGCTCGAGGGCGGCAAGGCGGTGTCACTGTGGCCGGAGTACGCCCACGACGGTGCCGTCCGCATCGACACGTTCCACGACCGCACGTGGGAGAGCCCGACGATCACGACGACGACGAAACCGGACGCCAGCGTGTCGATCCCGGCCGTGCTCGACGTGCAGTCGCCGCGGATCCAGGTCGGCGTCTTCATGACGAAGGCGACCGCTGCGCACTACGGGGTGCGCGCCGTCGACGGCATGCTCGTCACGACGCTGCCCGGGGACATCGCGCCCGAGCAGTGGGACGAGCTGAGTTCCGCCTGGCAGAGCTTCGGCGGCGCGGACCGCGCTCGGTGGGACGGCCCGCAGTTCGCCTACGAGGCCGGGCCGGTCGACAACGGCGCGCTGATCCGGGCGATCGTGCTCGCGCTGGCCGCGGCGGTGACGATCGGTGCGACGGCGGTGGCCATCGGGCTCGCGCGGTCCGACGGGCGCCGAGACGACGAGGTGCTCGACGCGATCGGTGCCGCACCACGACTGCGACGGCGGGTGTCGACCTGGCAGGCAGCGATCCTGGCCTCGGTGGGCGCGGTGATCGGCACCCTGCTGGGGCTGCTGCCGATGCGGGCACTCACCCTGCGGTTCACGGAGCCAGCGGTCGGGTCGAACCACATGCCGTTCGTGCCGGACTGGTCGATGCTGGCCCTGCTCGCGATCGGTCTGCCGCTCCTGGTGACGGCCGGGGCATGGCTCACCGCGCACGGCCGACGCCGCGTGGCGGTGCGGCGGGCGCACTGAGGTGTGGGGCGGCGCTGCACGTGGCGCCGTCCCGGTGCAGCCTGGTCAGGCGCCGGGCTGCACCACCATGAGCACGGCGACGACGACCCACACCAGGTTGAACAGGCCGACCAGGGCAGCGAGCTTCCGCGGCGAGCGCTCGGTCCCGTTCCCGCGCAGGACCTCGCGCTGTTCCGGTAGGACCCCGAGCGCGAGGATCCCCGCAGCCACCGCGGTCAGACCGATCGAGACGAGCAGCCACGCCTCGTCGAGTGCCCCGACCTCGAACGCCAGGGCCGTGCCGAAGGTCGGAACCGCGAGCGAGATGATCGAGTACACGTGGCAGATCCGGTGCAGGACCCTGGCGACCGCTCGGGCCCCCTGGTCGCCCGGATCGACGACGAGCGCGCGGGCCGGCTTCGGGAACATGCTCCCGGCGACCGCGACGGGCCCGAGGGTGAGCAGCGCCGCCACGACGTGCACGGTGAGGAGGACGCTGGACATCCCTTCCAGCCTAGGGCGCGGGTGTCGTGCTCACGTGCCGGTGCGGAAGGACTCGACGTCGACGTGCACCCCGTCGGGTCCACCGCCGAGCCGCATCCGTTCCACCGCGGCGTCCCCGCGGAGCGGCATGACGAGGTCGGTGCCCATCGCCCGGTCGACCGCCGCGTAGCCCGCTGCATCCCACCCCGCCTGCACGCGCGGTGCCAGGTCCTGCGGACGGACGGTGGGCAGCACGAGCGACCCGGTCCACCGCCGTCCACCGTCGTCGCACCGCTCCGCGACGAGTTCGACCTGCGGCGGCCGGGCAGCGGCGGGCGTCGGTGACGACAGGTCGTCGAGGGGGCCGGCCCAGCGGATCGTGTCCTCGAGCAACGCGCGGGTGTCCGCCTCGATCGCGTCGGCGTCGAGCGTCGTCGTCGTGGTCGGCACCGGCCCGGGCCAGTCCGGGTCCGTCGTCGGTGCGGCGGTCACCGCGACGTCCGGAGCAGGGCCGACCGACCCGTCCGGCAACCCGCTCCCCGTGAGCAGCGGACCGACGGCGAGCGACCCGACCACCGCGATCGCGACGACCGCGTCCAGCGGCCACAGGAACTCGGGCACCTGGACGGCCTCGTCAGCCCTCGTGGCCCGTGTCCGGCGCAGCCACAACGCGACGGTCAAGAACCCCACCCCGACCGCCACGACCGCCAGCTCGATGGGGAGCGGCACGATCCCGAGCCCGGCAGCCCACCACGTCGCCGGCAGTGCGGTTGCGATCGCGGTGGTCAGGTACGACGCGGCGAACAACCGGGTCTCGCGTCGCGGCAGGACCTCGTCGGCGCCGCGTGGGCGGGACAGTATCCACGCCGTCGCCACGACCGCGTTGACGCCGACCCCGATGCGTCCGAGACCGAGCCCCACGAACTGGCCGAAGTCCCACCAGATCTGCGTGTCGTCCTCCACCTCGTACCGGGTGTGTCCCGCGCCGTGCAGCAGCACGAGGACGCCGGCCACCCCGAGCAGGTAGAGCGCCCACGACCACCGCGGCACCGCGAGTCGTCGGAGCGCGGCGGCGACGAACAGCACCGACACGGGCATGAGCAGCAGCAGCCCGACACCGGCCACGCTGTCGAACGCGTTCGGATCCACGCCACGACGCTAGGGCCTCGATCGCCGGGCGACGGCCCCCGGCGGCGCTGCTACATCCGAGGACCCATCGCGATCGGCACCTCGGCCAACACGACCTCGTCGTTCATCGGGATCGGACCGCGCACCCGGGGGACCCCGTCGACCCACTCGACCGGCACCCCCGCAGCTGCGAGCCCCTCGACGCTCAGGTCGATCCGGAGCAGGGGCAGCGCGAGGTCGCCGTACCGCTCGGTGACGACCTCGGACACCCGGTCGGGCGTGGTGGCACGGACGTACCCGCCCGGCTCGAGCGGCACGCCACGGGTGGACACCTCGTACTCGCCGAACCCGCGGCTCATCTCCCAGTCGTCGGCGATCGCCACGTGACAGACCACATCGGTCATGGACCCTCCTCGGTAATGAGACGGGAGCGTATCATTACCGCTAGGATGGGTCCGTGAACAAGCGAGGACGTCCGACCGCCGACGAGCGGATCGCCCGTGACGAGCGGATCCTCGACGTCGCGACCGACCTGTTCCTGGAGCACGGGTTCGCGGGCGTCGCACTCGACCGCGTCGCCGCCGAGGCCGGGGTCACGAAACGCACGCTCTACACGGCGTTCGGCGACAAGCCCGCGATCCTCCGAGCGGTCGTCCGGCGGCAGCACCCGTACGCCGACCAGCCCACGGCGGACCTCGTGTCCACGGCTACAGCGATCGGCAGCGCGTTGTTCTCGGACCGTGCTGTCGCCCTGCACCGGCTCGTCATCGCGGAGTCGACGCGGTCACCCGAGCTCGCGCGCGAGTTCCACGAGGCCGGGCCGCTCGCCGCGCAGCAGGCCCTGGTCCGCGCCGGAACCACTCCGGAGACCGCCGCCGAGCTCTTCACCCTGCTGCTCGGGGAGCTCCACCGCCAGCGCCTGCTCGGCCTGGCTCCGGCCCCGACGGCGGCCGCGGTCGCCGCACGCGCCGCGCGTGCCGTCGCGGTGCTCTCGACGTGACCCCAGGGCGGACGGGAGGCCCGTGGCGGCGCCGCCACGGGCCTCCCGTCCGCCACATGGTGAGCAGAAATGGTCGGGTGGCCGTCGCGGACCCGACCATTCCTGCTCACGAAGCGGCGAGCGATGCGGCGCGCATCGCGCTCAAGCGGGGTCGGGCAGCGCCTCCGCGTACGTGCGGAACTCGCCGCGCTCCGCGTGGATGGCCCACAAGCGATCCGCGATGGACTCGCCGGAGTGCTCCGGCTGCCCGTCGTCGATGCCGAACGGGATGATGAGCTGACCGACGTGGACCTGCTCGTCGCGCACGGCGTCGTGCAGGAGCTGGGCGTAGGCGCTCTCGGCCGCGAAGGCGACCGAGGTGCCGGTGACCCGGGCGCCGGGACGCACCGCACTGCCGCCGTTCACGTACAGGATCGTGCCGTGGCCGATCGCGCGCATGCCGGGCAGCACCTGGCGGACCGCGTTGACCGAGCCGTAGACCGAGAACTCGATCGGGCCGACCAGGTCGTCCGCGGTGGTCTCGAGCACCGGACGCATGTACTCCTTGGCGGGGAGCGGGCTGTACTGCAGCACCTCGATGGGGCCGAGCTGCTCGGTCGCACGCTCGAGGGCGCTGCGGAGCGAATCGCCGTCACGGACGTTCGCGGCGAACCCGGCGGCCGTGATGCCCTGCTCGCGCAGCGACGCGGCGAGGCCGTCCAGGCGGTCCTGGTTGCGGGAGACGAGGGCGATCGAGAAGCCCTCGCGGCCGAAGCGTTCGGCGACGGCGAGACCGAGGCCCTTGCCGGCCCCGATGATGGCGATGGTGGTCATGCGGAGTACTCCTCGTCGGTGACGTGCTCGAGCCAGGTGGTGGTGGTCGCCGGGTCGTCGGCGAGGTCGAGCATCGCGAGGTGCTCCATGTAGTCCGTCGGGGTCGCACCGTGCCAGTGCTCCTCACCGGCCGGCGTGTAGACGGTCTGCCCGGCCTGGACCTCGACGACGCCGCCGTCACGGGTCCCCATCCGCGCGACGCCCTCGGTGACGTGCAGGGTCTGGCCGTTGGCATGCGAGTGCCAGGCGGTGCGGGCGCCGGGCAGGAACCGGACCTTCGCGACGGTCATCGACTGGCCGGCTTCCCTCGGGCTGGCGATGGCGTCGAGGTACACGTCGCCGGTGAACTGCGCGGCCGGGTTCTTGACGGTCGGCTGCTTCGGTTGGATCTCCATGGCCCCGACGGTAGGCCGATGTGCGCACCGGAGGGAGGTGCCGGCCGTACCCCTCAGCCGTTTCCCGAACACGACGTGTGTGATCGACGCACGATCCGGGAGGACCACCGTGGACAGCAGCGAACACCCGACCCAGCAGCCGAGCCCGACCCGCACTCGACGCGCCTGGTCCGCAGCGGGCATCGCCGCGGTGGCCGCCCTCGCCCTGAGCGGCTGCGCCGATGCCGCACCGGACGACGACCGCGGCTCGTCGGCGAGCGCCCGCGCCACCGCCCCCGCCGACCTGCCCACCGGGCAGGTCGCGCTCGACGGCGACACCAGCGACGTGGTCACCGGGCTCGAGGCACCGTGGTCGGTCGTCCGCACCGGCGACGACGGCGACGCCCTGGTCAGCGAACGCGACTCCGCGAAGGTCCTCGAGCTGCAGGACGACGGCACGACGCGCGAGGTGGGCACCGTCGACGGCGTCAGCCACGGCGGCGAGGGCGGGCTGCTCGGGCTGGCCCTGCACGACGACGACCTGTTCGTGTACTCGACGGCCGACGACGGCAACCGGATCCAGCGGTTCGAACTGACGGGCAGCGCCGGGTCGTGGGCGCTCGGTGACGCCACGACGATCATCGACGGGCTGCCGTCGAACACGTTCCACGACGGTGGCCGCATCGCGTTCGGCCCCGACGACATGCTCTACGCCAGCGTCGGGGACGCCGGCACGAGCAGTGACGCGCAGGACGAGGACTCGCTCGCGGGCAAGATCCTGCGGCTCACCCCGGACGGCGACGTACCGGACGACAACCCGTTCGACGGGTCACCCGTCTGGAGCCTCGGGCACCGCAACGTGCAGGGGTTGGGATGGTCGTCGGACGGCACGATGTTCGCGTCGGAGTTCGGCGAGAACACCCTCGACGAGCTGAACGTGATCGAGGCGGGCGAGAACTACGGCTGGCCCGAGGTCGAGGGTGAGGGCGAGGGCGGCGAGGACCAGGGCTTCGTCGACCCGGTGCAGCAGTGGTCGACGGACGAGGCGTCCCCGAGCGGCCTGACGGTCGTCGACGACACCGTGTTCGTGGCCAACCTGCGCGGCGAGGTGCTCCGGGCGATCCCGGCGGACGACCCGGGGACGTCGACCGAGTACTTCCCGGGCGACTTCGGCCGGATCCGGACCGTGCTCGAGGGGCCGGCGGACACCCTCTGGTTCGTCACGAACAACACCGACGGCCGTGGTGACCCCGCAGCGGGGGACGATCGCATCGTCTCGGTCCCGCTCACGCGGTCGTGACGACCCCACAGGGGTTCCGGCAGCCCCTCGCTCGCACGCTGTCCAGCCGGTTACCGTGACGGCATGAACCACCGCGACGAAGCCCGCGACTTCCTGTCCAGCCGTCGCGCCCGCATCACCCCCGAGCAAGCCGGGGTCGAGACGTTCGGCACCCGCCGTCGGGTCACCGGGCTCCGGCGCGAAGAGGTCGCACGGCTGGCAGGCGTCAGCATCGACTACTACACGCGGTTGGAGCGGGGGAACCTGCAGGGCGTCTCGGACAGCGTGCTCGAGGCCGTCGCCGGCGCACTGCAGCTCGACGCCGCCGAGCTCGAGCACCTGCGCGACCTGTCCCGGCACCAGAACGCGACACCGCGGCGCGCGGGCAAGGTCGTGCCGGTGGCGGCCGTCCGCCCGGAGCTGCAGTACCTGCTCGACGTCATCACCGATGCGCCGGCGATGATCATCAACAACCGGCAGGACATCGTCGCCGCGAACGCGCTCGGCTACGCGATGCACTCCGACCTGGTGGCGGCACCGGCCCGGCCGATGAACTTCTCGCGCTTCATCTTCCTCGACCCGCAGGCCCGGAACTTCTACCAGGACTGGCAGCGGGCGGCGCACACGAACGTCGCGATCCTGCGGCGCGAGGCCGGGCGTACACCGAACGACCGCGACCTCGCAGCACTCATCGGCGAGCTGTCGATGCGGAGCGACGACTTCCGCGCCCTGTGGGCGGCGCACGACGTCCGCCGCCACTACGCCGGCGTGAAATCCTTCCGGCACGCTGTCGTCGGTCCGCTCGAGCTGCACTTCCAGACGCTCGAACTCGCCGAGGACCCCGGGCTCGCGCTCACGATCTACCCGGCGACCCCGGGCAGCCCGACCGCCGACGCGCTCCGCCTGCTCGCCTCGTGGGCGGCGACGGAGGGCATCGCGGAGCGGGCGCGCCAGCTCACCTGACGCGGTGGTCGCGACCATTCCAGGGCCGGGAGGCACGGGGCGCGACCGCACCGCGCCTCCCGGCCGCCCGTGGTCGCGTCAGACCTCCGGGATCACCCGCTCGAAGCGGCTCGTGTCCGCACCGTCGGGGTCCGGGCCGTTCCGGCGGCCCGTGTCGAGCGCGTCCAGGGCCCTGAGGTCGTCGTCGGACAGCACGAAGTCGAAGACGTCGAAGTTCTCCGCGATCCGTCCGGGGTTCGTCGACTTCGGGATCGCGTTCCGCCCCTGCTGCACGTGCCAGCGGAGCATCACCTGCGCCGGCGTCTTGCCGTGCGTCTGGGCGATGGTCCGGATCGTCGGGTCGTCCATCACGCTGACCCGCTCGTCACCCCAGCCCGGGTAGAAGGTGATCCCGCCGATGGGGGACCACGCCTGGTCGAGGACCCCGTGCTCCGCGTCGGCGCGCTGCACGTCCGGCTGCGTGAAGTACGGGTGCAGCTCGACCTGGTTGAGCGCCGGGATGACGTCGGTCGCGTCGAGCAGCGACTGCAGGTGGTGCGGCATGAAGTTGCTCACGCCGATCGCTCCGACCCGACCGTCGGCGTGCAGCGTCTCGAGCGCCTTGTACGCCTGCACCGTCCGTTCGAAGCGGTCCGGCGCGGGCTGGTGCAGGATCAGCACGTCGACGCGGTCGAACCCGAGCTTGCCGGTGGCCTTCTCGAACGCGTGCAGGGTCTCGTCGTAGCCGTAGTCGGAGACCCAGATCTTCGTCTCGACCACGATCTCGTCGCGGTCGACGCCGGAGGCGCGGATGCCCTCGCCGACCTCGCGTTCGTTGCCGTACGCGGCGGCGGTGTCGATGTGGCGGTACCCGGTCTCCAGTGCCGTGCGGACCGCGTCCACGGTCTCGTCGGGTGCGCTCTGGAACACGCCGAAGCCGATCGCGGGGATCTCGAGTCCGTTGTTGAGGGTGAGTGTGTCCATGCCCATGACGCTAGGCCGGTGCCCCTGACCCTGACGGGTACCAGCAACCCCTTCTTCCCCGCCCGGCACCGTCCTACCGTGGACGCATGGACACCAAGAGCGAAGTGCGCGACTTCCTCCGCACCCGCCGCGAGCGCGTCACGCCGCAGCAGGTCGGCCTGCCCGACTTCGGTGGCGCCCGACGGGTCAAGGGTCTCCGCCGCGAGGAGCTCGCACTCATCGCCGGCATGAGCGTCGACTACTACATCCGCCTCGAGCGCGGGAACCTCACCGGCGTCTCGGAGAGCGTGCTCGAGTCGCTGTCGCGTGCGCTGCGCCTCGACGACGCCGAGCACGCGCACCTGTTCGACCTGGCGCGTGTGCAGAACGCATCGGCGACCACGCGGCGGAAGCCCCCGACGTCGAAGGTCCGGCCGACCGTGCAGCGCATGCTCGACGGCATGACCATGCCCGCGTGGGTGCGCAACGGCCGCTCCGACTTCCTGGCCGGCAACGCCCTGGCACGCGCGCTGTACTCGCCGCTGTTCCTCGACCCCGCCGGCACCCCGAACACCGCCCGCTTCGCGTTCCTCGACCCACGCGGTCAGGAGTTCTGGCGCGACTGGGACGTCGTCGCGAGCGACATGGTGGCCGTGCTCCGTGCCGAGGCAGCCCGGTCGCCGTACGACAAGGAACTGACCGACCTGATCGGCGAGCTCTCCACCCGCAGCGAGGAGTTCCGGCAGCGCTGGGCCGCGCACGGCGTCATGCGACACCTGAACGGCTCGAAGCGGGTGCACCACCCCGAGGTCGGCGACCTCGACCTGACGTACGAGACGATGGAGCTCGCGACCGACACCGGTCTGACGCTCATCGCCTACGGCACCGAGCCGGGCTCACCGTCCGAGGAACGCCTGCAGCTGCTCGCGAACCTCGTCGCCACGACGGCCGCAGCCGTCCCGGAACCGGAGGACGCATGAGCGAGACCGAGTCCGTCCCGACGACCGCAGCCGCCGCACCGCTCGGGTTCCTCGGCCGGTTGCGGTTCCGCTGGCGCGCTGAGCAGGAGATCCACGATCTGACCCGCGACCGTGCGCTCGAGGAGCGCGTGCGTGCCGAGGCCGCCGTGCGGCTCGCGCCCGGCCCGTGGCACCTCGGCGAGCTGTTCCGACGTCGTTGACGCATCGACAGGGCGGACGGGAGGTGGGCCCCACCCGCCGGTTCCGGCGTGACGCGCCAGCGGCGCGCCGGCCGTGACGGGAGGCCCGTGGCGATGCCGCCACGGGCCTCCCGTCCGTCACTCGGTCGCGTCTCGGTCAGCCGCGTGCGTCCGCAAGGTCCTGACGGACTGCCGCGGGTTCCGCGTCGAGCGGCTGGTTCTCCCGGTCGCGGATGCCGTCGACACCCGTGTCCGGGTCGAGCGCCGCGAACACCGGCCCGAGGTCGGCCTGCTCCGGACCGCGCTCGGCGACGAGTTCGAGCGTCCGGCCGACCGCGGTCTCCGTGGTCAGGGCGTCGACCAGGACCCGCGCGATCTGCCGCCGGGCGATCACCCCGTCCGCAGGGCTGCCCGCGTGACGGGTGTCGCCCTGCAGGAACGTGACCTCGAGCTGGTCCGGGCCGTTCATGTCGAACCACGACGGCCGGACGATCGTGTACGCGTTGCCGGAGGCGCGGACGAGTCGTTCGCCACGGCGCTTCCAGTCGTGCGTCGTACCGCGTCGCGTGACGCCGATGCTCGTCATCAGCGCGATGCGCACCGGGCGACCGTCGAGCGCGGTCAGGACGTTCCGGACCGCGCCGTAGTCGACCGCCTCGGCGTCGTCGCTTCCGTAGGCCGCGCCGTGGGTGAACACCACGGCGTCGATGCCGGCCACCGCGTCGCGGAGCGAGTCCGCGCGGGTGAGGTCGCCGACGACGACCTCGGCGGCCGGGTCGAGCCGACCGGCTCGCGACCCATCACGCACGAGGGCACGGGTGGTGTGCCCCTGGCGGACCGACTCCGCGACGACGAGGCGACCGACGCTGCCGGTCGCCCCGACGACGAGGACCGTCAGGCCGCTCACCGGCGACGTGCGGCGGGCACCAGGGTGTGCTGCCCGTAGCTGTTGTCGTCGGGGTTGATCGTGACGCCCGGTGCGACGAGCTCGTCGATGCGGTCCAGGACCTCGTCGCTGAGCACGCGGTCGGCGGCGGGGAGCTGCGACTCGAGCTGCTCCATGGTGCGCGGGCCGATGATCGCGCTCGTGACGCCGGGGTGCCGGATCACCCACGCCAGCGACATCTCGATGAGGGACATGTCCTGCGACTCGGCCAGGAGTGCGAGTTCCTCGACGATGTCGAGCTTCCGCTGGTTCGCGGGCGTCGACATGTCGAACCGGGCCGCGGGGCGGTGCTTCGCCGTGGGGGTCCCGGGAGCGTCCTTGCGCCAGCGGCCACTGAGCCAGCCGCCGCCGAGCGGGCTGTAGACGAGGGTGCCCATGCCGTAGCGCTGCGTGGTCGGCAGGACGTCCTCCTCGATGCCGCGCACCAGGATCGAGTACGGCGGCTGCTCGGTGCGGAAGCGCTCCAGACCACGGCGCTCCGAGGTCCACTGGGCCTCGACGATCTCGGCGCCCGAGTACGACGACGATCCGATGTTCCGGACCTTGCCCTGGCGGACCAGGTCGGTCAGGGCGCCCAGGGTCTCCTCGACGTCCGTCGTCGGGGACGGACGGTGCACCTGGTACAGGTCGATGTGGTCGGTGCCGAGGCGGCGCAGGGAGTTCTCGACCTCCTGCATGATCCAGCGGCGCGAGCCCCCGGAGCGGTTCGGGCCCTCACCCATCGGCATGAAGAACTTGGTGGCGAGCACGACGTCGTCACGGCGGTCCTTGATGGCCTTGCCGACGATCTCCTCGGAGACGCCGTCCGAGTAGGCGTCGGCGGTGTCGACGAAGTTGATGCCCGCGTCGAGGGCGCGGTGGATGATCCGGATCGAGTCGTCGACGTCGGCGTTCGCCCACGGGCCGAACATCATGGTGCCCAGAGCGAGCGGGCTCACCTCGACGCCCGTGCGTCCGAGCTGGCGGTACTCCATGGTTTCCTCTCCGTGCCCGCGGGTCTCGCCGGGCACGGCTGCCACGCTAGGCCGGTCACCCACGGCGAAAGGGGGGAGGCCGTTACCTCCCTCGGTCGGCGGGGCGGTCGTAGCGTCGGGGACATGACGTTCGCCGAGACCGACCCCGAGTTCGCCCAGTACCACGCCGACTTCGTGGACGAGACGCTGCAGCACGCGTCGCTCAGCAGCCACGACCGCGCGGTCGTACAGCTCGGTGCGATGATCGCCGCCGGCGCGCAGACCGCTTTCCGACAGCTGCTCGGCACCGCGCTCGACGGCTCGCTGACCCCGGTCGAGGCGAAGGAGATCGGCTACCAGGCCGTCGCCTACGTCGGGTCCGCGCGCGCCTCGGACTTCCTCACGATCACCAACGACGTGCTGATCGCGCGCGGTGTCGAGCTCCCGCTGCCGGGCCAGTCGACGACCACCCCCGACGACCGACTCGAACGGGGCCGTGCGGTCCAGAGCGCCGTCGTCGGCGCCGGACGTGTCGACGCGATGTACGAGAACGCGGCCGACGACACCGTGCACTTCCAGCGGTTCCTGTCCGGCAACTGCTTCGGCGACACCGTCGGACGGGACGGGCTCGACCTGCCGACGCGTGAGCTGCTGACGTTCGCGGTCCTCGTCGCGCTCGGCGGTGCGGACGCGCAGGTCACGGGACACGTCGCGGGCAACCTGCACGTCGGGAACACCCGGCAGCAGCTGCTCGACGTGCTCACCGTCCTGGTGCCCGTGATCGGCTACCCGCGGACGCTCAACGGGCTCGCCGCCGTGAACGAGGGCGCGCCTGCCGCCTGAGGTCGCGGCCGATCCGTCAGACGAGGAGGGGGCCGGCGACCTCGAGCTGGTCGTGGTCGACCTGCCAGCGGATAGCGTCGAGCACCGTCTGTTCGGCGGTGAACCCGGGCGCGTAACCGAGCAGACGGCGGGCCTTCTCGACGCTGAACACCTGGCTGCGTGACAGGTGCTCCCAGCTGGCGCCAGCGTGCTCTGGAGTGGTGGTCTCGCGGAACCGGTCCCAGCTGACGGGCTCGAGCCGGGCCTCCTGGCCGAACCACGACGCTGCCAGGTGGGCGTACCCACGCGCGGTGAGCGCCGTCGGGGCCGTGATGAAGAAGTCCTCGCCGACCGCCGCCTCGCGGTGTTCGACGGCGAGCTGGAAGGCCTGCGCGACGTCGTCCGCGTGCACGTGGGCCATGGTCTCGGCGCCGAGACCGGGGACCTCGATCGCCTCGCCGGCGGACAACCTCGTCAGCACCGACGGGTCGAGGTTGCCGAGCGGACCGATCGGCATCCAGCCCGGACCGCTGATGTGACCCGGGTGCAGCGTCGTCGTCGCCAAACCCCCTGACGCGGTTTCTTCCTTGAGCATCCGGGCAATCGCATCCTTCTGCACGCCGTAGTCGCCGAAGGGTGGCGTGAAGTCGTCCTCGGTGATCGGCAGCACACGGGATGCACCCGCGCGCCAGATCGAGCCGCAGTGCACGAGGTGCGTGCCCGTGCCGCGGAGCGCTTCGACGAGGGCGGCGGCTGACGACTCGGTGAAGCAGACCAGGTCGACGACGGCATCGGCGTCGAGCGCAGCGATCCGCGTTCCGAACGTGCCGTCGCGGTCCTCCTGCTCACGGTCCGCGGTGACGCGTTCGACCCGCTGCCACTCGGGGGAGTCGGCGTAGGGGGTGCTGGTGCCGCGACTGATGGCGACGACCTCGTGACCGGCGCGCACGAGGCGGGGGACGAGGAACGTGCCGATGTGGCCGGTGGCTCCGATGACGACGATGCGCATGCGGCACACGGTAGGCCGAGCCGCTTCGGATCGTGAGCAGGAACGGTCGGGTGCCGATGGGCGACCCGACCGTTCCTGCTCACGAAGCGCGTGCGGCGCCGTGCCTCTGCCCGCTACGCGGAGGGCTCCGCGACGACGGCACGCATCGCTGCCTCGGTCGCGGCTGCGAGTGCTTCCGCCGGCTCCGACAGCAGGCTCTTCACGAAACGTGAGTCGTCGTCGGCGAGGACCTCGAACACACCCGCGACGGTGCCCTCGTAGGCCTGGGCGACCACGTCCTCCGGGCGGGACTTCGGGACGTCGAACCGGGCCCCCATCGCCGTGTCGACCATGCCCACGATGAGTCCCGTGACCGCGGTGCCCCGCGGTGCGAGTTCCACCCGGAGCCCGTTGGTCGCGGACCAGGCAGCCGCCTTCGACGCGGCGTACACGGTGGGGATCGGGGTCCACGCGGCGAGCGACAAGACGTTGAGGATCGCACCACCGCCGTTCGCCCCCAGGATCGGTGCGAACGCGGCCGACATCCGGATGGTGCCGAAGGTGTTCGTCGCGAAGACCCGCTCGAGGGACTCGTCCGAGGGTGCGGCGATGGAGGCGTCCGCCACAGGCGCGATGCCCGCGTTGTTCACCAGCAGGTCGACGTCCGGCGCCGCCGCGGCTGCGGCTTCGATCGACGACGGGTCGGTGAGGTCGAGCACGAGCGGCTGGACGCGGTCGTCCTCCCACGCTCGCGGCGAGCGAGCCGCCGCGTAGACCCGGCGCGCACCACCGTCGAGCGCCTGCCGGACGAACTCGGTTCCGAGGCCCCCGTTGGCGCCGGTGACGAGGACGGTGCGGTTCTCGAGCTGGTTGGACATGATCACTCCTGAGGTAGGCTGACGAAACGGGGAACTTCCCCGCATCATTATGTGGGGACGGTCCCCACTTACGTCAAGCCAGGAGTGCAGATGCGTGCCGATGCCCAGCGGAACCGGGACGCGATCCTCGCCGCAGCGCGCGAGGTGTTCGAAGCCGACGGCATACTCGCGCCCATCGACGGCATCGCCACCCGCGCCGGGGTCGGGAACGCGACGTTCTACCGGAACTTCCCCACCCGCGACGACCTGCTCGCGGCCGTGATGGACGACAGCGTCCGCGCGATCATCGAAGACTCGGCGGGACTGGATGCCCTCGACGCCGACTCGGCGCTGCGCGAGTGGATGTTCCGACTGACGTGGCAGCTGCGCGTGTGGCAGAACCTGCCCTCGTGCATCGCCGACGCGATCGAGGACGAGGATTCCCCGATCCGGACGCTGTGCGCTCGACTCACCGCGCGCACCGCGGAGCTGCTCGATCGTGCTCGGGCGGCGGGAACCGCGTCCGCGGTGGAGGCCGCTGCGGTGTTCGAACTGCTGACGACGGTGTCGTGGGGGGTCGACCGGTTTGGGGACGACGAAGAGCGAGCCCGGGAACGTGTCCGGCTCGCGACCGCCGGAGTGCTCGCCGCGCGGTGAGGCGTGCCGCCCGCCGCCTCGCGCCGATCAGTCGGCGGTGATGACCTTCACGGAGCCGGCGATGGTCGCGGCGTCCTCGGCGAGCGCCACGACCGGGTCAGGCAGGCGGGTGGTGGCGCCGACGAGCTTGCGGGCACCCCACCCGACGAACGACCCGACGATCGCGCCGACGCCGCCGAGGATCGCGCCCTCGATGCGCAGGTCGCGCTTGCCGGTCGTGCCGAGTGCCGCGCCGACGAGCGCACCGGACCCGATGCGGCCGATCAGGCCGGCGGGGGAGATGCGGTTCGGGGTCATCGGCAGCTTGTCGCCGATGAGTTCACCGACGGCCGAGGCGACGAGGAGTCCGCGGCCGAGCGGGGTGCTGAAGACCTTCCAGTCCTGCCACGACCCCTTCAGCGAGGACCGGTCGTGGTTCAGCGCCAGCACCGCGAGCGGGGTGGCGCTGCGGCCACCGCTCAGGATGCCGAGCACCAGGGTGCGGACCAGGGTGTGCTGCTCGTGCTGCGTGCTCATCGTGTCTCCAGTCGTGATCAGGTCCGACCGTACGCACGCGGGCCGCGAGCGCTCCGAGGGTCCTCACGGACTGCGGGTACTGAGCCGGCCCGAGTAGCGTCCGCCGCATGAGCAACGTCATCGTCTTCGGCGGCCACGGCAAGGTCGCACTCCTCACCACCCGCATCCTCAGCGACCGCGGCCACACCGTCACCTCGGTCATCCGTGACGCGGACCAGTCCGACGAGATCCGTGCCCACGGCGGCGAACCCCGTGTCGCGGACATCCAGCAGCAGTCCCTGACCGACTTCGCGGAGCTCGTCCACGGACACGACGCCGTCGTGTGGTCGGCCGGTGCCGGCGGCGGGTCCGTCGACCGCACGTGGGCGATCGACCGCGACGCCGCGATCCTGTCGGTGCAGGGTGCGAAGCAGGCCGGCGTCGACCGCTACGTCATGGTGTCGTGGTCCGGGTCGCAGCTCGACCACGGGGTACCGCAGGACAACGACTTCTTCGCCTACGCGCAGTCGAAGGCGATCGCCGACGCCGTGGTGCGCGACTCCGGTCTGCAGTGGACCATCGTGGCGCCGAGCACCCTGACGGACGACGACGCCACCGGTTCGGTCGACTGGGCGGGCTCGTCGAGCGACGTGCCGCGCGGCGACGTCGCACACGTGATCGCCGACGTGCTCGAGACCCCCGGTACGGCGGGCAGCACCATCCGGTTCAACTCGGGATCGACCCCGATCGCGGACTTCCTGCGCGCCGACGCGGTCTGACGACGGGGCGCGGTCTGACGACGGGGCGCGGCGCGCAGCCGCGCTTCAGTAGATCGCTGCGATGCCGGTCATGTCGCCGAGCCCGAGCGTGCGTGAGCCGGTGTCGCAGTACCCGCCGGACGGCTCCATGACCTGTCCGGTCCCGGTCTTGACGTGGCCGAGTCCGTACAGGTGTCCCCACTCGTGGGTGGCGACGGCCTGGGTGTCGAACCGTGCGCCCGAGCAGGTGGTCGTCGAGCTCCACTTGTAGCTGGTGGCGTACCGCTGGTCGGACTCCTTGGCGATGCCGTTGCCGTCGTACCAGACGCACGTCACGCCGAGGGTCCCGGAGGGCAGCTTGCCCCACCCGACGACGCTGTAGCCGTTGCTCTTCGAGCACGCGCCCTTGTCGGTGAGCCCGGGCACCTGGGTTGCCAGGCGCACGTAGGAGTTCCGGGCCGACGAGGTCACGGTGCGGTCGCACGACGCGATCGTGCCGGTCCACGCGTTCGCCGCCTTGCGCAGGGCGTCCTTGGCGTACGACGACTTCTGGCCGGACTCGTTGTAGTACCACTTCACCGTGCTCGACCAGCGGTACGGGTTCCGTTCGTTGGCCGTGCTGGTGCACTTGGTGGTGGCCGCGGCCGTGGCGGCCGGTGCTGCGGGTGCGCTGGCGGCGGCGCTGGCTGCCGCGCTCCTCGCCTGCTCGCGGCGCACGGCGGGCGCCGAACCGCTCCACGCCTCGTCGATGCGGACCGCGACACCGCCGGTGCCGGTGTTCGCGATGACGACCTCCGCCAGCTCCGGAGCGCCCGGCGCCGCCGAGCTGCTCGCCATCACGCTCTCACCGGGCGCCGGCACGGCGAACGTGCGGCCGTCCGGCAACGCGACCGTGCCCGACGAGACCGTGCACCCCGACCGGAGCGTCTGCACCGAGAGCGTCCCCGTGGCGCAGCGGGTACCGGCGGCCGGCGTCGATGCCCCCGGCGTCGCCGCCTGCGCGGGTGCCGCCGTCGCGGTGAGGCCGACGACGAGTGCGATGACCGCCCCGGTGGTGAGCGTGTTCCTGACAGGACGCATGGTTGCCCTTCCCGCGGAGGGCCCCTGTGCCCGCCGTCCCTGATCGGGTCCATGCTCGCCGATGAGCCCCCGTCAGGTCCAGCGCTGCGCCAACAGGACAGGAAGCGCCCAGCCGTCGGGGTCGGTCAGCGCAGCCGCTCGACCATCGGACACGCGAACGGGTCGCGAGCCGCCAGGCCGACCTCGTTGAGGTACCGGACCACGATGACGTAGGAGTGCACCAGGGTGGTCTCGGTGTACGGCACGCCCTGGTCTGCGCAGTACTTCCGGACCATGTCCCGGGCGGCCCGCAGGTTCGGCCGGGCCATGCTCGGGAACAGGTGGTGCTCGACCTGGTGGTTCAGGCCGCCCATGAAGTACTCGACCCAGGCGCCGCCACCGATGTCGCGCGAGGTCAGGACCTGGCGCGAGAAGAAGTCCACGCGGCGGCCGGGCTCGATGACGGGCATGCCCTTGTGGTTCGGCGCGAACGCGATCCCCATGAGGAACCCGAACACGGCGAGCTGCACACCGAGGAACGCGAAGGCCAGGCCGACCGGCAGGAACCAGAAGACGACACCCAGGTAGAGCACGAACCGGCCGACGAAGACCGATCCCTCGGCCCACCGTCGCTTCACCGGGCCACGGCTCGTGTACGTGCGGATCGACTGCCAGTGCAGGTTCACGCCCTCGACCAGGAGCATCGGGAAGAACGCGTACCCCTGCACGCGGACGAGCACACGCAGGAAGCCGGTCCGGCTGGCAGCGTCCTCGGGCCGGAACGAGATCGCGTCGAACGAGATGTCGGGGTCCTTGCCGACGGTGTTCGGGTTGGCGTGGTGCCGGGTGTGCTTGTTCATCCACCACGCGTAGCTGATGCCGGTCAGGAACGTGCCGGCGTACCGGGCCGCCCGGTCGTTCCAGTGGTGCGACGCGAACACCTGTCGGTGGGCGGCCTCGTGCGACAGGAACGCGAACTGCGTGAACAGTGCGCCCAGCACCCCCGCGACGATCAACTGGTACCAGGAGCCGCCGAGCACGGCGAACGCCCCGCCGGTGATGCTGAGCAGCACGGCGAGCACGGCGATGAGGCCCCAGTACCAGCCCGTGCGCCGACCGAGCAGCCCGGCGGTACGGACCTGCGCGAGCAGCGCGGTGTACGTCGAGGTGGTGTCGGTCCGAGGCGACCGTCGTTCGGTCTTCCGGTAGCCCGTCGGTACGACCAGTTCGTCGCGCATGGTTTCCTCCTGGATCCAGTGCTGCGCCTGCAACCGGGGTCCGGGGCTACGACTTGCTCGTGATCGTACGCCGGCCCGGACCGGGGACACACGGGATCAGGCGGGGAGGACCAGGCGGCGTTCGACGACGGCCCGTGCGACGTCGGCGAGGCGCTCCTGGTTCGACCGCGCGTACTGCCGCAGCAGTTCGAACGCCGCCTCGGTGTCGACCGAGTGCGTGAACGCGACGAACCCCTTGGCCTGCTCGATCACGACCCGGCTGTCGAGGGCTCGCTGCAACTGCGCCTGCGTCAGCGCCGCGTGTTGCAGGGTCCGCTGCTGCAGGATGCTGATGGTCGCGACGTCGGTCAGGGCCTGTGCTGCCAGAGCGTCATCGCGGTTGAGCGCACCCTCGGTCTCGCGGAACAGGTTCAGCGACCCGAGCGTGGTGTCCCGCAACCGCATCGGGATCGCGTGCACCGACGCGTACCCCGACTCGGCGGACGCGGCCGCGAACGTCGGCCACCGGCGTTGCATCTCCGCCTGGTCACTGACGGACACCGGACGCCCGGTCGCGAAGCACTCCACGCACGGCCCTTCGCCAGCGTCGAGCTGCAGGAGTCCGACGAAGCTGGACCGTTCACTGGTCGACGCCACGACCTCGAGTTCCTGGTGCTGGTTGGCCAGCAGGATGCCGGCCGCCGAGGCGTCGAAGATGTCGACGACGCTGTCGACCAGGTGCTGCAGCAGGTCGACGACGTCGTACTCGTCGACGAGGGTGTCGGTCAGCGTGACGAAGGTGTCGATGAGCCGGCGCTCGCGGGTCGGTGCCATGGTGCGTGCTCCTCAGTTCTCGGAACCGTACGGCCGGGCGAGGTCGATGCGGCGAGCGATGACGTCGGTGGCGACGTCGCGGACGGTGCGTTCGGTGGCGAAGGCGTGCGCCTGCAGCACGAGGAGGGCGTCGGTGACGTCCACCCCGAGCTGTGCTGCGACCATGCCGGTCGCCTGGTGCACCTCTCGTCGGGAGTAGCGGCTGGTACCCATGTCGGCACGGCCGTCGGCGGCCGCAGCGAGCAGGGCACCACGGAGCACCCGACGGGCTGCGACCTCGGTGAGCTCCACGGCGCCGCGGATCTGCCCCACGGTCAGGGTGCGCTCGCTGTCCACGGACAGGTCGACGGCGCCGACGGGGATCGTCCCGATGCGCATCGGGAACGAGAACACCGCCCCGACCCCGGCGCGGAGGAGTTCCTCGAGCGCGAGCGGCCAGTCGGTGTTCGTCGTGCCGGACAGGTCGGACTCCAGGACCGGGCGGCGGGTCGTCAGCGCCTGCCAGCACGGGCCCTCGCCGAGGTCGAACTGAATCTCGTCGATCCGCGCGGCGCGCGCGTCGCTCGCGCACACCGTCGCCGACCCGAGTGGGTTGCCGAGGGTGGAGATGCCGACCCCGGTCACGGGCAGCGTCGTCAGGAACGGCGGGCACATGTCGGTGCCGTCGGGTGCGGCCTGCAGTGCGGAGACTGCCGTCGTGAAGTCGTTCATCGCGAGGAAACCGTCCGGGTCCGTGAACGCGGGGCTGATCCGGTCCCCGCGTTGTGCAACGCTAGCGCAGTGCCCCGCGGGCGTCGCCCGCCGGGCACGTCGACCCGCGCGGACACGGTCAACCCGCGCTGACGTGCGACGGCTCCGGCACGAAGTGGATCCGCTCCGCCGCCCGCGTAACCTCGCGGGCCCGTGCGGTGCGGTCGTCGAACTCGATGCGGGCTGCGTCACGGACCTGCTCCTTGTCGAACAACGACGCCCGGCTCACGACGTCGACGATCGTCGCCACGACCGTGGCGAGACCGCGTTCGAGCTGTCCGAGGTTCGTGTTGCCGATGACGAGACGACGGTCCTGCACGTCGAGCGTGACGTCGGGGTAGCCGGCCGTCACGAGCTGCGCGTGTCCGTCGGCACCGCGCAGGCCGGCCATCTCGGCTGCGTCGGGTCGGCGGTTGAACACCGCCGGGACGTCGTAGTACTTCGCCGCCGTGGGCTTGCCGAGCTCGGTGGGCAGGCCGGAGGCCACCACACTCGTGAGCGCGAGCGGCGTCGAGGCCGCCTCGGACTGGTCCGTCATGATGACTCCCTTGGCGGCTCCCCGCGGGAGCTCGAGAGGATCTCGGACTCGGTACGGCGACACCGTGGCGTCAGTGTGGGACCCGCGGATGTGAGCACTCCCAGCCGCGGCCCAGCGCCGGGGCTCCACCACGCCCCGGCGTCACCTCGCTCAGGCGAACTGCGCGTAGAACGTCGACGGGTCCTGCGACAGCGACGCCTTCACCGCGCTGCTCCACTCGTCGACGACGACCTCGGCCGCACCCCGCTCGACGCCGTCCAGCGCGGCCCGCGCCACGTCGGCCGGGTCGACCTTCGGCCCCTCGTAGCCGTCCATCATGTCCGTGTCCGCCGCCCCGAGGTGCAGCCCCTGCACGCTGATCCCCTTGCCGGCGAGCTCCAACCGGACGGCGTTCGTCAGGTTCCACTCGGCGGCCTTCGCCGCCGCGTACGCGCCGGATCCCGGGTAGACGAACCAGGACAGTGCGGACAGGACGTTCACGATGCCGCCGCCGCCGTTCCGCTCGATCACCGGCGCGAACGCCCGGATCATCGCGAGGTTCCCCCAGTAGTGCGTGTCCATCTCGCGGCGCGCGTCGGTCAGGTCGTCGGTGAGCAGCGAGCCCGTGGTCGAGATGCCCGCGTTGTTCACGAGCAGGGTGACGTCGCCGGCGGCTGCGGCCGCCGCCTCGACCGACGCCGGGTCGGTGATGTCGAGCGGCAGCGCCGCGACACCCTCGATGTCCACGAGCTCGGGTCGGCGTGCGGTCGCGTAGACCTTGGTGGCGCCGCGCTCCAGCAACTGCAGGGCGAAGCGGCGTCCGATGCCCCGGTTCGAGCCGGTGACGAGTGCGACCGATCCAGCGATGTCCATGGTGTCTCCTCCTGCCGCGCGGATGTCTCCCGCGGCGGCTCGGTTACGCTAAGACCTCACATCCATGTCAGGGGCAAGCCCAGGATCGGAGACCGCATGCGGATCGGCGACCTCGCCGCGGAGACGGGCGCCAGCGTGCGCTCGCTGCGGTACTACGAAGAGCAGGGGCTGCTCACCGCGTCGCGGACCAGCAGCGGGCAGCGCGTCTACGACGCCCCGGCGGTCGAACGCGTCCAGCTCGTGCAGCAGCTGTTCGCCGCCGGTCTGCCGAGCCGCACCATCGTGCAGCTGTTGCCGTGCGTGGACAGCGGGCACGCGACGCCGGAGTCGTTCGCGCTGCTCGTGGCCGAGCGCGACCGGATCACGGCGCAGATGGCGGAGCTCGAGGCCGCGCGTGGCCGGCTCGACGAGGTCATCGCCATCAGCGAGCACCCGACTGCCGAGCACTGCCCGGCGCTGCGCGAGCCGGCAGACGGAGCGGTCGCGGCCTGAGACGTGGTGCGGGACGGACGGGAGGCGCGTGGCGGGTCCGCCACGGGCCTCCCGTCCGTCATCTGGTCACGACCAGAGCGCCGCCAGCGTCGCGGAATCGGCCCCTCGACCGCCGCGCGGTCAGATCAGCGCGTCGCAGGCGGCGTCCACGCCGGAGCTGCGTCCACTGCGTCGCCGATGCTCCGCGCGATGACCCCGAGCTGCCGCGTCTGGGTTTCGGTGAGCGTGTCGAACACCAGGCGCTCGACCAGGGCATGGTGCGCGGGCGTCGACTCGAGGACCTTGCCGTGCCCGTCATCCGTCAAGACCGCGAGGGTGAAGCGGCCGTCCGTCGGGTCGACCACGCGGCGCACCCACCCCTTCGCCTCGAGCCGAGTCACCGCGCGGGACAGTCGCGAGAGCGTCGAGCTCGCGTACCCGGCGAGCGTGCTCATCCGCAGGGTCCTGTCCGGCGCGGCGTCGAGGGCCGTGAGGACCCCGAGTTCGAAGTGCGTGAGGCCACTGTCTCGTTGGAGTTGGGCATCCAGGGCGACGGGGAGCCGTTCGAGCATCGTCGCCACGGCTGCCCAGATCTCGAGTCGTTCGCCGCGCAGGCCGTGTGGTTCATCGGGCGGTGCCATCACGGCATCGTACGACCGGTGACTTGCCTGAGCAAGTAAACGGCCGTACGGTGACTTGCTCAAGCAAGTCACCGGGTCGAGTGACGCGGGACGACGAAGGAGGATCCATGGACCTGCAACTCCGAGGCAGAACGGCGTTCATCAGCGGATCGACGCAGGGCATCGGGTACGCGATCGCCTCCGCACTCGCGGCCGAGGGCATGCGCGTGATCGTCAACGGCCGGGAGGACGCCCGGGTCGAAGCAGCCGTCGATCGCCTGCGGCGTGACCAGCCGGGAACCACGGTGTCCGGCATCGCGGCCGACTTCGGAGACCCGGGCGACGTCACCCGACTGCTCGGGTCCCTCGATGACGTCGACGTCCTCGTCAACAACGTCGGACTCTTCGGCCTCGCCGCCTTCGAGTCGATCGCCGACGAGGACTGGTCCCGGTACTTCGAGGTCAACGTGATGAGCGGGGTCCGCCTGTCGCGGCACCTGCTCGGCGGGATGCTCGAACGCGGGTGGGGTCGCATCGTGTTCATCGGCAGCGAGTCCGGCGTGAACGTCCCCGCGGACATGGTGCACTACGGCGTGACCAAGGCCGCGGTGATCGCGCTCGCGAACGGACTCGCGAAGCAGACACGTGGGACCTCGGTCACGATCAACACCGTCCTCGGCGGTCCCACGTACTCCGACGGTGTCGCGACGACGGTCGAGGCGATCGCCGAGGCGCAGGCTCTTCCGGTCGAGGCGATGCAGGCCGCGATCATCGGTCAGAACCGGACCAGCCTGCTCGAGCGCTTCATCGACCCGGCCGAGATCGCGGCGCTCGTCACCTACCTCGCGAGCCCGCTGTCCTCCGCGACGAACGGCGCCGCGATCCGGGCTGACGGCGGCGTCCTGACCGGGCTCCTGTAGGTGGCACGTCAGCCGAGGTGTGCGTAGTCCGGCAGGTCGATCGCGTCCGCCGGCGGCGTGAAGAAGCGGTCGCCGAGCCGACCGATGAACGGGGTGGAGGCGACCCGAACCGCAGCACCGAACGCGGCGATCCCGAGCCGGCTCTTCGGGTTCGCGACCCGCGGCACCCCCGGCGGCAGCTGCTGCGCCTGGGTGACGTACGGCCGCATGATGCGCTCGTAGCCCCGGAATGCATCGCGGTGGTCGACGTGGGCGGCGAGTTCGCCGGCCAACACGTACGCCCCCGTGAGCGACAGGCTCGTGCCCATGCCGCTGACCGGCGAGGCGCAGTACGCGGCGTCGCCGACGAGCGCGACCCGACCCTCGGACCACCGCGGCGCACGGACCTGCCCGATCGACTCGGAGTACAGGTCGTCAGCGGCGTCGATGCCCGCGAGCACACGACGTGCTTCCCAGCCGGCATCGGCGAAGACCTCGTGCAGTCGGCGACGCTGCTCCTCGATCGACCGTCGCTCGGAGCCGGCGCGCTCCCGTGTCCGGTCGGTCACGAACGACAGCGTCGCCCGGATCGTGCCGTGCGGGTCCGGACGGAGGGTGACCGACCGACCACCCGGTGCGTTGTACCAGCGCCACCAGTCGTCGTCGGCATCGGTGCGGGGGATCGTCGCGTAGGAGGTCTCGAGGCCGAGGGACCGGATCTCGGGCTCGTCGCCGAAGACCAGCCGCCGGGTGCTCGACCCGATGCCGTCCGCCGCCACCACCAGGTCGAACCGCTCGTCGGCGGCGTGCTCGAACTGCACGGTCACGCCGTCGCCGGCGCCGCCGTCGTTGTCCGCGATGCCGGTGATGCGGTCGCCGAACCGGTACTCGGTGGTGTCGGTGGTCCGGCTGACGAGCAGCTGCGCGAGGTCACCGCGCAGGATCTCGAGCTCCGCCGTGGCGCCGCCCGAGTCCGTGGTTCCGGCCGGGAACTCCGCGATGACCGAACCGGAGCGGCCGATGAACCGCGTGCCGACCTCACCGGTGGTGGCGGCACGGATGTCATCCTCGATGCCCATCCGCCGCGAGACCTCACGCCCGGCACCCCGCACGTCGACGTTCTGGCCGCCGGTCCGGAGCTCCGGCGCGCGCTCGACGATCGTCGTGTCGTACCCGTACCGGTGCAGCCAGTAGGCCAGGGCAGGTCCGGCGATGCTCGCACCGGAGATGAGGACGCGCTTGCGGTCGCTCGACATGTTGCCTCGAATCTTGATTACCAATGAGATTGGCAATCTACACGACTACCATCGACCTCGTGCCGCACGACGAACCGACAGCGCCCACCGACGGACGACGAGACCGCGACGCCCGGCGCGATCGACGCGACCGCGAAGCCGCCCGTCGCGACGGACGACCGCTGCCCGACGACGACATCCGCGCACGGGTCCAACAGGTCGGGGTCCGCCAGCAGCGCTTCGAGCGACACCTGGCCCGGGCACTCGACGTCGACGCGGCCGGGCTCGAGGCGATGGACCACCTCATCACCCACGGACGGTCCACCCCGACCGAGCTCGCGCGGCGACTGGAGATCTCCACCGCCGCCATGACCCTCGTGCTCAACCGACTCGAGTCCGCCGGCCACGTCACGCGGGAGCGGCACCCCAGCGACGGCCGGAAGCTCGTGGTCACCGCAGCCGAGCGGTCGTCCGACCGTGCGTACGACCTGGTGCTGCCGCTGATCGAGGGGATCGAGGACGTCGTCGCCGACATGGACGACAGCGAGCGCGCCACGGTGCAGGCGTTCCTCGACCGTCTGATCGGGATCTACGACGACGCGATGGACTGATCAGTCGACTCCGTCGGGTGACCACGGTCGCTCACCGAGGCTCCACCGCGCCATCGCCTCGACCTGTGCCTTCGCGCTCTCCAGGCTCGTGTGGTCGCCGAAGACCTCGCCCGACCACCCACGGACCTCGTACCGGTTCGTGAAGACGACGGTTCCGATGTGGGACCGGCCGGAGCGGGCTTCCCACCGGCCGACCTCGAGCGCGGTCCAGCTCGTCGGGTCGTGCTGGCGGGGGAGATCGGTCTGCGAGGGGGACATGGCGTTTCCGGTCGGCATCGGACGAAGAGATCGTGCCGGCAGCCGGGGGCCTGGGTCACCTGCGGTCGACGGTAGTCCCCGGCCGACACAACGGCTCAGGTTCGTCCGCCGGTCTGTGCGATCAGTGCGCCACGCGCGTGAACGTGCGGTGCACGACCCCCGACGGCGACGCGACCGTCTCGACGTCGAAGCGCTCCTCGATCCCCTCGAGTCCGTCCCAGAGCCGCTCGCCGCGGCCGAGCACGATCGGCACCTCGACCAGGTGCAGGTGGTCGACCAGGTCGGCCTGCAGGAACTCGCGGACGGTCTCGACCCCGCCGCCGATCCGGACGTCCCGGCCCGGTGCGGCCTGGCGGGCGAGCTCGAGCGCTTCCGCCGGGGTGGCGTCGACGAAGTGGAAGGTCGTCCCGCCCGCCATCTCGAGGGGCTCGCGCGGGTGGTGGGTGAGCACGAACACGGGCGTGTGGAACGGCGGTTCGTCGCCCCACCGCCCGGTCCAGCCGTCGTCGGGCCACGGTCCGCGCTGGGGTCCGAACTTGTTCCACCCCATGATCTCGACACCGATCTCCGGTCCCCAGGCGCGAGCGAACTCGTCGTCGACATCGGTTGTCCCGCCGGACGCTCCCTGCATCGCACGGAAGGTGGCGGTGGCGGCGAACCACCCCATGAGTCGACCGTCGGCGTGCCCGAACGGCCGGTCGATCGACTGGTCGGCTCCGGCGCCGTACCCGTCGAGCGAGATCGCGAAGTTGTGGACCCTGACCGTCGACATGGTGCTCCTGTCCTGCTTCAGAGGGTGATGCCCGTCGCCGTCGCCAGGGCGTCGACGAGTTGGCGGCGGAACTGCGGGTCAGCAACCGCCTGGTGCGGCTCCTGCCGCTGTCCGTGGAACCAGTAACCACCGCTGAGGGTTGCGTCGGGGTCGGTCACGAGGGCTTCCTGGGTACGGTGCCCGAGCTCGAGGTCGTCCGACGCCCCCGCGCCGCCCATCTTGGTCGGGACCCAGCCCGGGTCGACGGCGTTGCTCAGGACGCCGGGCCGGCGCTCGGCGACCTCGGCTGCGAGCGCGGTCACGAAGAGCTTGGTGTCCGAGTACGTGTTGGTCTCCGCGATGCCGTCCCAGTCGACGCCGTCCAGTCGGGGGCGGCCGCCGCGGTGCATCCCACTGCTCAGGTACACGTGCCGGGTCGGCGCGTGGAGCAGCGCGGTGAACAGGTACGGCGCGACGACGTTGACGGGGATCAGCGCACGGCCGGAGATCACGCCGGCGTTGTGCACGACCGCGTCGATCGGGTCGCCGGTGTCGAGGTCGCGCGCAGCGGCGATCACGGCGTCGCGGTCGGACAGGTCGGCGACGACGAGCGTGGCACCACGGTCGAGCAGGTCGGCGACTGCCTCCGCCCGTGCCGTGCTCCGGGCGTGCACGACGACCTCGTGCCCGTCGCGGAGCAGGGTGTCGGCGGTCGCCCGCCCGAGGCCGTCGGTCGAGCCGGTGACGAGGATGCGGGACATGCGTTCATCATGCGCCGGGTGGCGGGGGCGTGTGCGGCAGGTGGACCAGCAGCGGGGCGGATGGGAGGCGCGGGGCGGGCCCGCACCGCGCCTCCCGTCCGTTCTCGGCCCGGCCACAGGGCTGCAGTACGGTCGCAGCATGAGCAGCTTCCTCGACCCCGCGGACGCCGTCGCCGTCGGCGACGCGACGATCGTGCCGGACGCGACGCGTCCGGTCGCAGCGGTCGTCACGGGTGACGACGTGCGGTGGGTGACGTGGTCGGACGCCCCGTTGCCCGCTGGTGCGGTCGACGACGTCCGCGTCCTGGCGACCACAGATGGCGCGTGGATCGTCTACGGGTCGAACGGTGACGGTGGCGACGCCGTGTCCCGGTCAGCCGTCCACGTCACGCCGACCGGTGTGACGTGCGCGGTCGAGCTCGGGGATCGTCGGCCGCACGGTGCCGACGTGGACGGGTTGTGGATCGGTGACCCGCGACCCGCGTCGATGTGGGACGGCGAGGCCGACGACGTGGACGTCGATGTGGATGCCGGTGGCTCCGACGACTCCGACGCCGACGCCGACGATCCGCTCGACGGCGTCGACCCCGAGACCCTGCCGTGGGCGCCGGCCGAGCCGTTCTGGCCGACACCAGAGGAGTGGGCGGCGACGCTCGAGACCGAGGCCGCCGCCGAGCACGATCACGACGACCCGGAACTGCTCGACGACGAGGACGACGGTGGCCCGTACACCTGGAGCATCGGCTTCGGCGACGAGTCCGACGGCTTCGTCCCGTCGATGGAGCCACTCGCTGACCCGGGTCCGCCATTGCCCACCCCGGCGACCGACCTGGTGCTCGTGCGGCCGGACGGCACCCGCGCGACGGTCGCTGTCGACCACCTGGTCGAGGGCGTCGGTCGCGAGGGCTCGGTGCTGACCGTTCGGTACGCGCCAACCGGGCCCCGGCGGACTCCGGACTCCGCGGGCGGGCTGGACTACACGTACCAGTACCGCGAGGTCGACGTCGACCTCTCCGATGGCCTGCCGACCACCATCACCACCGATGCCCTGCCGGCGCGGACGGTGGACGAGGACGAGGACGAATCGTCGTGGGAGGCCGAGGAAGCACGGCTCGAAGCGGCTCGCGCCCCGTGGATCGAGCGGCTCGACCTCACCGGGGTCGAGGGCGCCCGGTGGCCGCTCCACGACACGGATGACTCGACGAAGGCGCAGGCGGTCGCCGCACTCGTCGGGGTGTTCGAGTCGCTGGCCGAGCCGGGCATCCTGTGGACCCGCGAGCACCCGGAGCCCCGCCGTGCGGCGAGCGCCTACCGGGCCGTCGAGGTCGTCGTCGAGGGGGAGTGGCCGGCGACCGAGGTCGTCGTGTCGTTCGAGCACAGCGACGTGCCGTACCTGCGGCTCCGTCGGCGCTACCGGGTGTTCGACGACGCCGGCCACGTCGAGGACTGGACGTACGTGACGGTGTACCTCGAGGAGGACATCGCGACCCGGGACATCCCTGCGCGTGACGCCGCCGTGGACGGCGTCCTCGACATCTGACGAATCGCGCCCGTTCCGCAGCCTCAGCCGATGACGCCCGTGTGCTCGAGCACGATGTTCACGCCGATCAGGATGAGCACCACACCGCCGGCGATCTCGGCCGGCTTGCCGAACCGGGCTCCGACACGGCGCCCGACGACCACGCCGGCGAAGGACAGCACTGCCGTCGTCACACCGATGAGCAGCACCGCGCCGCCGATCGACACCGGCAGGAACGCCAACGTGACACCGACGGCCAGGGCGTCGATGCTCGTCGCGATCGCCAGGACCAGGAGTTCGCGGATCGGCAGACGGTCGGTGTCCTGCTCGGTGTCCTCGTGCTTCGAGAACGCCTCCCACAGCATCTTGCCGCCGATCAGCGCGAGCAGCCCGAACGCGATCCAGTGGTCGAAGGCGGCGATGTACCGCGCGAACGCCGAACCGAGCAGCCATCCGAGCAGGGGCATGAGCGCCTGGAACGCACCGAACGTCAGCGCGATGACGAGCGCGTGCCGCACGTCGAAGCGCTTCATGTGCAGGCCCTTGCCGAGGGCGACGGCGAAGGCGTCTGCGGAGACGCCGAGCGCGATGAGGAAGAGGGCCCAGAACGACATGGGGGCGGCGCCTTTCGAGACGGTCGGACGGAGACGCCGACGTCTCAGGACCTGACGATCCTGGCATGGTTCCGAGGACGAAAAGGCCTGATCAGCGGTATTCGTCGTGCCGAATCCGGGGGTTGGTGCACCCGCCCCGGTTCCTGACGGAAGGCTCGCGGCGGTGTCGGGCTGCGCGAGGTTCCACGACACCCCGCCCGCGTGCCGCCGAGGTTCCGATCGGGGCGCTGCGCGCCGGCGCGGCGGGGTGGGGGCGACCGCGGGCGGACGGGAGGCCCGTGGCGGGCCCGCCACGGGCCTCCCGTGCGCTCCGCGGCGCGTCAGCGACCGGCTGCTGCGTGCGCGGCGACTTGGGTGGCGGACAGTTCCGTCCCGTAGACGGCCGCGTACCGCATGGACCCGGTGAAGTAGGCGTTGGCGGGTGAACCCGGCCAACCGCCGATCGTGTCGTACCCGATCCGGAACCAGCCGGTGTAGTTCTCCGGCGTCTTGTACGTCGCGTTCGATGCGACCAGCGTGCCGTCGACGTACAGGCGCATGCCGTTCGACGGCGACATCGTGGTCACGACGTGGTGCCACGTTCCGTCGGTGTACACCTTCGGCGAGGTGACGACCTGGGTCGTGCCGTTGTAGGTACCGAAGACGAGCTGGCCGCTCGTGTTGAGGTAGAGCTTGCGGTCGTGCTGCCCGGAGCCACCGGTCTGGCTGCTGCCGAAGCCGATGAGCTGTCCGCCCGCGACCGTCGTCTTGAACCAGACCTCTTCACTGAAGGTCGTCGGGTTGGCGTACGAGGTCGGGGTCGAGACGTAGCTCGTCGACCCGTTCAGCACGTAGGCGCTGCCGCTGTCCCGCGGGCAGGCGATCGGGGTCGTCGTTGCCGCGGTCATCGCACCCTGGTACGTGCCGTTCGCCCCGCGGCCCGACCAGTCAGTCGCGGTCTTCGCGTTCGTCGACTCGGTGAACCGGTACGCGAACAGGGCGTTCGCGGTGTCGGCTCCGACGGCGCCCGTGCAGGTGAAGTACGGGGCGGTCGCGGCGGTGTTGGTGTCGTTCCGGACGGTGGCGCTGTAGGCGGAGCGCGTCGGCGCGAACTGGTTCAGCAGGACGACGACTGCCAGGGCGACCACGAGCAGGACGGCGACGACGCGGCCGTCACGCAGGCGACGGAGGATCACGATGCGCGCACCGCCTCGACGCGACCGACGGCCAGGCAGGCGACGAGCGGCACCAGGCACACGGCGATCATCGCCACCCACCCGAGCGGGTCGAGGTCGATGTTCGAGGTCAGCTGGTAGTGCCCGTTCTTCGTGAGCTCGTGGATGACCACGCGGCCGACCTCGCCGTCGACCAGGTGCACGGTGTTGCCGCCGTGGGCGTCGATGCGCACCGGGAAGATGCCGGACGAGATGACGGTGGCCTCGACGCCCGTCGGGCTCGAGGTGTTCGTGATGGTCGTCACGTTGACGAACGGCTTGAGCACGAACGCGGCGTACGAGACCGTCAGGGCGGAGCCGGCGATCCGGAGGCAGGTGCGTGTCACCCGGTCCGTGAAGGCACTGGTCAGGGTCAGGATCAGGAGCGTGCCGATGAGCAGGATCGGGGCGGCGCGGAACAACCAGCCGAGGTGCGGGACCAGGAGCGCCGGGGTACCGATCACGTCGGCCTGCGACAGCGTCCACGGGTCGACCGCGCCGTTCACGTCGCCGCGGGTGTGCAGGCCGCCGTCGGCGTCGATCGCGACGATGCGGTGCGTGTAGACGACGTCCGGGTTGGCGGACGTCTCGAACGAGACGACGTCGCCGACGGCCAAGGTGGTGACGTCGACCGGCAGGTCGAGCACGAGGGTGCCGACCGGGGCTGCTTCACCCATCGAGGGCGTCTCGACGACGAACCAGCGGCCGCCGGCGGACAGGAACAGGACGGCGGCGGTGAGCAGCAGGGCGGCGACCAGGGCGAGCAACCAGGCGAGGACGGTCTCGGAGCGGGTGACCGCGCGACCGCGGAGGACCGGACGGTCGAGCGTGCCGCTGAGCGGGATCGCTGCGGTCTGGCTCATGTCGTGCTCCTGCGGCTCGGTGGGGTGCGGCTACTGCGCGTGGTGGAACGGGGGTGGCGACGCTCGGCCGGAGGGGGGGTCGGTCGAGCGTCGCCGGTCTGGGGTCACGGGACGTCCCGGGACGGCTGGGGGGGGGGGAGCCGGCCCGGAGCGGGATCAGGCCGTGAACGTCCAGGTCATGGGGACCGAGGCTGCGAGGCCCTGGTAGGTGTTGCCCGCCGAGGAGTCGAGGGTCACCGCGAAGTTGAACGGCGTCGACGCGCCGGCCGCCGGAGCTGCGGGCATCGTGAAGGCCGACGCTGCGGCGCCCTTGAAGCTGGCGAGCGTGCCGCTGAAGACCGTGGTCGAGCCCGAGGTGATGACGAGGTTCATCTTGGCGCAGAGGTCGGTCGCGGTTCCGTTCGAGGAGCCGTTGTTCGACTGGGTGCACGTGCTGCCCGGCGTCAGGGTGAAGGTGCTCGCGGCAGCGGTGCCGGTGTTCTTGATCGAGATCGCCGTGTTGACCGTGTTGCCCGGCGTCATCGTCGTGCTGCCGCCGAACTTGTTGATCGTCGAGCAGGTCGCGGAGTTCGTCGAGACCGAGCCGCCGTCGGTGCTGAGGCAGGTGACCGTGGCGCCGGCGTTCTGCTCCTGCATGATCAGTGTGCCGCTGCCGACGGTGTTGCTGCTGTTCGTGATGCTCGCCGCGAACCCGGACAGGGTGCCGGTGAGCGAGAGGGAGAGGAGCACGGCGGCGAAGATGCCGGCGAGGAGCGCCACGGGGGCGAAACGGATCCGCTTCAGCGCGGAGGTGCGGAGCTTGGTGGACACGGTGTACCTCATCGGTTCGGTGGTTCGCAGTGGTTGGGGGAAGCAAGTCACTCGGGCGGATTTGCTTCAATAATTAAGATAGTCACCGCTTAACCAAGTTAGCCACTCGCACACCTACCCCAGTGCGGGGGACGCTCCCGTCCCCCGGGTTCCCGACATGGAAGGATTCCCCCCGTGACCCCCGCCGCACCCGATGACGACGCCGCCGACCTGATGGCCGCGTTCACCGCTGTCGTGCGCGCGAACGCGAGCCTGGTCAACCAGCTCAGTGCCCGAGCCGGGGTGCACGAGAACGCCCTGCGAGCACTCGTGCTCATCAGCGACACCGGGTACTCCACGCCGACGGAGGTCGCCGGCTACCTCGGCCTGACCTCGGGCGCGGTGACGAACATGATCGACCGGATGAGCACCGCCGGACTCCTCGAGCGCGCGCCGAACCCGAACGACCGTCGTGGGTCGTTGCTGCGCCTGCTGCCGACCGGCGACGACGTCGTCGCGGACTACCGGCAGCGCTACGCCGCCATCCTCCGGGCGGTCGACGGCGCACACGGCGGCGAGCTGCACGAGGTGCTCAACGACCTGGCGACGAGTCTGTACCAGCAGGCCGCGGCAGCGGGGGAGTAGGGGCTCGTCAGACCGGCTGGAGCGCCTGCTGCTCGCCGGCGGGGAGTTCGACCCGGATGCGGTCACCCGTGCGGACGACGCCACCGGTCACGACGACGCTCATCACACCGCCCTTCCGCACCACCGCACCGTCCTCGTCCCGCCCGAGCACCTCACGCAACAGACCCGGTTCGAACCCGTTGATCTGCTGGCACGGGTTCCGCAGGCCCGTCACCCGGACGCACGCCTCGTCGCCGAGGTGCAGCACGGTGCCGGTCGGCAAGCCGAGCAGGTCGACACCGCGGGTCGTGACGTTCTCGCCCATCTGGCCCGGCTCGAGGTCGTACCCGGCGTCGGCGACCTCGTCGAACACCTCGGCGTGGAGCAGGTGCACCTGCCGCAGGTTCGGCTGGGACGGGTCACGCGCGACTCGAGACCGGTGCTGGACGGTCGTCCCGGCGTGGGCGTCGCCCTCGATGCCCCAGCCCTCGACCAGGGTCACCTCGTCGACGACGGGCTTGCTGAACCGATGGACGCTGTCGCGGCTCACGGCGATCACACGCGGCTGGTCGTCACGGTTGTCGGTCATGGTGCGATTCTGGCGCAGGTTCGGTTTCGACGCAGCCCCCGGTCAGTGTCCGAGCTCGACCAGGAACACCCCGGCGATGATCAGCGCGATGCCGCCCAGCATGAGCAACGTCAACGGTTCGCGGAACAGCACCCGCCCCAGGATCGCCGTCAGTGCAACACCGGTCGCGGCCCAGATCCCGTAGGCGACACCGATCGGCAGGCCGAGCGTCAGGGCCACGGCGAGCAGGCTGAAGGCGACGAGGTACCCCAGGACGACGGGCACGAAGAACAGCTTCTTGCCGTCGGTGGCGAGCTTGAGGCTGATCGTGGCACCGACCTCGGAGACGATCGCGACGGCGAGCAGGACCCAGGCCATCAGAACGCCTCGCGCTCTGGCGTCTGGCGCTTCCGTGCGGCGAGCGCTCGCTGCGAACCGATCTCGACCAGCAGCACCCCGGCAGCGATGAGCACGATGCCGGCGACCATGGTGAGCGTGAGTGCCTGCCCGAACAGCACGGCCGCGAGCACCGCGGTCAGGGCGACACCGGAGGCTCCCCAGATGCCGTAGGCGACCCCGACCGCCATCCCTGCGCGAAGCACCAGGATCAGCATCGCGAACGCGGCGACGTAGCCCACGGCGACGAGCGCGTACCACCCGGGCTGGTCGACGGCAGCCTGCATCGAGAGCGCTCCAGTGACCTCGGCGACGATTGCGGTCCCGAGGAACAGCCACCTCATGCGCCGGTCCCGTCCGCCAGGGCCGCGATCGCCCGTGCCGCGACCCGGACGGTGGCCTGTGCGGCTCTGTCGTCCCGGTCAGCGAGCCACGTCGAGCTGATGCCGTCGGCCGTCGCGATGAGCAGCCGGACGACGTGCTCGACCGGCACTGCCCAGCGGATGCCGTCCTCGGCGGTCCACTCGTCGACCTGCTCGCGGACCGCATCGAGGTACGCGTGCTGCTCCCACGCGGCGAGGTCCTGCAGGTCGGGGTCGCGCCGTGAGTGGGTGACCAGCTCGACGACGGCGAGTGCGGTCGCTGGGTCGTCGCGCGTCTGCGCGAGGTGGGCCGACAGGCCGGAGGTGATCCGGGCCTCCAGGTCGAGCCGCGTGACCGGTGGTGCGAACGCGACCGCCATGGCGGTGCGGAGCTGGCGTTCGAGCACGGCACGGAAGAGCGGCGCCTTCGATGCGAAGCAGTAGTGGAAGGCGCCGTGCGGCAGGCCCGCGCGGGCGGTGACCGCGCGGGTGGTCACGGCGCTGATGCCGCCGTCGCGCAGGACGGCGATCGCGGCGTCGACGAGCTGCTCGCGTCGTTCCTCGACGCTGCGGTGCTCTTGCTGGAGGGTCATGGTCCGACCGTAACGCCGAACTTGGCCATGTGGCCAAGTCGGGCGGTGAACTCTCAGCGAGGGATGGGTTCGCCCAGCACCCCGTCCACGGCAGAACGACCCTCAGCCCACCAGCTGAGGGTCGTTCTGTGGTGCGACGCGCCTACTTGTGACCGGAGCGCTGCGTGAACTTGGCGTTCACGACGCCGTAGAGCACCCAGACGACGACCACGACGAGGGCAACCGTGCCGACGGTTGCCGGCAGCATCCCTTGCGCGAGGAACGGGACGAGCAAGAGGCTGGCCACGCCGAGGACGGCGAGGGTGATCTTGTAGCTGCGAGGAGACATCAGACCGTCCTTACTTGCACTAGTTGCACTGGCTGGCACTCTTGTCGAGAACGAACGGGTTCCAACCCGAGAGCGGAGTCCCGGGGACTCCGTACCCGACGATACCGAGGCAGTTGTCGTTGGCGTTCGCACCCTGCGCGAAGGCGGTGATCGCACCGCTGACGAGGGCGCAGACACCGCCGACGACGGGAGTGCCGATGAGGGCGCACCCTGCCGTCAGCGCAGCCGTCCCGGCAGGTCCGCCCGCTGCGATCGCCTTCGTCTCGGCGCGGTTGAAGTACACCGAGCACCATCCGACGCCGCACCCCGTCGACGGGTCGGCGGTCACCGGGAACACCGCCCCGGTCGTGTCGACGTGCTGGGTGACGACGTTCGAGCCGGGTACGACCGTGTACGAGGTCGGGAGTTGCTTGCCATCAGCGTCGTGCGCCCACGGCGTCTCGAGGTAGTTGACGACGTCGCCGCTGGCGTTCTTCACCTGCACCTTGCCGCCGTCCACGAGGGCGAGCGTGTCGGTCTCGGAGCCGATCTCGAACTCGTAGTCGGTCGGCGCCGACGAGTTGTTGATCACGATGAAGCTGGCGTTCGTGCCGTTCGCCCCGGTGCCCGTGACCGTCCCGAAGTCGGCCCCCCGGTAGACGTCCGAGCCGGTGGCGGCATCGGCCGTCGCAGCCCCGGGGACGACCGGCGTGACTGCGACGTGCGATGCAGAGTCCACCTGGACCCTCGACTGGGCAGCGGCTCCGATCGGTGCGGAATCGCTCGTACCGAGCAGGCCCTGCTGCTGGACGACCGCGAGCGGATCGTCGGACGCCGCAGCGTTCGCCGGTGCTGCGACGAGTGAGCCAGCGAGCACAGCCGCCGCGATGGCGCCCCCTGCGGTCATCTGGCGGATTCGTGAGTGGTTCATACTTCGGTCCCCTGTCTCCGACGCTGAGGTCGGTCCCGTTGTAGTCAGCAACGTTGCCGACGAACCGACCCTACGACCCCCCGTTGGAGGGGTAGACCCATCGTTACACTTCCGTGACTACGGTCGGAGGGACTCTTCGCGCAGTGAGCGCTCCTACCTCGCCCCGATCCGGCGCCGAAGGCTGCGTCTCGGAAGTCTGATGTGTGGCTGGTGGACCAGTCACCTGGCGGACTGTAGAGCGAAAGCTTAGTTGTCGCGTTCGGCCGCATGAGAAAGGGCTTCGAAGCCCATCGAGTCGCACCAGTTTGAGATCTAGGTTGTCGCATCCGCAACCGCAGGTCGCTGCACAGCGCTCCGCTGGCCTTGATCTACTTGCTGCAGAGGACTGAATCCAAAGAAGGCAGGCTCGTGGCTCGCCGGTAAGTGCCCTTCAAGATGGTCGGCAACGAGTTCCAGCGCCTACCAACGCGAACCGGTACAGTAGCCGACCGGTCAGGGGGCGATTCAAATCCATCCACGTCGTTGACGAGACCTTGACGTGTGCCTATCCGAGGCCATGGGTACGATGGCTTGAGACGGCGCAACGGACCAAGAACGACACGACGCTTCGGTTGTCCGGGGAGTCGGCATCGGTGTTCATGGGACAACACGCCATAGCATTCTATCCGAGGCCCTACTAGGCTAGATCTATGAGATGGTCAAGGCTTGGATATGCCGCCGGGGGAGTACTTTTCTTGTGGTTTGTTCTCGTAATCGCACTGCCCGCTTGGCTGAAACTACCCTGCTCGCACCCAGGTCTGTGCTTGAACCTGAGTGCCTCGGAGAGCTCGCTACGCCAAGCAGTACTCCTATCTCTCGGTGGACTGCTTGCGTCCGTAACTTTGTGGATCACCTACCGCCGGCATGAGTTGGCACGGGACGAGGACTGGACAAAGCGGTACAACGAGGCTATCAGCCACATCGGTTCCGATAGCGAGGCATCGCGTATTGGCGGCTTCTTTGCGCTAGAGCGCATGGGAATTGACTCTAAACGAGACCATTGGCGCACCATTCAGGTGCTAGCCGCATACGTCCGGCATCCGCACAAGGACGACCTGGAATACCACGACATAAGCGGCAAACGAGTCATGGCGCCGAGCGTTGCTGCTGCGATGGCAGCACTTGCCACACTTTGCCGCGAGCGGGGCCCGGAGGGGACAGTAGATCTTTCGAACTCCACGATTCCCGAAAGCAAACTCGACGGAGCAAGTCTCCGTGGAGCAATCTTTGAGGGAGCGAACATGCAGCGCGCAACCCTGTCAGGCGCTGATTTAGGCAAAGCGAACTTCTCAGGAGCTGAACTACAAGGAGCCACGTTACATAAAATTGATGCCCGCGGCTCAAGTTTTCACGGAGCCTATCTTCAAGGTGCGCAGTTTCAGAAATCAGATCTTCGGCGCGCCCACTTCGGCATTTCCGACCTTCGGAGTGCGAGTTTCCAGAATACTCGCCTCGAAGGCGCCGTTTTCTACCGTCAACGAGTGAAGCAGGGAGCTGCACGGAACACGACACAACGCCAGCTCGCGGCCGCTGCAAGCTGGGATGAGGAGACTATCTGGCCCCCCGGGTCCTCGCCTACCGAACAGACGAAGGCATGGTCGGCGTCAACCGCCAAGCAGAACTAAGGGACTAGTCGCGGCGGTTGCACTTCATCGGACACAGCCAACGGGGTAGAAAGGCCAAGTTGTCGGCCGGTCTTGCATGTTGAATGGTCGCGTCTCCCCTCGCTGAAGCACGCATGTTCGAACCGATACGCGAGGAGCCATCAGACGTCACCGTCGACATCGAGCAACCGAAGAAGCTCATCGACCGTGACGACAGGGAATCGCCCGGTGATGTACTCAGCCGGCGTGAGCGAGCGTGTGACGAAGGTGGTCCGGAGCTCGGGTTCGGCCTCGGTCCTCATACCCAGCTGTCCAGCAATCGCTCGTGCGAAGGGTCGCAGCTCGTTGTCCTTGCGACCGAGCTGCGTGGTGTAGCTCGGGGAGCCCCGCCTGGGCGATTCGCTGTCGTCATAGAAGGCCTTCAGCTGGCGCGCAGTCTCCGGGATCCCATGGACGGACGCTGGATCCTTGGCTTCGATCAGCCAGATTATGTCGCCGTCAGGCTTGCCAGCCACGATGTCAATCTCGGTGGTCAGGGTCGGGACGCCGAGGCGCTTGCCGTCACCGGGCTTGACACGTGTGATCGTCGTGAAGCCACGCGAGCGGAGCGCTTCGTCGACCGCCTGTTCGAGATGACGGTTACGTTCGCTACGTAGGTTAGCGAGGGCAGTTTCCAGCCGCTTCGGCGGTCGAGCCGACCATGGCAACATGCCTTGACTGAAGTAGTTGAAGTAAACGGACAGAGACGCTTCGAGGAACTGTGGCGCAATGAGAATCGCGCCCGCGTGTCGCACGATGGGCTGAACAAGCAACCGATTGCGGCGGGTGCGAGTACGCCACGGCTCCCACGACTCGGACAGCGTACTTTCATCTGTCGACAGGAGTTCCAGCGCCGTCTGTAGGCGCGTCTCCCTACCGGGATCCGCCTCGTCGAGCACTTCGCTCAGCCATGCGACGACGGCTGCGCGGTCAGTCTTTGCAATGTTCGAACCAGCCTCAAATTCCGCCCATTGCACAAGAGCGCCTAGGACCGCGTAAATGTCCTGCCGAGTTACACCAAAAGCGTCGAGCATCGCGGCATCAACTTCCATGAGCACCTCAGGCGACGCAACGGTCTCGATGGGCGTCGATTCGTCAAGGGCCGACACCGCTGCAGCGTAATTCAGGCTCGCCGCGTCGAGAGGCCACCGCGCGTGTAGACCGGTGTCGTCGTCGCGCACATGCAGTTCGTAGAGGTCTGTCACTTCGAGCACAACTGGTGTTATCCCGTTATGTAGACGCTCGCTGTGGCTGGTCAAGCGGAGATACGCGTCCGCCGCAGCAAGAAGCCTGCGCCATGACTCCGCGCCAATCGGCGAAACGGGAACTTCATCGTCGTCCGCCTCGCGGATCGCGGCCTCGACCAGAATCTCGTTCGCCTGACGAAGCCGTAGGGATGTGCCCGACGCCTCCACCATCTGCTCCGTCGGGTCCCACGACGTTCGCAAGTGCCGGGATACTCGCTGCAGGTTTCCAGTCGACCGGTGACGGTCATCGACCACCCGCACGAGTTGCTCCAAGCCAAATTCGACAACACGTGTTCGTCCGCACTCGGAGACGCGGGTCCTGAGTTCAGCGAGGGCTGCGGGAGCGAGGTGTTCTCTGATGATGCGGTTGGCGTCGGATCCGCGGTACGTGCCGGGGTCGATGGCAGAGTCAGCCAGCCGGCGGGCGAGTTCGCGTGTTATTTGCGCGGCTGCGTTGTCGTCAAGGCGGATGGGCGCGGGAAGGTCATTCTTCATCGTTCGGGTGGTGCGAATCTCGAGGATGAGGAACGGTGGAGCCGCGGCAAGGGCCTGCGCGATCTGGTTGGCGACGCTCTCATCCATACCGCCGACTTCCAAAAGACTTCGGAGCGGGGCCGCGGTGAATTCGTTGGCCGCGCGAGGATCGCCATTCGCACGTTTCACAAACTCGTCTGTACAGATCGACCATGTCGCTCGGACAACTCCGTGCACGTGGAGCTCAGCGGACCGATCCGACACCGGCTCACCCTCATCCGCGTCTTCGAATTCAAGCCGATATCCACTAACCACTGATTCTGCGTGGGCCGCGGCCCACTGATCCGCGATCGTGTGCAGACCGAAGGCGACTCCACCGGCATAGTCCCTCTTCACCACAAGACCCGGCCCGCTCTTCCACTCATCCGTTGCGAGCGGCAGGGCAACGGGAGGTTTGGTGCTGCTCAGAGCCCACCCCTCCGCCATTCGAGTGCGGTGAGCACCGTGCCGCTCGTCGTAGGTCGGCTCGGGCGGCAAGATCACCATCATTGAGTCTGCGGTCGCTTCCGCGAGCTGTGTCTCACGTAGCGGAGGCAGCCCCACGAAGAAGAGCGCCGCTTCTAGCTTTGAGAGCGCGGCTGCACGCTCCCACTCAGCCTCGCCGGCATGGGCCTCGAACATCGCGAACGACGGCTTGATGCCACCACCGAAGAACTGTTTGCCGTTTGTCCGCCAGGGCTCCCAGTAGTTGATTGCTTCCCATCCCATGCTTCGAGGGAAGTCCGGATCGGCAAGATCTCGTGCGAACGCGAGGAGGTCGTCATCGTCTTCGGCGGTTTCCGCAATCCAGGTGAGGTCCTCGAGCGCCACGGTCGCGCATCCGTTTCGCTGCATCGCGACGACATGCGTCGTTGCTGCGACGACGACGAGCGGGACGACTTCCGTTCCCTCTGGAAGGGTTGCGGTGGCCCCGCCCACGAACCTTGCTTTGATCGGAGTGGCTTCTCGCGCCTTCTCCGCGAGCCGCTCGACCGCCCATTTCTCCGGTATGGGCGAACTGCCGGTGACCGTAACGACCTGCACGGCAAGCATACTCCTTCGGCTGAACGGTACAAGCCATGTAATCTCATCAGGTCGTCCCTGCGGCAGTGACCACTGCGATTCTGCTGGTCCGTGAACCGCGTCGTTGAAGCGAAGAAGCGCGCGGAGCGTTTGGCGCACGAAGTCAGCGCGCAGATCCGCCGCCGACTCTTCGGAGCGGCGGGCCTCCTCCACAAGCTGGTGTACCGCCTCCATAACGATCTCTGGGACAAAAGCTGGCGGCAGCCAGCGCTCCCGAGCGGGGTTGCTGCCGACTCGGTAACGCAGGAATCGGCCGAAACCGCTGATGCCTTCTGTCGAGAACTCCGCTCGAGCTGCCGAGGTCGTCATCCATTCGAGCGCGAGCAGGTCGCGCTCATCCATGGTGATCGCTGGTCGTGCGCCAACGACCTTTCGCGCTGCACCGATCTCCTCGCTCGTCACGGCAAGCGGATCGCCGATCGAGACGTCCTCGTCGGCTGGCCACATTGGTGCAATCTCGCTGACGACCCAGTCCGCGTATCTGAAGGCAACGTGGAGCACGTTCAAGATGCCGAACCCGTGCCGCTTCAGGACACGGTGATCGACGACCTGCGCCAGCCGGTGCGCACGCGCGAGGTCGGCCACTGGTCGTTCTGTGAGACCGGGAAAAAGCTCCAGGAGTTCGTCGTCGACCCGAGTCCGAACGCGCACGCGGGGGTCGGTCGGGACGAAGTCCTCTTCCATTGGGCTGATCCCTGCTGCCCGTGCGGCGCGATCGACCGTGGACTGAAGCGCGTCCGTTTCGCTCCCAGGCGCAGCCTGAGCATCTTCTGCGCGCAGTGCCGCGGCGATCGCGGCGCCGACCGCCGTCCAACGGTGACGTGCTCCCGGCGAGGCCCCCGCCGCGAACAGAGCTGGCCAGAGTTCCTCGGAGTCACGCCGTCGGAAGAGCTCGGCGACCGGGTCCAACCTAGGGATACGCCTAGCTCGATCCTTCTTTGGCTTCTTACTCTTGTTCCGACCCACGGGGGAATTGAAGCGCAAGGGACTGACATTGGGGATGGACTTGCCCAGGGCTGCGTTTGGTTGGGAGAGATCGCGTCTGCGTCAACGAGATCTAGCTTGTAGTGCGCTGGACCAGTCGATGGTCTCGACACGAGCGCCGCTTGGGTGAGGTCGGAGGTCACCTGCCCAAAGGCAGTGCCGAATGGTGCGATTCAGTTCGCGCGCCATTCGTCCCTCCGGACACCCCCGTCGCGTAGTTCGTGAAGTCGGACCCAGTCGATGTCCTCGAGATCCCTGCCGACCCTTGCCAACCGCGCACGACTGCGATCCGGTACCCAGAGCACCGGCTCGCGAAGACCCGTCGCATCGACGAGCCCGCTGAAATATGAGTCAAAGCCCTCTTGCAATTCGGCTGTGACGGACGCCCGGAAGCTGGAGTACTCGGCCGCGTCCTGCCGATGCCTTCCCATTGCTAGCTCGGACGGAAGCGCCGACAGCGGCGCGAGTGTTGCTCGCTGAAAGAGGTACCGCTTCGCGTTACGAAGGCGAACGTCACCCCCGGGATTGTGGCCCGCAGCATCGCACAGGTCCAGCCAATCGGGCTTGGTCAAAATCATGAACCAGTCGAGCTCCCTGCGCCTCCGGTAGTCAATCGGCGAGGGGTCGAGGGTGAGGATGACGGCCAGTTCCGTGATGGATTTCACGAGTCGGTCCGTGTTCTCCGGACCGCCGATCATGGTCGGTCGGAGCAAGCGGGTCAGTCGTGTCAACGCAGCGCCTTCCGACGGACCAGCAGCAGACCGCCGGCCGCGACTGGGGTGAGCGCCTGCGAAACGGTCTGGGGCCGCCGCCGCCGACAGACGTCCGGCGCTGATCGGCTAGCAGGACAGGCCTAGATGGTGTGATCGAGCGCCAGTATGGAACCCGCGTTTCCTGGGGAGAGGGGTTCGCCGCAGAACTGTGCTGGTCGGTGGCCGGCTGCGGACAGCAGCGTGGAGCCCCTGAGTTCCAGGGAGCTGTATCGTCACGTTCGACATCTCATTCGAAGTAAGGGAACTTACATGCAGATCACCGCGGCTACGGCGGAGGGCGGTATCCCACTGAGTGCAGTGATCGCCATTTTGGTCGCCGTCATTGCGCTGGTTGGTGTCCTAGTGGGGCAGGCGATTGTTCTGTACAACGCTCGCGCTCAACGCCGTGGCGAGCAAACTAAGCTCGTCCGGGACGAGGTCCAAGCTTTGATGATGGTGTTCTTCAACTTTGCGGACTTCGCCCGTAGTACCCCCGCGCCGACCGACCGGTTCGACGCTAATGATCCGTTCGACGAAGAGTGGGATCGAGTAGCTACTCCTCTGGCCGCAGCGGCAGCGAACATGGCCGGCCGAGGACGGCACCGTGACAGGGCACTAGAGCTAATGGACGGAATTGGGTTGCAAGCGCGGGCTTGGCCGGATGGTGAGAGCATCGGGCGCACCCCTCAGATCGGGTACTCGCAAATGGCTTGGGCGGGCTTCGAGGTGGTTGCGGCATGGTTGCGCAATGAGCGAATCCCGCGGCACTCTCGACGCGTCGCAAGAGAAGCGCGGAGGATGCGGGCCCGATTGTATGCGGAGTATCAGCACCGCGACCGGTCCAGCGCCCCAGGCCACAGATCGGGTGTCGTGCGACGTGTATGGCGAAAGGCGCGGCGGGGACTACGTTCCCCTTGGAGGTGGTCAGTGGTGAAACCAGCAAAGCGGGTGTGGGCTTTCCTGTTTGCTGCGTAGCCGATGGCCGATCGGCGACTGAATGCCCAAGACGGCGCCTCGAACGCGTTTTGGGGGTCGCGGACCCCGTTAGACCCGTGAATCCTGTTGGGATGACGATGGGGAAACGATCGTGAGCGCCACACTGGTCGCGCTGGTGTCGGTGCTGGTGACAGTGGCCTTGTTCGTGATCACACAGGTGATGCTCGTGCGCTCCGCTCACAGGGCTGCTCGCGCCTCGATGGTCGACAACGTTCTGACAGCCCTCGAACGCGTCGCTCGGATGCACTCAAGACCAGTTTTCGCGCGTTTTTGGACCAAACCCGAAATCGAGTACGCGCTTTTGATTCCGCGTCTACTCGTCGGGCTGCGTCGGAGGGATCGCATGATCGCCGTCTGGGCGCAAACTCGGGTCAACGCGATGCTTGCGGCCAAGACCCAAGGCGAGGTGGTGGTGATCGCCTCCGACCCCAGCGGCAAGATCTCCGAGTGGTACCTCGGTCAGCGCAGCCGCGGCTGGTTCGAGCAAGAGGTCAAAGATCATCAGCCCAAGAAGAACCGCACTGCGAGACGACAGTTCAATACCTCAGCCCATGCCGTCCTTCTCGTGCTCCTTGCCTGCGGGTGTGCAGTGCTCCCTTCTGCGGTCGGGTCCGCCCTCGCAGACCGTTGGCTGTCGGACTGACCCTTGAGCAGCTGCATCGAGCGATGTGCCGTCCCCAGACCGACGCGTCGCAACCGACCAACAAAATGTCCCACATGTGCGGTTGCGGATCGGCTACTGATGCAGGGGCCAAGGAGGCGGTCGGTTGACGACGAGGGTGATCTATTGCACCGTCTTCTCATGCGGGAGACGAACGCCGACGATAGCCGGGCTGTTGGGGGATCACTCGGACCAGAATCGGGGCGACAAGCGGCCGAACGAGTTGCGCAGTGATGGAACAGGAAGATCCAAGCGCCGGACCGTGGTCCTTGCGCCTGCGACTGATTGCTCACGACGCGCGCCGAGACTTCGCCTCAATTCATCAGTACCTGCAGGTCGTCGGACCGGAGATAGACAAGCGCTTCGAGGAGGTGGTGGAAGACGTCGAAGCCCAATTGGATCCCGAATTCAACGACATGGGCGATGTGTACTGGGAGGCAGAGCAGGCTTTCGGAGCCAACCCGCTCGAGATTCATGCCCACACCGGTCTGATGCTCGTCAGCCGCGGCGTAGCTCTGTCTGAGATTTTTTTCGCGTCCATACCCATGGCGCTCTTCGTCGATGCGGAGCCGCTAGTCTACAAAGGCGATCACTCCTGGTCTCGCAAGATGGCGGAACTCTTCTACCGGACCTGTCTCGACAGACCGGTAAGCATCGGTGACGGCGCGATGGCGCCGATAACGCAGTTACGCGATCTTTACGCACACGGCTATGGACGTCCTCATCGGAAGGAGGAGGCTGAGAAGCTTTCTGCGGCCTTGTATCCGTTCCTCGGCCCGGCCGATCTCACTGCCGAGGAGCGCGCTCTCGGCTTCACGGAAGCGCCGTACGCTACTCCGACTACACCCCTGCGTCAGGTTTCAAGCACGACGTCTTCGTGCCGGTTGTCGCCGAAGTCAGCCCGGTCGCAGCTCGAAGGCTTCTGCTCTTGATTGAACAGCGCGTCGAAGCCGCGCTGTCGGCAGCGTCTTGGGGCCTGAAAGACCCGTTGAATGAGACAACGAGCAAGTTCGTGCGGATCTGGGTGCAAGAGGAGACGGAGCGCGAAGCGGACGAAGCTGCTAGGCAGCAACGTGCTGCAGACAAGGCGCGAAGACAGGAAGAAAAACGCAAGGAGCGAGCCGAGAGGCGGCGGCTCGACCACCAGAAGGGCCTGGCTCGACAGGCCGAAATCCGGCGCGATGCAGCGCAGAATGAGTGATATGCGTCTTATTCAGTATGCTGCGCGGAATTGGCTCAGCGCTCGGTGGGATGCCGGTTCTCCTGGCCGATTCCTGGGAGTGTCCGATAGGCGATCAGCTAACGGACCTCGGATTGGTTCGGCGGGATACGACGCAAATTTCGGGTAGATGCGATCTTGCCGCGCTGGCAGGTTCGCGTCGGACCCATCACCGGATCATCTGGGTGGCGAGCCGACCATGGGGATGACACGCGCATACTGCTGAATAGCGCGTCCGACTCCGTATATCAGGACCCGTTGCTGGCAGTCGGGCAAGTTAGCTGGCGGACTACAACGCCGACACGGCTCACGGCTCATGGCTCGCTCACGGCGCACGAGAACATCCCGTGAAACGCCATGGCGATCACGTACGCGTTCAGGCGGTGCGGTTCCTGGACGCCTCAGTACGGTTGTCGCAGGGCACCTGCTGCCTTCGCTTGGACCGCGGCATTCAGGCCAAGCCGCGCCAGCAGGTAGGCCGCGAGCACTGCGTCTGTCGCCTGAGCGAGTTCATGAAGCCGCTGCCCGGATCCGTCCGCACGATGGGCGAGCCCATTCCTCGTCTGGGTGAGATCCGTAGCCCACTCGTCAACATCGGTCAGGATGAGCGAGATCGCTTCCGGAGCAATCGACGAGACGATGTCGAGGAGGCGGTCCCGGAACGTGATCGGCCGTGGGTCGTTCCGAAGTTTTCGGTCGAGCCACTCGCGCTCGTCCAGCGTCTGCATCGCGGCGCACGCGCGCTTTTTGCGATCTGCGAACGTGTCCGGGTCAATATCGCGTCCCCGCTTGAGCTCGCCGAGGGCGCGATGCGTCGCTTCTGCCGCCACAGCGTTCAGGAGCGCCCGTGCTTCCGTGTATCCGCCGGGCGAGTAGTAACTCCCGAAGTAGGCCGAGGTACCTTCCAGTGCCTTCGCCTGCAACGGCATCCATGTGGCTGCAGCCTGTTGGAAAGCCAGCTCGTCACAGGTGAATCGCCACTCGCAGGTCACATCAGCGTCTGGCTCTGCTTCATGGAGATGACGAACGTGGACGGGATAATCCTCACGCCGGCGACTTCCTCCCCGTGGATCCTCGTCTGAAACCGGGATGACGGACATGCCGATCACTCCGCAGGGGGAGCCGGATGCGAGCGTGAGTAGATCCATCCACGCTTTCACTCGGGTGTCCAGTTCAGCGATGGTGCACGGTCCAGGGGCGTCAATGAGGAGTCGTGCCGACATCAGACCGGAGATCGAGATATCGCCCCGGCGGACGTCGAAGTCGAAGCCGCCGACGCGGGTCACCGAGGTGTATGTCCACCCGTCCACCTCGACGGTCTTGTCGGGGACTTCGACGAGGTCGGCGCTCTTGGATTGAAGTTCCGCGGAACATCGTACTCCGTTTGCGCCGGACCAGTGCGCGAAGTTCTCGAGGTGTACCCAGCAGCCCTGCCAAAGCTGTTGGTGTTCTTCTTCCGGAAGGTGCACGCCGACGAAGGCTCGCGTGCCGGAGATACGGTGGTAGTTCGGGCGGTCGCTCAAGCCGAAACGAGCTTCGGAGTGAAGTGTGAGTGCGTCTTGGACTGTGATCCGCTGGTTGCCCGCGAGGCCGTAGATCAGCGGCATTGGTCGTTCGTTGGCGGAGACCGCGTATCCACCGCCAGGGAGTGGTGTCCGCACGGAGAGGTCGAACCCGCCAATGAGTTCGAGAGTGACGTCTCCGCGGTTCGAGATCGTGAGTGTTCCTGGCTGTGAGTCCGGATCATCCGGGAGCCACCAGTGGCCGCGGAACGTCTTCATCTGCGCCTTCTCTTCAAGACCACCCCGCCCATAAGGAGACCGGCCACCATCGGCACGACAAGTTGGGTACCAAACCGCGACAAGTTACGTTTCAAAACGACAACTTGTCCTTCACTTCACACGGACGACACCCGTGTGCACGCAGGCGCAAAGTGTCGCCGTAGAGAGGCTCGGTTACGCGGCTGCGCATCTAATCTGTCGCCGCAGTTGCGTGCGCAAAGTGTCGCTCCGCCACGAACGGCACCGTCACGGGGACCGACGGCGTCCCAGGGCAGGGTTTTATAGCCACCGGTCCCGCTGCCGACCGGTGGCACACCATCTCGCCAGTGTTCGTCGCGCCGATCAGTCGGTTGGTAGATCGTCGTCGACGGCCGAGCCTTGGCCCGCAGGGGGCGGCGGCGTTTCCGCGCCTGTGGTGTCGTTCTCCATCTGGCTCTTCAGAATGTCTTCTGGCCGCCTCGTGAACGCAGGGTTTTCTGACCCTGGCAGGTACAGCGCAGACGGCCAGCCAGGCGTCGCACTGCACGCTTCGCACAACGCAGCGACTTCACTGGGCCCACCTGATCCGGGTAGGAGAGCGCGTTCAGCTGCGTGGACCTTGTCGACATACTCTCGATCAATGGCCAACAACGGGTAGGGACGACCGTCCCAGACGCCCTTCAGCACTTTCCGTCCGAGCAAGCTCATCGGGAGCGTCTCCGTGTCACCTGTCAGTTTCTGGTGCTCGGCGATTGCCCAAGCAACCTCAACGCTGACCGTGAAGTGTCGCGCGGTTGACTCCGAGAGCACCCGGAAACCGGTGTCCACCGAAGGGCCCAAGTAGTCGAACAGATGCGTATTTGGGTTGTAGTTGTCACGCGCTGCTTCATTTAGCGCCACCGTACTGGCTTGGGACTGTGAGGTGCTTGCTGAGGGATCCAATTCGATGAATACGTGCGAATCAGGCCCAGGGAATGTGCCAATGAAAGCGCCTCCGTGGGTCTGCATGCGGTCAGTCTTCGACGTCGCTTTCTCGTACCGCTCCATGGCTTCGAGCCAGACTGCAACAGCGTCTGCAACTGCCTTCTCGTCGCGCACCACGCTGGTAAAAATCATTTCGTCCCCGACAACCTTCCAGAGCTGGAACTCCGGATCGGGTAGGCTGCCTTCTTCTGACACGGCGCCTACGAGGCGGGGAAGCTCTCGATAGAATTCGAGAAACTGGCGACCCCACCCGCCTTCTCGGTCCTCCCGCTGCTTGAACGCGGTAGACCCAACAAGGTCACAGGAGACGAACAGAAGGGATAGGTCGCCCTGGTCCCACGTGGGCCTTCTCACTGCAGTCGAAGAACCTCGGCCTGCACGCGAGCGGCCGCCGGGGAAACGCCGAAACGATCTGCGAGTCGACGCTCGCTTCCGCCGAGTTCGGTCCACGCCTCGACAAATGTGTCTCTAGGCATGAGCAGCGACGCCGCAAACACGTTCGCCTGGGTCTCTCTATGATTCCGGGCACCGCGAGCAAACCGCTCTTCCGCGTCAAGACCCGGCAACCGGTAGTGAAGAAAGTAGTGCCCTAACTCGTGCGCCATAGTGAATTTATCCCGCCACGACGATGTGAACGGCGACAATCGAATTTCGAAGTTTCCCGGCCCGGTCACGATTAGGCCCTCGCGGTCGTCTTCGTTGTAGGTAACGCGGCCACCAAGTTCGCCTACAAGCCTGAGGACATCAGTGGATCCATCCTCGTTGACGACGTTGTGTACTTGCGCGATACGCTCCGCGTACTGCCGGATGCCGGTGTACGACAGCTCATCTGCAGACTGGACCATGATGCCTCCTCTCGGGCTGGGGCTGCTGGACGTATCTTGATAGTAGTGGTAGGAGCCGACAAAACGGTCCGAGCGAGTCGACTAAATATGGCCCGGCTCATGCCCACAGCGAACGGCGGCGGCGCTCGCGCAACCGGCGGCGCGCAGTGCGACCGTCGTAGACTGCCTGCATGTTCAAGCGCCAACCGGTTGAGTCAGCGGACGAGAAGCAGGCGTTCGAGTACGCCAAGCTTGCCGTCAGCGAGACCGGCGCGTGGATCAAGAACGCAGACACCAAGGCCACGATCCTCGCCGCGGGCCTTGGTGCGACCGCGACGGTAACTGCGAGCCGTGCTGCGCCGACTTGGGCGCTGATCGCGGGATCAAACCAGGTGTTGTCGATCGCGGCCGTCATCGCTGTGTCGGTGTTCGTCGTTGGCGCCGTGGGCACGGTGTGGTGTGCAGTACGAACCCTCATCCCTCGCACCAACGTGTCGGGCGGCCGCAACCCGTTTGCCTGGCCGAGCGTGGCGAGCAGCTTTGTGGTCGATGACTCTGAGTTTCAGAAGGCGTCGGCGAAGCAGGCGTGGAATCAGGTCCACGCATTGGCCCTGATCGCGAAGGCCAAGTACGAGGCGTTCGCACTTGCACTGCGATGGTTCATCCTCACAGTGATCGGAGCTGGCGTACTCGTGGCGCTCGCTTCGACCGTCCCGCCCAATTAGGGCTACCGCGCGCAAGTAGTGCTTGAGCCGCCCCTCCCGGCTTGCCGACAGCGCACCCCGTACGTCCCCACTTACGCCGACATGTCGGGGTACGCTTGACCTGTCGGTGGTTCAGGTCATGATGATCGGGACGAAGGGGGATCCCGATGCCAGCAGCGAAGTCCGCGTTCACCGAGCGAGTACTCAGTGCCTATGACGGTCGGAAGACTCTCCGCGCGTCAGCGTCGGAGTCGTTCGCCGAGAACGAGGCTCAGACTTCTCTGCCGCCGTCGCTGCAACACCTCCGCCTGGGTGAGCAGGCCAGCCACGATGTGGCGAGTGTCTTCATAGACCTCCGCGAGTTCACGGCCCGGTCGTTCTGGGACGAACCGGCTGAAGTCGCCAATCTCGCGGACGCGGTCCTGTCGGGGGTCGCGATGATCGTCGAGGAAATGGGCGGGTGGGTAGTCGGCCTGCGAGGAGATGGCCTGTACGCGATGTTCGGCATCGATCCGTTCATCAGTGAGCAGATCGCGGTCCTCACCGCTGCGACAGCTTGCGCGCGAGCGTTGAGCGAGGTTCGTGAGAATCTGAATCCGTGGTTGGAACTGCGCGGCATCGAGCGAGTGCGGGTCCGTGCCGGCGCGGACTTCGGCACCGTCGCGTTCATCCGGAGTGGGACCGTCCACGCTAGCGAAGTGAACCCAGTCGGGTTCTCCGCGAACTTTGCCTCGAAGTGTGAGAAGTACGCGCTCGCTTGGGAAGTCGTAGTCGGCGACCGGTTCGCCCGCTCGCTTGGTGACGCTGTCGAGCATCACGCTGAGTCCCCGAAGTACTACACCCGTCACGGTGAGACGAAGTACTACCACTTCCACGACTTCGCCTGGCGGCGGCTGGTTCCGGCGCTTCCGGGGTTTGCCGAAGACATCCGCGCCGTTTTAAGCGACGCCGGCCGCTGACCGTACGAGAGATCGGATCGACGATGACCCTGCTTCAAGCCCTTCATGCACTCGGCTACGACTCTCCTCGTTGGGTGTCACCGTCGGGACGAGTGGTGTTCACCGATCCGGGTGACGCCGGATCCTCTATCACGAAGCACTCGTTCCACGGCGGTGCAGACGTCCTCGAGCATCCCAGCACTCGGGACTGGTGGACTAACGGGGGAGAACTCGCCCGGGACGTCGAAGCTATGGCATCGGCATTTCCGAGCTTCCGCATCGCAACTGAAGCCGATCGACCGCCAGTGTGGGAAGGCACGATCGACACCGGCTATGGCTTGTTCGAGATCCGGATCGAGCACCGCTTCGACCATGGTCTCCCGCGCATCATCCCCATCAAGCCCTCCCGCCGTGGCGCGAGCCGAGGTGGGAGGTTCATGCGCTCTCCGCACCTGTTCGACAGCGGAACCCTCTGCGTGGCGGAGCCGTCCGACTGGGACGCCGCCAGGGACACGTCGGCCACCGTCGTGGCATGGGCCGCGCACTGGCACGCCTGTTACGTGATGTGGTTCATCAGCGGAATCTGGCCCAGCGACGGCGTCACCGAGAACGAGTGATCGGCAGCGCCTGATGGTCGTGCTCCGCCAACCGTCAGACATCTGACACCTCTCTAATGCTGCCACCGAACTGCGTGCCCGGTGCAGTCCGGCCCGAGTCGACGCTTGCGCCGCGGGAAGCTGGCCGCCCGCCCCCCTGGGAGTCTCTCCGACAGTCATCGCTCGGTAGGGACGTGCAGGCAGCCTTCTCGCGCCAACAATGTGGCAAGCTTACGGGATGAGCGAGATTTCCTCACCGAAACCAAGATGCCCCGAGTCAGATGTTGATCACGCGGCCGCAGAGGCGCCGTTCTGGGCCTCCAGGGCGCCCTGGGTGAGTATTGCAATACTGTTGTCGTCAATCATCATGCTCATCGGCGCAGTACACGCGGGAAACGTGTCATTCGGTGTCGGAGGCTCGCCAAAAACCGGGGTCGCGACCTTCATCCTCGCTGCAGGTGCGCTCACATTACTCGGCGCCGTAGCCCGGGTGGTCGCGCACATGATGCGCACGAGTGCTCTGACGGATTCCATCGATCTCTGTGGCAAGTGGTTCGCACTCGCGGCCGCACTGTGGCTATTTCTGATCGGCTTCATGGTCCTAGGGACAAAACTGGGCTGATGCCCCCGGCGACGACGCACCCCGGGCTATCGATTCTGCTGGATTCGCGCCGGGAAGCAATTAACCCGCTCACGAGCACGTCGAGCGGGGCACACATCGTCAACAATCGCTACAGCGGCTGCAGCGACTCAGGCCCGGTAGGCCAAGGCGTCCATCCCTGCACCTAAGGCTGCTCAGGGCGGCCCGTTCCTGCCGCGTGGCTCCCCGCGGGTGAGATCCGTCCGGCCAGGACCGCGAGGGCGACCTCGGCGACCGGGCAGTTGGTTCCGCCGTGCGATGTCACGCAGCAGGTATGGGGGTCACGGCGGGGTCCACGAGGTCTCGGGCGCAGCTCGGGGCGGGCCAACCTTGACAGGACCGGCGCGGTCGTCCTTACGCTGGTGGGGACATTGGCGAAGCCGGACCGCGTGCTCTCCCGCGCGTTCGAGATCGATCCCGACGCGCGCCGTTCTCAGATGGGCGTCGTTGGTCGATGCTGATGGTCGCTGCTAACCTGCCGCGACCTTGACGCCGGTGATCAGCACCAAATGCGTCTTCCATTTGTCGAGACGTGGGGCGCCCAGTCGGACGCTGACTAGCGAGGTTGCGAGCGACTCTTCCCCGTTCGCTCGGTGTTTCTTGGGGGCCGCGACTCGACCGCCCATTCAAGCTGGCGAGGCGACACACCGGCGTGACGTGCGAGGCCCGCTTTCCCGTCCACTGCAGACGACAGGGCTGCGGCTACTCGCGCCGCCGTTGGCGGCCTGACGAAGAGTCCCTCCGGCACCCGGGGCGGAGTCGGCGACCACACCACGGGCTCGTTCACGCCATGGCCGAGGAGAAAGGACCGCAGATAGAGGTCCAGATGCTGTTGCAGCTCTTCGGTGATGCGGAGCCGGAAGGACGCATACTCATGGCCATCGGCTCGATTCCGCGGGCTCGCCAAGGCCGTCGGCGCGTTGTCGAGCGTGGTGCCGGTGAGGCGCTGGAAAGCGTACCGGCGCGCGTGGATGAGGCGGCGTGCTCCACCGATCCGCACACCAGATGCGTTCGCGATCGCTACCCAATCGCTCATCGGGAGGAGGCCCTCGAAGGGCAACTGGACGCGTCGACGGTAATCGACGGGGCACCCTTCATCGTCAAGCTGCCGGGAGACTATGCCGACAGCTTGTAGCAGCGCGTCGGTCTGTCGCGGTGTCCCGAGCATGGTCGGGCGCAACGCTCGTTTGAGAGCGGTGTCGTTGGCGACTTCGGCAGCGCTCCCGGAGCCGGTTAACCGGATCGCGACACTCAACCCGCGCTGAAGAGCCGGCCCGGTCACCGCGCCGCCGACGTCGAGCCGTTCCGCGATCTCTGGCCAGCACAGATCCGGGACTCCGCTGAGCCTTCGTGCAGCGATGTACGGTCCGGGCACGGTCGTAGCGAGGGCGGTGGTGTCGTGGAGAACCCGCTGGCCGACACCGAAGTCCTGGTCGAGCGCTCGGAGCACGTGACGGCGAAGCGTCGGTGGCGCGCCGGGCCAGCGCGCGAGCAGCTCCCGCACGCTTCCGGGGCCGTGTCCGGCGCCGCGGGGGACGTGAGAAGGCGCGCGGCTGAACGTCACCGTGCGGATGATCGGGGCGGCGGCCTCGGGTGGCATCTGTGTCAGATGGAACGCGGCGCCGGTAAGAGCCGCCATGGCAACGGCGTTCGGTGGGGGTGTCGCGCCGGCGTGGGCCTCGCTGTCAAGCATGCCGCTGAGGAGATCCCGTGGCACGCCGGCGAGGTCGGCGACGAGTTCGGGCAGCTGAGCGGCACGGAGGGCGACGGCTGCTGCTTGGAGCGACCGGATCAGATCCCAGGCCGACCCGTCGCGAGTGGAGAGGATGATCGATGCTTGCGCGATCGCGGGCCACGCGGTGGTCGGGAGCAGGGTCTGGTCCCATGTGTCTGAGAGCCGACCACCGCACACGTCTCGGCTGGGTTTGCCGTCTCGATCACGGAGGGGCGTTTGGCAGGTCGAGGGATCGAAGAGCCGTTGGGTTCGGTCGCGTGTTTCGGTGAGCGGTCGCGTGCACTGCGGGCAGCTGTCGAGGAGTACGCGCTCGTGGATCAGGCAGAAGAAGGTCCACGGGCTGCGCCAGGCGAGGTTGAACACGCCGGGGCGCTCGATGAGGCAGTCGGGGCAGTAGCGGGTTCCTGCGCGCCAAGACCACGGACCGCGGGTGGAGATGCTGGTTGTGCCGGAGGCCGTTTGATCGGTGAGGTTGACGAGTTGCCCGTCGAGTGCGCGCATGGTGGCAGCGTCGAGGGCTGCCGGCGAGATACCGGTCGCTTCGGCGATGTTGTCGCGCACTGCGGCGGGCAGTCCGACTGCAAGGCTCCGCACGAGGGCGGGCGGCACGGTCTCGAGGCCGAACGCTCGGAACAGCGCCCACCGGGACGCGCCGAACGTTTCCCAGCTCCACCGCGTGATCGCTGTGTTCAGCCACTCGCCGCGGTGCAAGCGCAGGGTGGGTCCGAGCTTTGTCGGGGCTGTCAGTCCGTAGCTCATCTCGGAGTTTCGGGGAAGTATCCCCCTGCTTCGAACACGGCCATCCGTCCGGCCCGCCCCGCTTCCACCTCCTCCTGCAGCGGTATCAGGTCGAACACCTCTCGCGTCAGCGTTTCAGCTCCGGAGTCCATCGCGCAGACAGTGGCATCGATGACGAGTCTGGCGAGGGCGTTGAGGTATCCGCTCGTGCGCGCCCACAGGTACACACCGTGGTCGTCAGCGAGCCAACCGGGCGCGGTTGGGACGTCGGAGAGCCGGATCCGCGCTTCGAATCCATCGAGGAGGGCGAACCATTCTTCTCGCCCGGCTTCGTCGTCGATGGCCATTCGGTCGATCTCAAGGGGAATCCATCTCCCGCGAGAGTTCCGGGCTCCGGCTTGCAGCTCCGCGGATCCGCTGTTGTGCAGCACCCAGTCGATGTTGTTGCCGCTGAGCACCACTCGGATGCCGAAGTTGCTCATCCATCTGATGATGTTGTGTACGTTCCGTCCGGTGCGTCCAGAGAAGTTGATGTGCTGGATCTCGTCGATGACGATCAGTTCGAGGCCGGATCTTGTCGCGGCTTCCTTGAAAGCGCGCAGGGGCCTCCGGTCGGCGATCCAGCCCAGCTCGGTGCACGCGAGGTCGATCAGCTCGTTGACCGTCATCGGGCCCTCAAGGTGGATGAAGATCGCGGGCCGGAACTGCTCGAGCGAGCTGGCGACGCCGTCCTCGATGTCGATCGAGCGATTGATCGCGAGACGGCAGAGTTCAGCGGCGACGAACATCTTCGCCAGGGTCGTCTTGCCGACACCGGGTTCGCCCGAGAGCACCAGGGTGTCCTGATTGCGGTCCTCCTGATCGACCGACGATTTCGCGGCGACGCGGAGCGTGCTGAGGACGCGCTCGCCAGCGCTGGTGATCAAGGCGGGCATCGAGCGGAGGAACCGGGCGCGGGCGCGGTCATAGCGGACGCGGTCACGTGGAGCCAGAGCGTCGATCTCCTCACGGGAACGTCGCCGCGGGTCGGGGACGTCCAGGGCGAGGATTCTACGGACGTAACCGCGGTCGTGTGGTGTGAGCAACGCCATGGCACCTTCGTCGAACTCGATCAAGGGACTGGGCGTCAACGCGGTCACTCTGCGCCTCCGGGGAGCGTGAAACTTCGCAGAGCACGGCGCGCGGGCCCCGACTTCGTTCCTGTGGTTGGCGTGTCTGCGGCGTTCATCCCCCCTGAGCTGTCAGAACCCGCGAACGGTCGCGTCGTCGAACCGCCGATGGTCTCTGACGGCCGGGCGACGGGCAGCGCCTGCCGGGAAGATGCGGCCCGTTCTGGTGCTTCGAGTACTGGAACGCCAGCCTCCGGGCTGGTGAGCCGCGCGGCCTGGAGCACGACGAGGTCGTCGATGAGGTCGACGTGGCGCATCCGCTCCAGTCGGCCGGGTTCATCGTGGGCGCCGGCCATGACCTCGGCGATTAAACGGTCGATGTCGTTGTTGCTGAGCCGCTTGTCGGCGTACTGCTCGACCACCCAATTCGTGTGCATGATGCCGAATTGTTCGGTGTGTCGGGTGAGGTACTGCCAGTGAAGGATGTGGAGCGTGCCAGCCGAGTCGAAGCAGTAGGCCCGTCGGAGGTCGTACGGGTCGTAGTGGATGCGCAGCTTTCCGGTTCGCATGACATCGGGGTCTCCCCGCAGGGCCTTGAGGTCGCGGCTCTTGTAGTCAAGTCGTGCGGCGCGGATCCGGTTGCCGGTGCGGATGGTGCGAGCCTCGGAGGGTAGCAACTTGATCCACTCGTGCTCCCACGACACATCCGGAACCCACCCCTGCTCCGACAGCAGCAACCCCCACATCATGAAAGGGCTGAGGCGTTCGAAGGGGTCGCCTGGGACGACCAGACCGGTGTGGGTGCGGTGGTTGTAAATGTCGATGCATTGCCGGAGTCGGCGCTCATACTCCAGCGGCGTCATCCGCGCGTCCGCGGCAGGGTCCTCCCCTTGCTCGTAGACCGAACCTCCCGTGAAGCCGGGCATAAGCGCCTCGAACATGTCCTTGATGGTGCGGAACACCCTTTCGATCTGCGCCTTGTCGGTCGGTGTGTACGAACGTTGCGGTTCGTAATGGATGCCCGCCTCGGCCATGATGCCTGTGGTGTACATCGAGACGTAGGGCCGTCCATTGTCCGCGACGGCTCCCTCAGGGTGGAAGGCTTGCGAGTAGAACGGGCTGATCTCGTGGGGGCTTCCAACGCTGATCTGCTGGAGCGAGAAGTCACCGGGCGACGTCCACGTCTCCGCGAGTTCAGCGGTCTTGGGTCGGAGGACGTCAGCGACGCAGAGGCCGATGGCGAACTGTGGTGTGTCGGCCGTGACCGCCAGTCCGACGATCGCGCGGGTCGCGAGGTCGAGGGCGAGCGTGATGTCGAGCCGAGCCTTCCGTTTTGTGCGCGGATCCGTGACCCAGACATTGGATTTCGTGGTGTCGAAGAGCACCAGCTCGCCGACGCGCGTAGCCAGACGTTGCACATCGGAGATCTCGGGGACGTTCGATGCTGACACCCGGTTCTTCGCATTGGCGCCGAGGTCGGGGAACGCCGCCCGGAGCTCCGCGACCCGCTTGCGGAGGGTGGACGAGTGCGGCATCGGCAGGACGAGCTTTTCGAGCAAGCAGAACGCGAGGAAGCCCCGCACGATGGCGGCGTTGCTCACCGACGATTTCAGATTGTGCTTGTCGATGTACGCGCACAGTTCAGTGATCACCGGTTCCGGCGTCCTGTGAGTCGACGGACGCAGCAGCCGCTTGTCGACGAGTCCGCTGCCGTTGCCGTCCCCGTAGCGTTCCCGGAGCCGCTGGAGCCGCCGCATCGCGCTCTTGTGTTTGATCCGGCCGCCGTTCCTCAGCCCGGCAGTCTGCGTCTGAGCGGCGATCTCTGCCGCGACGGCCGTCGCTCGCCGTCCGACGGGACGCTGTTCCGGATCAAGGTACGGCGGAGGTACCGCATGCGGTGGCGCGTCCGCGTGCAATCCGGTGTTCAGCACCCGCAGCAGGTCCTGGTCTCGATGTAATCGGTCGAGTGCGCTCTTGGAGAGCCTCGCTTCGACGTCGTGGAGTTTCGGAGCGTCGGGGGAGGCTCTGCCGCCTCGTGCCGCGGCGGAGACCTCTCCGAACGGGACTTCGCCGAGTCGCTCACCCAACGGCGTCTTGAGCAGCACCGTCGCTCCGAGCCGGGCGATGACGACATCCTCGCCGTCCCACCGCAGTTTCGCTCCGACCCTCAGCGTATGCGTCGACTTAGCCAACGGGGCTCGACCTATGTGCGGTGGACGATGGACCGCGTTGAGAACGGCACGGTCATATCGACCGCGAGTCTGCGTTCCCACAGGAGCCGCCGGACGGCGACAATCGCGACGTTCGCTGGCACCGCTTGTTCGGCGGCCGCGTTCGCGAGCTGTCGGACAGTCATGCCATCACGGTGAGCGGCCAGCAACGTTGGGGCGGTGTGCGTGAACAGCGAGTCGGGGACGAACGCGCCGGCAAAGTTCGCGAGGTTCTCCAACGCCGTGGGGTCCGAGCCGGTCCAGACGACGTGGCGGATTCCTGCCTGAGCCAACAATCGGGACACCGCCGCGTGCCGCTCGATCGTCTCGGGGCGCTCCGCGTCGTCAGGGCGTTTCACGTCGACGACCAGAACAGAACCGTCGGCTCCGATGAGAACGAAGTCCGGCGTGTGCAGTCGAACCGCCGAGTCTGCCGGGAATTCAAGCGTGAAGGGCTGCGCGGCGACGTGGACAGCGCCTGGGTGCCAGTCCGCGATGAGCACGAACTTCGACTCAAGTTGCGACTCACACATCACCAGATCTCGGACGGTCCGGCTGTAAAACGCGATTGGCTTGTTCAGCTGCCGTGGGCGACGGGAGTAGTCCCGGGTGGGGTGGCAGAGCACAAGATCCCGCAGCGTGAGCGACGAAAGTGTGCGCTCGTAGCCGGAGCGGCCATTAGCGGTGAGGAGGATGCGTGCTCCGCGGTCTCCCTCACGTCGCTCCGGGAACACAATCCGCCGCGGCCCTCTCACGGGACGGGACAGGCGCGCGCGCTGCCCCGGTCGCAGCCGGGATGAAGCCCGCAGGTCCTCGAGCGCGTCCCAGAGGTCCGACAACATCCGCGGTTGAGGCTCGGCGAGCCGTGAGCTTGACGGATTCCACTCACGGAACACGGGCTCGTCCCAGCGCGCAGCGATCATCAGGGGCCTCCTCGGTCGTGAATGGCCTCAGAGTCGCACGGCGCGCGGCGTCGCAATGACCGCGGGACGTCCCCCACCGGCTCGTCCACATATACCCGTATGGGGTACCGTTATGGGCCCCTGATGTCGAATCGTTCAACCTATGGCATGCGTTCACGGGACGCCGCCCTATCGAACCGTGACAGACGACTGCGGATCCGGTGGGGCTAATGGCGAAGGTGGTTTCTCGGCGAACGCTCAGCGTCTCGGGACACTCGGGCGGCTTCGAGCCACCGCTCGACCGCGTCCGCCGACTGGCCCACCGCTTCGGCGAGCATTGGCACGGGTACCCCGGTCTCGTGCGCGTAAAGGGCTTCGCGCGCTCGTGCGCCCTCCAGTTCCAAAATCTCCCGGTGCGCGTCGTCGACGTGTCGGGACGTCGCCGCGACCTGCCGCAGGAGGCGTTCTTCGTTCGAGTTCACAGCGGATGCTCCTCGTCCAGCTGGTTGTCATGGCCTCGGACGGCATGACAAAATAACCAGCAGGGATCCCCATCCGCTCCGAAAATGTCAGTGGCGAAGGGAAGACGGGCTAGGTCTTCTCGGTGCGCAGCCGACGTGTTCGGTTCACCAGCAACGCACGACTTCGTTGACGTGCTCGCCGGTCGCGACGGCTCACCTGACGGGGAGCCTCGTCGCGCGTTCTGGCGTGCTGTTCTGGCTTGATCAGGGTAGCGCTGCTTCGTTGCTTCACCCAGCCCCGAACGCCGACATCGCCGCGTGACGCAGGATGGCCACGTGAGCGAACTCTCCTCGCCCTTGCAGTTCGCAGGCCAAGACAATCGGGTCGACAGTCAAGGAACCAGCAGCTCCGGAGGGGCGCCATGAGCGCGCCGTGGCCGCGAGCGTCGGATCCTGGACGACTCGAATCTCCAGCGAGGCGTCGGCGGCGTCGCTGGGTTCGAATTGACTGTTTCCGGGTGGAGCGTTCACCGCGGCCAGCAACACCAAAGCGGGCGAGAGTGGTGTCGGTTCCAGGGAGCGTTCTGGCAGGAGGAGCGCGACGGTCTCACCGGCTCGGTACCGACTCAGTTCCGTGGCCGCGATCGCCGCCTGCTCCAGAAGCCCCAGGCTCGTCCCAGCACGCGGCCGCCAGTACGTACCCCCGCCGTTCGTGTCATGTTGCAGAAGCGCAGCGTGGTGAGCCAGGCATTCCGTCCACACAAGCTCGGGGTCGCCTGCGACGAAGCCGCGGCCAACGCGCTCTACGCCGGGGAGCCCCTGCTCAACCAGGTACTGCCAGGCCGCGGGCTGTGAGACGCCGGCTTCCCTCGCGAGCGTGGTTGGAGTGCGGGGTTCCGCCGTTCTCAGGAGCGCCCGTTGCAACGCCCACCGGCCGCGCGGCAACCGCCCACGCGAAGTCAGCTTTTTCTGGTGGTCCCTGTTGAAGACGACCAAGTCCCGCTGGTCCACGGCCACCGCGGCCACCGCGGAGTCGTAACGGGCTCGCTCCCGAAGGCTCTTGCTGATCCGGGCGGTCACGTAGAGCACGCCCACCGGTTGGCGCAGCTCACCGCCGGCGGACACAACGGGGCGCGCGCGAGCAAGCGCAGCGACTTCCGCGTCGACGCGCGCTGGCGATGGAGGGCGCTGCGAGAAGCGGATCCGGAAGAGCACGCCCTCGCCCCTTCGCCGCACATCCCAGTGCATCGGATCCTGGGGCACAACCGGGATCGCCTCGGCGCGCATCAGACGCAGCACCTCGGCGAGGTCGTCCCACATGGACGAGAACTATAAGCACTGCGGTCAAATGACGCCAACTTATAGCCGCTTGAAAACAGGTTCGCCAGCGTCGTTTCGAGCGCGCCCATCGGCTCCAGTGCCGCTCTCACCAGGTGTTGTGACATATACCAGCCTAGAACGTACTGTTCCGCGGCGTACAAGATCGCGGACGGCGGCCGACGTTTACGGCTGGACGCGACCAGAACGCCTGCGTAACTTCCCTACACGACGACGGTTCGGTGCCGTCGACGCGATCTGGTCTCGCGCCCTCGACGGGGCGCTGTTTCTGCGTGCCCGCAGAGAGGTGGTTAAGGTGAATCTGACACGTATCGAATCGTTTCCGGACCTGACCGTCCTTCCGGGATTCGCTCCCGCTGTCGTGTCCAGGATCGGCCCGAATCCACCTGGCAGCGCGGCCTCGCACTTTCCCGTCCTCGGCTCGTATATCGCTGGCGTATTAGCGGCGGGCAAGTTCTCCACGCCACCTCGCGTGGTCGTCGCGGACCCCGAACGGATCGTTCCGCGTCTGGCCCCGCCGGAGTGGCTCACCGACCTCGCGGCCGACGACCGCGGACCGTTGGCCCTGGTGAACGGCGACGGAGCCGCGGCAGATGCGTGGACGAACATCACACCGTTCCTTCGAGGCGCAGAGGACGGCGTCCGTCTCCTGGTCGCGTCCGCAACGCCGTGCCACGCTCTTGACATCGACCCGATTCCGACCAGCGACGCCGATGTCAGGGCGTGGTTTCCATCCCACGCGGCGAGGAACTGCTTCCTCAACACCGTGGCCTGGCGCGCCTGGTGCACCGTCGCCGATCTACCCGCCCCGAGACCAGCGGTCAATGAGCACTTCGTGCGGCGCGTGAATGAGCTGCTCGCGAACACGGTCCGAGCGACCGGCGTCGACGGCCTCCTCGACGCCGACCAGCTCTCCGCCGAACACCTGATCCACCACGCCGCGCAAGGCCTCGTGACGGTCGGGGCCCGGATCATTTGCTGCGGGGCGGAGAAAGACATCGCCGCGCACGGCCCACTGTTCCGTCGCTACCTCGGCCCGGCGTGGCCGACGCTGCACGACGCCGTCAGCACGATCAGGGTGGACGCCCTCGATGATCTCAAGGCGTGCCGCCCGGCCCTGGACACCCTCGCGGGATGTGTCCAGAAAGTCGTCGCATCGCTCGGTTGGGGGTGGGGGCAATGGAACGGCAAGTCACGACTAGTGCCGCGCCGCTGACCGGCGACGACAGCGATTCCGACCTCGCGGTCGCACAGCTTGCACGCATCCGAACGTTGGTCCGACGTCGACGCCTTCCAGCAAGCGTGATTTACGGAGCGCTCCTTGACGCGCTCGAGGAGCTGACCTTCGATCCCCCGGCCATCACCCGGCCCGCACTACACGACCCGGTCGCACAACGCGTCGCCTTACATGCCCGTGAGGTGCTTCAGACCCTCTCCGTCCCGGAAGCGGCGCGAAGACTCCACACGACCGCCGCGAACATCCACGACGCGATCGAGGACCAACAGCTCGTCGCGCACGTAATTCACGGCGAAGACCGCCTTCAGCGCTGGCAATTCGCCGACACCCCGTTAGGGGTCCTACCGCACACGGCTCAGATCGCGCGCGCGGTGGCCCAGCGACACATCGGCCCACTCGAGCTAGACGACCACATGGCTACGCCACAGACCCATCTCGTCGCCATGGGCGAGCTGACCCCCATCACCTGGCTCGCCCGCTTCCGCCCAGCAGCCGTGATCAAAGGCCTGGAGCGGATACCTTCGGAAGGACGACGTGAATGACTGGACAAGCTTCGAGCCGCACCCATGCCACCGGGGGACGATGCGCCTGGAAGATGACCGAACGACGCAGCGCGCGCCGTCGGCGCCGCAATGCGTGGACGGTGAAGCGGGTAGTGACATCCGGCGGCGCGCCGGCGATCGATCACCCTGGTCCCGCGACGCGCACTGCTGGGGGCGACCGGGTCAGCGACAAGTTCTGCGTTCGCTCCGGTCCGGCCACGCCGACCTCCGCCGAGGACGCGAGATGACGCTCCGTGGCCGCTCGGTGATCTCGCTCACATCGGCCGAGCGCGATGTCTGGCCAACGCCTGACGGGCAACCGGGATCGCAATGGTCGGATCTCTCCGATCGTCGGATCGCGTTGCTCGGTGACGTCGAGAGCCACATCTGGGCGTTGCGACGCCGCTTCCGGCAGATCGCCGACGTCTCACCCGATGTTCGAACGATCGTGCAGCTCGGCGACCTGCGCTATTCCAGTCCGACGCGCGTGGGCAAGAAGGTCTGGCGCCGGGGAGCTGAACTAGTTGCAGAGGTGGACGCGATGTGCCGGGCGACGGGCGTCGATCGCTTCCTCCTCGTTCCCGGCAACCATGACTGGCCGCAACGGCTGGCTCAGGAGTTCTCAGCGCACCCGGAGAGGCCATTCCGCCTGGGTGAACGTGTGTGGACGATGCCTCGAGGGTTTCGGTTCGGCCTGGCCGAAGTCCGATGCATGAGCTTCGGGGGAGCGGCGTCGGTGGCCCGTTCGACGTTCCGCCCTGATTGGCACCCGTCGGAGCTTCCATCCGAGGATGAATACCGTGCTGCCGCGGCCGGCCCGCCGGTCGACGTCCTGTTCACTCACGAAGCGGTGGACGCGGGTGTCCCGAGCGTTGAGGACGCTATCGCGAGCCCAGCGCCCACGGGCACCGAGGCCTTTGAGATGGAGCAGTCTCGCTGGTCCCGATCCTGGACCACCTGGCTCGCTCGTTCCGTCCAAGCCAAGCGCGTCTTCCATGGACACATGCACGTGTACGGCTACGGCCGCCTGTCCGATACGCAGCGTGTGATCAGTCTCGCGCCCAACTACGTCCGCTACGGCGGCGGTGGCCTTCTCGATCTTCGAACCCTGGAGTTCACGCTGATGCCCGACCACTCCGGTTACTCCGACATGGATTTCGATGTCTGAGCCGGGGGCGGCCGACCGCGGCGAGCACCGTCTCGGCGTGGTCGTGGCGTCCCGCTCGGACGCGAACCTTGTTCGTGCTGTCGCACGGAAGCTCGACGTGACGCCCGAGCAGTTCCTCCTCTCGTCGGCGGTGGTCGCGGCGGAGAAGGTCGTCGCCGCTGATATTGCAAACAGGCATTGGCGGCGCAAGGTCACGAGCCGCTGGCTCACCTTTGTCTCGGAACGGCAGCTCCAAGATCGATTCGCGCGTCTGCTCAGGCGGGCACGCCACGGTGAGGAGATCGTCATCGTGCTGCATGGGCGGCCCGTCGCGCGACTCGCAGGACTTGACGGCCAGCTCGCGATTCCTGACCGTCGTACACGCTTGCCCCGACGCACGTCGCATCGTGGTGAAGGACAAGGCGACGAACGCGCCGCACAGCCCGGATTTGACGGCCTGGAGGCCGATTCGGAGCTTGCGCGTGCTCACCAGGCCGTCGCCGACGGCGCACTCGATCGTGCTCACGACGAGACGATGGCGGCGTTGATCGCGCGCTCGCTCAGCGAAGAGGCGACCAGCCGGCTGCTGCGGCAGCCCGTGGACGCGGTCCGACAAGCGGCCCACGTCGGCCGCTTGTACGCCTTCACGATTGGGGGACGAGCGCACTTTCCTCGCTGGCAGTTCCACGGCCCGGCAGTCTTGCCGTGGCTGAACGTCATCGTCGCCGCGGCCGGCGGTCCGGCTGCAGTAGCCATGCTCCAAACGTTCATGACGACGCCGTCCGATCACCTCTTGGCAGACAACCGCGCTCAAACGCCACGCGACTGGCTCCGCTCAGGACGGAGCGTGGCCCCGGTAATCGCACTCCTCGAAGGACGAAAGCACACGTGACCGACGCACCTGATGGGCAGCCGCTGCTTCTCGCCCACACGACCTTCAACGATGCGGTCTTTCCCGTCACCGTCAACGAGCCCCTCAACGGAGCCGCCGTGACTGAAGTCGCCCTCGCGCCAGAGCCGGTGTGGCTTCCAACGATGGGCCTCCCCACGACCGTCGTTCGTGTCACCTTCAGTTGCACACCCCTACGCGCGACCCAACTGCTCGGAGCAAGAATCGAAGTGGACGTCAACGCGGAACTGACTGACGTATTCTCCGGCGCAGACGTCTACCCAAGAAGCCTCGAGACGGTTCAACCGACCTCGGTCGGTCCCGGCACATTGCAGGTCGAGACGCGGCTCCCCATGTCACCATTCGTATTTACATATCCCCGCAAGCTCGGACTCAGTCTGCGCGCGCAAGCGTCCTCAGACCAGGATGATGCGTGGTGACCGGGACATCGGCCGCTGCAGCCTGCGTGCGCTGCGTCCGCTAAACGACCCGGCGTGGACATGATCGTCCCGGTAGGCGGTGATCCACGGGTCCTCTCCGGCTCAGACGAGAGGTCTGGTTCTACCGTCAGTCCCGCATCTAGCAGAGCTGTGAGCAGCTTCGCTCTGTGCCGTGCTTCTGACTTCGCTTCGTGTCGGGTAGTCCGGTCGCTAGGGCTGCAGGAGCTCTCGCTCGATGCGTGCGGCGACGGCGTCCCGCATCGGGCGCACGTCTCCTGGTGACCAGGAGGTGGGGTCGGGGAACGACCACTCCAGGACCGTGCCGCGTGGTTCGGCGGGGAGATCGAGGCCGGGCTTCATGAGGACGACGATGTCCGCGTGCTCGAGCAGGCCAGCCGTCAGTCGCCGGGGCATGCGTCCGGTGATGTCGAGGCCCAGTTCGCCGACGGTCGCGGCGATCGAGGGGTTCACCTCCTCGGCGGGGCTGATGCCGGCGGAGGTGGCGGTGTATCGGTCGGGGGCGGCGAGTTCGAGGAGGGCGGCGCCGAGTTGTGAGCGGCCGGCGTTGTGCTTGCAGATGAATAGGACGGTCGGCTTCGTGGTCATGGATGCAGGTCCGGTCAGTTGGTGCAGCACGAGGTGTTGCCGGCAGCCGAATCAGGCGGAGTGCAGCAGGTCGCGTCCTCAACGTCGGGAGTGGCGGTGGCGGCTGGGGTGGTGCAGCAGGAGCTGCCGCCGATGTCGGTGGAGCAGACGCCGGTTTCGGGGAGGACGAGTTCGACCAGGCGCGCGGCGGTGTGGTCGCCGGCGAGTTCGGCGGCGATGGAGCGGACCTGCTCGTAGCCGGTCAGGAGCAGGAACGTGGGCGCGCGGCCGTAGGACTTCATGCCGGCAATGAAGAAGTTCGGCTCCGGGTGCGCCAACTCGGCGACACCGTGCGGGGCAACGGAGCCGCAGGAGTGCAGGTTCGGGTCGATCAGCGGTGCGAGGGCTCGGGGCGCTTCGACGATGTCGTCAAGGCCGAGCCGGATCTCGCGAAGCATGTCGAGGTCGGGCCGGAACCCGGTCGCGTTCACGATGACATCAACGGTCACCGCGAAGGGCTCTCCGGCACGTCGGCCGGTGACGGTGACCTGGTCGCCGTCGGGTCGGACATCGTCGATCTCGAACGACGCGATCTGCCGCACCTGACCGGACTCGACAAGCCCGTGGACGGTGGAACCGAGCTGCCCGCGGGCGGCCAGCCCATCGGCTGCGTCCGCGCCGAGCCGGGCGGTGCCGGCGTTCCGGACAGCCCACAGCACGTCGGTACCCGGCGCGGTCTTGGCGAGGCTGGCGAGCTTGATGAGGGTGTTCGCCGCGGAGTGGCCGGCACCGACGACGAGGACCCGCTTCCCCGCGAACCGGGCACGGTCGGCACCGAGGACGTCAGGCAGTGCGTGGACGACCCTGTCGCCGAGATCCGCGGCGGGTGCGAGCCCAGCGGCAGTGAGAGGGTTCGGGGACGTGTAGGTGCCGGACGTGTCGACGACCGCACGGGCAGTGACGTCGTGCGCACCGTCGGCGGTGTGGAGGCGGAGCAGGAACGGAGTGTCGGCGCGGCCGGTGGAGCGGGTGCGATCCATGCCCTGCCGTGACACCGCCTCCACGCGGATGCCGTACTGGATCACCGGTGCGAGCTGCGGGGTCGCTGCCAGGGGTGCCAGGTACGTGTCGATGAGGTCGTGGCCGGTGGGCAGGGATGATGCCCGGGGTGCTTCCCAGCCGGTGGCTTCGAGGAGACGCCGCGCGGCAGGGTCGATGACGTACTGCCACGGGGAGAACAGCCGCGTGTGTCCCCAGGCGCGGACGCTCGTCCCCACGGTCGGCCCAGCTTCGTAGACGACGACGGGGAGGCCGCGCTCGAGGAGGTGCGCGGCGGCGGCGAGGCCGACGGGGCCGGCGCCGATGACGGCAACGGGGAGTCCGGTGAGGCGGTCCGCGTCGGTCCGGGGTGGGACGGTGAGGGTGAGCGTCATGATCTGCGGCTTCCTGGTCGTTACGCGGTTGCGTTGGTGGGCAGCAGCTCGGCGAGGAGCGTCTGGACGCGGTGTTTGATGTCGTCGCGGATGGGGCGGACGTCCTCGATGCCGCGGCCGGCGGGGTCGGTGAGGTCCCAGTCCTCGTAGCGCTTGCCGGGGAAGATCGGGCAGGCGTCGCCGCAGCCCATGGTGATGACGGCGTCGGAGTCGCGGACGGCGTCGGTGGTGAGGATCTTCGGCTGGTTGCCGGCGATGTCGATGCCGTCTTCGGCCATTGCCTGGATCGCGATCGGGTTGATCTGGTCCTTCGGCGCGCTGCCGGCGGAGAGGACCTCGACGCGGTCGCCGCCGAGGGCCTGGGCGTAGCCGGCGGCCATCTGGGAGCGTCCGGCGTTGTGGACGCAGACGAACAGGATCGTGGGCGTGTCACTCATGGGTGTGTGTCTTTCCGGGTTCAGTGGATGAGGGTGAGCCAGCCGGCGAGGGCGGCGAGGGTGATGGCGAGGACGGGGATGGTGAGGACGATGCCGGTGCGGAAGTACTGCCCCCACCCGATGTGGATGCCCTTCTTCTCCAGCACGTGCAACCACAGCAGGGTCGCCAGGGACCCGATGGGGGTGATCTTCGGGCCGAGGTCGGAGCCGATGACGTTGGCGTAGACCATCACCTCGTGCGTGAGCCCGGTCGCGCCGGCGCCGCCGATGGCGAGGGCGGCGATGAGGACGGTGGGCATGTTGTTCATCAGGGACGCGAGGATCGCGATGGTGAACCCGACGCCGAGCGCCGTGACGAGGACCCCGTGGTCACCGAACACGTCGAACAGCTTCGCGAGGTGATCGGTGAGGCCCTGGTTCTGCAGGCCGTAGACGACGAGGTACATGCCGATGGAGAACAGCACGATCTGCCACGGCGCCTCCCGGATCGTCTTCCACACCGGGATCACCCGCCCCGACGGCGCACCCGGCCCGGTGCTGCCTGCGCTGACGGTGGCAGTACCGCCGGTTGCGACGAGGACCGGTGCGGCCTCGGCACGAGCGAAGAGGAACGCGGGCTGCCGTGAAGCCACGGCAACGATGACGACGGCTCCGACGCCGGCGACAGCGGCGAGCGGGACGCCGAGCGGGTCGGCGGCGAAGTAGCCGACGAGCAGCAGCGCCAGGACGACCCAGCCGGCACGGAACGTCGCCCGGTCCGTGATCGCTGCGGCGGGGCTGGTGAGGGCGAGGACGTCGTACCGCTTCGGGATGCTCCTGCCGAAGTAGAGCAGCAGCATCTCGAGGGAGGCCAGGACGGAGACGATGCCGACGGGAATCATGACGGCGGCGTACTCGGCGAAGCCGAGGTGGAAGTAGTCCGCGGAGACGATGTTGACAAGGTTCGACACCACCAACGGCAAGCTGCCGGTGTCCGCGATGAACCCGGTCGCGAGGATGAACCCGAGCGCCGCCTTCTGCGGCATGTTCAGTGCGCGGAGCATCCCGACGACGATCGGGGTGAGGATCAGCGCGGCCCCGTCGTTGGCGAACACCGCCGCGATGACCGCGCCGAGGCCCACGATCAGCACGAAGAGCAGCCGTCCGTTGCCGCGGCCCCAACGGGCGACGTGAAGGGCCGCCCACTCGAAGAACCCGGCCTCGTCGAGGATCAACGAGATCAGCACCACCGCGACGAACGTCAGCGTCGCGTTCCACACGATCCCGACCACGGTCGGGACGTCGGAGAGGCCGACGACCGTGGTGGCGAGGGCGATGACGGCGCCGATGAGCGCGGTGTAGCCGATCGGGAACCCCTTGGGCTGCCAGATCACCACCACGAGCGTCGCGACGAAGATCGCCGCAGCGACCACAGCCAGCACCATCAGGCGCTCACCCCAGCCTGATTCACTGCAGCCTGGTTCGCCGCTGCGGCGGCGCGTTCCCAGCCCTGCGCGGCGACCTGCACAGCGTCCCACGGGGACCCGAGCGGCGGCGTGTAACTGAGGTCAAGATCGATGACGTCGTCCACGGTGAGCTCCGCGTGGAGGGCGGTGGCGAACGTGTCGATGCGCTTGCTGATCTCCGCGGTCCGCTGCCCGACGATCTGCGCACCGAGGAGCCGCCCGGTGGCCTGGTCGCCGGTGACGCTGATCGTCAGCGGGACGGCGCCCGGGTAGTACCGCTTGTGGTCATCCGCGACCGTCACCCGCGTCAGCGGAGACACCTCCAGTGGGCCGGTCTCGTGCTGGCGGAGGCCGGTGCGGGCGGCGACGAGGTCGAACACCTTCACCACCTGCGTCCCCACCGACCCGGCGAACGTCTTCGAGCCGCCGAGCATGTTCTCCCCGGCGACGCGGCCCTGCTTGTGCGCGGTCGTCCCGAGGGGCAACCAGGTGGTGCCGAGGAGGCGGTGGTGCGTCACGACGCAGTCGCCAGCAGCCCACACATGCGGCACACCGGTCCGCATGGACGCGTCGACCACGATCGCGCCGGCCTGGCCGAGCTGCGCTCCGGCGGCGACGGCGAGATCCGTGACCGGGCGGACGCCGACGCAGACGACCACCAGCGCGAACGTGCCCTCCGTGTCACCAGACGCGGAGCCGGTGGCGACGCGCCACTGCCCACCGCCTGCCGGGGTGATCCCGGTGACGGTGGAACCGGTCAGCACGGTCGCGCCGTGGCGTCGGACCTCGGCGGTGACGAGGGACCCGAGTTCCGGGTCGAGGGTAGAGAGCACTTCCGGACCACGCTGGATCAACGTCGTGTCGAACCCACGGGCGACGAGCCCTTCGGTCATCTCCAGGCCGATGTAGCCAGCACCGACCACCGCGACCCGGCTCCCCGCCGGCAGCAGCTCGAGGGCAGCAACGACCTGCTCGGCGTCAGTCATGGAGTGCAGCAGGTGGATGCCCGGTTCCCCGAACGGCACGCCGGCCGGACGGACCGGTTCCGCGCCCGTGCCGATCAGCAGCTCGTCGTACGCGATCTCCTCGTCCCCGGTGGGGCCGGTGACGGTGAGGCGGCGCCCGTCGACGTCGACACTCGAGGCCCAGGTGGAGGAGCGGACGGTCATGCCGGCGGCCTCGAGATCAGCACGGGTGCGGTGCGCGAGGGACGCTTCCGTGGCGACGTCGCCGGACACCCAGTACGGGATGCCGCAGATGGAGAAGTTCGGGAACTCGTCCGCGAGCACCACCGTCACAGCCGTCGACGGGTCAAGTTCACGGGCGCGGAGCGCGGCGGCGATGCCGGCGTCGCTGCCGCCGACGGCGAGGAGGTGAGTCATCAGGCTGGTCCTTCACGGATCGAGCGGGAACCGGAACCCGGCGAGTACATCGAAGCACGTCGATATCGACCAGCGCAAATATAGACGCGTGTCAAAGTCCGTGGGAGGATGAATCCATGACGATCGAGCTGCTTCCCATCCAGGACGTCACCGCGTGCTGCTCGCCCGTCACCACCGAGGCCATGGACCAGGCATCCGCCGAGGTCCTCGCGAAGTCACTCAAAGCGATCGCCGACCCGGCCCGGCTCCGGCTCATCTCGATGGTCGCCGCGCACGACGGCGCCGAAGCATGCGTGTGCGACCTGCAGGAACCGCTCGGCCTCTCGCAGCCGACCGTCTCCCACCACCTCAAGGTGCTCGTCGACGCCGGAATCCTCCACCGCGAGAAGCGTGGCACGTGGGCGTACTTCTCCCTCGTGCCCGGCGCGCTCGATACCCTCGCCGGCCTCATCACCGCACCGACGCGCTAACCCTCGGCCGCGCGGTTACCTTCCGGGACGCCGGGCAGTTGCGCCGATGCCGTCGGCGATGACGCACTGCGTGCTGCAGTGCTCGTCACGGTCCGGGCATCCCGCGAAGTCCTGATCCGCTTGCGCCAACCGCCCGCGGAGCTGCTGCAGTCGGGCGATCTTGTCGTCGATCTCCTGAAGACGTCGGGCGAGGACGGGACGCATGGTGTCGCGGACGTCCGTGCAGGATCGGGTATCAACCGTGACGAGGTGCGCGGCGACGTCGACGAGGGAGAGGCCGAGCTCCTTGCTCGCCTGGATGAACCCGACCCGGTCGATCGCGGCGTCGTCGTAGTCGCGGTACCCGTTCTCGAGCCGGCGGCTGCCGATCAGGCCAAGGGACTCGTAGTACCGCAGCGTGGTCGCTGCGACACCGGTTCTGCGGCTGGCTTCCGAGATGCGCACGTCAGCAGCGTACGGCTTGACCTTCCAGCGCACTGGAACGTTTAGGGTCAACGTTCGTGCACACCCCTGATGCGGCCGGAGCGTTCCGGTGAAGCGGCTCGTCTCCGCGATGGAGGCTCACCAGATCCTGCTCTACCTGGCCGCGATCGCCATCGGCGCCGGAGCCGGACTGGTGCTGCCTGGAGCGGAGCGCCTCGAGGTCGGTATCAACCCCGTCCTCGGACTTCTGCTCTACGCGACGTTCCTCGGGGTGCCGTTCGCCGCGATCGGACGAGCGGTCCGAGACGTTCGCTTCCTCGGCACGGTGCTCGTGCTGAACTTCGTCGTCGTGCCGGTCGTGGTGTTCGCGCTGTCCCGGTTCGTTGCCGGCGACCCGCCACTGCTCTTCGGCGTGCTGCTGGTGCTGCTGACACCATGCATCGACTACGTCATCGTGTTCTCCGGCCTCGCCGGCGGTGCGTCCGCGCGGCTGCTCGCGGCGGCACCCCTGCTGATGTTGATGCAGATCCTGTTGCTCCCCGTCTACCTGCTGCTGTTCATCGGCCCCACCGGGGTCGCCGCAGTCGACATCGGGCCGTTCGTCGAAGCGTTCCTCGTCCTGATCGTCTTGCCGCTGGCCGCAGCCGCGGCGACGCAGGCACTCGCGAAGCGGACGCGTTTCGGCCAACGTGTTGAGGGGCTGATGCAGGGCCTGATGGTGCCCCTCATGATGGCGACCCTGTTCGTTGTCGTCGCTTCACAGGCGGGCGCCGTCGCCGAGAACGTCACCCGGCTCATCGTGCTGGTACCCATCTACGGGACGTTCCTGGCGGTGATGGCCGCACTCGGGACGATCGCCGGCAGAATCGCCAGGCTCGACGTCCCCAGCCGGCGCGCGCTGGTGTTCAGCGGTGCCACGCGGAACTCCCTGGTCGTCCTCCCGCTCGCACTCGCACTCCCACCCGACCTCGGCCTCGCACCGGTCGTCGTGGTGACGCAGACCCTCGTCGAGCTCGTCGGCATGATCATCTACGTACGGCTGGTACCTTGGCTCGTTCCAGCCAGAGTCGGGCCAATGACCACTTGATGCTGGGTCCTGCAGCGGTCGACCACCATTTCGTCAGCGCGGACGAGGCGGCTTCGGCGACGGTGTGCGCGGGGCACCATAGAGGCGACGAGCGACGAGCGACGTGTGGTCGGCGGGTCACTGCGAGATCCACGAGCTGGGTGGGGAGTTCCGGGGGTTACAGGACAACTGTTGTGTTCGCGATCATGCCTTGCAGGATGGACATGATGAGGGTCCAGACCCCGGTCAGCATGGCGATCCCGGTGGCGATGAGGATGCATCCGCCGAGGAGATTGATCGCCCGGATGTGGGTCCGTAGGAACGTCACGGTTCGGCTGGCCCATCCGAAGCCGGCAGCGACGATGATGAAGGGAATGCCGAGGCCGAGGCCGAGGCAGTAGGCCAAGCCGAGGGCTGCGCCGCGGAGTCCTGTACCGGAGTCGAGGCTGAGAGCGGTGATGGTCGCGAGGGTGGGACCAAAGCAGGGCGTCCAGCCCAATCCGAACGTTGCGCCTAGGAGTGGTGCTCCGAGGAGACCGGGTCGCGGTCTCCATGATGTTCGGACGGTCCGTTGGAGTGGACGGAAGAGCCCGATGAACGCGGCTCCCATAATGATGACGATGAGCCCCAGGATGCGGATGATGACGTCCTGCCATCGGAACAGCCACGCGCCAGCGGTGCCGAATGCTGCACCGTAGGCGACGAACACCAGTCCGAACCCGACGACGAAGAGTGCGGCTCCGCCGAGAGTGCGTCGCGTTGTGACCGTGGACGCGGAGCCACTGACGAAGCCCAGGTACCCCGGCACCAGCGGAAGAACGCATGGGGACGCGAACGAAATGAGCCCGGCGAGCATGGCAATCGGAACGGCAGCCAGCATCTGCCCACTGAAGACTGTCTCCTGCAACGTCATCGAGGCTCCTGGTTTCGGGGCTCGGTGGGGTAGTCGGAGGCGCCGGGAGGGCCGTCTTTGCCGTTTTGGGATCGGGGGTTCGGGGACCGAGAGAAGGTGACCGCGAGGATGACGACGCCGACGAGGATGGCGATGTCCGCAACGTTGCCGATCGCGATGTCGGCGTAGTTGATCATGTCGACGACGGCACCTTCGCCGATGTTCTGCCCGCGGGTGAGCCGGTCGCTGAGGTTGCTGGCTGCGCCACCGATCAGACAGCCGACACCGACAGCGATGATGAGTCGGAGGCCGGTCGCCGCCCACACCAGCAGGCTGGCTATCACGAGTGCTGCGAGGACGGAGAGTATCCAGGTTCGTCCTTCTGCGAGAGAGAACGCCGCTCCACGGTTGAACGCAAGTTGCAAGCCGACGAGGTCACCGAGGACGGGGAGGGTCCGGTGCGGGTCGAGGTGCCAGAGCGCCCACAGCTTGGTCTGCTGATCCACGGCCGCGACGAGGACTGCGACCCCGATGACCGTCGCGAGGGAGCGCCCGCGCTGAGAACCTGGGCTGCGGTCGGCGTCGGTCTGGTGACCTGGCGGGGGGTTGTTCCTCACGCTCGGGTGAGTTCGTCTTCGATGAGTGTGGCGAGGGTTCCCGGCCCGCCGATAGCTCCGAGGATCCGCACGGCGACCCTGCCTCGCACGTCGAGAACGATCGTGGTGGGGACAGCGTTTGGCGCCACGTCGCCGGAGAGCGCGAGTTGCATGCGACCGGTGTCGTTGTCGAGGATCGACGGGTACGTCACGTTGAAGCGGCGTTCGAAGGCTTCCGCTGTGCCCTGCGCGTCGCGGACGTTGACGCCGATGAACTGTACGTCTCGGCTTGCGAAGCGCTCCGCGACCTTGTTGAGGTGCTTCGCCTCAGCGCGGCAGGGCGGGCAGGAGGCGTACCAGAAGTTGAGAACGACGACCTGCCCGCGGAGCTCCTCGCTGTTCAGCTGCGTGCCGTCCATCGCGGTCTCGTCAAACTGTACCGGAGCGCTCCGGTTGGACGTTGGCACCTGCGTCACGGTGCCGTCGCCGGAGACGTAGTTCTTCGTTTCGCCGCCGCGGTACTGCGAGCTCAGCGTGCCGTTCTGCCCGCCAGCGCATCCCGCCAGCAGCATCACCGCCATGATCGCCGCCGTTGCGGGCGCGGCTCGTCGCCAAGATGGCCGGCGGGTCATCGACTTTCCTGCACAGCGGCGTCCACTGCGGTCTGCAGGTCAGCGTAGGTCTGCAGGGGAACCACTTCGCCGTTGATGAAGAACGTGGGTGTGCTGTTCACGCCCAGTGTCGTTCCGAGATTGACGTCTCGTTGAATGCGCTCGAGCACAGTCTTGCTGGTGACGTCGCGGTCGTAGCGGCTCATGTTCAGGCCGAGGTCTTTGGCGTAGCCGCGGAATCGTTCGGCCTGAGAGTCGGTGCCTCGCTCGCCCCACTCCTTTTGCGTCTCGTACATGCGCTGGTACATGCCCTCAACCTTGTTCTGCTGGGCGGCAGCCTCGACGGCGGCGGCAGCGGTGCGGGAGTTGCCATGGCCGGGGAGGGGGAAGTACCGGAACCCGAAGGTGACGTCACCTTCGTACTTCTTGCGGAGGTCCTCGACGTAGGGGTAGAACGCCGCGCATGCTTCGCATTCGAAGTCGAGGAATTCGACAACGGTGACGGAGCCCTTGCCAGGGGGCCCGAGGACCCGTGTTGGCGTGACGGCACCGGTTGGGCTCGAGGACGCCGCTGTTGCTGCGGTCGGCGCGGAGGGAACGTAGGCGCGGATGACGAAGACGGCGATGACGATCAGGACGAGTGCGCCGGCGATGAGGCCGGAAACGACACCGATGCGGGTGCTACGAGTCATGAGGTCCCTTTGCTGGGTTGGGAGCGGGGGCGCCGCGTCGAGCGGAACGTGCGAGCAGGAGAACGGTGGCGTGTCCGATGAGGGCGAGCCCGAAGCAGACCGCGCCAATGACGTAGATGCCGCCGGGCCCTGGGCCGTCGCGGAGCAGCATCACGCCGCACACTGCAACGGTGATCGTCAGGACAACGACTTGCACGGCGGACCACGTCGCCCGAATGGGCCCCATCACGCCCCCTTGCCATTGAGGAACGGGGTTGGTGGGATCGCGGTACCGCCCTGACGCACCTCGAAGTGCAGGTGACAGCCAGTGGAGAGTCCGGCATTGCCGACTTCCGCGATTTTCTGTCCGGCGCTGACACGCTGCCCGACAGCAACTTGCACCCCGGCAGGGAACATGTGCGCGTAGTTGGTGGTGACGCCGCCGCCGTGGTCAACCGTGATGAGGTTCCCGTAGCCGCCGTACGGGCCGGCGTAGGTGACGGTGCCGGCGGATGCGGCGTAGAGGCCGGTGCCGCATGCGGCTCCGAAGTCGTCGCCTGCGTGGAGGCGGTAGTAGCCCAGTACGGGGTGCAGCCGGTTGCCGTACGCCTGGTACGAGCGGTACGACGTGATTGGCATCGTCCAACCGGATGCGGAAACCGCGCCGGGGTTCGACGGGGTCTGTGGACGGTTCTGCGCGGCTTGTGCTGCAGCAGCCGCCGCGGCGGCTCGTGCAGCTGCAGCGCGGCGCCGCTCCGCCTCCGTGTATGCCGCCTCCGTGCTCAGCGTCCGGTTGCGCAGCACCGCGAGCTGGTCGTTGAGTTCCCGCTGGCGGCTGCGCTGGGTGGCCTCCGCAGCGGCGGCTTCTGCAGCGGCCGTTGACGCTGCGGTGAAGGCGCCGGCAGCGGTGTTCCGGAGCTGGTCCCGCTTCCGTTTCGCTGCCTTCGCTTGCTTACTCAACGCCGTCGCGGTCCCAGCCTTGGTCGCGGCGTCTCGGAGCGTGGTGTTCATGGTGTCGGTGACTTTGGACGCCGTGCCCAGACGAGAGAGGAGATCGTCAGTGTCCGCCGTGATACTCACCGTGAGATCGCGTCCTGCCGACCGGGAGAGATACGCCGACCAGGACGCGATCTGCTCCTCCGCGCCGGCGGCGTCCGCTCGTGCATCATCGGCCTGCGCGGTGAGCGTGTCGAAGCGGCCCGCCGCAGCGTCTGCGGCATCCTGAGCGACTTGCAGCTCCCGTCCGCGAGCATCAGCGGCCGCCTTGGCCGTCACGGTCGTGTCCTCGAGTTCCGTGACGAGCGCTGCGATCTGCTCGGCCTGCCGGGAGGCGGCCGCCTCATCGCCTCGAGCGCGGAGCACGTCCGCCCAGCTCGGTGCCGGTGCCGTTGCCGCCGCCGCGGGTACTGCAGGCAGCGCAGCGATGACGATCGCGATGATGGTCGCCGCGGCGACCGTGGTGCGCCGCATCATTCGGGAGCCTTTGGACGGCGGCGGGTGATGAGCAGGATCCCGACGACCGCGAGGACGAACAGCCCGGTCAGACCGCCAAGGGCCCAGATCGCCGGACTGGTGTCCCTCCCTCCGCCCTGCGCTGCGGCCGTTGCTCGTGCGGTCGGAGAGGCGCTTGTCGGTGTTGCCGATGGCGTAGTGGCCCGTGCCGTCGGTGTGGCAGATGCGGTGCTGCCGGTGGAGGTGAACTGGTAGCCACCGGAGATCGGGTGCCCATCAACCGAGACGCTCCGCCAGGCAAGGTTGTACGTGCCGGGGGCGGTGACATTGACGGATTTGGTGAGGGTGCTGCCGTCGACTTCCAATGTGCCCGTGGTGACTTCGGCGCCGTTGGGTCCGGTGACGCTGATCACTAGTCCGGATTCCAGCCCCGCCAAGGGCTGCTCGGAGAACGTCAGGGTGACCGTGTCGAGGTCGCCGCTGATGGTGGTGTCTGCGGCGGGCGTTGCTGATGAAAGTGCGTCGTGCGCACTTGCCGGGGCAGCAATGGTCAGTGCTGTGGCGAGCACGGTTGCCGGGATGAAGATTGCGATGAGGGTGCGAAGTCGCACGGGTGCCTTCCTGTTAGAAGTTGCGGCCGGCGTTGCTGCGCAGCCACGCTGCCGGGTCGATGGGAGTGGCGCCGCCCTGATGCACCTCGAGGTGCAGGTGCGCGCCGGTACTCCGGCCAGAAGATCCGACAAGCCCGACTCGAGCGCCAGCGGCGACGCGTTGCCCCGTCCGGAGCGGGGATGAACCGATGATCATGTGGGCGTACAGGGTAGATACGAGCTGCCCGCCGACCTGGTGGTCGATGATCACGTACTGCCCGAACTCAGAGTGCATGCCGGAGACGCGGACCACGCCCGCGGCGACCGCACCGATGGGAGTTCCAGCTCCGGGGGTGAGGTCGAGGCCCTGATGCGCTGTCGAGCAGGTGGCGCATGGCGCGATGCGATATCCGAAGCCGGAGCTCTGCGGCACCGGACCGGGGAACGGCCAGCGAACATCGCCCCCGCCGGTGACGGCGCCCACCTCACCGGCCGCGGTAGCCGGTGCGCTGCCGACCACTGTTGGGGTGCTGACGGTGAAGGAGTCGCGTTGGGCAGTTGGGTCCAATGCGGCGGCTGCTACCTGGAGGCTCTGCCCGCTCACACCGGGGGTGAGGGCTGTCGCCGGCGCGGCCACGGACGCCGTTGCCGGCCCGGGCAGTGCGGCAGTTGCGAAGAGCACGACGGCTGCTGCCGCACTGGTCAACACCAGCTGCGAGGAGACAGCCCTCCTCGGGCGAGCGGGGGAGGGCGCGCCGGCGATGGGTCGCGGACGGGGAAGTGGCCGGTGTTGGAGCTGCCGAGGGGTGCGTGCTCGCTGGGCGTGGCGTTCAGCGTCGAGGGCTGCGCGTCGCGTGAGGGGAGTTGGGGAATCGGGTACGAGGGCGGTCTGGTTCGTCACAGGTCTGCAGGAAGGCTTCCGTTAAGCGGGCAGGACGCTTTTGACGTCCCCGCGTTGCGGGGTCGTCCGGAAGGAGAATTAGACGCGTGCGATCGACAGGACCGTCAGCGAGACCGCTGTCTGGTCGTGCCGGATGAGCCGCGGCCGCAGTCTGGCGAGGACCCGGGACAAGGAGAACAACGGCCGGCGGAGGTCGTGCGCGAGCAGTGCCAGGACGAGGCCGGCACTCATCACCAACGCCGCCAGCCCCAACAATGCGCAGAAGATTCCACTGACGCCCTCATGCTGGTCCACGTGGGCGGTACCGGAGGTGCCCTGTTCCAGTTCGGACACGGTAGATGCGCCAGTGAGGCTCGCCACCGGGTCGTCCGTGTGCGCGGCCAGGTTTTGCAACGTCATCGCACCGAGCAACAACAGAACGGCTGCGATCACCGCGGTGGCAGCACGAAGCAGCCGGAGCGGGAGGAGGTGGCGAAGTGTCGTCATGATGAGGATGGCCCGATCGGTGCGGCCGCATCCATTGTGCAGGACGCTGTCAAGGGGTACAGGTGAGTTCGCTGGGTGTGTCCGGGGTGCCTGAGCATGCGGTGCCGGTGGGTCATCCGTGCTGCTCGTGGGGTGAGGTTGTTCGTCCTTGCAGCCGTGCGAGGTGCGCGTTGTAGGCCTCGAGGTCCGGGTCACCATCGCGATCGATCTCACGGTCCCGCTCTCGACTCTTCCGGGATTCGTGGCGGAACCAGCTGGTCATCAGGATCAGCACTAGGGCGAGTGAGGGTGCTTCCCCATACGACCACGCAAGGCCGCCCGCGAACGCTTGGTCGCCGACTGCGGTGATGCCCCAGGAGGCAGGAATGTTGGTGAACGCGGGTACGAGTGGCACGGTCGCCATCATCAGGATCACTCCGAAGAAGGCGTGCAGCGGCATCTCCAGGAACGCATCCAGGAGTCGGCCGAGGTGCCCTTGTCGGCGTGGCAGTGGGTCGGTTGGGATCAGCGGGGCGGTGAAGAGCACTCCAGCGGCGAGGAATGCGAGCTCGAGGCCGACATGTCCGGCCCACGTCTGGAGGAGGGCGTCCGCGGCGCTGGTGAGGTAGAGGCCGTAGAAGGTGATGAGGAACAGCGGGATCATGAACCCGGGATGCAGCAAGAACCGGCCGAGCCGTGACCGCAGCCCGAACACCGCCGTCTGCAACACCAGCCGACCGGGACCTCGATGCGGTGTTGCTCGGAGGAGCAACGTGCCCGGTGCGCCGAGGACAAGCAGTAGCGGAACCGTCATCATCAGTGTGAGCTGCTGGAACATGAACGCGGAGAACAGTACGAAGCCGTACCCCTCGATGCCGGCACCCATCGTGACGGCAAGCAGTCCGCATCCGGTCAGGAACAGCACGCCACGCCACACCGGCCACGTTCGGCGTTGCAGTCGTAAGCGTAGCCATCCGGTCACGTACCCAGCAGCGAGCAGCACCGCGATGACAGGGATCACGGGCACGGGCTGCAACGTCGGTGCGAGCAACGCAGCGACAGTCGGCGGTGCGGTCGGTATCCACGCCAACGGTTCCATGCCACCCGACGGTAGACACACCACCATCAACATGCAACTATATTCGCATGAGCGAATACACGAATGTTGGGCAGGCGGAGTTCGATGACGCGCACGTCGAACTAGCCGCAGAGATCTTCGCGATGCTCGCCGACCCGACACGTATCCGCCTCGTCCTCGCACTGCGTGAGGAAGAGATGCCGGTGGGGCATCTCGCTGCCGTCGTCGACCGGTCGCAGGCTGCCGTGTCTCAGCACCTCGCGAAGCTGCGCATGGCCCGCATGGTCACCACTCGGCAAGACGGCAACCGGGTCTACTACCGCCTCGCGAACGACCACGCGAACAAGCTCGTGCACGATGCGATCTTCCAGGCCGAGCACACCGTCGGCGACGTGGTCCGTCACCACCACAACACGGAGCACGACGCATGAGCACCTCACACGATCATGGCATCGACGCGCACGCGGTGAACCGCCGCCGGCTCGCGATCGCGTTCGGCATCACCGCAACGATTCTTGTGGCCGAGATCATCGGCGCGATCGCGACGAACAGCCTCGCGCTCCTCGTCGACGCAGCGCATATGCTCACCGACGCCGGCGGGCTAGCCACCGCACTCGTCGCAGCGAACCTCGCACGACGACCCGCGACCGCGAAGCGCACCTGGGGCTTCGCCCGCGCCGAGGTGCTCTCCGCCACGGGACAGGCGGCAGTCCTGCTCGCGGTCGGACTGTTCGTCCTCATCGAAGGGGTGCAGCGGCTCTTCGCACCCCCGGAGATCGCTTCCGGCGGGCTGCTCGTCTTCGGCATCATCGGCCTCGCCGGCAACATCGCGTCGATCCTGGTGCTCGCCTCCGGCCGGAACGCGAACTTCAACCTGCGCGCTGCGTTCCTCGAAGTCCTCAACGACGCTCTCGGATCAGTCGCCGTCATCATCGCAGCGATCGTCATCGCCATCACCGGTTGGGGCGGGGCTGATGCCATTGCAGGTCTCCTCATCGGCATACTCATTCTGCCGCGGGCGTTCAAGCTGCTCCGAGAGACCCTGAATGTGCTGCTGGAGGCCACCCCCACGGGCCTGAACCTCGACGACGTCCGCGCACACCTGCTCGAGCGGAAACACGTGATTGACGTGCACGATCTCCACGCGTCCCAAATCGCGACCGGCCTTCCGGTGCTCACCGCGCATGTCAGCATCGACTCCGCATGCTTCACCGACGGCAGCGTGCCGGCCTTGCTCGACGACCTGCAGCGGTGCGTCGCGGAACACTTCGATGTCAGTGTTGAGCACTCCACGTTCCAGCTGGAACCGGCTGGACACAGCCAACACGAACACACCCCCCACGTCTGATCCCGCGCATCTACCTCCGCCCCTGAGCCTGCTGCGCACCAAGGAAACAGCGGCCCGACAACGACTTGTGATGACCCATTGACTGACACGAACCACCGCTCGGCAGACACGCGCACCGCACCCATTGAGGTAGCGCCCGACACCGTGGCAGTTCGCTCGACACTCACCATCTCAGTGCCACTCGCACTGGCATGCGCGCTGCTCGGGCTCACCCTGACCGGGGCGCTCGGGGAAGCAACACAGCTCGTCGACGCCGGCCGGCTTGTCGACTACGGCCTACCTGTCGCGCGAGTGGTCCACGACGCCATGGCTGCAGTGACGATCGGGCTGCTCATCGTCGCAGCGTTCGCGCTGCCCGGTCAGCGGAAGGAACGGGGCCGGCTCTCCTGGATGCAGTACCGGGCCGCACGCTGGGCGGCGTGGAGCGGCGCGCTGTGGTTCCTCGCCGCCGTGGCCGGAATCGTGTTCACCGGCGCCAACACCATCGGCGCGCCGATCACGAGCTCCGTGTTCGCCCGAACTTTTCCGGAGTTCCTCTTCCGCCTGGAAGCCGGTCAGGTGTACCTCGTCTCCGCAACCGCGGTCCTGGTCGCCACGATCATCGCCGCCTCCGCAACACGTGTGACCAGCATCGCCGTCGCGACGGTCTTCGCCATCTTCGCCCTCCTGCCGCTGTCGCTGTCGGGTCACGCAGCTGGATCCCTCGAGCACGCCAACGCCGTGAACTCCCTCGCGATCCACCTAATCGGCGTATGTGTCTGGGTTGGCGGGCTCACCGCGGTACTGCTGCTGCGCACGATGACCCAGGGCAGCACCGGCCGTGTTGTCGCTCGCTACTCGACCCTCGCCGGCTGGTCCTTCGCCGCTGTTGCCTTCTCCGGAATCGTCAACGCGGCACTCCGACTCACCGGCCCCGTCGACCTGATCACCACCTCATACGGCTGGCTGATCACCGTCAAAGCATCGGCGCTCATCCTTCTCGGCATCGCCGGCGTCGCGCAGCGCAGAAAACTCGTGCCAGGGCTTCTCCGCGACCCCGCCAACCGTCGGCTGTTCGTCCGGTTCGCTCTCGCCGAGATCATTTTCATGGCGGTCGCGATCGGCGCCTCCGTCGCGGTGTCCCGGAGCCAACCGCCGATCCCGCAGACGCCGGAAACCGGGGCAGACACACGTGACGGGCTGATCGGGTTCACCTACCCGCCCACCCAGACCCTGCAGAACTTCCTGAGCGCGTGGCACTGGGACTGGGCATGGACCGCTCTCGCCCTCATCGGCATCGGCTGGTACCTCTTCGCCGTCCGCAAGCTCCACAAGCGCGGCGACAGCTGGCCGGTCGGTCGGACAATCAGCTGGGTCACGGGCTGCCTGATTTTTATCTGGACGATGAACGGCGGCCCCGCCGTTTACGGCATGATCCACTTCTCCTCGCACATGATCCAGCACATGCTGCTGATGATGTTCGTCCCGCTGCCGCTCGTGCTCGGCGGCCCGGTGCTCCTTGCGCTGCGCACGCTGCCGGTCCGCAACGACGGCTCACGCGGCGCCCGTGAGTGGCTGATGCTCTTCGTACACTCCCGCTGGATGCAGTTCCTCGGCAAGCCCGCCGTCGCTGGGATCATCTTCGCCGGGTCCCTTGTGGTGTTCTACTTCACCCCGGCGTTCCAAGCCTCGATGCAGTCACACGAGTGGCACATCGTCATGGTCGTCCACTTCGTGCTGAGCGGCTACCTATTCTTCTGGGTCTTCGTCGGCATCGACCCGGGCCCGCAACGGCCCGCCTACCCGATCCTCATCATCGCGCTCCTGGCGACAATGGCGTTCCACGCGTTCTTCGGCGTCGCAGTGATGACCTCAACCGAGGTCTACGCACTCGACTGGTTCCGCGCACTCGGGCAAACCAACGAAGCCGCACTCCTCGCTGACCAGCACACCGGCGGCGGCATCGCCTGGGGCGCGTCCGAACTGCCGATGGTGTTCGTCGCACTGCTCGTCGTGCGGAACTGGGTCAAGTCAGACAAACGCGACGCCAAACGCCTGGACCGTCAGGCGCAACGCGACGGCGACGCTGAGCTTCGCGCCTACAACGAACAGCTCGCCGCGATGAACGGGCGAGATCGCTCGCGCGAGTGATCTCAGCCGTTACCGTTCGCTTCGTCGCTGGTGAGGCTCGAGCCAGTGCTGCCGTGATGGTGCGCTGCAGGGGACGAGTGAGAGTGTTCGCGTAGGTGCGGGTGATGTGCTGCGAGTCCCGATACACAAGCACGTTCCCAACCACCGCAGGACACCACCCAGCACGACAGAACGACGACGTCAGATCCAGCACCTGTGCACCGCGGATGCGCTGCGCCGCAACAGCGAGGTAGTCCTTCGCCGCGAACGCTCGTCCTGTGCTCAATCGACAGCGGGAGACAGCACCCGGATTCACGTCGAGGCAACGTTGCACACCGGTCCCAGCTGCGGGGGTGTCCCGAATCGCAAGGACAGTGGCCCCTCGGGTAATCACCGGATCCCATGACGCGCGGTAGCCGCGCTGCGCCGCCCGATCATGGTCAGCTCCCACCGGTCGTCCGCGGAGGTCCGCACGAGCGGCCGTGAAGACCAGCGTGTAGGGGGCTTCGGCTTCCAACGAGCGGTCGACGTCGTCGTTCCAGATGGCGCATCGACGTTGATTCGTGTCCGACACGTCCGACCATCGCACGCGTGAGAAGTCGCACCCGCCCTTGACATAGAGGTGCAGCTCCCAGCCTCGTGCGCGAGCAATTTGTATCAACACCGACGACCACTGGTGCGCGTGGGAATCCCCAATCAACGCCACCCGAGTGCCCCCTCGCACCCCGACCACGCAGCTGCGCGCTGCGGTCGTCTGCGCCTGGCACTTGTCCCAGGTCGGGTCGATGTCGTACGCCGCGGTCAAGGTCGCCGGGGTGAATGGTTGTCGCGGATCACCGCTGAGCCGGCAGGAACGGTTCCACGCAGCAGCAGCACCGAAGCAGCCGTCCCCGCGCAACATGGACACGACATCCCGGTCCCGACGCTCCTGACTCTGCAGTGCCGCCCAGCCCGCGGTCGGGACGATCAGCAACACCACCATCAGACCTGCCGCGCCGGCGAGAACAGTGGCTGGACGGTACCGTGAGAGCAAGCCGGAACGAACGCGCTTCTCGATCAAGACGTGTGTCAACTGGGCGAGGATCAGCGCGAACACGACAGTGGCGACGATTCGAACCGGCGGTGGTAGTTCAACAAGTCGCGGGAGCAACAGCGCGACCGGCCAGTGCCACAAGTACAACGGGTACGAGATGGCGCCAAGCCAGAGCACCGGACTCCAACGCAGCATCACCCCGATCACCCCGCCCTCGGCGCCTGCGGCGATGATCAGAGTGGTCGCCGTGACGGGGATCGCTGCAGCAATGCCTGGGTACGGCACCCTTGCCGAGAGTGCGACGCCGGCACCAATCAGGCCCATCCAACCGAACAGAGCAGTTCCAAACCGCAGCCGCGCAGGAACCGAGAACCGTCGCCCGGGGTTTGGCCCAAGCAACGCCAGTAATGCACCGACGCCGAACTCCCATGCGCGCGTATGCGGCCAGAAGTACGCAGCTGCGGGGTCTGAGACCGTCAACCAGATGGAACTGACGACTGAGGCTCCGGTCACTGCCCCCACGACCCAGCGCAACGCCGATTTTCGTGGAACGTACTTCCACACCACCAGGAGCAGGACCGGCCAGCCGATGTAGAACTGCTCCTCGACGCTGAGTGACCAGAAATGCTCAAACGGAGTGGACGGTGTGCCAGCCGCAAGGTAGTCAGTCCTCGACGCGGCAAGCGCCCAATTCTCGACGTAGGCCACACTCGCGGCGAACTGCCCCCCAACCTTCGGCCAGTCTTCCTTCGGATACAACACCGCTGCGGCGATTCCAACGGTGACGAGGACGGCCAGCGCCGAAGGCGCCAATCGGCGAACACGGCGAGCCCAGAACCTCGGGAGGTCTATCCGCCCCTGAGACTGGAGCTCTCGAGCGAGCTGGGTGGTGATGAGGTACCCGGAGACGACGAAAAAGGCATCCACTCCCACAAAGCCGCCACGGAACCAGCCGAAATCCACGTGATACAGCACCACAAGCGCCACGGCGACAGCCCGGATCGCGTGCACGTCGGCTCGGAACGAGCCATACTCCCGAGGCAGCATCGTCCGCGACGCTAGCTACCCCGGGTGAACTCGAAACGACGAGCGCTTGTCGGCCCGGTTCGGCGCCCCAGCTACTGAACGTTTAGCTGATGCGGCGAGGACCATCGCTGCGATTCCGAGCGGCGCGCAGAACACCGCCTCTCGCGTCGTGCACACCGTCAAGCTGCACCGTCGCGGAGGCCGATGGTGCAAGCGCAGGCTTAACCAGTGTGATTGAAACTTGGATCGACGTGGCGCCCAGATGCACGCGGTTGAAACCCGGGGCCCGCGCTAAGCGGCGGGACCTGGTCAACTGGCGATTGGTCATCATGCGCTGTATGGTCATCGCATGCTGACACTTGCTTCGCGGCTTGACGTGATGAACCGGCTCGGCCGGGCGATGGCGGATGAGACCCGTTCTCGGATCCTGTTGAGCTTGCTGGACGAGCCGGGGTACCCGGCCCGGCTGGCTGACGAGCTGACGCTCACGCGGACCAACGTGTCGAACCACCTCGCGTGCCTGCGCGGATGCGGCATCGTCGTCGCGACCCCGGAGGGCCGCCGCACCCGCTACGAAATCGCGGACCCGCACATTACGAAGGCGTTGGAAGCGCTCGTCGAGGTGGTCCTCGCTGTCGATGACGGCGTCGACTGTGCCGACCCCGCATGCGACGTGCCGTTGTGCTGCGACACGACGACGTCCAGTGTCCTGCAGGATATGAAGGCGATCCGATGAGCCGCGAATGCTGCGGGCCGGAGGAGGGGCAGGAACGCCAGCCGCTTGCCGTGCAGGTGCGTCGGCCAGAAAGCGAGCTGAGCCTGCAAGTGACCGGCACCGACTCACACGGCCACGCCGACGATGACTGCTGCAATCACGACGCCGCGGCATCGGAGCACGACGACGACGGACTCGTCCCCGTCTGGCGCGATCGGGCGCTACTGTTCCCGGCCCTCGCCGGCGTGTTCCTGCTGATCGGCTATGGGCTCGACTGGAGCGGTTTCACCGTCGCGGGCACCATCGTGCACGGCGCCGCGCTGCTCGCCGGAGCGTGGACGTTCGTCCCCGGCGCGATCCGTCGGGTACTCCGGGGCCGACTGGGCGTGGGTCTGCTGATGACGATCGCCGCGATCGGCGCGGTTCTGCTCGGCAAGGTCGCAGAAGCAGCCGCGCTGGCGTTCCTGTTCTCAATTGCTGAAGCTCTCGAGGACCGGGCGATGGACCGCGCACGGCAAGGCCTCCGCGCCCTGCTGGACCTGATCCCCAACACCGCCCGCGTCTCTCGACTCTCAGGAGAGGTTGAGATCCCGGCGCAGGAGATCCGAGCGTTGGACCTGCTGGTGGTGCGCCCCGGGGAACGGGTCGCCACAGACGGCATCGTCACCGCTGGTCGGAGCAGCCTCGACACGTCCGCAGTGACCGGCGAGTCCATCCCTGTCGAAGTGGGTCCCGGCGACTCGGTCCCGGCCGGATCGGTCAACGGGCAGGGCGCCTTGCAGATCGAGGCATCAGCGGATGGCCACGACAACTCCCTGACAACCATCGTGCGACTCGTCGAAGATGCACAATCCCGGAAGGGTGAACGCGCCCGTCTTGCGGACCGCATCGCCCGCCCCCTTGTCCCGGTCGTACTCATCGTCGCGGCGCTCGTCGTCGTGTTCGGGTTCATCGTCGGTGACCCGGCGACGTGGACCGAGCGCGCACTCGTTGTCCTTGTCGCAGCATCCCCGTGCGCACTCGCAATCGCCGTGCCCGTCACAGTGATCTCCGCGATCGGGTCGGCGAGCAAGTTCGGCGTCATCATCAAGTCCGGAGCGGCATTCGAGCAGCTCGGCGCCGTCACCGCGGTCGCGTTCGACAAGACGGGCACGCTGACCCGCAACGCCCCCGAAGTCGTCGACGTCGTCACCGCCCCCGGTCACGACCGCCAGGACATCCTCACGGCAGCAGCTGCACTCGAACGACACAGCACCCACCCGCTCGCAGCAGCGATCTCCAACGCCGTGGACCAGCCGCCGGCAGCATTCGACGTCACGGAAGAACCCGGCCGCGGTCTCACCGGAGAGGTCCACGGGCGACGAGTCCGAGTCGGCAGCACGCGCTGGCTGCAAGCCGGAACACTCCAGGCAGACATCGACCGGCTCGAGCGCAACGGTGAAACCGTCGTGGTGGTCGAAATCGACGGCGTCATCACCGGCGTCGTCGGCGTCCGCGACGAGCTGCGCGACGAAGCCGCCGAAACCATCACAGCACTGCACGAAGCGGGCATCCGCACCCTCATGCTGACCGGCGACAATCAACGCACCGCCACCACGCTCGCCGCCCGCGCTGGGATCCACGACGTCCGCGCCGAACAGCTCCCACAGGACAAAGCATCCGCGGTCAACGAACTCCGACGCAACGGTACCGTGGCGATGATCGGCGACGGCGTGAACGACGCGCCCGCCCTCGCGTCCGCAGACGTCGGCATCGCGATGGGCGCCACCGGTGCCGCTGCAGCCGTCGAATCCGCCGACGTCGCATTCACCGGCACCGACCTGCGCGCCATCCCGGCAGCGCTCCTGCACGCACGCCGGGGACGTCGCATCATGACCAGCAACATCGGACTCTCCCTCGCGATCATCGTCGTCCTGTTCCCGCTCGCCCTGGCCGGAGCGCTCGGCCTGGCTGGTGTCGTCCTTGTTCACGAGCTCGCCGAGGTGGTCGTCATCGCCAACGGAGTTCGCGCTGCACGACGACCACGCGCGTGATCCGCTCCAGATCCCGGACCGGGTCACCGTAACCGTGCTGCCGTCGGAGCGGGAGTGAGCATGCAACAGGCTGCCCCTGACAGACAAATACTTGCCGCGGCTCCTGCTCCGCAGCACCCACTAGGTAGAACGCTGACCTACTTCAGTGGATAGCAGCCCCATCGGCAACATCAGCCCGCGTCGCCAGGCACGGCGTGAGGGCGATCATGCCGGCCGCGAGCGGTGAACCATGTCCCGTCCGAGACTGAAGGCAATGCTTGGGTTGAAGACGAGCCCGTCCGTCCGAGGTGACGCCGGGTTAGCTGTTGCGTCCAGCAGCTGAAAGGGCGGGGGTTGGTGAGGCCCCCGCCCTTCTTCTCGCGGCTCTGATCGCAACGCGAGGCAGCCCCAGTTTGCTCATCTGCAGCTGTGCGCGTTGCGGTGGTGTTCTGCATCCCGTTGGTCCGCTCTTCGCCCCGCGAGGCACAGAGTGTGAGCAGCTTCGCTTTGTGTCAGCTTTTGAGCGGTGTTCGGTGTCGCTATGAAGCGGTCGTTTCAGTCGTCATCGTCGTCTTCCACGAGTTCGCCTTCCCACGCTTCGCGTCCTTCGTGGATGGCGAAGAGGGCGATGACGAATCCTGCGACGGGGTCGAGCCAGGCTGCGCCGGTGAGGGTGTAGAGGAGGAGTCCGATGAGGGTCGCGACGCTGAGGAGGACACAGATTCGAGTTTCTGCCGCGTCGGCGAGGATGAGCGGGTCGTCGAGCTTCTTGCCGACTCGGGTCTTGAGTGCGGCGAGGACCGGCATGACGATGATCGAGAGGACCAGCAGCACGATGCTGACCGGGGAGGTCTCCGGTGTTTCGTGGGTGATCAGGCTGCGGATGCCATCGATCACGACGTAGGCGGCGAGGAGGAAGAACGTCACGGCGACGAACTTCAACGTGCGTCGCTCCTTACCCTCGTCCGCTTCGCCGTGGCGGAGCCTGGCGGCGAGGCGGATGCCCACCAGCACGGCGACGATCGATTCGATTCCGGAGTCGATACCGAACCCGATGACGGAAACGAGTCCCGCGGCGATCCCAGCCGTGATGGCGACGATTCCTTCGAGGACGTTGTATGCGACGGTGAACTGCGCGAGGCGGAGCCCTCGTCGGGTGAGCTGCTCCGTTTCGGTTTCGGTGAGCGTGCTCATTCGCCAGCCCTCGCGTCCGAGCCATAGGTGCCGCAGAGATCGACTTGGTAGCCGGTGGCCTGCAGCAGTGTCTCCGCGGACTCGAGGAGGTCCATCAACTCCGGACGGGCGAGGCTGTAGAACACTTGCCGGCCCTGCGCCCGCCCCTCCACGAGTGCGCAGTCGCGAAGGCACGCGACGTGCTCGGAGAGGGTCGATTGGGCAAGACCGAGCTCCGCGACGAGGTCGCTCACGCGAGCTTCCCCGTGGCGGAGTCGGCGCAGGATGCGCAGCCGGGTCGGGTCTGCGAGAGAGTGGAACAGCGATACCGCGGCAAGATCGCCCCGCGCTTCTACGATCGGCATATGCCGATGATATCGGCGTAGCGCGGTTCGTGCGTTCAAGGTCGGCCATTGGTTCTGGGGCGGTGCTTGCTCGATCGTGACCATGGGGATGCCGCCGTCGACCATGCGTTGCAGCGGGCTGCACCTGGGTGTTAGAGGAGCGTGACGTACTGGCCGATGTGTGCGCCGACCGTGTACATCAGCGATGACCACAGTCCGGTGACCATGAGGACACCGATGAGGATCAGCGTGCCACCACCGATCAGGTTCACGGTCCGTAGGTGCCGTTTAACGCGGCTGATCGCGGTGGTGGCCCAGGTGGTTCCAAGGGCGAGGAGGAGGAAGGGGATGCCGAGTCCGAGGCAGTAGGCGATGCCGAGCAGGACGCCGTTCCAGGTGCTCGCGGCTTGCAGGCTCAGCAGGTTGATCGCGGTGAGGGTCGGGCCAAGGCAGGGGGTCCAGCCGAGCCCGAACACGATCCCGAGCAGGGGTGCGCCGGCGATGCCGGTGGCCGGTTTCCATCGTGGTTTGAGGGTGCGCTGCAGGATCCCGAAGCGGCCGATGAACACGAGTCCCATGATGATGACGAAGCCGCCGAGGATCTGCGTGAGCAGGTCGCGCCAGCGGATCAGCCAGAAGCCGGCGGCGCCGAATGCGGCGGCGTAGGCGACGAAGATGACGGTGAAGCCGAGGATGAACAGGAGCACGCCCAGGGTGAGCGTGCTGCGGCGGCGTTGCTCTGCGACACCGCCGATGAAGCCGAGGTACCCGGGGACGAGTGGGAGGACGCATGGTGAGAGGAAGGACACCAGCCCGGCCAGGAGTGCGACCGGCACGGCGATCAGGAGCTGTCCGCTGAGGATCGCTTCCGCGAAGGGGTTCCCGTTCACGCTGATCGCTCCGTGGGCGCGGGCTCGTCCTTGTGCCTGCCCGGCATCAGGAAGCGGATCGCGAATCCGGCGATCCCCAGGGTGGCGAAGATGTCGGCGACGTTGAAGATGGCGAACCAGTCGATGTTGATGAAGTCGACGACTTCGCCGGTGAGTGGCCCGGACTCGGCGCGGGTGATGCGGTCCCAGAGGTTGCCTGCGGCGCCGCCGACGGCGACGCTCATCAGCCCAGTGGCGAGCATGTCGGCGCCGCGCACGGCGCGCACGACTGCCCACGTTGCCAGGCACAACGTCAGGGCGATGATGCCGAGTGCGAGCGGCGGCCCCATCTCGCTGCCGAGGCTGAAAGCGACGCCTGGGTTGAACACGAGCTGGAGGGTCGCACCCGGAGCCAGCTCAATTGTGCGCGACGGGCCGAGGCCGGACAGTGCCCACGCTTTGGTGAGCTGGTCGATGGTGAGCGCGGCCGCGGCGATCAGCAGCACCACGACCACTCGGATGCTTGCTCTCACGAGAGCACGTCGATGAGGCGCACGATCACGCCGGACTCGATCAGGATGTAGAGGCCCAGGCCCGTGAACACGGCGGGCACGAGCCAGTGCTCGATCTTCTCGAGGGCTTCCGTGACGGTCTTGTTCGTCCCCACGAAGCGAGCCACGAGGCACCACACCGCGACGAGCACGAGGAACACCGCAATCGTGACCACGGTGTCCGGGATCGGGGTCGTCCGGAACACCGGCGTGTAGAGGGAGATGTTGTCGGCGCCGTTGGCGATGGTGATCCCGGCGACTCCGAGGACCCCGCCGGCGCGCACTGCCGAGTCGTCGTCATCGTCGTCGTCATCACCGCGTCGTCGCAGAGCACGGACCAACCCCACCAGACCAATACCCAGGGGGATGAGCCCCAGCAGTCCCACCCACTTGTCCGGAACGATGGTGAGCCCCGCAGCAGTGAGGACACTGATCGCGACGAGGGCGATGAAGCCGGCGTACTGACCGACGACGACCTTCCACCCCGGCAACGTTCCACGCGTCGATGCAAGGAACAGAACCGTCAGGACCACGACGTCATCGATGTTGGTGGCAGCAAAGAGACCCACCGCCGCCGCAATCGTGCCGATCATCGGTTCGACTCAACAAGCGGCGGCCGAGACACGGGAACCATCATCCGGCAAGTGATCGTCATACGCCGATCATATCGGTATCGACCGATGATCGGCGACGTGCAGCCGGCCGGCTCTCCACAACGCTGCCGCCGGCCCGGAGGCGATCGTCGGCGCGCGATCGGATGGTTGCCGCGGAGCGGGCTGAGTGGGCGCCGCTCACAAGGTGCGCCCGGCATTCGTTGTAAGCCAGGCAATGGGGTCGATTGGGGTGCTGCTGCCGAGCATGACCTGCAGGTGCAGGTGGGCGCCGGTGCTGGCGCCGGTGTTGCCGACGAGGCCGACGAGCTGCCCGACGGCGACGCTCTGCCCGGCATGCAGCGGTGACGAGCCGAAGATCATGTGCGCGTAGAGGGTGGAGATGGTCTGACCGTCGATCTGATGGTCGATGATGACGTACTGGCCGTACTCCGGGTGGGTGCCCGAGATTCGGACGGTGCCGGCGGCGACGGCGCCGATGGGGGTGCCGGCGCCGGGGGTGATGTCGGCGCCCTGGTGGATCGACGAGCACGCCGCGCACGGGGCGAGGCGGGGGCCGAACGGGGAGCTGACCCGGATGCTGCCGGCGACGGGCCAGCGGATATCGCCGGCGCCGGTGTTCACGATCGTCCCGGTGGGCGCGACTGCAGCCGTGCTACCTGCCGCTGCTGTGGCGCTGTTCGTGGTGCTGGTGGTCGTCTTGGTGATCACGGGCTTCACGGCGGGCTTGGTGACGGTGTAGCCGTCCCGGTCAACGGTCACGGTCAGCCCGGTCGCGGTGAAGCTCTGCCCGGTAGCGGACGGGGTGCCGCCGGGCACGGTGACGGCGGGGCCGGTAGATGCCTGCGCGGGAAGCGCCGCGGCGGTGAACAGCGCCATCGCCGCAGCAGCACCGGTCAGCGGAATCGCCGCCAGCGCCCGGGATCGGAACGTCCGCGTCGGAGCCGGCGCGGCCACCGTCACGGCGGGCAGCGGCGGCCGACTCACGACAGCGGGGGTCCGGCGGATGCGGGGCGTCCGCGGAGCGGGGGGTGTGGCGCGTTCTGCGGCGAGGGCTTCGCGGCGCGTCAGCGGCGTTGCAGTGGGGGTGTGGGGGTGCTGCTGGGGCACAGGCAGGCTCCAAGAAAGACGGCGGACGGGGATGAGCACGTCAGAAGAAACAGGGCCGCTCGGCGGGGTGCTCGAGCGGGAGAGGGGGAAAGCCGGTCGCGGATCGCGGCAGGGAGGGGGGACACCGCCGCGACCCACGGCCGGGGTCACATCGACGCGAGCATGTCCTTCATCTGGCTGATCTGCTCGGTCTGGCTCGACACGATCGACTTCGCCATCGCGACCGCGTCGGTGTTCTTGCCCTTATCGACTTCGGTCTTCGCCATGTCGACAGCGCTGGTGTGGTGCTCGACCATCTGCTGCAGGAACAGCTTCCCGGCGTCCGCCGGGGAGGCACTGTCGAGGGCGTTCATATCGGCGTCGGACATCATCCCGCCCGACATGGAGGAGTGATCCATCCCGGACATGCTCGACATCTCCGTGGGCTCGCCCCAGGCCTTCAACCAGCCGGTCATCGTCTTGATCTCCGGTGCCTGCTCGGCCTTGATTTGCTTCGCGAGCGTGACGACGTCGGGGTCCACGTCGGAGCCCTTGGCGAGGAGCATGTCGCTCATCTCGATGGCCTGCTTGTGGTGCGGCAGCATCCCCTGCGTGAACGTCACGTCCTGGTCATTGTGCGTCGACGAGGACGACGAGGACGACGAGGAGGAGTTGTCCGAGGAGCCGGCGTTGTTGGTGGAGCATCCGGCGAGGGTGAGGCCGATGGTGAGGGCGGCGGTGGCCGCGAGGGTGCGCGTGATGGTGGTGTTCATGGATCCGTTCCCGTGATGCGTCAGGTGTTCCGGGCAGGCGAATACCTGCCCGTGTTCTGGGCATGCGAGAGCTTCCGAAGGGAGCGCTCCCGCCGGGGATGGATCAGATACGGATGATCTGCAGCGCCGTCAGTGATGGCGGCTTGGGTGCCGCGACGCGGCGTGCGACACGGTCCCCGAGGGCGAGGAGGCGTGCGAGGACGTAGAGGACCCCGCCGTTCCGGGTGCGCAGAAGCGCCCACGCGAAGAGGGCGATCGTCAGCGCGCAGGCCATCCCCATCAGGGAGCACATCAGCGCGCACAGGCCGCCATCGCAGCCAGCATCACTGAGCACGCTCACCACCGCGCCAGCCGGCGCGGCAGCGTGCTCGGCTGCGTCGCTGTGGGTGTGCTCGGCCGTCATGGCGGTCATGGCGTGCTCGCCGGTGGTCGCGTGGCCGAGCATGCTGTGCATCAGGACCGTGAACCCGACCAGCAGCAGCAACGCCAGCACCGCCGTGGCCTGCAGCAGCAGGCGGCGGCGCGTGGTGTTCGCGGTGGTGAGCATGCGGATCCGTACTGATGACTGGTCGGGGTGCGGGTTCTATGGTGCAGGACGAGCGCTGAGAGGACAACCGCCCCGTCTGGCGGGCGGAGAGCTGGTTAGGCGCGCACGAGGCGGGCGATCGCGTCGGAGGCTTCCTTCAGCTTCACCGCCGCCTCGTCGCCGCCTTCGGCGACGGCGTCGGTGACGCAGTGCGCGAGGTGGTCATCCAGCAGGCCGAGCGCGACGGATTGCAGCGCCTTCGTCATCGCGGACACCTGGGTGAGGATGTCGATGCAGTACTGCTCCTCATCGACCATCCGCTGCAGGCCGCGGGCTTGCCCCTCGATGCGGCGCAACCGTTTGAGGTAGTCCTCCTTCGCGGTGATGTACCCGTGGTGGTGCTCTGCTGCGGGCGCGGTGGTGTCGGTCATGGACGCTCCTCGGGGTTCACCGATTACGGTAGCGGCGCTCATGCCGCCGTCGACCAATCGAACGGGGTCGGCGCGATCGGCGTACCGGACCCACGGGTGATGACGATGGCGATGTCCTGCTGGTCCTGCAGTTCCAGATCCGGCAGCGGCGTGGTGGTGCGGGTGCCGTTGACGAACACGGCGACGTGCCGGTCGTTCTTCCCGTCGACGTACCCGCCGACCTGCCCGTCTCGCAAGGTCACGTCCCACTCGGTAAAGAGCTGTCCGAGGGTGAACGGCTGCACCTTCGCGGACTCGACGTGCACGATGCCGGAGGTGTCGTGGGTGTGGAGTGCAGACATGCCGCCCCGCTGCACGTCGACGCCGATGTTCGCCGGCACCGCCACCGGCTCCCCGTCCACGGACACGGACAGATGCTGATGGGTGTGCAGCGCCGCACCTTCCATCCCCGCCACCTCGAGCCCGGCAGCCTTCGCCCGCGCCGCCGCATCCGCGGGGGCCGGCCACGGCGGTGCCGCCGTCGCTCCGGACGCTGTTGGCGCCGTGTCGTTGCCACGGTTCAGCGCGGCGACCGTGATCGTGGTGACCGCGGCGAGGACGACGACCACGGCGGCGCCCAGCAGCCACCACCGGCGGGTGCGACTGCGCTGCTGTTCCGCTCTGCGGTCAGCGGCTTTCCGCCGCGCCTCTTCGCGCCGATCAGTTCTGCTCGCCATCACGTCCTCTTTCCGGATGCCGGTTCGGCGGATTGGGAACACATCCGCCCGACCGGCGTTACACTCGCTACGGTACCCCCCTAGGGTACCTGATGAACGTGAACGACGAAGGGATCACCACGATGAGCGAGCAGCTGACGAACACGTACGCCATCACGGGCATGACGTGCGGGCACTGCGTGATGAGTGTCAACGAGGAACTCGCCGCCGTGCCGGACGTCACGGACGTGACGATCGACCTCAACGTCGGCGGTGTCTCCACCGCTCGGGTGACCAGCACCCGCAACCTGCCGCAGGAGGAAGTCTCCGCCGCTGTGGAGGAGGCCGGCTACACGTTGGTCGCATCATGACCACGACCAGCACCCCGCCGGTTGAGCTGACCATCGAGGGGATGACCTGCGCGTCGTGCGCGAACCGGATCGAGCGGAAGCTGAACAAGCTGCCCGGCGTGACCGCGAGCGTGAACTACGCCACCGAAAGCGCCTCCGTCACGCTCCCCGCGGACCTCGCTGTCGACGACGCGATCCGGACCATTGAAGCGGCCGGGTACGGCGCGCACCTGCCCGAACCGGCCGGCGCGGACACCGACGAGCTCGCGCCGCTGCGTCGGCGCCTGATCGTGTCCACGGTGCTCGCCGTCCCGGTGGTGGCGCTGTCGATGGTCCCGGTCCTGCAGTTCCCGGGATGGCAGTGGGCCGTTCTGGTGCTGGCGCTGCCGGTCGCTGTGTGGGGTGCGTGGCCGTTCCATCGTGCTGCCGCGATCAACGCCCGGCATGGGGCCGCGACGATGGACACCCTCGTCAGCGTCGGCGTCGCCGCCGCGACCGTGTGGTCCGTCTGGGCGCTGGTGTTCGGCGGCGCCGGGCACATCGGGATGCAGATGGCGTTCTCCTGGTTCCCGCACCCGGGCGCGGCTCCGGAGCCGTACTTCGAAGTCGCCGCCGCGGTGACGGTGTTCCTCCTCGCCGGCCGGTACTTCGAGGCCCGCGCGAAGGACCGCTCCGGCGCCGCCCTGCAGGCGCTCCTCGCCTTGGGTGCACCGACTGCGCGGGTGCTCCGAGACGGTGTCGAAACCGAGGTGCCGACCGCAGCACTACAGGTCGGGGACCGGTTCGTGGTCCGTCCCGGTGAACGCATCGCCACCGACGGAACCATCACCGATGGCACGAGCGCGATCGACACCAGCGTGATGACCGGTGAAGCGGTCCCCGTCGAGGCCGGCCCCGGCGACACCGTCACCGGTGCGACCGTGAACGTCGGCGGCCGACTCATCGTCGAAGCCACCCGCGTCGGCCACGACACGGAGCTTGCCCGCATCGGCCGGCTCGTCGTGTCCGCGCAGACCGGCAAGGCCGAGGTGCAGCGCCTCGCCGACCGGGTCTCCGCCGTGTTCGTCCCAATCGTCATGGGCCTGGCGGTGCTGACCCTCATCGGGTGGCTGCTGCTCACCGGCGACGTGCAAGCCGCGTTCACCGCCGCCGTTGCGACCCTGGTGATCGCCTGCCCCTGCGCCCTGGGGCTGGCAACTCCCACCGCGCTGCTCGTCGGCACCGGACGTGGCTCCCAGCTCGGGATCCTCATCCGCGGACCCCAGGTCCTCGAGGCCACCCGCCGGATCGACACCGTCGTGCTCGACAAGACCGGCACCGTCACCACCGGCAAGATGAGCGTCCACCAGGTGACCGCCGTCGGTGGGGAAACCGACACCCGGGTGCTCGCCCTCGCCGCCGCCGCGGAAGCAGGATCCGAACACCCGATCGCCCGCGCCATCACCGCAGCCGCCACCGACCACCCCACCGCGGAATCGTTCCAGTCCACCGCCGGGCTCGGCGTCCAAGCCGTCGTCGACGGCACCCTCGTGCTCGTCGGCCGACCCGCGTGGTTGACCGACCAGTGGGCCATCACCATCCCCGAAGCGGTCACGGACGCGGTCCGGACCGCAGAGCGGGGCGGCGCGACCGCGGTCGTTGTCGCATGGGACGGCGCAGCCCGCGGCGTCATCAGCGTCGCGGACACCATCGCGCCGACCAGCCCGGACGCGATCCGACGCCTCCACGACATGGGGCTGCGCACGATCATGCTCACCGGCGACGCTAAAGACGTCGCCCGGACGGTCGCCGCCGAGGTCGGCATCGACGACGTCGAAGCCGAGGTACGCCCCGAAGACAAGTACCGGACCGTCATCCGGCTGCAGCAGCAGGGCCGGTCCGTGGCGATGATCGGCGACGGCGTCAACGACGCCGCCGCTCTCGCCGCCGCGGATCTCGGGATCGCGATGGGTAGCGGCACCGACGCGGCCATGGAAGCCGCCGACATCACCCTCATCCGAGCGGACCTGAGCGCCGCGGCGGACGCGATCGCGCTCGCCCGCCGCACCCTCGGCACGATCAAGGTGAACCTGTTCTGGGCCTTCGCCTACAACGTCGCCGCGATCCCGCTCGCGATGGCCGGCCTGCTGAACCCGATGATCGCCGGCGCCGCAATGGCGCTGTCCTCGGTCTTCGTCGTCAGCAACAGCCTCCGCCTCCGCACCTTCCACACCCGATAGGAGCGACATGGACACCCACGAACACCACAGCATGACCGACCACGACAACCACCAGAACCATGGCGGCGGTCACGCGACGACGACGTGGACGATGGCCGCACAAGCGACCCTGCACTGCCTCACCGGCTGCGCGATCGGTGAAGTCCTCGGCATGGTCATCGGCACCGCGACCGGCCTGCACAACACCGGCACGATCATCCTGTCGATCGTGCTGGCGTTCATCTTCGGCTACGCCCTCACCATGCGCGGCGTCGTCCGGTCCGGGCTGAGCTTCTCCGCCGCGTTCAAGGTCGCCCTTGCCGCAGACACCGTGTCAATCGCCGTGATGGAGATCATCGACAACACCGTCATCGTCGCGGTTCCCGGCGCCATGGACGCGCAGCTGAACGACTGGCTGTTCTGGGGCTCCCTCGCGTTCTCCCTGGTGATCGCGTTCATCGTGACCACCCCGGTGAACCGGTGGATGATCAGCCGCGGCCTCGGGCACGCCGTCGTTCACGGCCACCACTGATCCAAGTGACTGGCCCTCGCGGCCGCCGGAGTGCAGAGGCCCCCTCAAGCTCCAGGGGGCGGCACATCTGGCGGGTGCGACGTACTTGCTGCATGCCCGCCAGATGTGTCAGAATCGTCCTGCGTTCATAGTGCGCGCCAACAGCCGGCCTTCGGGTCGGTTTTTTTGTGCCCGAAACGCTCTACCCGCGAAGGCCCAGCGGCGGCGATCGCTTGCGGCGAGATGCAGGCCTCTCCCCGCCCCTCGATGAAAGGGCGGGGGATGGTGAGGCCCCCGCCCTTCTTCTCGCGGCTGATCGTGTGAGCGGCAGCGCCTCATGGCCCGGTTCGGGCATCGTTCTTTGGCTTGTTAGCTGACGCCAATGACAAGAGTGCTGCGGGCGGCTTCGATGACGTCGTTGGTGATGACGTCGAGTTCGTTGATGCGGAGCACGCGTTGGATCTGCGGGAGGAGTCGTTCAAGGAGGCGGAAGTTACCGCGGGTGATCCGTTCGATGGCGGCGACGGCTTGGGCGTCGGTGAAGTCGTCAGGGTCGAGGGTGTGGCCGAGCTTTCGCCACTGGCGTTCGAGGACGAACAGCAGCTCGTCGTGGCCGAGTGGGCGGTACTGGTGTGCGAAGCCGAGACGGCTGTAGAGCTGCGGGTAGTGCGCGAATTGCTTCTCGATGCCGGGCATCCCGATCAAGATCAGCGCTGTGCCTGTGCGGTCGTACTGATCGCGGAGCCACTCGATCGCGGTGGCGGTAAGCCGTTCCGCTTCGTCGACGATGACGAGCTCGAGCTGGGACGGTGGTTGACCGTGGCGGTAGCTGACGGTGTGACCGATGAGTCGGAGGTGTTCCTCGACGAGGATGTTCGTGTGGCGTAGGTCGTAGTCGAGCTGGTCGCGAAGGGACCGCAGGGAAGCAGCGACCTGCGGCGTGTAGAAGACGGTGCGCGCTCGGTGGGCAGCGGCGTAGACCTTGAGGTCGCTTTCGGATCGAGGACCCCATTGCTTGATGAAGGGTCCGATGAGGTCCCAGTGTGCGTAGCGGCGGGCCGAGAGCGTCTTGCCGACGCCGGCGGCGCCGAAACAGATTCCGATGGTCTGTTGCTTGCGAACGGCGTCGGCGAACTCCGTGAATCGACGGTGTTCCTTGGTGACGACGAACTGGTTGGGCATCACTGGTCCTCCTCGTAGGTACGGAGCCTCCGTCGGCGCTGCTGAGATACGGGCTCGGACGGTGGCTCCTGCGCTGGCGGATGTTCGACGACAGCGATGCGTTCTTGGATCTGTCCGCGGAGCGCTCGGCGGTGCGCGTTTCTCGCGGCCTGGATCTGTTTGAGGGAGACGGTTTCGCTCTGGTGTTCCGGGTTGACTGCGGTGCAGAGGTAGATGTTGCGGTGGAACACGCGGATCTCGGTGATGTCTCGTGGGTCGTAGCGGATCGTCACTGTCGCCCCGACGAACGGTGCCAGTGTTGGTGACGTGTAGCGAAGGCCCTGGAAGCGGATGCCGTCGCGTTGCACGATCCGGGACGCCGGCACGGTCAGGAGAAATCCGTCGAGCTGTTCGAGGGAGTCGGGCATGCGGGCCAGCCAGCCGCCAGCGATCCATGCGTCCACCGGGGACTGTTTCGTTTCCCGGTGAATGCGAGTGTTGTAGCGGCCGATGAACGCCACGACAGCCGCCTCGAGGCCAGCGAGGTCGAGGACTGGTGACGGAGCGGGCGTCTTCGTCGTCAGGTGGCCGGGCAGGCCGGTGAGCAGTTCCGTGTTGACGGTGCCAAAGAACCGCTCAATCTTTCCGCGGCCTTGCGGTCGACCGACTGCGGAGTGCACGATCCGAAGGTGCAGTGATCCGGCGGTTGCACTGAGTCGGTGGCTGGTGAAGTCGGACCCGTGGTCGACGTAGAGCACGTTGGGGATGCCGCAGATGGGCCAATCGGGTTGGACCTTGTGCCAGATCGCCTGCCGGAGAGCGAGCGCGGTGTTCGCCGCCGATGGCGCACCGAGGAACACCAGATACCCGCACACCGCTCGGGAGTAGTCGTCGAGGATGACGGTCAGCCAAGGACGAGCCGGCCTCCCGTCCGGGCCGACAATCAGGATGTCGAGCATCGTGTGATCGGCCTGCCAGACCGCGTTCGGCTGGTCCGCTCGACGCCGGAGGAGCAGCTCGTGTTTATCCCGGTACGATGCAGGCCCGTCGAGCGCCAGGGTCACCATCCCTGGGTCGAGAGCGCGCACGATGTTCTGCACGGTCGAGTACGACGGTGCATCGGCGTCGCGGCCAGCGCAGCGCTCGACCAGGCGCCGGTGGATGGTGGCGATCGAAGGTCGTGGCCGGGTCAGGGCCAGTGCCTCAACCAGAGCCACGAGATCCGGCGATGTGCGCCTGACCCCACGATCCAGGCGAACACTGTCGGAGAGCGCGTCGTAGCCGCCTGTTCGGTAGCGGGCGAGCCACCGCGTCAGGGTCCGACGCGGCACACCCGTTGTGCGGACGAGCTCGGCAAGCGGAATCGCGTCATCGACATGCAGTCGAAGGATTCGCCACCGCTCGTCCGCGTCCACGGTCGCTACATCGACGGGGAGGGCTTGGTGCGTCGAGCGGTCATGACCTCGGTGTGCTTCGCGAGCGTGCGGTAAATGGTCGTCCTGCTGACTCCGAGGACGTCTCCGATCTGCGCGACGGTCATGTCCTGCTGCTCGTACAACCGGCGCGCCGTTCGGACTTGGTCAGAGGACAGCCGCGGTGGACGCCCGCCGGTGCGGCCACGGGCGCGAGCCGCAGCAAGGCCGGCGTTGGTGCGCTCCTTGATGAGGTCCCGTTCGAACTCCGCCAGGGCCGCGAACACGTGGAAGACGAGGCGGCCGCCGGGCGAGGTGGTGTCAATGGTCTCCTGCAGCGACCGGAATCCGACACCACGGTCCGCGAGGCCGTGCAGCTGGTCGATGAGGTGCCGGATCGAGCGCCCGAGTCGGTCGAGACGCCAGACGACGAGTGTGTCGCCGGGGCGGATCTGGTCGAGGAGCTTGTCGAGTTCTGGTCGGTGCTCGAGTGACCCAGACATGGTGTCGACGAATACGCGGAAGCAGCCGGCAGCGTTCAGCGCATCGACCTGCAATGACGCGTCCTGGTCGGTGGTGGATACACGCGCGTACCCGAGGAGGTGCCCCATGAAGAGAACGTAGCGAAACTCGACCAGGAGGGGTAGAGGCGACACGTAGATTCCGGGACTGAGTTCCGCTACAAGACACGCCGTCTCGCATATTGCCGGAGCGTCGGTTCGGACAGTTGTAGCGGAATGGTTCGTTATCGGCACATAGCTAGATCCGGGCTTTGCAGGGAGCCGCTGCGGGTGGTGCTCTCAACGATGGCGTCCGTTTGCCGGTGACGGGTGTGGCGTTGCCAGGACGGGGATGACGCGGGCGCAAGCGTGGAGGGTGAGGTGTCGCATGACGCTGTCGATGGCCATACCGCCGCTGGCGACCACGGCGCGGAGTTCGGGGAGCATCTCGAGCAGTCCGGCAAGTGAGCGACGGCCGCGCCCGATGTCGTCGGGTCGGACGGGAATCGGTGGTTCCCGCGAGGTGAGGGTTAGGCGCAGGATCTGGCGTCCCAGGAGTCCGGTTTCGGGCGGCCCGCTCGGAGCGGGGGTCGACGTGGTCGCGGGGAGGTCTTCGGTAGGTGCTGGCTGAGGCGAGGGGCAATATCGTGCACATGTGAGGTGGACACAGCAGCGGTGGGAACGGGTAATGCGGTGGCCGCTTGCGATCGCGGCGGGAGCGTTTCTTGCTGCGTATGCGGTGGAGGTGCTCGCCGATCATCACGGCCGCAGCGCGTTCGTGTCGGATGTTGTGATCAACGTCACGTGGGCGATGTTCGTGGTGGACTACCTCGTGACGCTCCTGTTGGCGCGTCATCGTGGTCGGTGGTTCGTGCACCATCTGGTGGACCTGGCCGCTCTTGCGTTGCCGTTCCTGAGGCCTTTACGGCTGTTGCGGCTCGCGCAGCTGTTCCGAGTCCTGCAGCGGAGCACCGGGGCTGCCGTTCGCGGGCGAGTGATCGTGTACGTGATTGTGACGACAGCTTTGCTGGTGTTCGTGTCCGCGTTAGCGATCCTCGATGTGGAACGGCATGCCGACGGCGCGACGATTGTGTCATTCGGGGATGCGCTGTGGTGGGCGTTGGTCACGATCACGACCGTTGGGTACGGTGATCTGACCCCGGTGACCGAGACAGGTCGGTTGATCGCCGCGGGAGTGATGATCAGTGGCATCGCGCTGCTGGGTGTAGTTACCGCGACAATCGCGAGCTGGATCATTGATCAGGTCGGTCGACGTGACGACGAAGCACAGATCGCGACCCGGCGTGAACTACGTGAACTGTCTGCCGAGATCCGGTCGCTGCCGGAGGAGCTGCAGCAACGTCGACCGCCGTCGGGTGAATGATTCCCTGCCACGGTGTCCAGATCGTTCCGTGGCGTCATAGTAAGAGTGAGATCGGGTCTTCAAGGAGGCTGGTGAGCGTCTGTAGGTATTGAGCGGCGAGGGCGCCGTCGATGACGCGATGGTCTGCGGAGAGCGTGAGGCGGATCCTGTGGCGGACGACGAGGTTGCCGTCGTGTACGGCAGCGTCCGCCGTCGCTGCTCCAACGGCGAGGATTGCGCTTTCGGGCGGGTTGATGATGGCGGTGAAGGACTCCGCGCCGAACATGCCGAGGTTACTGACGGTGAACGTGCCGCCGGTCATGTCGGCGGGTTGCAGTTTCCGATCCGCCGCACGGGCGCTGAAGGATCGGCTGGCGGCGCTGATGCTGCTGACGCTTCTGGTGTCGGCATGTGTCATGACCGGGACAACGAGGCCGGCCGGCGCGGCCATCGCGATCCCGATGTTCACTGCAGTGTGCTGCGTGATCGCAGGATCCGGGTCGTCTTGGTAGGAGACGTTGATGGCCGGGTGCGCGGCCAGGGCGAGGGCTGCGGCCTTGACGATGAAGTCGTTGAGGCTGACTTTCGCGGTGTCTTGTCTGATCCGTGATGCGTTCACCATGGTGCGCAGATCAATGAGGGCGTCAGCGTCGGCGACGGCGGTGACGGTGAAGTGCGGGATGGTGCGGGCGCTCTCGGTGAGTCGGCGAGCGATCACCTTCCGCGTCCCGGTCATCGGCGTCGTCACGTCCGCGTCGGTGTCTTGCTGATGGTGTGTGGAGGCGCTGCCAGGCACGGGGAGCGTTGCCGTCGACGGGACATCGTGCTCTAAAGCTGCAGCACTCTGGTCCGCGTCGATGATGGCTTCGACATCAGCCCTGACAAGGCGGCCGCCGGGGCCCGATCCGTGAACGGTGGCGATGTCGACGTGGTGTTCGCGAGCGAGTTTGCGTGCCAGTGGGGACGCGAACGCGATGTGCTCTGCCGGCGCGGGTATGCCTTCGGAGCGTTCACGCTGTTGCGGCTCCACGGGGGGATCTTCCGATGTGCGTGCGGGGTGGTCGTGCTCGGATGATGTGTCGAACGCGGGAGCGGGGACGAACGTTGGAGTGGTCGGCGATGTGTGCTCATCGGCGGGCGAGTCCGCGCGTTGGCCATCCGCCGGGCTGAGCGCGGGGCCGGAACCGTCGTCGAGCGTCGCGATGGGAGTCCCTATCGCAACGTTCTCTCCTTCGGGAACGAGGATCTCCGTCAAGGTGCCAGCGTCGTAGGCTTCGTATTCCATGGTGGCTTTGTCGGTTTCGATCTCGACGAGGATGTCGCCGACTTCGACGATGTCGCCGGGGTGCTTGTGCCAGGCGGAGATGGCGCCTTCTTCCATCGTGTCCGACAGCCGCGGCATGGTGATCTGGATCATCGGGACGTTCCGTTCCGGTCGGAGGCGCGCCAGCCGACCGCGTGGAGGGTTTCGTGGACGGCGGTAATCGCGTCCTCGAGCGCGGGAAGGGCCACCGTTTCGAGGGGCTTGGCGTATGGCAGGGGAACTTCGGCCATCGCGACGCGGCGGACTGGTGCGTCGAGGTCGTCGAAGGCGCCGTCGGAGATCGACGCGGCAAGCTCCGCGCCGATGCCGTAAGTGAGCCAGTCGTCTTCAAGGACGACCGCGGCGTGGGTCTTCCGCACGGAACGGATCACGGTCTCGCGATCGAGTGGGCGGAGGCTTCGCAGGTCGATGACTTCGGCGTCGATGCCGTCCTCGGCGAGCCGTGTTGCTGCTTGCCGCGCCAGGTGCGCGGTGCGTGAGTAGCCGATGAGCGTGACGTCAGACCCGACGCGGCTGACAGCGGCGCGACCAATTTCGACGTCGTCGACGTCATCGGGTACGTCGTCCTTGATGTTGTAGAGGGCGAGGTTCTCGAGGAACAGCACCGGGTCGTCGTCCCGGATCGACGCACGCAGGAGCGTACGTGCGTCCGCTGGGGTGGACGGTGCGACGACTTTCATACCGGGTACGAACGCGTAGTACAGCTCCACGTTCTGCGAGTGCGTTGCACCGAGCTGTTGACCGCCGCCACCTGGTGTGCGGATCACTAGCGGTACGCGGCTCTGCCCGCCGAACATGCCGTAGATCTTCGCGGCGTGGTTGACGATCTGATCGAGTGCGAGGAGGGAGAAGTTGATGGTCATGATCTCCACCACCGGTCGCAGTCCGAGCATCGCGGCACCGATCGCGGCACCGGTGAACCCTTCTTCCGCGATTGGGGTGTCGCGGACACGGCGTGGCCCGAACTCCTCGAGCAGCCCCTGAGTGATTTTGTACGACCCTTCGAATATCCCGATCTCTTCGCCGAGCAGGAGCACGTTCTCGTCCGCGAGGAGTTCCTCGCGGAGCGTCATCCGGAGCGCGTCCCGGTAGCTCATCACAGTCATCGGGTCTGCTCCTGACTTGTCGTGGCGGGATAGTTCGTGTCAGTGGGCGGTGGGAACAGCGGCTGTGCAGGGAGCCGGCGCGTGTCGTTCGGGACCGGTGTGGCGTAGGTGTAGTCGAACAGGGTGCTGGGGTCCGGGTGGGCGCTGTTCGCGGCGTAGTCCGCTGCCGCGGTGGCTGCAGCGATGGCGGCGGCGTCCATGGCGGCGGCGGCATCGTCGTCGATGATCTCTGCGGCGATCAGCGCCGCCCGGTAGGCGGCGACCGGGTCGTGCTCGCGGAGCGCTTCCGTTTCGCTGTCGGTGCGGTACTTCGCCGGGTCCACCACCGAATGGCCTTTCAAGCGTTCGGTGGTGAGTTCCAGCAGGAACGGCTCATTTCGACGCGCTGACGCGAGTGCGCGGGTCATCGCTTGCTGCACGGTGACCGGGTGCAGCCCGTCGGCGCGTTCGGCGGCCATCCGGTAGGAGGCAGCGCGCTTGTACAGTTTCGGTTCCGCGGAGGCGTGTTCGACGGTCGTGCCCATCCCGAGCTGGTTGTTGATGATGACGTACACGATCGGCAGATGCCACAGCGCGGCGAGGTTCAACGACTCGTGGAACGCGCCGATGTTCGTCGTCCCGTCTCCGAGCGTGCACACCACGACCTCGTCGCCGCCGCGGTAGTCGATCGCGAGGGCTGCCCCGGTGGCGAGCGGGATTTGCCCGCCGACGATCCCATAGCCGCCGAGGAGCCTCGCGGTGAGGTCGAACATGTGCATGGAGCCGCCCCAACCACTGGAAACCCCGTCGACGCGGCCGTACAACTCCGCCATCACCCGGTTCGGGTCGATTCCGCGGCCGATCGCGTACCCGTGCTCCCGGTAGTTGGTGAACAGGTAATCCATCGGCTGCATCGCGGTCGTGATCCCGGCGACCGCAGCCTCCTCGCCGAGATTCAGGTGGCAGTATCCACCGATCAGGGCTTGCGTGTAGGCGCGGGCGGCGCGTTCCTCGAACCGCCGCACTCGGAGCATCAAGGACAGCAGCTCAGCTTGTTGCTCTTCGGGGATGTTGTCGGGCTCTTGCGTCGGCGTTGTGCGGGAGGTCATAACGGTCTGCTGCTCCTTTGCGCAATTGCCCATCCGACCCGTAACGCATTCACGGCGCGGAGGTGTTGTTCGGCCCGGTGCCGACCGTTGGCCGGTGAGGGGTGTGGCGCGGCGATCACCGGTAGCACAGTCGGGGCGTCTGTCATGGTGAGGTACCGCATGACGCCGTCCAGCGCCGTGGCTCCGAAGGTGACGATCGCGGCCAGTTGCGGAAGCGAGGCAAGGAGCGTCGACAGCGCGGGGATGCTTTCCACCAGATCTGCTCGCGTGGGTCTTCTCGCGAGTTCCCACGGCACGATATTCCACCGCAGGTACGCCGTACGCGGCAGCCCAGATTCCGCACGCGCGCGCCTGAACGCAGCCACTGTCGGGCCGGGATTGTCCTCGCTGCAGATCGCACCCGCGCCGACCGCGATCGTGGCGGGACCGGGCGATTCCATCAGCACCAGGACCTGGGATTCGACCCCACCGGAGTGAGCGTCGAAGCCCGGCACGAATCGCCTGGTCCCATCCGGTGCGAGCCGCCACATCTCCGCCAACCCGTTCAGCGACCGAACATCCGCCGGTGCGAACGTCCGACCGGTGTCGCGCACAGCGGCGGCAGCATCACGTGGTGATCGCCGCATCAAGCTGGCTTCGGGGGCGCGAGGAGGGTGCCGCGGATGACGGAGCCGTGGAAGGTGCGGACGGCAACAGTGATCCACGCGGCGACGAGGCCGGCGTAGTACAGGACGGCGAGGCCAGCGACGACGGTGAGTCCGGAGTGCAGGGCCAGGCCGTTCAGGCCGGTGACGCAGGTGCCGACGGGGAACGTGAACGACCACCAGGTCAGGCTGAACGGGAGGTGCTGCTTCGCGGTGCGGATGGTGATGGCGAGGGCGATGACGGTCCACAGCAGCGCGAAGCCGAGCATCGCGAACCCGTACACCAGCGCCACGACCAGCAGGGCATGCGCGGTACTCGCATCGACAACGGTGGGGGCGTTCGAGGCGAGGAGGTTCACGGCGGTGATCGACTGCCCGACCGGCCCGAGGACGATCCACAGAGTCGGGACCATGCCGGCGGCGCCGACCTTGTGCTGCGCGAGACGGTTCCAGATCAGGGTGATCACGACCAGGGACGTGATGAGGCTGAGGCCGAAGAAGCCGTAGCAGGACCACAGCAGCGTCTCCCGCGCCTGCCCGGCGGGGGCGTAGGGCAGGAGGAGCGCACCGGTGGAGGCAGACACCATCGGCGGGACGATCGGCATCAACCAACCGCCGAACGCGGAGTCGGGCTTGTTCTCGTGGCGGGTGAACGCCAGGTACGGCACGAGCACTGCCGTGAGCAGTCCTCCGATGGTGCCGATGGTCCAGAGGACCCAGTCGATGGTGACGGCGGCGGGGAGGCCGATCCAGTCCTTGCCGAGCAGGATCGTGCCTGCACCGACGGTGAGAAACGCCATTGGCGGGGCGCCGTAGAAGTGCGAGATGACCGGGTGCAGGTGGTGCTTCGCCGCGGTGTCCCGGTAGCGCACCCAATGCAGGACCGTCGCGATGGTGAGGGCGATGAGCAGGATCGCAGCGATTGCCCACACCACCGTCGCGCCGGTGCGCAGCCCTGGGAACTGCAGCGGGAGTGATGCAGCGGCGACGGCGACGATGCCGGTGCCCATGATGGATGCGAACCAGTTCGGAGTCAGGTTCGACACGATATGCCCTGGCCGATCGAGCTCTCGGAACACCGTGCGCCGCTTTGGGGCACCGTGCCGCTTGGTCGTGCTGGGTGCCGGTGCGGTCTGGGTGGTCATGCAGGCAGTCTGACCCCGACCTCGGGCGGGGTGGAACCACGAACTGTTTCGGGGTGGCACAATCATGGTTTGTGAAACGTCGTGTGACGGACCGGAAGCTGGATCTCGACACGTTGGACGTGCTGCAGCGTGTCTCGGAGTCGGGCTCGTTGTCGATGGCTGCGAGCCAGTTGGGCATCACTCAACAGGCGGTGTCAGCGCGGATTGCGGCGGCGGAGCGGATGGTCGGGGTGCAGCTGGTGGTGCGTTCCTCGTCGGGTTCGTGGCTCACCGATGCTGGGGCGACGGTGATGGAGCTTGCCGCACCGGTGTTGGATGCGGCAGCACGATTGGAGGCAGGTGTGCATGCACTGCGGCTGCCATCGGGCACGATCACGGTTGCCGCGTCGCAAACGATCGCGGAGTTGATGTTGCCGGAGTGGTTGTTGCGCTCCCGTCGTGCGGCGCCGGAGATCAGTGTGCGCATGTTGGCGGGGAACAGCACCGACGTGATCGGGTACGTCCGCACCGGCGCCGCTGACATCGGGTTCGTTGAGGGGCCACACACGCCGGTGGATCTTCATGCGATGCCGGTTGCGGACGATGAGCTCACGGTGGTCGTTGCGGCAGAGCATCCATGGGCGTCAGCGGCGTCTGTGACGGCGGCGGATGTCGCCGCGACACCGCTGCTGGTGCGCGAGCAGGGATCGGGCACGCGCGCTGTCGTGGAAGGGTGGTTGCGTGACCAGGGGTTGACGATGGTGGAACCGGCGGCGCAGCTTGATACCACCGCGGTGATTCGCGCGAACGTTCGCTCAGGCGTGGCGCCGGCGGTGATGAGTGTCCGTTCGGTACGTGCGGATGTCGACGCTGGGGTCCTCGTGCGGGTCCCGGTCGATGGCCCATCACCGCTTCGGCGGTTTACCGCGATCTGGTCGACGCCGCCATCAGCCGCGACCGCGGCGTTCCTGCACACCGCAACCCACCCGGTGTAGTCGTCTGCTGGCGAACCGGAGCTGGCGGCCACGGCGTCGCGGGGTTGTCATATTGCGCACGCGTCGTTCCATTCACGGAATGGTGTGTTGGGGTTGGAAACGTCGATGATGGCGTTCGCTGCGGATCGCGGTTCGTCTCGTTGCGTGAACGCCTGCGCGGCTCCGACATCACGGATGGGCGCGCGGACAATGCCGGTACTGGCCCAGATCGTCCAGTCCCAGAGCCCTCGAGCGGGCACTTGCAACAGTCCCCATCCGGTCACGATGAGCACGTCCGCTCCTACCGGGTCGCTGCGGAAGGGAATCGCCACATCCGCTCGTGCTCCCATCGCGGTGATGACCGAAGTGATCGTCTCGTGTTGCACGGCGTAGCCAGCTGCAGTGACCGCGTCACCGAGCGCCGTCGCAACCGCGTGCACGGCGTCGACGGAATCACCATCGACCGCGATGATCGATCGCCGGCCGGCGTACTGCGTGCTCCACTGATGCACCACGTCGCGGTACACGCTGGCGATGGTGTGGGGGGTCATTGGTGCTCCCTTATGTGGCGGCGGGTGTCGGGGACGGATCAAACGGCATGCAGCAGCGGAACGAACAGTGCTGCGGCAGCGATCAAGACGACGAGGGAGACGCCGGTGAGCAGCAGCCGCTTCTGCCGGCGGGGTTGCCCATCTGGTGCGTCGCCCCACACGCTCGCCCGGACGGTGATCTGGTGCGCATCGCCGACCAGACGGCGGATCGTCGGATCGGACAGGTCCAACAGTCCGTTGCGGGCATTGGCCGAGATCTGCGCAGCTTCCCGCATGCTCATCGACATCCGCGACACGCTCCGATCACGTTCCGCGTCGTTGGCACTGAATCGTCTGCGAGACCGACTCGTCCGTTGCATCAGAACGTCTGCCCGTTCTCGTCGCCAACCTGCTTGACAGAATTGCCATGCACCACGGGGCCATCCGGAGCATCTGTGAATGGGCCGCGCCCGATCGGGATGCCAGCCTCAGGGTGATTCAGGTCGAACGCCGGGGACTCCGACCGGATCCTGGGGATCGAGGTGAAGTTGTGTCGCGGTACCGGACACTGGGTTGCCCACTCGAGGGAGCGACCGTACCCCCATGGGTCATTGACCTGCACCTTGGGTGCCTTCCGAGCCGTGATGTAGATATTGAACAGGAATGGCAGGAATGAGATCCCGAGCAGTATCGACCCGATCGTGGAGACCTGGTTCAGCCAGGTGAACCCGTCCTGCGGCAAGTAGGTCGCGTAACGGCGGGGCATGCCGATCACGCCGAGCCAGTGCTGCACGAGGAACGTGGTGTGGAACCCGAGGAACAGTAACCAGAAGTGGATCTTGCCGAGCCGTTCGTTGAGCATCTTCCCGGTCCACTTCGGCCACCAGAAGTAGAAACCGCCGAACATTGCAAACACGACGGTGCCGAACACGACGTAGTGGAAGTGGGCGACGACGAAGTAGCTGTCGGAGAGGTGGAAGTCCAACGGCGGAGACGACAGGATCACGCCGGTAAGGCCACCAAAGGTGAAGGTAATGAGAAACCCGACAGCCCAGAGCATCGGTGTTTCGAATGTCACCGAGCCGCGCCACATGGTGCCGATCCAGTTGAAGATCTTCACCCCGGTCGGGACTGCGATCAGCATCGTCATCAGTGAGAAGAACGGCAGCAGGACGCTGCCGGTGACGTACATGTGGTGTGCCCACACGGTCACCGACAAGGCTCCGATAGAGATGGTGGCGTAAATCAGTGTCTTGTAGCCGAAAATCGGCTTTCGGCTGAACACGGGCATGATCTCGGAGATGATGCCGAAGAACGGCAACGCGATGATGTACACCTCGGGGTGCCCGAAGAACCAGAACATGTGCTGCCACAGCAGCGCTCCACCGTTGGCGGGATTGAAGATCTGCGCGTCGAAGACACGGTCGAGGCCGAGGCCGAAGAGGGCAGCGGCCAATACCGGGAACGCGATCAGTACCAGCAGCGCAGTTACCAGGACGGTCCAGGAGAAGATCGACATGCGGAACATCGTCATGCCGGGGGCACGCATGCAGATGATGGTGGTGATGAAGTTGACCGACCCGAGGATTGATGCGAATCCGACGAGGATGAGCCCGAACACCCACAGGGTGCCACCGAGGCCTGGCGTGAAGGTCGTGTCCGACAGTGGCGCGTACGCGGTCCACCCGAACGATGCTGCACCCTGCGGAGTCAGGAAACCGCCCACAGTGATGAGGCCGCCGAACAGGTAGATCCAGTACGAAAAGGCGTTCAGTCGGGGAAACGCGACATCCGGCGCGCCGAGGTGCAGCGGCATGATCGCGTTCGCAAAACCCGAGAACAACGGTGTCGCGAACAGCAGCAGCATGATCGTGCCGTGCATGGTGAACAGTTGGTTGTACTGCTCCTTTGTCGCCACGATTTGGAGGCCCGGTTCGAACAGTTGCGCGCGGATCACGAGGGCCATGACGCCGGCGAGGAGGAAGAACATGAATGAGGTCATCATGTATAGGTAGCCGATGACTTTGTGGTCGGTGGAGGTGATCCACCGGACAATGATGTTTCCTTTTGCGCCGGTCCGGGGCGCATCGAACACGGGCACCCCGGTGTCGGTGGTGCGCGGGGTTGTGGCGGTCATGAGCTGCCTTTCGACATGCAGTGCAGAGACTGGTTGGGCGAATTCTGCCGGCTCGCTGGGGTCACACGAATAGGACGGCAGCGATCAGGCACGCACTGGGGCTGGCATGAGCCCAGCAGCGCTAGCAGGCTGGCGGTGACGCACCCGGGTCGTGGCATGTGACTGCACCACCTGCTCAGCTTCGGTGACGACGTCGGCGACTGCCTGGTCGTGCATGTCGAATGCATCCGTCGCGACGTAACACCGGCTGCGAGCCGTTCCGTTGAGCGGTCCACCCGAACGTTGATTGGGGCGCATCAGCATGGCTCTCCTGTTCGTGGAAGCGTTCCTGCCGATCTTCCTCGCCGCTCGGGCGGTCGGCAACGGAGATTCGGTTGTGACCACACAACGGCGTGTTGTGTGCGGCGGCGGTTGCGACGCGCAGCGGGCGACTTCCATGCCACCGAGCATCATCGGCACGGTGCACTGGTCGGCACGGTGCACTGGTCGGCACGGTGCACTGGTCCGTGTCGTGGTGTCAGCTCGGCGGAACCGGGCCGGGGTTCACTCGAGCGAACCTGCGTCGGGAGGAAGGGGCGGCGGCGGACTGAGTTTCCTCTGTGCCGGCTGCCGGTGCCGCGCGGGATTTCCGGGTGTCAGCGTGGTCGCGTGGGGCGGGTTGCAACGGGAGCGAGCCAGGCGGTGAGTGCGGTGGCCACGATGCTGCCAGCGCCGATGATGACGGCGAGGACGACGATCTGGAATCGTCCGGCCTCGATGGGCGAAACCCCACCGAAGACCGCGCCGACGAACGCTCCGGGAAGCGTGACCAGCCCGGTCGTTTTCGTCTGGTCCACTGTTGGCACCAATGCTGCGCCGATCGCTCGGCGGACCTGGTCGACGGTGGCCTGCCGTGGCTGCGCTCCAAGGGCGAGCCACCCTTCGACTTCGTCCCATCGGTCATCGACGAGTTCGACGAATCGCCTTCCGGATAAGGTCGAGATCGTCATTGTGTTCCCGATCACGATGCCTCCGATCGCGAGAACGTATCGCGGGGTGAGCGCGATGGCCCCGGTTCCGAAGACGAGTACGCCGGCGACCATGATTCCTGCAGCCATGCACGTCGCGACTGGGACAATGCGAGCGCGGAGCGTGCCGAGCCGTCGAGCTGAGGTAATGGCCGCGACCGTGAACATCACCAAGAGCGCGATGGTGATCAGCGCCGGCGAGCGGATGATCCCTGTCAGCAGCACGCTGATCGCAGCCAACTGCAACACCCCCGCCCAACTGCGAATGCTGGAGCCCACGGTGAGGGTGCGCGCACTGCCAGCAACACCGCCGCCGTAACACCGACGAGAGTGACCACGCCGACGAGAGTGCGGACGGCTTCATCGGAATTGATCAACTCGCTCCTTCCACCGGCGGCCGCCACGCGCTCAGGTTGCAGGCGTACCCAGATCGGGAAGAAAAGAAGGTGTGTCCGGCCAAGGCGCGCGTCCCCTTGCCCTCGGGCAGGACCGCCCGCCTGAGCATCGTTGATTCGGTCCGCCGGATCGCCGGGAGCATGCCGACTATTGGTCACCGCCCTGTCTGCCAAAGTCGACGAGAAAGATGAAGATGCGTTGCCCATCACGCATCTCGTGCGTCATCTCCCGGATCGTACCGATCTGACCATCGCGCGTGAGCGCCTGCTGCAGCGCCGGGACCTGCACAAGATGGTTCACGTCTACGTCGAACCACTCCACATGGTGCGCGTCAACATCGGATGCCATCCAGTCATCTGCTGGTGCGCTTCGGTCCCACCCGTACTGATGCGTCTCCACTGGAGACCATTTCACGATGCGCTGCATTGTCGCTCACCGCTGCCCGATCAAGCCGTAGGGCAGTCCCGGGTGCTGCTCGGCGATTTCGGTGAGCCGGTTGTACTTTGCGACCCGTTCCCCGCGGGCGGGTGCGCCCGACTTGATCTGCCCAGTACCGGTTCCGACGACGAGGTCGGCGATGAACGTGTCCGTGGTCTCCCCGGAACGGTGGGAGACCATGCTGGCCATCCCGATGCTGGTGGCGGTGGCGATCGCACCGAGGGTCTGGGAGACCGTACCGATCTGGTTCGGCTTGATCAGTGCCGCGTTCGTCAGGTGTTGCTCGCCGCCGTCGCGGATGCGCTGGGGGTCGGTGACGTAGAGGTCGTCGCCGACGGTCTGGATCCGGTCACCGAGCGCCGCTTGCATGCGGCGGAACCCCTCATGGTCGTCCTCAGCGAACCCGTCTTCGATGCTGCGGATCGGGTACGTGTCGATGAGCTGCCGGTAGTAGTCGACCAGCCCGTCCCGGTCGAGGCTGTCGTCGAGCATCCGGTACGAGCCGTCTCCGAGGGAGAACTCGTTCGCGGCCGGATCGAGGGCGATCGCCACCTGGTCGACGCCCGGCTCGTAGCCTGCGGCGCGGATCGCGGTGACCAGCAGGTCGAGCGCTTCCTCGGGTGCAGCGATCGATGGTGCGAAGCCGCCCTCGTCGCCGAGGCCGAGGCTACCGAACCGGTCCCGTACCAGACCCGCGAGGGCGTGGTAGACGTCCGCGCCGATGCGGACAGCGTCGGCCATCGTTGAGGCGTTGACGGGGGCGATCATGAACTCCTGGAAGTCCAGCTTGTTCGCTGCGTGCGCGCCGCCGTTGAGGACGTTGAAGTGCGGGACCGGCATCCGCGGCGTCGAGCCGGTGATCTCGGCGATCCACTGCCAGAGTGGGAGGTCCGCGGCGTGTGCGAGGGCCCGGGAGGCGGCGATGGAGGTTGCGACGACGCTGTTCGCGCCGAGCCGGCGGTACCCGGTGGTGCCGTCGAGTTCGGCGAGGGCGGCGTCGACCTGTCCGATCGCGGACCAGGACCGGCCGGTGAGCAGGCCCGCGATGTCGGTGTTGATCAGGTGGAGCGCCTGGGTGATGTCGCGGCCACCGAACGCTGTTCCGCCGTCGCGGAGCTCGACGGCTTCGTGGGCGCCGGTGGATGCGCCCGCGGGGGCGTCGCCGGTGACGGTGCGGCCGTCGTCGAGTTCGAGCAGGACGCGGACGGTCGGGTAGCCGCGGGAGTCGAGGATGCGGGTGCCGTGGACGGCGTCGATGGTGACGGGGTGGTCGCGGTGGGTGACGTACTCGCCCTGGTGGGCTCCGTGGTGGTGGATGCCGCTGATGTAGTCGTTCATGGTGACGCTCCTTCTGGTCGGGTCATGCGTCGTGGTCGTGCGGATGGAAGGGAAAGCCGCGGGGAGGCGGAGGGGACGACCTGCTGGCGATCACTCAGCGCCAGTGCCTCCCCGCGGCGGTCAAGGGGCCCGTGGATCACGGGTGTCGGGTGTGGGCTTCCTGTGCGGTGCGGATGACGGCTTCGGCAGCAGGACGGTTGGCCCACCCGTTGGTGGTGACGTGCTTGCCGTGTTCGATCTCCTTGTAGTGGGAGAAGAAGTGCTCGATCTCGATGAGGGTGTGCTCCGGGACGTCGCTGATGTCCTGCAGGTCTTCGAACCGGTCGTCGCCGGCGGGGACGGCGAGGATCTTGTCGTCGCCGCCGTTCTCGTCGACCATGCGGAGCATCCCGATCGGCCGGACCGTGATGACGACGCCCGGGAACGTCGGTCGGGGCAGCAGCACGAGCGCGTCGAGGGGGTCGCCGTCATCGCCGAGCGTGTCATCGATGGAGCCGTAGTCCTGGGGGAACACCATGCTGGTGAACACGGCCCGGTCGAGCCGGATCCGGCCGGTGGTGTGGTCGACTTCGTACTTGTTGCCGCTGCCGCGGGGAACCTCGATCGTGACGTCGAACAGCATGGGAAGGCCCGTTCCAGGATGTGGGGTGGCGGTCACAGCAGACCGCCAAGGAGGATGCCGGCGATGGCTGCCGCGACCGAGAGGACGAGCATCCCGAGACCGTTGACGGCTGCGGCGGTGATCCGGCCGCTGCGGGCGAGGCGGACCGTTTCGAAGTTGGCGGTACTGAACGTGGTGTAGCCGCCCATCACCCCGGTGCCGAGCACCGCCACGGGGGCTGCGCCGAGGTGACTGGCGGCGCCGACGATGAGCCCGAGCAGCAGCGACCCGGTGATGTTGATCGTCAACGTGCCGACGGGGAGCCGGAACTCCCGGCCGGTGTTGATCAGCCCGTCGAGGAGGAACCGGCCGGCAGCGCCCACGCCGCCACCGGCCGCGACCGCGACCGCGAGGAGGATGCCGGCGTTCATGCGGACACCGTCCGGGGGCGGAACCAGCCGGCGACCACCAGTCCGACCGCGGTCGCGATCGCACCGGCTATGACGGTCAGTAGCGCGTACCCGGTGCCGGCGAGACCGTGGCCGGTGAGGAACAGTGCGGCGGTGGACTCAGCGAGGGTGCTGTAGGTGGTGAAGCCGCCGAGCACTCCCGTGCCGAGCAGCAGACGCAGGACACGGCGGCGGCCCGCGTCGGGACCGCGATGCGCCAACGCTTCCAGGAGCACCCCGAGCAGCAGCGCTCCGCTGATGTTGATCCAGAAGATCGACCAGCTCACCCCGCCGTCTGCTGGGAGCAGCGCACTGATCACGTCGCGCAGGAGTGTGCCGACCGTGCCACCGACCGCGACGAGGCCGACGTACCGCCACCGCAGGTGCACGGGCCGCATGGCCGTTGCGGGGTCGGAGACGTCCACATCCGGGTCGGAGGGGAGCTGATCATCGGGCATCGGGGTGTCCGTTCGGGTGGTCATGTTCCGCCTTCTGCCGCGACCAGCGCCGCGGCGTGGTGCGCTGCTACCGGATCCAGGAACGCCCCACCACGCGGGACGAGAGCACCCGTCGGCGTAAGCTCATACTGCAGCGGCTGCCCCGTGGGCAGGTTCAGTGCGTGCAGTTCCGGCTCCGTGAGGTCGTCGATGCACGCGCACATGGCGCGGAGCGAGTTGCCGTGCGCGACGACGAGGACGCTCCGACCCGACCGCACCATCGGTAGAAGTCGGTCCTGCAGCACGGGTCGGACCCGATCGATGACATCGGAGAGGGCCTCGGTGCGTCGGAGGGCAGCGTCTGACAGGTCGCGCAGCGCGGAACTTGACCGCAGCGCCGTCCACACTTGCAGGGACATCGCCGGTGGTGCGCCGTTCCGGGACCTGCGGATTCGGGTGTATTCGTCGTCGCCGAGCGTTCGGCGGGCATCGGTCTTGGTCATCCCGGTGAGTGCGCCGTAGTTGCGTTCGTTGAGCTGCCAGACCTTCTCCGTCGGGATGGCGATGCCGAGGGTGTCGAGGACCAGTTCCGCAGTGTGCACGGTGCGTTGCAGCGTCGACGTGAGCACCTGGTCCGGCAAGATGCCTGCTGCCTGCAGGAGCCGCCCCGCGGTCACGGCTTGCTGGACACCCTCGACGGTCAACGGTTCGTCGCGGAGGCCGGTGAAGGTGCCGGCCCGGTTCGCGGTGCTTTCCCCGTGGCGCAGCAGCACCAGCCGGCCCGTCACGACGCATCCCACGGCAGGGCGCTCTCGAACCCGACCGGAGCGTGTGGGACGACCACGACGGGACGGTGCTGCTGGTGCGTCAGGCGGGCGGCGACGGAACCGTTCAAGAACTCCGCAACCCGGCGTCGGCCCGTCTGCGACCCGACGACGATCATTACCGCGTCACGTTGCTCCGCCACCGCCGCCAACGCCCGGCTTGGATCTCCAACCCGAGTGAGGATCTCCACCCGGACCGACCGTGCTGCAGCGAGATCGTGGATGACGGCGACGTCGCGGTCGGGCAGCTGCTGCGGTTCGGTGTCCGCCGTGTCCGGATCGATCGGTTCGATGATCTCCGAACCGTCCCGACGAGTTCCTGCGTTCAGCAGCGCCGGATCCACCGCAACACACACTACCGACGCACCGAAATGCTTCGCGATCAGCGTGGCAACGCCGACAACGCTCTCTACCTGCCCGGACTGTACGCCGGCAACGATCGTGCGGGCGGAGTCTGCCTCGACCATGTCTTCTCCCTATCTCGGGCACGCTGACGCGCGCCGTGCTGAGATAGGGACTGTTGTCGACAGGTGTCGAGGTTGGGTCCGGCAAGCCCCACTACCGGGTCCGAAGACACCACCAGTATGCACCCACCACCACGCACCACGACAGGAAAGTCCCTCCGGCTTCTGCGGAAGGGGTACGGCCTCTGAACGGTACGGCCACGCGACGCATACCCCTGTGCTGATCAATCACCCAGCCGCCACAGACAGCACATACCCCCAGGGGGTACAGTGCCATTAAATCTACCTTGCACTGTGACGTGCTCAACGCTGCAGCTCGACACTCCGACACTCACCGACCTGATCGAAAGACTGATGCTCACCACCACCGCCTCCCCGCGTCGCCGGCTGCTGTTGCAGGCCGTAGCGACGTTGGCGCTGCTGCTGCTGGTCGGGTTCACGGTCCTGATGCACACGATGGCCGGCCACGAGCACCCGATGGCAGCTCCCGCCGCCACCACCGAGCACGTCCATGCCGTCGCAAACCGCCACGGGGAGCATGCCGCTCCCGCGGCCGCGGTGCTGACGGTCCTCACCGACGCCGGCTGTGACAGCGGCCTGTGCGCGCTGATGTGCGCGCTGATGTGCTCGCTGATGGGGATGGCGTGCGCGCTGACGATCGCCCTGTTCGCATGGGCGCTAGTGCGCGCACGGACCGGCGGCGTCCTCGCGCTGCTGTCGCGACTGCTTGCGCTGGCTGACCGGCTGCCGCGCCACATCGCAGCACCGAAACCACCGTCACTGACGGCACTGCAGATCATCCGCATCTGATCCTCCCCCTGCGGGACCACACCGCCGCAGGGCGGCTCCCGCATGCCCAGAACCGGGAGGCATCCGCCTGCCCGGACCAATTGACGCATACACGGGAACGGACCTTCCATGCACACCACCACGACCACGCGCATCCTCGCGATCGCCGCCTCGCTCACCCTCGGCCTGACCCTCGCGAGCTGCTCCACCAACAACAGCAGCTCCGACGCGGGCTCGTCCGCCTCGTCGAGATCGGCCGCGTCGGCGCACAACGACCAGGACGTGATGTTCGCGCAGATGATGCTGCCGCACCACGAGCAGGCCGTCGAGATGAGCGACGTGCTCCTCGCCAAGGGCGACGGTGTTGACCCCAACGTCGTCACCCTGGCGAAGCAGATCAAGGCCGAGCAGGGTCCGGAGATCACTCAGCTCACCAGCTGGCTGCAGGGCTGGGGTGAGCCCACGGAGTCGGAGCACCCTGGGTCGGGGCACTCCATGTCCGGGATGATGTCCGATTCCGACATGACCGACCTTGACCAGGCATCCGCGAAGGACGCCGGGAAGCTGTTCCTGCAGCAGATGGTCCAGCACCACGAGGGCGCCGTCGATATGGCCAGGAGCGAAGTCGACAAGGGCAAGAACACCGACGCGGTCGCGATGGCGAAGTCAATCGTGTCGAGCCAGACCGAGCAGATCACGCAGATGAAGGACATGCTCGCGTCCAAGTGACCGGTTCTTCCCCGTTCGTGACCACCCTGTCGCGGCAGAATATGCCCGCGACGTGAAGAAGCAGGTGTATATGTTCGTGATCAACGCAGTCGGTGACGCCCTAGTAGCAGCCGGCTCGATGGGGTGGGAGATCCTCTGGCCCCTCATCCTCGGCTTCACCCTCTCCGGCATCATCCAAGCCGTCGTCCGCACCGACCAGATCACCAAGCTCATGCGCGACGACTCCCCCCGAGCGATCAGCGTCGCAACCGGCCTGGGCGCACTGTCCTCGTCCTGCTCCTACGCCGCCGTCGCCCTCGCACGGGCGCTCTTCCGCAAGGGCGCGAGCCTGTCGTCGGCCATGGCGTTCGAGGTCGCCTCCACGAACCTCGTCGTCGAGCTCGGCCTGATCCTCGCGTTCGTCATGGGCTGGCAGTTCACCGCAGCGGAGTTCGTCGGCGGACCGCTGATGATCATCCTCATCGCCCTCGGGTTCCGGCTCTGGATGCGCGGGAAGATCGTCGACGCCGCCCGCGAACAGGCCGACAAGGGCCTCGCCGGCGCGATGGAGGGCCACGCAGCCATGGACATGTCCGTGCAGGGCGACCAGGGCTTCTGGCGGCGACTGTTCTCGAGGCCCGGGCTCACGAGCGTGTCGCAGTACTTCGTCATGGACTGGGCATCCGTCATCCGCGACATCGTCATCGGCCTACTCATCGCCGGCGCCTTCGACGCCTGGGTCCCGAAGGCGTGGCTGCAAGCACTGTTCCTCGAGGGACACCCGACGCTCGCGTTCCTGATCGACCCGCTCATCGGACCGATCCTGGCGATGGTGAGCTTCGTCTGCTCCGTCGGCAACGTCCCCCTCGCAGCGGTCCTCTGGAACGGTGGGATCAGCTTCGGCGGTGTGATCAGCTTCATCTTCGCCGACCTGATCATCATCCCGATCATCATCATCTACCGGAAGTACTACGGCTGGAAAGCAGCCCTCCGCATCACCGGGATCTTCTACGGCGCCATGGTCCTCGCCGGCTACGCCGTCGAACTGCTCTTCACCCCGCTGCACCTTATCCCCACGAACCGGCACCTCACCATCGTGACGACCTCGATCAGCTGGAACTACACCACCTGGCTCAACATCGTGTTCCTGCTCGTCGCGGCGTTCCTGCTCGTCGTCTTCACCCGCAGCGGCTCATGGCCCATGCTCCGCATGATGAGTGACCACCCCGATACCCACGACCAGGCAAACGCCAAGCACAGCCAGCCCTGACCCGACCGGCCACGCCGACAGGGCAAGCTAGGCCACACAGCATTGTCGGAATCACGCCACAAAGCGTTCCCAGCCACAGCTGATCGCGACGCGAGGTGAGCCCAGTGTGTCGAGCCGCACCTGTGCACGCGGCGAGCTCATCGCGGCACCCACGTGGTTCGGTCATCGATGAACCGTCCCTCGCACCGCGAGGCCCACAGACCTCGGAGCACGCACTGGGCGTGCTCCCGAGAGCCAGCCCACGGGCTGGCAGATCGAACGGTGGAGGTTCCATGCCCCTGTCGATTGAGATCCCCGCTGCCGCTGGCTACGCAGTCGGATTCGCCCTCGCGATGAACTTCATCGCGATCGCGATCCGACAGGCGTGGCCGGTGCTGAGTGACAAGGCTGCCCGCCGCGTCGCTCGCATGCAGCGGGCGAAGGCTGCTTCGAAGAAGTAGCGCTCAAAAAAGACCCCCCTCCATCGTCGGGGAGAGCTCTGTGTCCGTTTCGTACCACAAACCTCCGATTCCGCTACAAGCAAGCCCGAGCACGTCGGACCCTGGCTCGGAGCGGCGAGCCTTGTTGCGAAACTCAGTCCCAGAATCTACGTGCCGCTACCGTGCCTGTCGGTCGAGTTTCGATACGTTCTTCCCATGGGTCACCTCCTCGGGTACGCGCGCGTGTCCACCACCGACCAGGACGCGTCGCTACAGATCGACGCGCTCAACGCTGCCGGCTGCTACCGAGTGTTCGTTGACACCATGTCTGGGTCGCCCCAGCACCGACCCGAGCTCGACAAGCTCCTCGACCAGCTCCGCCCCGGGGACACCCTCGTCGTCTGGCGACTTGACCGGCTCGGCCGGTCCATCCGGCACCTCATCGACCAGTTGCACGGCCTCGCCGAGCGCGGGATCGGGTTTCGGTCACTGCAGGAGACCATCGACACCACCTCGCCCGGTGGCCGGCTCGTGTTCCACGTCTTTGCTGCGTTGGCGGAGTTCGAACGGGATCTCATCAAGGAACGCACCAACGCCGGCCTCGCCGCCGCGCGAGCCCGCGGCCGCACCGGCGGCCGGCCGACACGGCTTTCCGCAGACCAGGTGCGCACCGCGCGACGGCTCTACGAGCAGCAGGACATGACCGTTGCGCAGATCGGCGACGTTCTCGGCGTCAGCCGCACCACCATCTACCGGGCTCTCGCCCGCCACGCTGAACCAGTCACCGCGAGGCGGTCCAAGCCCTCACCGAACCTGTAGCCAGCACTCGACGCGCGCGATTGAGCGCGACGCTGATCGCCGCGAAAACGACGACACAGAGCGAAGCTGCTCACAAGCAGAGCTGACTCAACGAGAACGGGCGGGACGACTAGTGGTCGTCCCGCCCGTTCTCCGTCGGCTTACGCCAGGCCCGCAGCCCTCAAGACTGCGAGCACTACCGGAGCCAGTTCGTGTACGAGACACGCGTACGCGAGCACCACTACCGCGTTCTCGTACGCGCCGCCATTACGGCCAACGTTGGACATGTTCGTACAGTCAGCGATACGATTGACACGTCCGATCAACTTTTTCAGCATGTTTTCCATGTTTGATTTCCTTGGTTTGACATTTATTGCGAAAATGATTCGGCCTCCCCGGCGTGCGCTAACACGTCGATTCCGGGAGGTCGTTTCATGTCCCCGAGGGGGGCTTCTCATTCTACCGGGGACTCCTCCATCTGAGAGTGGGTGTGTAGAAGTTCCTCATCCCTTCCGTGTCGTGATCCCGTCCGGAGGCGCGGTCGATCCGCATGTACATGCCGATCGGTGGGCGAACCCACTGATTAAATTGGCTTCAGAAAGTATTACAAGCAAGTAGTTATCCACAAGAAAACTGGACCTTTAGGCCGTTCCGTGACTCCGGACGCCACGCTCCGCACTCTCACTGGAGGTAACGTCGGGGTGTACGCCGGCCGTCGCTCTGGGCTCGCTCCACTGCTCTGTAGACGGTCGCGCGAGCGACGTCGAACAGTTCGGCCAGCTCGGCTACGGTGTGCTTCGGTGCGCCATCCTCGTTGACCTCGCGTCGCATCGCGACCAGAGCCCGCTCCCGGTTCGGGGTCAACTTCGGGGGCCGGCCTTGCAGTCGGCCCTTCGCCGCCGCGACTCGCAGACTTTCCCTGGTGCGCTGGCGGATGAGGTCGGCTTCGAACTCAGCCACCATTCCGAGGACGTTAAACAGCAGTCGGCCCGCCGGTTCCCGGAGGTCGTACACGGCTCCACCGATGCTGAGCTTCGCGCCCCGATCGGTCAGGTCCGACACGATGCTCGTCGCATTGACAAGGCTCCGAGCCAGCCGATCAAGCTTCGTCACGACCAGCGTCGTGCCACCACAGCAGGCAGCTAGCGCCGTATCGAGACCGGGACGGTCACGATTCGTTCCCGAGAGCCCGTGGTCGACATAGATCCGTGACTCCGGCACGCCGAGCGCCGTCAGGGCCTCACGCTGCTCGGTGAGGTCTTGACCGTCCATCGAGCACAGGGCGTAACCAACGAGTTGTCCGTTCATGCCGGGGAGTCTCGCATGACGGCCGGTCACTGAGACGAGTTTCGGACGGGTCTATCGGACGGGCTCAGAACGGCGTGTCGCGAGTTTTCGAGAGTGTCCGGACGACGTTCGTCTTAGGGACGCCCACTCGGGGGCCCTTCCGCGCATAGAGGGTGTGCGGGTCCCCAGTGGCCCGTGGGAGCGCGACTGGCGTATCAGTCTGAGACTCGGTTCGCGAGCCACGTACAACAGTGGGTAGGCGTACTGCCTACCTCACAGAGAGGTAGTAACCCATGGAGAAGAAGAAGAAGGTCTTCGCGTTCAGCGTGGAGACGACTGTAACGGGGACGCCGCGGCCGCCACGCCGGCCGGCCACGTCGAGTGAAGTCGTCGCCGTTGTGAGTCTCGTGACCACGTTGGTGAGCATCGCCGTCACCGTGACGGCACCGCTCCTCACGAGCTGACCTCTGGGTACTCGCCGGGGCCCGCCTGTGGGGGACACGCTCTCCACAGGCGGGCCGCGGTTGAGGTCGGCTTACGCCGCCCGGCAGCTCGGGCACCGGTCCACATCCTCGGCCGAGCAGCCCCATGCGTAGGACTCGGCGTCACCACATCCGGTCGCACTTCCCCTATCGAGCGTCTCCAGCGGCGGCTACGTTCTTGGTATGGCTACCCGAGATGAGCTGCTGAACGAGGCGATGATTGCGCACCAGCGCCGTACGGACGAGCGCGCGCGAGAGCAGATAGAGGCTGAGCGTGAACAGGCGGCCCGCGCCGTTCGCTTTGTGGAGGACTACAAGGAGCAGTGGAACCACTACCTCGGCGAGAAGCTGTTCAGCTATGCGGCCGCGCCCCATGCGCAACGCGAGTGGTTCGTCTCCGGGCAGTCTCTGGCCGAATACGACCTCACCGAGTCGGACGGTCTCCGGTACGAACAGCGGAGCACGCAGCAGAGGGCTGGAAAGTTCTTCGTTGCGACGTGGATCAGCAATGATGCTGTTCTCAGCCTGCACGTTGACGGGTTCGGCCAGCCGGAGGGGATGTTCGTCAACATCGATGGCTTTGCCCCACAGTCGGTCACCGACCTGGCCGATGTGGGCGAGGAGGTTTCGCGTCAACGGACGAGCAGCGCCCGCTCCTGACTCCCAGTCAGCGGGCCGGCTTACGCGTCACGCTGCCGACGTCGCTGACGTCGCTGACGAGACGTCTCTTCCTCGCCGAACGCTTTGAGCAGCACTTCCTCTAGCTCATGCGCAAGCTTCTGAGCTGACTCCGCGAAGGTCAGTTCAGCCTCGGGCTGTCCCACACGTTCGTCAGCCTGGTCGATGGTCGCGTCGCGGACGAGATGCTGTTTGTCCTTCGGAAGGAAGGTCGCGTACTCGTGAGCGCGATACTGGGCGGTCCGCACGTCCTCCAAGGTGGCCTTTGTGACTGCGATCGTGCCCCAGTCCCAGTCGATCCCGGCATCTGAGTAGGACATATTCGCCACCCCGACCAGTGTTCGGTGGTAGGCCCAGAGCGCGCGCGACGCCTCGTCGCGGCGCTTCCACAGGGCCAGCGTACGATTCGAACGTCCTGTGACGTAAGCGGCAGCGATGCCGCTTCCAAGGCCCGCGATGATCGCGACAGCGTACGTCCAGTAGTCCAAGCTGAGGGCGCTGGCGGCGACGGCGATTTGGTGCATGCAGAGACATTGCCAGAGTGACGGGGCGCTTGACTAGCCAACAGAACCCTGCTGCGCCCGACAGGTGGGGCACCAATTGACGTGCTCTGCTGCAGCACCAGGGCTCCCGCTTCCCAAGAGTCGAAACGAGCACGTAACACGCCGCCGTCGGGTGCAACTACCGCGAGCCAGTGCGGCGTCGGCAGCGCCTCGCGTCGTGGGGGTCGCACGTGCCATCGAGCACCCGATCGTTGCCTCCGCGCTGGACCAACCAGGCGCCGAGCAGCCCCGCCTGATGCAATGCATGAACCACGGACCCTGAGCGGGGGTATTCGGAAGGCTGCGGAGGCACCGCAGAGTCCCGCTTCGCACAAACCTCACGTCGTCCGCGGTAGTCCGCGCATAGATTGCGAGAAGCTTCGAACGCTTCGGGGTACCCCCTCCACGAACCTGGCCATCCTTCGGAGATGCACACTCCGCCCGGAAGGCGGACACAATGTCGACACCACCCCGCACCGTCCCGCTCATCAGCATCGCGGTCGCCGCCATGGTATTCGCGCACGTCGGTCTCGTCGTCGCGATGTCCGTGTTGTCGCCTCAGCCGTGACCCCTACTTCGCGCAGTGCGCGCGGCAGGTGCTCGGCCTGCTGCTGGCCAATCCACCGAAGTTGACGGGCTGAGCCTGGTGACCCGCGCCCTCGGTGAGCGTGCGGGTCATCAGCTCATCGCGGTGCGCTGGCGCCACCCGCCGCCACTGAGGTCGGGGCCGTCGGCGCCGTCGCGTCCCAGTGCCTCGTCATGTCTCCTGCCGTCGAAGCGTCGCCTGCGCATACAAACTGTCGCTCCGCCACAAGGCGACACTTTGCGCGCTCAGGCGACACTTTGAGGCTGCGCGCACAACCCGCCCTACTGCGGCATGTCCACGAACCGCGAGAACATCCCGTGGAACGCCACGGTGATCGTGTCCGTCGGTCCATTACGGTGCTTCGCCACGATCAGGTCGGCCTCACCCTGCCGCGGGTTGTCCTTCTCGTACGCCGACTCGCGGTGCAGCAGGATGACCATGTCGGCGTCCTGCTCGATCGACCCGGACTCACGCAGGTCGGAGATCGCTGGCTTCTTGTCGGCACGCTGCTCGGGACCACGGTTCAGCTGGGACAGCGCGATGACGGGGACCTGGAGCTCCTTCGCCATCAGCTTGAGCGCACGCGAGAACTCGGAGACCTCTTGCTGGCGGCTCTCGACCTTCTTGCCCGAGGTCATCAGCTGCAGGTAGTCGATGACGACGAGCTTGAGGTTGTGCTGCTGCTTGAGTCGACGGCACTTGGCGCGGATCTCGACCAGCGTCATGTTGGGGGAGTCGTCGATGAAGAACGGCGCGTCGTTGATGCGCCCGCGGGTCTGCGCGATGGTGGTCCAGTCGCGGGAGTCGACGGTGCCCTTGCGCATGTTCTGCAGCGGCACGCTGGTCTCGGCGGACAGCAGACGCATGGCGATCTCGGCGCGACCCATCTCGAGCGAGAAGAAGGCGGCGGTCTGGTCGTGCTTGATCGCCGCGGCGCGGCACAGGTCGAGCGCGAGCGTGGACTTACCGAGGGCGGGTCGTGCGGCGACGATGATGAGCTGGCCGGGGTGGAAGCCGTTCGTCAGGCCGTCGAGCTGCGCGAAACCGGTCGGCACGCCGGTCATCTGGCCGTCACGCCCCTTGGCGGCCTCGATCTCGTCGAGGGCGGCGGAGATGGCGTCGGTCAGGGGGACGTAGTCCTCGGTCTGCACGCCACCAGCGACGTTGTAGACCTCGGCCTGCGCGCTGTTGACGAGGTCGGTGACCTCGCCTTCGGAGGCGTAGCCCATCTGCACGATGCGGGTACCGGCGTCGACGAGGCGACGGAGCACGGCCTTCTCGGCGACGATCCCGGCGTAGTACCCCGCGTTGGCCGCGGTCGGCACCATGCTCGTCACGCTGTGCAGGTACTCGGCGCCGCCACCGCGGGAGAGCAGACCGGTCTTGGTCAGCTCGTCGGTGACCGCGATGACGTCGGTGGGCTCGCCGTGCGAGTAGAGCGACAGGATTGCGTCGAAGATGACCTCGTGCTTCGGGACGTAGAAGTCCACGCCACGAGCGGTCTCGATGACGTCGGCGACGGCGTCCTTCGACAGGAGCATGCCGCCGATGGTCGACTGTTCGGCCAACAGGTCGTGCGGCGGGGTGCGTTCCATGCCGCGCTCCGCGTACTCCTGCGGTGCGGGCTCAAGATGCGCGATCGACACACTTTCTCCTCTGTTGAACGACGCAGGGCTGGACACGGTGGTCCGACACCTGCAACGACTTTCTACCCCCAGCGACTGACATCCCCGAGTCGCTGGGCCAAGCTACGGCCGCAGAGTTATCCCCAACAAACGGCCCTGTGGATAACTCTGTGGAGGGATTGCGGAACACGCCGGAATGCTGTGTGGAGAACTGTGGACGAGCCTGTGGAAACATGGCCATGGGAACACACTTTCGACCACCTGACCGGGGGTTTTCATGTTCACACGGTGTGTGGAAAAGTGGGGTTCAAGTACGCCTTGAAGGTTCCGATTTGACACGTTTCTGCTGTGTAAAACGACTTGACAAGCACCCCTCCTGTGGGAAGTGTTCTCGGGCCGTTCCCAGCAAGCCGGGCCGTGCCTGAGAGGTAACCGGCCAGCCAAGCCGAACCCGCCCGTGCAAGCCGAGCCGGGCCTCCCGGCCGTTCTGGACGACCGTGCGTTGATGGTGAGCAGAAGATGTCGAGTGGGGGATCGGGACCCGACCTTTTCTGCTCACCAAGTGAACCCCGCACGCCCCGCGCCCCGCGCCCCGCCCCACACCCCACCAACGCAACGACGGGCGGGCCTCCCGGAGGAGACCCGCCCGTCGTGGAGCGGAACGTCAGTGCTACTTGGCAGCGACGACCTTGAGCGAGATCACGGCAGTGATGTCCTCGCGCAGACGCACGGTGGCCTCGTGGTCACCGACGGTCTTGATGGTCGCGGGGACCTCGACCTTGCGCTTGTCGAGCGAGCCGACGCCCTGCGCCTGGACGGCGTCAGCGACGTCGCCCGGACGGACGGAGCCGAACAGACGACCGTCCTTCCCGGCCTTGACCGCCAGGGAGATGGTCGCGTTCTCGAGCTTCATCTTGAGGTCCTGTGCCTCTTCGATGGTGGCGAGCTCACGCGCGGTGCGCGCGGCACGGATCGACTCGACCTGCTTCTCGCCGCCCTTGGACCACGCGACAGCGAAGCCCTGGGGGATGAGGTAGTTGCGGGCGTAGCCGTTCTTGACGTCGACGACGTCACCAGCGGAACCGAGGCCGGAGACCTCGTGGGTGAGGATGAGCTTCGACATGTGTCGACCTCCGATCAGCGGCCGGAGCCGGCGTAGGGGAGGAGCGCCATCTCACGGGCGTTCTTCACGGCACGGGCGATGAGGCGCTGCTCCTGGACGGAGACGCCGGTGATGCGACGGGCGCGGATCTTTCCACGCTCCGAGATGAACTTGCGAAGGGTCGCAACGTCCTTGTAGTCGATGACGCCGACCTTGATCGACTTCGCGGGAGCGGCGTTCTTGCCGCCCTTGCCGCGAGGCTTCCGGCGGTCGCCGGTGCTCTTTCCAGCCATAGTGATTTGTCCTTAGAAGAAAAGTTGTGTGTCCGTCGGAACCAGGAGGATCAGAACGGGGTCTCGTCGTCGAAGTTGCCGCCGGGGGTGCTCCACACGTCGTTCGACTGTGCGTTGCCGCCGCCCTGCTGGCCACCCTGCGGGGACCACGGCTCGTCCGACTGGCCGCCAGCGGAGGCGTTGCCGCCACCGTTGTTGTTCCAGCCGCCATTGCCGCCGCCCTGCTGACCGCCGCCGTTGCCTCCGCCGACCTGGCCACGACCGCCGCCGCCACCCGCTGCGCGGGTGATCTGTGCGGTCGCGTACCGGAGCGACGGGCCGATCTCGTCGACCTCGAGCTCGATGCTCGTGCGCTGCTGACCCTCACGGTCCTGGTAGGAACGCTGACGCAGACGACCCTGCGCGATGACGCGCGAGCCCTTCGTCAGCGACCCCGCCACGTGCTCGGCGAACTCCCGCCACACACTCGCCCGGAGGAACAGCGCGTCGCCGTCCTTCCACTCGTTCGCCTGACGGTCGAACGTGCGAGGCGTGGAGGCGATGGTGAAGTTCGCCACTGCGAGCCCGTTCTGCGTGTACCGCAGCTCGGGGTCCGCGGTGAGGTTGCCCACCACCGTGATGACGGTTTCGCCGGCCACGGGTTACTCGGCGGTCGCGGTTGCGGAGGCGTTGGCAGCCTTGCGGGCTGCGCGTGCCTCGTCGCGCTGCTTCTGGGCGGCGACCTGCGCGATGCCCTCTTCGGCGCGGAGGACCTTCGTGCGGAGCACGGCCTCGGAGAGACCGAGCTGACGGTCGAGCTCCTTGGCGGCCTCGGGCGAGGACGTGAAGTCGACGACGGCGTAGATGCCCTCGGACTTCTTGGCGATCTCGTAAGCGAGCCGGCGACGGCCCCAGACGTCCACGTTGTCGACGGTGCCACCGTCGTTGCGGATGACAGCGAGGAACTTGTCCAGGCTGGGAGCGACGGTGCGCTCATCGATCTCGGGGTCGAGGATCGCCATCAGTTCGTACTGGTGCATGCGGAACCCACCTCCTCTGGTCTCAGCGGCCCCGGGCAGTTCCCGGGGCAGGAGGGTTGATGCATGTGCCACGGCACGCAGACACGCGCCGGGCAACCTGCACAGACTACCCGACGGCCTGGAGGCGCGCCACCGGTCTGTGGAGAACCGTCGCGTCCGTCAGGCGGTCGCGTCCCGAGCGGCCCACCAGTCGCGCAGGCGCGCCTCGGCAGCGTCGGCGCCGAGCGGCCCGTCGTCCATCCGCGCCTCGAGCAGGAAGCGGTAGGCCTCGCCCACGGCACGCCCCGGCGGGATGTCGAGGATCCGCATGATGTCGTCGCCGGTCAGGTCGGGCCGGATCGAGTCCAGCTCCTCTTGGTCGGCCAGGACGCGGATCCGCTCCTCGAGGTCGTCGTACGCGAACGCCAGGCGATCGGCCTTGCGACGGTTCCGCGTGGTGACGTCCGAGCGGGTGAGCTCGTGCAGCCGTTCGAGCTGCGGGCCGGCGTCGCGGACGTAGCGCCGGACGGCCGAGTCGGTCCAGGCACCGTCGGTGTACCCGAAGAACCGCAGGTGCAGCTCGATCAGGCGGGACACCGCGGCGATGGTGTCGTTGTCGAAGCGCAGGGCCCGGAGCCGCTTCTTCGCGAGCTTCGAGCCGACCAGGTCGTGGTGGTGGAAGCTGACGGCGCCGCCCGGCTCGAGCTTGCGGGTGGCGGGCTTGCCGATGTCGTGCAGCAGCGCCGCGAGCCGCAGCACGGTGTCCGGGGGGTCGCCCGCGTGCCGCTCGGCCTCGTAGCCGATCGCCTGTTCGAGCACGGTCAGGGAGTGCTCGTAGACGTCCTTGTGGTGGTGGTGCTCGTCGATCTCGAGCTGCATCTCGGGCAGCTCGGGCAGGAACCGCTGCGCCAGCCCGGTGTCCACGAGCAGGCGGATGCCCGGCACGGGGTCGCCCGTGCCGAGCAGCTTGACGAGTTCGTCGCGCACCCGCTCGGCGGACACGATGTCGATGGAGTCGACGAGGTCCTGCATGGCGGCACGGACGTCGTCGTCGACGGTGAACCCGAGCTGCGAGGTGAACCGCGCAGCCCGCATCATCCGGAGCGGGTCGTCGCGGAACGACACCACGGCGGCCTGCGGGGTGCGGAGTCGTGCGGCCAGCAGGTCCTCGACGCCGCCGTGCACGTCGACGAGCTCCCGAGCGGGCAGCCGGAGCGCCATCGCGTTGACGGTGAAGTCGCGGCGGAGCAGGTCGTCCTCGATGGTGTCGCCGAACGCGACCTCGGGCTTGCGGGTCTCGCCGTCGTACACGTCGCTGCGGTAGGTGGTGATCTCGACCTGTTCGCCGCGGACCAGAGCGGCGATCGTGCCGAACTGCCGCCCGACGTCCCACGTGGTGCTCGCGATCGGCTCCACGATCGCCAGGATCTCGTCCGGACGCGCACTCGTCGTGAAGTCGAGGTCGGTGACGGGACGACCGAGGAAGGCGTCCCGCACGGGTCCACCGACCAGGGCCAGCTCGTGTCCGGCGTCGGCGAAGGCCCGAGCGAGGAGGTCGACGGGCTCGGTGGTGGCGAGTGCGTCGAGTCGTTCGACGGCCTGGGCAACGGACTGCATGACGGTGCTCATCCTCCCAGATCGAGGCCCCGAGTTCTCCACAACCCCGCGCGCACGGGACCTGTTCATGGTCACGCCTCATACACTCGTGCTCGGCCCGAACCGACCCCGTGGCCCGCTTCCGTATGCACATCCTCCGCACCACGCTCGCCGCAGCCGCGTCGACCCTCGTCGCGCTCGGCCTGGTCGTCGCGCCCGTCAGCGCCCCGCACGCCGATGCTGCGACGGTGTCGTCGGCCAAGACCCACCTCGCCGATCCGGCTGCTGCCGATGCGGGCAAGGCCACGATCTCGGTCGCCCCCGCGCACCGTGGGATCGTCCAGCGCGACCAGGACCTCACCCTCTCGGTGACCGTCACGAACGACACCGACGCCGCGCTGCCCGCCGGCACCGCGGAGTTCGACATCTTCCGCTCCGTGAGCACGCGGGACGTCCTCGCCGACTGGCTCGCCGACACCACCACGACCGGTTACCTCGGCGCCCCGATGGACTCCGTGGACATCCCGGAGGTCCCGGCGCACCGATCGGTCACCATCGACTCGGTCGAGATCGTCTCGGGCAACGTGGCACTCGGCGGGTACTCCTCGTTCGGTGCGCGGCGCATCGCGGCGGAGTACACGGCCGGTGAGACCTTCGCCGTCGCCCGCTCCGCGATCACCTGGTACCCGGACTTCGAGCAGGTGCCGGTCAGCGTCTCCGTCGCGATGCCGGTGACGGTCCCGAAGTCCACGGACGGCATCCTCAGCGCGGCCGTCCTCGCCGCCGCGACCTCGGTGGACGGCACCCTCACCCAGCAGCTCGACGCCGCCGAGGACCACAACGTCGCCGTCGCGGTCGACCCCCGCATCATCGCCTCGATCCGGATCCTCGGCGAGAACGCGCCGTCCGCGGCGACCGCGTGGCTCCAGCGCCTCGAGTCCCTGCGCAACGAGACCTTCGCGTTGTCCTACGCCGACGCCGACGTCACCGGGCTGCGCCAAGCCGGGTCGGACGGCATCCTCGCCCCGATCTCGCTCGACCAGTCCGTGAAGACCGAGAACTTCCCCGGCGCCGAGACCCCCGCACCGACCCCGACCGCGACGCCCGGGCAGACGACGACCCCGAGCAGCACCGCGTCCCCGAGCGACGACGCCACCACCGACGCCGGCTCGGGCGAGACCGCGGAGACGCTGCCGACGACCGAGCAGCTGCTGGACTTCCCGTACTCGATGGACTCCATCGCGTGGCCGGCGGACGGCACCGTGACCGCGGCCGACCTCACGGCACTGCAGCGGGCCGACAAGGACACCACCATCGTGTCGAGCGGGAACACCTCCGCCGGCGCGAACGCCACGGTCTCGGCGTCGGAGAAGATCGGCGACGACCACGTCCTCGTGTCGGACCAGTCGATGTCGTCCCTGCTGCGCGACGCCGCGACCGCACCGGACCGCCAGAGCTGGTCGTCGGCGATGTCCGAGCTCACGGCGACGCTCGCCACCTCGGCGCGCGACGGCACCGCCACGGGGCCGATCTTGCTGACCCTCGGTCGCGACTGGCCCTCGGACTCCACACGCCTCAGCCAGACCCTCGACGCCCTCGAGAGCACCGCCTGGGTGGCACCGGCCGACCTCTCCACGGCGTCGGACGCCACGGCGGGGTCGCTCACGCTCAACAGTGCGTCCACCGGGGCCGACCGCATCGCACAACTCAAGCGCCTCGTGCAGGGCGAACAGGGGCTCTCCGCGTTCGCCACCATCCTCGACACCCCCGCTGAACTGACGGCTCCCGCACGCCTCCGGCTGCTCGCCATCGCCTCGAACGCGTGGCGCGGGGACGACGACGGGCTCCAGGCCGCGGTCGACGTCCGCACAGCGGCCTGGGCGAAGCAGACCACCGAGGTCGGGATCGTCGACTCGAGCAGCCTGACCCTGCTCGGCGACCGGTCCTCGCTGCCGGTGTCCATCCGCAACAGCTCGGACTACCCGGTGACGGTGCACCTGGCCGTCCAGCCGTCGAACTCCGCCCTCCGGATCGTCCGCAACGACATCGTCGTCGAGATCCAACCGGACTCCTCGACCCGAGCGACCGTCCCCGTGCAGTCCGTCGCGAACGGCAAGGTCGAGCTGACGATGTCCCTGTCGAGCCCGACCGGCGTCGCCATCGCGCAGCCGGCCACCGTCGAACTCAACGTCCAGGCGCAGTGGGAGACGGTCATCACCGCCGCCGCAGCGGTCGCCCTGATCGCGATCTTCGGCTTCGGGATCTTCCGCAGCATCCGGAAGCGCATCCGTCGTCGCAACGGCGAACTCGACGACGAGGACGACGACGACCCCAACCGCCCGCTCGCCGTGCAGCCGGGTGCGCCCGGCGCGGCTGCTCCGTCCGCGGGATCGGTCGCCGGACCGGGAGGCCCGGATCACCGCGCCGAGGCGCCCACCGCGTTCGCCGTGGCCGGCTCCGGAACGGCCGCTGTCGCGGCTCCTGGTGGCGACCGCCTGCAGGACGCGATCGCCCGTGCCGGGGCCGAGCCGGGCCTCCCGTCCGACGCCCGTACCAGCCGCGTCGCGGACGCCCGCGACCCCGAGGAGCCGACCATCAGCGCCACCCAGCCCCAGCCCGACGTCGACGCGGAACCGGTCGCGGAGCGAAGCCTGGGGCGTGCGAGTGCGATGCTCGCGGCGGGGACGATGGTGAGCCGGATCCTCGGCTTCGCGAAGACCTTCGTGCTCGCGTACGCCATCGGGCAGAACAAGAGCCCCTCGGCGAACGCGTTCGCCGTCGCGAACCAGCTGCCGAACAACATCTACGCGCTCATCGCGGGTGGCCTGCTGTCGGCCGTGCTCATCCCGCAGATCGTCCGCGCCATGAAGAACGGCACGGACGGCGGACAGGCGTACGTCAACAAGATCGTGACGCTCGGCGGGTCGGTCTTCATCGTCATCACGATCGTCGCGACGGCACTGGCGCCGCTCCTGGTCCGCCTGTACACGACGTCCTCGGACACCCGGAGTCCCGCTGCGACCGACCTCGCCATCGCCTTCGCGTTCTGGTGCCTGCCGCAGATCCTGTTCTACGCGATGTACTCGCTGCTCGGTGAGGTCCTCAACGCCAAGCAGGTGTTCGGTCCGTTCACCTGGGCACCGCTGCTCAACAACGTCATCGCGATCGCCGGGCTCGTGGTGTTCATCGCCCTGTACGGCACGAGCGGCAGCGCCCTCGACGATTGGACGCCGGCGAAGATCGCGCTCCTCGCCGGCAGCGCCTCGTTCGGTGTGTTCGCCCAGGCGGCGTTCCTCCCGCTGTTCTGGCGGCGAGCAGGGCTGTCCTTCCGGCCGGACTTCCGGTGGCGCGGCGTCGGCCTGAAGTCGACGGGAACCGCTGCCGGCTGGCTCTTCGCGATGATCCTGGTGACCCAGGTCGCCGGCATCGTGCAGTCCGCGGTCGCGTGGAAGGGTCAGGGCGACGGACCCGGCAACGCGGTGCTCGGCAACGCGTGGCTCATCTTCATGCTGCCGCACTCGATCATCACGGTCTCCATCGCGACGGCATACTTCACCCGGATGAGCCACGATGCTGCACGCGGCGACCTGGCATCAGTCCGACGGAACCTGTCGCTGTCCCTGCGCATCGTCGGACTCTTCACGGTCTTCGCGTCCGTGGCGCTGGTCGTCGTCGCGGTGCCGTTCGGCCGGCTCTACGAGGGCACGTTCGAGAGCGCCCTGCAGGTCGGTGCCGTCCTGGTCGCCTACATGCCGGGCCTGGTGCTGTTCAGCATGTTGTTCATCATCCAGCGCGTGTTCTGGGCCATGCACGACCACCGGACCCCGTTCCTGATGCAGTGCATCCAGTCCGTCCTGTTCGTCATCGGTGCCCTCGCGGTGTCGACGTTCCCGACCTCCGTGATCGGCATCGGTGTGGCCGCGTGCACGACGCTCGCCGGCACCGCGCAGACGATCGTCGCCCTCGTCCTGGTGCGTCGGAAGCTCGGCAGCATCGAGGGACCGGTCGTGACCCGCTCGCACGTGCAGTTCATCATCGCGGCCTTGATCGCCGGCGTCGTCGGCCTGCTGGTCGTCAACTTCTTCGGCGCGTTCTCCGCAGCCGGGTTCGCGATGTCCGACCGCACCGGGGCACTCATCACCATCGTCCTGACCGGCGCCGTCATGGTCCTCGTGTACTTCGGGGCGCTCGTCGTCGCCAAGAACGGCGAGATCAAGAACGCCGTCGGCATGGTGAAGAGCAAGCTCGGTCGCTGACCGCACGCTTCCCGGACGTCGCGGAATGCCGCGCCGGTACCATGTGTTGACCCGGTCAGCACGCAACGGAAGGGCAGTCAGGCATGCGCCAGCTCATCATCATCGGTTCCGGTCCGGCCGGGTTCACCGCCGGCATCTACGCCGCGCGCGCAGAGCTCAAGCCGCTCATCGTCGCGTCCAGCGTCGAGACGGGCGGGGAACTCACCAAGACGACCGAGGTCGAGAACTTCCCGGGCTTCCCCGAGGGGATCCAGGGCCCCGACCTCATGATCAAGATGCAGGAACAGGCCGAGAAGTTCGGCGCTGAGGTCCTGTACGACGACGCCGTCTCCGTCGACCTCACCGGCGACGTGAAGAAGGTCACCGTCGGCTCCGGCGAGACGTACGAAGCCCTCGCGGTCATCTACGCGACCGGTTCGGCGTACCGCCACCTCGGGATCGCCGACGAAGAGCGCCTCTCGGGCCACGGTGTCTCGTGGTGCGCGACCTGCGACGGCTTCTTCTTCCGGCAGAAGAACATCGCCGTGGTCGGCGGTGGCGACTCCGCGATGGAAGAAGCGACGTTCCTCACCCGTTTTGCCGACAAGGTGACCGTGATCCACCGCAAGGACACCCTCCGCGCGTCGAAGATCATGCAGGACCGTGCTCACAACGACCCGAAGATCGAGTTCGCGTGGAACAAGGAGGTCATCGGCATCCAGGGTGACTCCGCAGTGACCGGCGTGACCCTCAAGGACACCGTGGACGGCACCGAGAGCGAACTCGCCCTCGACGGCCTGTTCATCGCGATCGGCAACGACCCCCGCGTGCACCTCGTGCACGGTCAGCTCGAGCTCGCTCCCGAGGGCACCATCGCCGTCGAGGGCCGCACGTCCAAGGCCGTCGGCGTCCCCGGGGTCTTCGTCGCGGGCGACGTGCTCGACCACACCTACCGCCAGGCCATCACGGCCGCCGGTTCCGGTGCCGTCGCCGCGCTCGACGCCGAGAAGTACCTCGCCGACCTCGAGGACACGCTGACCGACGCTGCTGCGAGCGAGACCCCGGTCGAGCCGGTCACCATCTCCGCCTGACCCGTACGGCCCCCGGAATGCCGGGGGCCCGTCCGCGGTTCCACACCCAGTACCGACTTCTCACGAAAGGACACCCATGTCCAACGCAAAGGCTGTCACCGACGCCACCTTCTCGGACGAGGTCCTCAAGTCCGACAAGACGATCCTCGTCGACTTCTGGGCCGAGTGGTGCGGCCCGTGTCGCGCTGTCTCGCCGATCCTCGACCAGATCGCCGAAGAGCACGCCGGCAAGATCGAGATCGTGAAGCTCAACGTGGACGACAACCCCCAGTCGGCCATGAACTACCAGATCACCTCGATCCCGGCGATGAAGGTCTTCAAGGGCGGCGAGGTCGTCAAGACCGTCATCGGCGCCAAGCCGAAGCCCGCGCTCGAGGCCGACCTCGCCGAGTTCCTCGCGTAGGTCGCACCCGCACCACGAACGCCCCGCCCTCCATTGCATCGGAGGGCGGGGCGCCTTCTTGTTCAGGACCGTTCGGCCGTCGAAGTGCGCTGGTGGCGCGACCTCCCCGTCAGCAGGACACCCAACCGAAGCCGTAACTCGTCGTCGCGTTTCGCATGCTGGTCTTCGCTCCCGGATTCAAAGTCACACAGCTGCCGTTCTGATCCCAACCGATCAGACCAACGACGTTGTGAATCCTCATGGCGACACGCTTCTTGGAGGTGAAGCAGTTCTGAATGGTTGATGTGCCCCCGTTGATCCCGCTGTTGGAGAACTTGATGGCCTGGGGCGAGTTACAGGGCCCCAGTTGAGCACGCGGGTCGCCGGGCGAGGCTTGCGCAGCTGTTCCTCCGAGGAAGAACGTACTGGCCACGGCCGTCGCCACGAAGATCGAGAATGACTTGCTGAACCTCATTGTCTGTCTGCCTTCCGATGCACCTGGGCTGGATTGCGTCAGCCCCCGCTGAGACCATCGCGGTCTCGAATCGACGGTAGTGTTCACACTCTAAATTTCACGTTTGATGTTATAAGTTCGTTACGGGACTATTGGACGGAGCGATGCAAATCTCTCTGTGCAGGGCGTTCGCATGCCACCCGTTGCGGATCGGCCCCCACCGCGCAGCCCGGGCTTCCGGGGTCGATGTCGTAGTGTGGCGGGAATGTCTCACTGATCGGAGCACGGTATGACGAACGGCAACAGCCTCGACCCCTGGTACGACTCCTACGCCCAGCGCACCGCCGGGCTGAGCGCCTCCGAGGTCCGAGCCCTGTTCGCCGTCGCCTCGCGCCCCGAGGTGGTCTCGCTGGCCGGCGGCATGCCGTTCGTCTCGGCGCTGCCGAGAGAGCTCGTCACGGGCTCCCTGGACCGCGTCATGAACGAGCACGCGGCCATGGCCCTGCAGTACGGCGGCGGACAGGGTCTGCGGTCCCTCCGCGAGCACATCGTGGACGTCATGAGCCTCGAGGGCATCCGTGCCAGTGCCGAGGACGTCGTCGTGACGACGGGCTCGCAGCACGCGCTCGACCTCGTCACGCGGCTCTTCATCGATCCGGGCGACGTCGTCCTCGCCGAGTCCCCGTCCTACGTCGGCGCGATCGGTGTGTTCCGGTCGTACCAGGCCGAGACCGTCCACGTGACGACCGACGAGCTCGGTCTGGTGCCCGAGGCGCTGCGTGAGGCGATCGCGAACCTCCGCACGCAGGGCAAGCGGATCAAGTTCCTCTACACGATCCCCAACTTCCACAACCCGGCCGGCGTCACCATGAGCCGGGAGCGCCGCATCGAGGTGCTCGACATCTGCCGGTCGAACAACATCCTGGTGCTCGAGGACAACCCCTACGGACTCCTCTGGTTCGACGAGCCGGCACCGCAGGCGATCCGTTCCATCGACGAAGAGGGCGTCGTGTACCTGGGGTCCTTCTCGAAGACCCTCGCACCCGGTTTCCGGGTCGGCTGGGCGCTCGCACCGCACGCCATCCGCGAGAAGCTCGTGCTCGCCAACGAGTCCGCCGTCCTCGCCCCGAACTCCTTCGGGCAGTACGTCGTGAACGCCTACCTGGACGCCGCGGACTGGAAGGGTCAGGTCGACACCTTCCGGGGCATCTACGCAGAGCGCCGCGACGCCATGCTGTCCGCCCTGGGAGAGTTCCTGCCGGACCTGTCCTGGACGAAGCCGAACGGTGGCTTCTTCGTCTGGCTGACGCTCCCCGAGTCCCTCGACTCGAAGGGCATGCTGCCGCGCGCCGTGAAGGAACTCGTCGCCTACACGCCGGGGACGGCCTTCTACGCTGACGGTCGTGGCGGCGGGCACATCCGCCTGTCGTTCTGCTACCCGACCCCCGAGCAGATCCGCGTCGGCGTGAAGCGGCTCGCCAACGTCGTCAACGACGAGCTTGAGCTGCTCGAGACGTTCGGTCCGACGACTCGGCCGAACAGCGTCGTCCGCGAGACGTCCTCGGTCAGCGCTCCGCCGCCGAACATCTCCTGATCAGCATTTTTCCGCGGTGTGTGGCCCACCAGCACCGTCGTTCCACACCGGAGGACCCCCATGGCTGAGCTCACTCGTCGTCACGTCGTCGTCGTCGCCGGAGGGATCTCGCACGAGCGTGACGTCTCCCTGCGCTCCGGTCGGCGCGTCGCCGACTCGCTGACCGGGTACGGCTGGCAGGTTGATCTCCGCGACGCCGACGCGCTGCTGCTGCCGGCTCTCGCCGAGTCCCGCCCGGACGTCGTGTGGCCGGCTCTGCACGGCGCCTCCGGTGAAGACGGGGCCCTGCGGGGCATCCTGGAGGCGGTGGACATCCCGTTCGTCGGCTCACGTTCCACGTCGGCCCGGTTGGCATGGGACAAGCCGACGGCGTCAGCGCTGGTCGCGCGGGCGGGCGTCCGCACCCCTCGATCCGTCACGCTGTCCCACGACGTGTTCCGCGAGCTCGGCGCCGTCGGGGTGCTCAAGGCCATCGCGGGGGAGCACCCGGTCCCGCTCGCCGTGAAGCCGGCGCGTGGCGGCAGCGCTCAGGGAGTGACCCTCGTCGACGACGTGAACGACCTGCCGCGCGCCATGGTCACGGCCTACACGTACTGCGACGACGTCGTGGTCGAGCAGCTCATCCGCGGCACCGAGGTCGCGGTCGGCATCATCGACACGGGCGACGGGCCGGTGGCGCTCTCCGCGGTGGAGATCGTTCCGCGGAACGGCATCTACGGCTTCGAGGCGCGGTACAACGCGGGGGAGACGACGTTCTACACCCCCGCCCGACTGTCTGACGAGTTCGCGACCGCTGCAGCCGACGCCGCTGTCGCGGCGCACACAGCCCTCGGCCTCCGCCACCTGTCCCGTGTGGACCTCATCATCGACGGCGCCGGAACGCCGTGGTTCCTCGAAGCCAACGTGCTCCCGGGTCTGACCGAGACATCCCTGCTGCCGCAGGCTCTCTCCGCATCGGGGTTCGATCTCGGGTGGACGTACGCCGAGCTCGCCGAGCAGGCGATCCGCGACCACCACGCCTGATCTGCAAGCTCGACGTTCCACGTGGAACATCGGAGTGCGTGAGGGTCGATGTTCCACGTGGAACGTCGCAATCGTGGTTCGCTGCTGAGAGCTGATCCGCTATGAGCAGCAACGGGTGCCCCAGGTCATCTGCGGGCGCACGGTGGACGCATGACCGATTCACCACCCCCCGCAGCCTTCACGACCGAGTACCGGCGAGCCCTTCTCGACCAACGCGTGCTCGTACTCGACGGCGCCCTCGACGACGACAACGGCACGGTCTTGATGACGCAGTTGGTACAGCTCGCGACGGCGGACCCCTGGAACGACATCGCGCTCTGGATCCATTCGCCCGGAGGCTCGGTCCCGGCGATGCTCGCACTCCGGGACCTCATGCGGGTGATCCCCAACGACGTCAGCACGCTCGCACTCGGGATCGCCTGCAGCGCGGGGCAGTTCCTGCTGTCCTCGGGTACTCCTGGCAAGCGACGAGTGCTACCGCACAGCCGGATCCTGATGCACCAGGGATCCGCAGGGATCGGGGGGAGCGCGGTGGACGTGGCTCTACAGGCAGACCACCTCCGTGACACCCGCGACACCGTGCTCGGACTCATCGCAGCGGACACCGGACAGACGGTCGACCGCATCTTCGAGGACTCGCTGCACGACCACTGGTACTCCGCGCGGGAGGCCCTCGACTACGGGTTCGTCGACCTGATCGTCGACGACTTCTCGGTGATCCGGCCCCAGCAGCCGCGTTCCACGATGACAGGCTTCGGCGGGCCTGCGGCAGGGGAGGGAGACCGATGAGCACGTACACGATCCCGAACGTCATCGCGCGTGACGCTCGCGGCGACCGAGTCTTGGACGTCTACTCGCACCTCCTCACCGAGCGGATCATCTACATCGGGACCGCGATCGATGCTGGCGTGGCCAATGCCCTCATCGCGCAACTCCTCTTCCTCGAGTCGGACAACCCGGACTCGGACGTGCAGCTCTACGTCAACTGCGACGGCGGCGACCCGAGTGCCATGCTCGCCGTCTACGACACAATGCGGTTCATCCGCCCCGCCGTCGCGACCACCTGTATTGGGCAGGCAATCGGTGTCGGAGCCGTCCTGCTTGCCGCGGGCGCCGACGGAAAGCGATCGGCACTGCCACACGCTCGGGTGGTGCTCCACCAGCCCGCGGCCCAGGGACAGGGGGCCATTCCCGAGCTCATCCTGCAGGCGGACGAGGTCGTCCGGATCCGGGCCGAGATCGAGTACCTGCTCGCCGAGCACAGCAGCCAGAGTATCGACCGACTCCGAGCCGACACGGACCACGATCGCGTCTTCACGGCCCAACAGGCCCGACAGTACGGTCTCGTGGACCACGTGATCACTCGACGCTGACGGACGGCGCTGACCGTTGACGCTTCACGCAGCGAGGACGAACGCGCTCCGCACTTGTTCGCCACCAGTACCTGCGGAACGTGCTCGCTCGCGGAGCTGTTCTGCCGCCGCCGCCGTCAAGTCCAGCAAGGAGCTCTCGAGTGCGCCGGCCACTGCTGCCAGCATCTCGCTCGAGGGCTCCTTCCGCCCCCGTTCCATCTCCGACAGGTACTGCGGCGACACCCCTGCGCGACGAGCGACGTCCTGCAGGGTGTCCCCGCGGACGCGGCGACGAGCGCGGAGTTCTTGACCGACGACATAACGCCAGAGCGGCTCGGGATTGCGGGATCTCATGATGCGAGCCTGGCAGTGTTCCACGTGAAACGTACGCGCTCCCCGTTCGCTGCTCGTGAACTCGAACCAGCGGAACGGCTCCGCGCCCCGTACCGCGCCGAACGACCCCTCACCGCTCAAGGCACCCGCACCAGGCATGCGAGGCCCGCTACGGGGCGCTCAGCGCCGTTGACGAGCCGTCAGGACGAGACGTCGCTGATCCCCAGCTCCGACAGGATGCGATTGAGGTCGTCACCGTTCGCGAAATCGATCGTCACGGAGCTCTTCCGGGCACCGACGGCGATCTTGACCCGTGTGTTCAGCCGGTCACCGATGCGCTCAGCAAGGTCGTTGAAGTGCGCCTGGTTCTTGGAGGGCTGCGGCGTGGTCTTCGGAGGGGTCTTCGTCGCCAACTGCTGTGCGATCGCTTCGGCAGCGCGCACCGAAAGGTCCTCGTTGACGATCTTCTCGGCGAGGTACTCCATCGCCTCCGCATCCGGGGCAGCAAGGATCGCGCGGGCGTGACCGGCCGACAGCACGCCGGCAGCGACCCGACGCTGCACGGGGGAGGGGAGCCGCAGCAGACGGATGGTGTTGGTGATCTGCGGACGCGAGCGGCCGATGCGCTGGCCGAGCTGTTCCTGCGTGATCCCGAAGTCCGCCAGGAGCTGCTGGTACGCAGAAGCCTCTTCGAGCGGGTTGAGCTGCGCCCGGTGCAGGTTCTCGAGCAGGGCGTCCCGGAGCATCGCGTCGTCTGGCGTCTCCTTGACGATCGCCGGGATGGTCGTGAGCCCGAGTTCCTTGGTGGCGCGGAGGCGCCGCTCACCCATGATCAGTTCGTACTGCGGCTCCGTCCCGGCAGCCCCGGGAATCGGACGGACCACGATGGGCTGCAGCACGCCGATCTCACGGATGGAGTGGACGAGCTCCTGCAACTCTTCTTCGCGGAACTCCTTGCGCGGCTGCTGCCCGTTCGGGATCACGTCCAGCGGGTTGAGGTTCGCGAGTCGGGCCCCCGGAACAGCAACGAGTTCGTCCGCGGTGGGTGCCGACGCCGGCGACCCACCGGTCGGGAAGAACACGTCGACGGGGCGGTCCTGCTGGTCCGTCGCCGTCGGGATAAGCGCGCCGATGCCGCGGCCGAGTCCGGTTCGCTTGGGTGCCATCAGTCTTACGCTCCTCGTGCTGCGATCTCGGCGGCCGCTTCCAAGTAGGAGAGCGACCCGGTGGAGTTCACGTCGTACGCGACGACGCTCTGTCCGTAACTCGGCGCTTCACTCACCCTGACGGATCGGGGGATCATCGCCTTCAAGACCTGGTCACCGAAGTGCTCGCGGACGTCGTTCGCCACCTGGTTCGCCAGGTTGGTCCGACCGTCGTACATGGTGAGCAGGATCGTCGAGACCCGGAGGTTCGGGTTGAGGTGCCGCTCGATGAGCTCGATGTTGCGCAGCAGCTGGCTGAGTCCCTCGAGCGCGTAGTACTCGCACTGGATCGGGATCAGGACTTCCTGGGCCGCCACGAACGCGTTGATCGTGAGGAGACCGAGCGACGGCGGGCAGTCGATGAAGACGTAGTGGTACGGCTCGTCCAGCGACTGGAGGTACAGATCGAGCGCCGTACGGAGGCGCTGTTCTCGAGCGACCAAGGAGACGAGCTCGATCTCAGCGCCCGCGAGGTGGATCGTCGCCGGGACGCACCACAGGGTGTCGGACTCGGGGGAGCGCTGCACAGTGTCGGCCATCGCGGCCTCGTCGACGATGACGTCGTAGATGCTCGCGACTTCAGCCTGGTGGTCGACGCCCAGGGCCGTCGACGCGTTGCCCTGCGGATCGAGGTCGATCACGAGCACCCGTGCGCCACCGTGCGCGAGGCCGGCGGCCAAGTTGACGGTCGTCGTGGTCTTCCCGACGCCACCCTTCTGGTTCGACACGGTGATGATCCGCGTCTTCGGGGGCAACGGGAACTGCTGCGTCGCGATCGCACGACGCCGGCGGTTCAGGTCGGCGATCTCGCGAGCAAGCGGAGTCGACGCGTCGTAATCGGTCGATGAGCTCAACGAGTGCCTCTTCCCCGGTTCGGTGTTTCACGTGAAACGTGGAGCAGCATGGGATCAGTTGTCCCGATCCGAGCCGCAGGGTCAGTCAACTGTAGCCCGGAAGACCCGCGTGGTCTCTGCGACCACACCGTCCCCGAGCTCGAGGACCTCGACGTCCGAGAGGTGCTGGCGAAGGATCACCTTGCGCGCCTTCTCGATCTCGTCGTCGACTCGCGCACCCTTCATCAGGATGAGCTGCCCGCCCGAGCGGACGAGTGGAACCGTCATCGGGATGAGCTTCGACAACGCACTGACGGCACGCGCAGTGACCTGGTCGACCACGATGTCGTCGGAGACGTCCTCGGCGCGGCCGCGGACCACCGTCACGTTCGGCAGGCCGAGCCGGCTCGCCTCACCGGTGAGCCAGTCCACGCGGCGCTCCATCGGCTCGATGAGCGTGAAGTGCACGTCCGGACGGGCGATCGCGAGCACGAGACCGGGCAATCCCGCACCCGAACCGACGTCGGCAACCCGGCCACGGGCCTCCAGGAGGGGCGCCAACAAAGCAGAGTTGAGGATGTGTCGCGTCCAGAGTCGAGGCAGCTCGAGCGGGCCGATCAGGCCCAGCTCCTCGCCCCGGCGAGCCAGCTCGTTCGTGAACGACCGAGCCGTCTCGATCTGATCGCCGAAGAGCGCGGACGCAGCTGCAGGCTCAGCCTCGAGCTCCGGAGCAGCGTCCGAAGGCGCGGGAGCGGTGTCCGCGGACACCGACTCGTCCGTCATCGGGTGACGACCGTGTGGCGGTCCCGACCCTCACCCTCGGACTCCGAGTGGAAGCCCTTCTCAGCGACGAGGTCGTGGACCAGCTTGCGCTCGTACGACGACATCGGGGGGAGTGCTGCGGAGGACGATCCGGCTTCGATGCGCTCGACGGCGGTGTCGACCAGTCGCTGCAGCTCGTCGGCACGAGCGTCACGGGAACCGCCCACGTCCAAGATGAGCCGGCTGAACTCGCCCGTCTCGGCCTGGACGGCGATGCGGGTGAGTTCCTGCAGGGCCGTGACCGTGTCCGGCTTCGAGAGGACGCGGAGCGCCTCGCCGTCGTCGGTGACCGACAGGTAGACGCGACCGGCGCGCTCCTCGATCTCGATGTCCCCGTCGAGGTCGCAGATGTCGAGGAGTTCCTCGATGTAGTCCGCAGCGATGTCAGCCTCGTCACGGGCGTCCTCGTCCGGGACCTCGGTGGTGTCGACGGCTGCGGCGGTGTCCTGCTCGGTCACTTACTTCTTCCCGTTCTTCTTCGAGCGCTGCTTGCCGACCGGCTGCGAACGCTGGGTGGTGACCCGCACGGCCTCGATCTCGGCGGCGCCAGCACCGGCACCGGCCTCGGCGAGGACCGGGTTGGCGATCCCGCGACGCTGGGCCTTCTTGGCCAGACGCGCCTCACGTGCCAGGGCCGCCTCGGAACCGGGCGTCGGCATGCTGCGGATGACGAAGTACTGCTGCGCCATCGTCCAGACGTTCGAGGCGAGCCAGTAGAACATGACGCCGAGGGGGAAGCTCAGACCCGAGATCACGAAGACCAGCGGGAGGATGTACAGCATCATCTTCTGCTGGCGGTACATCGGCGACGCCTTGGTCTCCGGCGACATGTTCTTTGCCACCAGCTGCAGCTGCGTGATGAACTGCGAGGCCGTCATGACGACGATCATGAAGCCGGCGATCGCACGCACTTCCCACCCGGAGGCGTTGGTGAACGTCTCGTGCAGGGGAGCGCCGAACAGGGCCGCGTTGCCGAACGACGCCGCGAGGTCGTTCGTGAGCAGGCCGATGCCCGTCTTGTTGATCTGGGCTTCGTGCAGCACCGAGTACAGCGAGAAGAAGATCGGCATCTGCAGCAGCAGCGGCAGGCAGGAGCTCAGCGGGTTGGTGCCCGTCTCCTTGTACAGGGCCATGGTCTCGCGGCTCATGGCCTCACGCGAGAACTGGTCCTTCTTGCCCTTGTACTTGTCCTGGATCTTCTTCAGCTGCGGCGCGACCTCGAGCATGCGGCGCTGCGACTTGATCTGCCGCACGAAGATCGGGATCAGCGCGGCGCGGACCACGAAGGTCAGGAAGATGATGGAGAGGACCCAGGTGATACCCGCGCCCGGGTCCATGCCGATGCTCTCGAAGATCCAGTGGAAGCCGACGAGGATGGCGGAGACCACCCATTTGAGCGGCCAGAGGACGAATCCGATGATGTCCATGGGGACGGCTACGCCTTTCGAGTGCGCTGGGGGAGCAGGACCGGCCGGGCCGTTCCGACCGCGGGGTGCGGCTGCTGCGGGATCGGCGCGAGGACGAACCCGAACCGGTTGACGACGAACGGGCGACGACGTTCCGTGACGTCGTCGATGCCGCCTGCAGCCCAGGGGTTGCAGCGAGCGATACGCCAGGCGCCCATCGCGGATCCGCGGACGACGCCGTACTGCTGGATCGCTTCGAGGGCGTACCGGGAGCACGACGGGTGGTACCGGCAGACGTTGCCGTACAACGGGGAGATCACTGCACGGTAGGCCCGGAGCACGACGACGCACGCGTTGCGTGGGAGCAACGCGGCGACCCAGGCCAGCCGGGTCCACAGGGTGCGGTTCATGCTGCCTTCTCCACCCCGCGCGCGAAGGAGCGCACGACGTCTTCGAGCAGGGTAGGCCATCCGGCCTGCGATGCGGCTGGCAGTGCGCGCACCACCACGTCGTACCCCACGGGGGAGTCGGCGAGGATGCCGTGCGCGATCGCCTTGAGCCGCCGCCTGATCAGGTTCCGGGTCACGGCGTTGCCCACCGTCTTCGCGACGATGAACCCGAACCGCGACGGTCCGGCAGAGTCCGTCGAGCGACGGACCACGGACACGACGACGTGCGCCGTGGCGCTCTTGCGACCACGACGCACGACGTTCCGGTAGTCGTCCCCGCGGACGATGCGGTTGGCGCTGGCCAACACTGCGATGCCGGGGTCAGACCGAGGACCGGATCAGGCAGTGAGCCTGATCAGGCCGAGAGCTCGGTGCGGCCCTTGGCGCGACGCGCCGACAGGATGGCGCGGCCGGCACGCGTCCGCATGCGGAGGCGGAAGCCGTGCTTCTTGGCGCGGCGACGGTTGTTCGGCTGGAAGGTGCGCTTGCTCATGATCTCTCCACACGGCTGCTCGCGGCGAGCCGTCACGTATGTATGTGTCATCGCTCGGTGTCGAACGACGCAGATGGGCGCGACCAATCGGCCGCAGTCAACTGGTTAACGGTACGTGACAGCAGCGAGCAGGTCAAACGCCGATCGGGCCGGCTTCGGTGCCGGAGGCGTCGAGGACACCGCTGCGGTCCATTCTCCACATTGGGGACAACTTCCGTTCGGTGCCACCCGGCCCGGTCCTTTACAGTGGGGTCATCGATCGGCCCCGCGCCCCGGTACGACAGGGAAGTACTCCTGTCCGACGGATCCGGGCGGTCGTGGACAACACTGTGGACAACCCTGTGGGAACACGCGCGGTACGAGGCGTCGACGAAGCCCCCGAGACCCCGACGAACCGCCGGCGCACGACACGGTCCGCTGAGTGCCACACCCCGCGGCACTCCGGCACGTCCGACCCAGCAGGACGCACCCCGGTCCGGCACCGAACGCACGACACACACCTGGAGACGAGCGCGACATGACGATGCCGGCCGACCCCGTCGAGGACCTCTGGTCATCCGTACTCGGAATCCTCAGCGAAGACCCCCGCATCACGCCGCAGCTCCACGGGTTCCTCAACCTGGTCGAACCGAAGGGCGTCCTCGCCGGCACCCTGTACCTCGAGGTCCCGAACGACCTGACCCGCGGCATGCTCGAGCAGCGGATCCGCATCCCGATCACCGAGGCCGTCGCCCGCATCGGTGACGACTCGGTCGCGAACTTCGCCATCACGGTGAACCCCGACATGGCGTCTGAGCCGCGCGTCGACCCGAACGTGCCGGAATACGCCGAGCCCGTCCAGGAAGCAGTGGAGCAGAGCGCTGCACCCCGCCAGTACATCGAGGCACCCTTCGTGCCGAGCCAGATCGACTCCCCGGGCACGAGCGGCCGGCCGGAGTCGCGGCTGAACCCGAAGTACAACTTCGACAACTTCGTCATCGGCTCGTCGAACCGCTTCGCCCACGCCGCAGCGGTCGCGGTGGCCGAGGCTCCGGCGAAGGCCTACAACCCGCTCTTCATCTACGGCGACTCCGGGCTGGGCAAGACCCACCTGCTCCACGCCATCGGGCACTACGCCGAGAGCCTCTACCCGGGCATCCGCGTCCGGTACGTGTCGAGCGAGGAGTTCACCAACGACTTCATCAACTCGATCGCGAACAACCGCTCGAACCAGTTCCAGCAGCGCTACCGCGACATCGACATCCTGCTGATCGACGACATCCAGTTCCTGCAGGGGAAGGACTCCACGCAGGAGGCCTTCTTCCACACGTTCAACACGCTGCACGACCACAACAAGCAGGTCGTCATCACGTCCGACGTCGCACCGAAGCACCTGACCGGCTTCGAGGACCGCATGCGGTCGCGCTTCGAGTGGGGTCTGATCACGGACGTGCAGGCGCCCGAGCTCGAGACACGCATCGCGATCCTCCGCAAGAAGGCGCAGTCCGACCACCTGCAGGTGCCGGACGACATCCTCGAGTTCATGGCCTCGAAGGTGTCGAGCAACATCCGGGAGCTCGAGGGGACGCTCATCCGCGTCACGGCGTTCGCGAGCCTGAACCGGACGGCCGTCGACATGGCCCTGGTGCAGACCGTCCTCAAGGACCTGATCACCCTCGACGAGGACAACGTCGTCGCGCCGACGGACATCATCAACCACACCGCGGAGTACTTCAAGCTCTCCGTCGACGACCTGTACGGCTCATCCCGTTCGCAGGCGATCGCCACCGCGCGACAGATCGCGATGTACCTGTGCCGCGAGCTCACGAGCTTGTCGCTCCCGAAGATCGGGCAGCTGTTCGGCAACCGCGACCACACCACGGTCATGTACGCGAACAAGAAGATCACCGAGCTCATGAAGGAGCGGCGGTCGATCTACAACCAGGTCACCGAGCTCACGAGCCGCATCAAACAGGACCGCCGCTACCGCTGAGATCGGTACGTCTCCGGGCGCATCCACCATCTGAGACGGTTCCATGGGCCGGAGTTCTCACAGTGTGGATAGCCTGTGGATAACTGTGGAGGACACGCCGCCCGGTTGTTCACAGCGAGGGGGCCTCCTGTGGAAACTGGGGATGGAAGTGGATAGATGAGATTCATTCATCCCGACGTCGCCCACAGCTCGCCCACAAGTCACAACGGTGTAGTTCCCTACGGCCGAGCGGCATGCACAGGGTTATCCACAGTGTGCACAGGCGTTAACACCATTACTCCTGGTTAACGATCCATCTCCTCGGGACAACCTTGTGGACGGCGGGATGACAAGAAATCCGGCCCACGTCCGCCTGTGCCAGAATGGGGCGGCCGGACAGTCCAAGCCGATCGACAGGGGTTCCAGCTGTGAAGTTCGAGGTCAACCGGGACGTCTTCTCCGAAGCCGTCTCCTTCGCGGTGAAACTCCTCCCACAGCGCACGACCCTCCCGATCCTGTCGGGCGTCCTGATCCACGCCGACGGCGATCGTCTGACGCTCTCGTCGTTCGACTACGAGGTCTCGGCGCAGACGTCCATCTCGGCGCAGATCGACGACCCGGGCACGGTCCTGGTCAGCGGTCGCCTGCTGAACGACATCGCGAGCCGACTGCCGAACGCCCCGGTGACCTTCACGACCGAGGACTCCAAGATCTCGGTCTCCTGCGGATCGGCGCACTTCACGCTGCTGTCCATGCCGGTCGAGGAGTACCCGACGCTGCCCGAGATCGGTCCGCAGACCGGTGTCATCCCCGGCGATGCCTTCTCCGAGGCCGTGTCGCAGGTCGCCGTCGCTGCCAGCCGCGACGACGTCACCCCCGTCATCACCGGTGTCCAGCTCGAGGTCGGTGACAACGACCTGTCGCTCATCGCCACGGACCGGTACCGCGTGGCCGTCCGGACCATCGCGTGGGACTCCGGCCGCGTCGGCTCGGACCCGCTGCACGCCCTCGTCCCTGCCCGCACCCTGCAGGAGGTCGGTCGCACCTTCGGGTCGGCGTCCACCGTCTCGGTCTCGATCAGCGGCAACTCGGACCGTGAGCTCATCGCGTTCCACGCCGACGACAAGACCGTCACCTCGCTGCTGATCAAGGGCAACTACCCGCCGGTCCGCCGGCTCTTCCCCGAGAACGTCAACGACCACGCGGTGATCAACACCGCTGAGCTGGTCGAAGCCGTCCGACGGGTCTCACTCGTCCTGGAGCGCGAAGCAGCGCTCCGGTTCTCCTTCACGGTCGACGGGCTCACGCTCGAGGCGATCGGATCCGAACAAGCGCAGGCGTCAGAGTCGATCAGTGCGTTGCTGACCGGAGAGGAAACGGTGGTCTCGCTGAAGCCCGCCTTCCTCCTCGACGGACTGAACGCGGTGCACTCCGAGTTCGTCCGCATCTCCTTCACCAAGACGGAGAACCCCAACAAGCCGGGCCCGGTGCTGATCACCGGCCAGACTTCGCAAGAGGCTGCCGCGACCGATGGATACCGGTACCTGCTGCAGCCCAACCTGCTGCTGCGATAGGCGCAACAGGAACACTGCGCTGACGCACCACCCGCGGACGCAGCGCGACGACGAAACAGAAGAGGAAATCATGCACATCGGTCTTGTCGGCCTTGGTCGCATGGGCAACAACATGCGTGCCCGTCTCCGCAACGCAGGGATCGAGGTCACCGGTTACGACGCGAACCCCGCCGTCTCCGACGTCGCGAGCCTCGCAGACCTGGCGGGCGCCCTGCCCGAGGGTCAGCGACTCGTCTGGGTGATGGTGCCGCACGGCAAGATCACCGACGACGTCATCTCCGAGCTCGCCGGCGTCCTGAACGAGGGCGACCTCGTCATCGACGGTGGCAACTCGAAGTGGCTCGACGACACCACGCACGCCGAGCAACTCGGTGCGCGCGGCATCCGCTACATGGACGCCGGCGTCTCCGGCGGCGTGTGGGGCAAGGACAACGGCTACGGCCTCATGGTCGGCGGTGACGTCAAGGACGTCGAGTTCGCCATGCCGGTCTTCGACGCACTGCGCCCCGAGGGCCCGCGCGAAGAGGGCTTCTCGCACGCCGGTCCGATCGGCGCGGGGCACTACGCCAAGATGGTCCACAACGGCATCGAGTACGCGATCATGCAGGCTTACGGCGAGGGCTACGAGCTCCTCGAGGCCAAGGACCTGATCACCGACGTCCCCGCCGTGTTCGCCGGGTGGCAGCGCGGGACGGTCGTCCGTTCCTGGCTGCTCGACCTCATGGTCCTGGCCCTGAACGAAGACCCGAAGCTCGACGAGCTCGAGGGCTACGTCGAGGACTCGGGCGAGGGCCGCTGGACGCTGGAAGAGGGCATCGAGCTCGCCGTTCCGATGCCGGCGCTGTCGGCGTCGATCTTCGCGCGCTTCGTCTCGCGTCAGGGCAGCGCGTCCCCGACGATGAAGGCCGTCGCGGCGCTCCGCAACCAGTTCGGCGGTCACGCCGTCAAGAAGTCCTAGGACCACCCGGGGAAACCCGGACTCGGCCCGCGTGCACGTCGACCATCTCCAACTCACCGACTTCCGGAACTACCGGGAGGCGGACGTCGACCTCGCACGCGGGCCGAACCTGTTCGTCGGGCGGAACGGACAGGGCAAGACCAACCTGGTCGAGGCGATCGGCTACTTGTCGACGCTCGGTTCCCACCGGGTCCCGACGGATGCCGCGCTCGTCCGCCAGGGTTGCGACGCCGCGATCGTCCGGGCCCGCCTGGCGCACGAGGACCGCAGCATCCTCGCCGAGGTGCAGATCAACCGCACCGGGGCGAACCGTGCGCAGGTGAACCGGTCCGCGATCAAGCCCCGTGAACTCCCGCGCTACTGCACCTCCGTCCTCTTCGCTCCCGAGGACCTCGCCCTGGTCCGTGGCGAACCGGCCGGTCGCCGACGCATGCTCGACGAACTGCTCGGCCAGATCGCACCGCGGATGCAGGGGGTCCTGGCCGACTACGACCGCACGCTCCGCCAGCGGAACACCCTGCTCAAGTCGGCCCGTGCCACCGGCGCCAAGGCCAACGCGCTGTCGACGCTCGACGTCTGGGACGACCGCCTCGTCGGACTCGGTGCCGAGATCGTCGCCGCGCGCGACCACCTGACGCGCCGGCTCGCACCGTTCGTCGCCGAGGCGTACGCCACCGTCGCGGGCGAGGACCACGATGCCTCGATCGCCGGTGTGCTCTCGATCCGTGGCGGTGACCCGGAGGCCGCCGCCGCGACGGACCCGGTCCTCGGCACCCCCGAAGAGCCGGTGAGCGTGACCGCCGCAGCCGAGGCGTTCGCGGCTGCCCTCGAGCGGCGTCGTCGTGACGAACTCGACCGCGGGTTGACCCTGGTCGGGCCCCACCGGGACGACGTCCTGTTCCAGCTCAACGGGTTACCTGCCCGCGGGTACGCCAGTCACGGAGAGTCCTGGTCCTTCGCGCTCGCGATCCAGCTGGCGAGCGCGTCGATCCTGCGGGCGGAGTCGAACCTCGGTGATCCGATCATCATCCTCGACGACGTGTTCGCCGAACTCGACGAATCCCGGCGCGAACGCCTCGGGAACGCCGTGGCCGACTACGAGCAGGTCCTCATCACTGCCGCGGTGTTCGGCGACGTCCCCTCCCAGCTGGCCGCGCACACGGTGCGGATCGAGGCGGGCACGATCGTGACCGACGAGACCGACGCGACCCCGCCGGAAGCCGACGCCTGATGCCCCGCCCGTGGAAGCCGACCGAGCCGTCGCAGCTGTACCGGCACCTCCGGGCCGTCTTCGGCGACCCCTCGAAGCGCGGGGTCGACGCCCGCCGCCGTCGCTCCCGCGAGTTCGACGCCGACACCGTCCCGTACGGCCGCGGCCGTGAGCCCCGAGGGCTCGGTGACGTGGTCGGATCCCTGGCCAACGAGCTCGGGTGGACCGAACCCCTGGCCCGCTCTGAGCTGTTCGTGGACTGGCCGAGCGTCGTCGGTGAGGAACTCGCGAAGCACTCCACGCCGGTCACCATCGACGACGGTGCGCTGGTCATCCGGTGTGACTCGACGGCCTGGGCGACCCAGCTCCGTCTCATGCGTGCCAGCGTCACGACGACCATCGCCGAGCGGCACCCGGAAGCCGGGGTGGAGTCGATCCGGGTTTCGGGGCCGGACGTCCCCACCTGGAAACGCGGCCCCAGGACGGTCCAGGGGCGCGGTCCTCGCGACACCTACGGTTGAGTCGACGAAATCATCCTGTGGTGCCAAAAAAGCCCGCCTGTGGGCCGGATGAGCCCTCGAAAGAGGGGCCTCTGCGGTAGACTGGGAGGTGCAGTGCGCGGGCGTTCCGCGCGCAGGCAGGAGCACGCTCGACATGGCATCAGAATCTGAAGACGACCCGCAGAACCCGCTCGACGCGGAGACCCCGCAGAGCGAACCTTCCTACGGAGCAGACCAGATTCAGGTGCTCGAGGGGCTCGAGGCGGTCCGCAAGCGTCCCGGTATGTACATCGGTTCGACGGGGCCCCGCGGTCTGCACCACCTGGTCCAGGAGATCGTCGACAACTCCGTCGACGAAGCCCTCGCCGGGTACTGCGACACCATCGACGTCACCATCCGTGAAGACGGCGGTGTCCGCGTGGTCGACAACGGCCGTGGCATCCCGGTCGGCATCCACGCGGCCGAGGGCGTCTCGACCGTCCAGGTCGTCCTGACCGTCCTGCACGCCGGCGGCAAGTTCGGCGGCGGCGCGTACGCGGTGTCCGGTGGTCTGCACGGTGTCGGTTCCTCCGTCGTGAACGCGCTGAGCTCCGAGCTCGACGTCGAGGTCCGACAGCAGGGCCACGTCTGGCGCCAGAGCTACACCGACGGCGTCCCGGTCGCACCGCTGACCAAGGACGAACCGTCCGACGAGCACGGCACCACGATCACCTTCTGGCCGAACGCCGAGATCTTCGAGACCGTCGTCTTCGACTACGAGACCCTGCGCACCCGGTTCCAGCAGATGGCCTTCCTCAACAAGGGCCTGCGGATCAACCTGCGCGACGAGCGCACCCCGGAAGACGGGGAAGAGGCGCGGAACGACTCCTTCATGTACGAGCGCGGTCTCGCCGACTACGTCGAGTACATCAACGCGCAGAAGAAGGCCGACCTCGTCCACCCGGACGTCATCGGCTTCGAGTCCGAGGACACCGAGCGCAAGATCGCGCTCGAGGTCGCGATGCAGTGGAACACCTCGTACCAGGAGAGCGTCCACACCTTCGCGAACACGATCAACACGCACGAGGGCGGCACCCACGAAGAGGGCTTCCGCGCGGCGCTGACGTACCTGGTGAACAAGTACGCGCGCGAGACGAAGATCATCAAGGAAAAGGACGACAACCTGACGGGTGACGACATCCGTGAAGGGTTGACGGCCGTCATCTCCGTGAAGCTCGGCGAACCGCAGTTCGAGGGCCAGACGAAGACGAAGCTCGGCAACACCGAGGCGAAGGGCTTCGTGCAGCGCGTCGTCGGCGCCGAGCTCACGCACTGGTTCGAGAGCAACCCGACCCAGGCCCGCGACGTCGTCCGCAAGGCGATCCAGGCGTCGCAGGCTCGACTCGCCGCCCGCAAGGCCCGCGAGACCACGCGTCGCAAGGGGCTGCTCGAGTCGGGTGGCATGCCCGGCAAGCTGAAGGACTGCCAGTCGAAGGACCCGACCCTGTCGGAGATCTTCATGGTCGAGGGCGACTCCGCCGGCGGTTCCGCCGTTCAGGGCCGCAACCCGATGACCCAGGCGATCCTGCCCCTGCGCGGCAAGATCCTGAACGTCGAGAAGGCGCGGCTCGACCGCGCGCTCGCCAACCAGGAGATCCAGTCGATGATCACGGCGTTCGGCGCCGGCATCGGTGAGGACTTCGACCCGGACAAGGCCCGGTACCACAAGATCGTGCTGATGGCCGATGCCGACGTCGACGGCCAGCACATCACCACGTTGCTGCTGACCCTGCTGTTCCGCTACATGCGGCCGCTCATCGAGCGCGGTTACGTGTACCTCGCGCAGCCGCCGCTGTACCGCCTCAAGTGGTCGAACGCCGCACACGAGTACGTGTTCAGCGACCGGGAGCGCGACGCCCTGATGCAGTCGGGCATCGCCGCCGGCAAGCGGATCCCGAAGGACAACGGCATCCAGCGCTACAAGGGCCTCGGCGAGATGGACTACAAGGAGCTCTGGGACACCACGATGAACCCGGACACCCGCACGCTCCTGCAGGTCACGCTCGAGGACGCCGCCGCGGTGGACAGCACCTTCTCGACGCTGATGGGTGAAGACGTCGACGCACGTCGGCAGTTCATCCAGCAGAACGCCAAGGACGTCCGCTTCTTGGACATCTGAACACACTCGACATCTCGACCCTGGCCTGGAGGCGCGGTGCCAGCCGCGTGCTCTGGTCCGGACCACTTGTGGTCGCGTCCACCGCGACGAACGTCACCACGGCCTCCCGGCCGTCAGAAAGGTAACGCAAGCCAATGGCTGACGACAACGAGAACGCCCCCGACGAGCAGCCCGAGATCGTCCACGGCGACAGCGGGGACATCGTCGTCTCCGGTGACCGCATCTCGCAGGTCGACCTGCAGCTCGAGATGCAGCGTTCCTACCTCGACTACGCGATGTCGGTCATCGTCGGCCGCGCGCTGCCCGAGGTCCGCGACGGCCTGAAGCCGGTGCACCGCCGCGTGATCTACGCGATGTTCGACGGCGGCTACCGTCCGGACCGCGCGTTCTCGAAGTGCTCCCGCGTCGTCGGTGACGTCATGGGGCAGTTCCACCCGCACGGTGACTCGGCGATCTACGACGCGCTGGTCCGTCTGGTGCAGCCGTGGTCGCTGCGTTACCCGCTCGCACTCGGCCAGGGCAACTTCGGCTCGCCGGGCAACGACGGCGCAGCAGCCCCGCGGTACACCGAGACCAAGATGGCGCCGCTTGCCATGGAGATGGTCCGGGACATCGACGAGGACACCGTCGACTTCCAGGACAACTACGACGGTCGGACCCAGGAGCCCGCGATCCTGCCGGCACGGTTCCCGAACCTGCTCGTCAACGGCTCCGTCGGCATCGCGGTCGGCATGGCGACGAACATCCCGCCGCACAACCTGCGCGAGGTGGCCGAGGGCGCGAAGTGGGCGCTCGACAACCCCGAGGCGACGCGCGAAGAGCTCCTCGCCGCGCTCATGCAGCGCATCAAGGGGCCGGACTTCCCGACCGGTGCGCAGATCCTGGGCACCAAGGGCATCCAGGACGCCTACCTCACCGGTCGTGGTTCGATCACGATGCGCGCCGTCGTCAACGTCGAGGAGATCCAGGGTCGCACCTGCCTCGTCGTCACCGAGCTGCCGTACCAGGTCAACCCGGACAACCTCGCGATCAAGATCGCCGACCTGGTCAAGGACGGCAAGCTCGCCGGCGTCGCGGACATCCGCGACGAGACCTCTGGTCGCACCGGCCAGCGCCTGGTGATCGTGCTCAAGCGCGACGCCGTCGCCAAGGTCGTGCTGAACAACCTGTACAAGCACACGCAGCTGCAGGAGAACTTCGGCGCGAACATGCTCGCGATCGTCGACGGTGTCCCCCGCACCCTGCCGCTCGACGGGTTCATCTCGGCGTGGGTCGCGCACCAGGTCGACGTCATCGTCCGCCGCACCCAGTTCCGCCTGCGCGAGGCCGAGAAGCGCGCGCACATCCTGCGCGGCTACCTCGCAGCGCTCGACGCCCTCGACGAGGTCATCGCGCTCATCCGTCGGTCGCCCGACGTCGAAGAGGCCCGCTCCGGCCTGATGGACCTGCTGTCCGTCGACGAGATCCAGGCGCGCGCGATCCTCGAGCTGCAGCTCCGTCGACTGGCCGCCCTCGAGCGCCAGAAGATCCACGACGAGGCCGAAGAGCTCGAGCGCAAGATCGCCGACTTCCAGGACATCCTGGCGTCGGAGACCCGGCAGCGCACGATCATCCGCGACGAGCTCGAGGAGATCGTCGACCGCTTCGGCGACGACCGCCGCACCGAGATCATGCTCGGCTACGACGGCGACATGTCGATGGAAGACCTCATCCCCGAAGAGGAGATGGTCGTCACCATCACCCGCGGCGGATACGTCAAGCGCACGCGCAGCGACCAGTACCGCTCGCAGCACCGCGGTGGCCGTGGTGTCCGTGGCGCCCAGCTCCGCGCGGACGACATCGTCGAGCACTTCTTCGTCACGACGACGCACCACTGGCTGCTGTTCCTCACCGACCAGGGCCGGGTCTACCGCGCCAAGGCGTACGAACTGCAGGAAGCGGGCCGCGACGCCAAGGGCCAGCACGTCGCGAACCTGCTCGCGATGCAGCCGGACGAGCAGATCCAGCAGGTGCTCGACATCCGTGACTACGAGGTCGCGCAGTACCTCGTCCTCGCGACCGAGCACGGGCTGGTGAAGAAGACCGCGCTCACCGAGTACGACACCAACCGCACCGGTGGCATCATCGCGATCAACCTGCGCGACGGCGACAAGCTCCGCCAGGCGCTGCTCGTCGACGAGCACGACGACCTGCTGCTCGTCTCACGTCAGGGCATGTCGCTGCGCTTCACCGCGACGAACGACACCCTGCGGCCGATGGGTCGGTCGACCTCCGGCGTGAAGGGCATGTCCTTCCGCGACGGCGACTCGCTCCTGGCCGCACGCGTGGTGTCGGACGACGGCTTCGTCTGGGTGATGACCGAGGGCGGGTACGCCAAGCGCACCGCCGTCGACCAGTACCGCATCCAGGGACGCGGTGGTCTGGGCATCAAGGTGGCGAAGTTGGCGACCGACCGAGGCGACCTTGTGGGTGCTCTCATCGTCGGTGAGGACGACGAAGTGCTCGTCGTGCTGCAATCGGGCAAGGTGGTAAGGTCTGCCGTGGCCGAGGTCCCTGCCAAGGGTCGCGACACCATGGGTGTCGTCTTCGCCAGGTTCGCGGCGAACGACAAGATCATCGCAGTGGCCCAGAACACCGAGCGGAACCTGGTCGACCAGGACGACGCCGAGATCGAGCCAGCGGGCCCGGTGGAGACGGTCAGCCCTTCCGAAGCGGCCCCGGACTCCACTGATCCCATCGACACCGAGCCCGTCGCGGACGAGGCCGGAGAGGACCAGTCAAGCAATGAGTAGTGTCGCCGAGAAGCTCCAGAAGAAGGCGAAGCGACCCGTCGGCACCCGCCAAGTGCGGCTGCGGCTGGTCTACGTCGACTTCTGGTCGATGGTGAAGCTCAGCTTCCTCATCGCCCTGGCCGGCAGCATCGTGATCGTGGTCGCCACGGCGCTGGTGTGGGTCATCCTGAACCAGACGGGCGTGTTCACGCAGGTGGACGCCTTGTTGAAGGACGTCACCGGTCAGAACAGTTACTCGATCATGGACCAGTTCTCACTGGGCCAGGTGCTCGGGTTCTCCATCGTCGTGGGCATCCTCAACGTGGTCGTCGGCACCGTGCTCGGCGCCATCGTGAGCGTCCTCTACAACCTCAGTGTTCGCATCACCGGCGGCTTGCTCGTCGGCTTCACGAACAACTGACACACCCGGGCCGGGTGAGCCGACCGCTCGATTTCGTTCTGCGAGATCCGTGGGGTAGGCTTTCATCCGGTCTGAGGGGCTATAGCTCAGGCGGTTAGAGCGCTTCGCTGATAACGAAGAGGTCCAAGGTTCAAGTCCTTGTAGCCCCACCAGTTCTTCGGAACACACGACAATTCCATCCCGCCGCCGATCACCTCGGTGGCACCCGGGGCCTTAGCTCAGTTGGTAGAGCGCCTGCTTTGCAAGCAGGATGTCGGGAGTTCGATTCTCCCAGGCTCCACTCCCTCTGCACGAGTCCTGCTTCGCTCGTTCCTCGCTCCGCCGTCTTCGGTCGTCGTGCTTGTCTGCGCGCCTTCGGCGACGCGCCGCTCCGCGATGGTTGGGTTCGCCACTCTCCCTGCAGGTTGCTTCTTGTCGAGTGGTCACGACATGCCGCGTGCGGTTTGCCGAGGTGGCTGGAACTGTCGTCTGCGCGTCCGTCGGGCGACAGGATGCGACCTGTCGGTGGCTGCCCCGGGGCGTGTTGCGTGACGGCCCGCCGGACGGGAGGCGCGGTGCCAGGCCGGTGCGGGCCTCCAGGCGGGTGGGTGGGCGCGCTCAGGGCGCGTCACCGCGCGCGGGTGCATGGTCGCCAAGCCCGGGAACGACGAAGGGCCCCGGCGGAGTGCCGGGGCCCTTCGTACGAACCGTGGAGGTCAGGCGGCAGGCTTCTCCGCCGTGTCAGCGTCGTCGGCAACCCACAGGTCGTCGTCGGCGCGGAGCGTCTGGTACGCGGCGTACGCAGCACCAGCAACGGCGACGACGCCGACGATGATGAGTGCGACACCACCGAAGCCGATGCCCTTCTTCTGCTGTGACGGCACGTACTTCACAGCAGCCTTCTTGGCCTTCTTGCCCTTCTTCTGGGCGTTCTTCACGATCTTCTTGACCCGGGGGTCCTTCGCGAGGTCGGTGACGCTCAGCACGGAGCCAGCGGTCGACACCAGTCCGGGGATGACCTCGGACTGGAACTTGTGCGAAGCGTTCTGTGCTGCGGACGTCGCAGCGTGGACCCCGGTCGCGACCGCGGGACGGATCCCGTTGTCGATCGCGTTCTGCACACGAGGGGCGATGTCCTTGCGGGCTGCGTCGGCTGCGTTCGACCGGGCTTCCGCCAGGATCGCGTTCGCGTGCTCGAGGACCTTGCGCTGCTCTCCGAGGAGCGAGGCGGTCTGGCCCTTGAGCTTCTTGATCTGCTTCCGACGCTTGCGCGGGATCTCGATCGTCGTCATCTGGTACCTCCATCGGATCGGCGTGACCCCATCCTGCCACCAGAGTCCCTGACAGGTCACGGAGCCTCACCTGTGGGTCCGGTCCGTACGCAGCCGGTACATGCGAGAATCGGAACATGTCTCTGCACACCGCTGTCGCAACGATCCACACCAACAAGGGCGACATCCGCGTCAACCTGTTCGGCAACCACGCACCGAAGACCGTCAAGAACTTCGTCGACCTCGCCACGGGAAAGCAGGAGTGGACCCACCCGGGTACGGGCAAGGTCTCCACCGACAAGCTCTACGACGGCGTCGTCTTCCACCGCATCATCAAGGACTTCATGATCCAGGGCGGTGACCCGCTCGGCCAGGGCATCGGCGGTCCGGGCTACCGCTTCGACGACGAGATCTCCCCCGAGCTCACGTTCCAGAACCCCTACATCTTCGCCATGGCCAACGCCGGCATCCAGGGCGGCCGTGGCACCAACGGCTCGCAGTTCTTCATCACCACGGTGGCGACGCCGTGGCTGCAGGGCAAGCACACCATCTTCGGTGAGGTCGCCGACGACGAGTCGCGTGCCGTGGTCGACGCCATCGAGGGTGTTCCCACCGACGGCCGTGACAAGCCCGTCGAGGACGTGGTCATCCAGAGCATCGACGTCGAAGGCGTCTGATCCTCACGTGACCGACCAGGCGTACAACCCGAACAACACCTGCTACCGGCATCCGGACCGGCAGAGCTTCGTGCTCTGCCAGCGCTGTGGGCGGACGATCTGCCCGGAGTGCCAGACGCCGGCGGCAGTCGGGGTGCACTGCCCGGAGTGCGTGCGTGAACAGCGCGCACAGTTCGCAGCGAACCGTCGCGCGTCCGGAGCCCCCAGTGGGCTGACGGTCGCGCGACGGCGCTTCGCGATGCTCGACCAGAAGGCGACGGTCGTCATCGTGGCGATCACGGTCGCCATCTGGCTGCTGGACCAGGTCAGTGGTGGCTTCTTCACCAGTCTGCTCGCCTACAACTCGCTGCTGCTACCCACGCAACCGTGGCGAGTCGTGACCGTGCTCTTCGTCCACTCGGGCATCCTCCACATCGTGTTCAACATGTGGGCACTGTGGATCTTCGGCCGGATGCTCGAGAACATGCTCGGTGCCTGGCGATTCGTGGCGCTGTACTTCATCACGGGGGTCTTCGGTTCGATGCTCGTCACGTTCCTCGCTCCCGGTACCTGGGTGGTCGGGGCGTCCGGTGCGATCTTCGGGCTCTTCGCGGCGTTCTTCGTGCTGCAGCGGAGCCTCGGGCAGAACGCAGTGCAGCTCCTCGTGATCATGGGCCTCAACCTGGTCGTCGGGTTCCTCCCGGGGACGAACATCTCGTGGCAGGCGCACGTCGGTGGCATCATCGGCGGCTTCCTGGTGGGTTTCGTGTTCGCCAAGACCCGGAACATCCGGCAGCGGCCCCTGCAGATCGGCCTGCTCGTCGCCACCGCCTTGGTGGGCATCGTCCTCACCGCAGTCGGGTACGCGGTCACCATCGGCTGACCCGACCCGGACACACGTCCACCGAACGCCCCGTCGCATCAGCGGCGGGGCGTTCGTCGTTCCGAGACATCCGTGCGCCCAGCCCGTCGTGCGGCCACTCTCCCGCGGAAGCGACAGTCTGTCGCCGACCTTTCGGCGACATCTGACGCTTTCGCAGGCGGAACGGCGCAGCCAGCCGCGCATTCGTCGCTCCCGCGACTGGACGGCGGACGGGAGGCACGGTGCCAGGCCGCCACGGGCCTCCAGTCCGCCGTCCACAAGGCGTCCGCAGAGTTATCCACAGGTGTGGAGAAACCGGTGAGTTACACGCGTGTGATTATCCCCATTGTGGACTCAGCTGTGGATAACTCCGGGGTCGGGGTGTGGATGACGATGTGGAGAGTGTGGAGAAGTGTGGAGAACCGCCCGGATCCTCGATGATCCGGGGATCAGCGGCAGCAAGTCCTGTGGAGAACGACAACGCCCGCCGCACCAACTGGTGCGACGGGCGTCGGAGTGTCTCGAGGCTGCGGATCAGCGCCAGCGGGTGGTCATGAGGAAGCCGATGAACATGATGCCGAAGCCGACCAGGATGTTCCACGAGCCGAGGCTCGGCACCGGCAGGGTCGCGTTCGAGATGTAGAAGACGATCACCCAGACGAGGCCGATGAGCATGAAGCCGAACATGACCGGCTTGAACCACACCGGGTTCGGGGCGTCCCCCGCGGTGTCGACCGAGTCGGCTCGGGTCCTCCGGGCGGGCTTGGTGCGGTCCTTGTCACTGGCCATGGCCGGTATCCTACCGTGACCACGTGTGTGGATCGGCCCGCAGACCGCTGCACACATCCCCCACGAGTACGGTGAACCGCCATGACCAGGATCCTCGTCGTCGACAACTACGACAGCTTCGTCTACACGCTGAACGGGTACGTCCAGCAGCTCGGAGCCGAGACGGACGTGGTGCGCAACGACGCCTTCCCCGAGTCGGAGATCGCGGACCGCATCGCCGACTACGACGGCATCCTGCTCTCGCCCGGCCCGGGGACCCCGGCAGACGCCGGCGTCTCGATCCCAACGGTGCACGCGGCGATCGCGTCCGGCACCCCGCTGCTCGGGGTCTGCCTCGGCCACCAGGCGATCGCAGAAGCCCTCGGCGCCACGGTCACGCACGCCGACGAACTCATGCACGGCAAGACCTCGCAGGTCGACCACGACGACAGCACGCTCTTCGCCGGAGTGCCGCACCCCTTCACGGCAACGCGGTACCACTCCCTCGCGATCGTCAACGGCACGGTGCCCGACGAACTCACCGTCACGGCCCGGACCGGCGGCGGCGTCATCATGGGTGTCCAGCACCGCGACCACCCGCTGTACGGGGTGCAGTTCCACCCCGAGTCGGTCCTGACCGAGGGTGGCTACCGCATGGTCGGCAACTGGCTCGAGACCACCGGTCTCTCCGGGGCCGCCGAGCGCGCCGACGGGCTCGGCCCGCTCATCGCGACGCACCGCGGCTGACTCGTCAGAGCGCACGCGACGGCGTCGCGTGTCGACGCGCATGGAGCAGTGGACGCGACGACCTGACGGGCCCGCGGACGCGTGGCGGGGGTGCGCCGGGCCTCCTGGCCGTCAGCGTGCCGACGGGAGGCCCGTCACCGGTCCGTCACGCCGCACGCGTGTGCGTGTGGTCGGCGCGACGGCCGCGGTGGCGTCGTTCCTGATCGGGACGATCAGCGACCGTCGCCGTTGTCGCCGCCGGTGTCCCCGTTGTCTCCACCGGTGTCCCCGTTGTCGCCCTTGTCGTTCCCGTTGTCGGACGACGGGGCGTGGGTCGGCTGGCTCGACGCGGCGCAGTAGGTCAGGGCGACGGCACTGCCCTGGGCGACATCGCCCTGCGGGGTGTCCTGCTGCGTCACGAGCCCACCCGTGCACGAGTACGACGGCGACGGCGTCACGGTGAGGCCGAGCTGCTCGAGCGACGCCTTCGCCTCGGAGAACTGCTGGTTCGTGACGTTCGGCAGCTGCACCTTGCCGTTGGACACCGTGAGGTTGATCACGATGCCCTTGGTGTGGAGCGAACCGGACTCGGGGTCGGAACTCATCACGGTGCCCTCCGGCACGTCGGACGAGTAGTCGGAACTGATCGCGCCGACGCGGAAGCCTGCATCGTCCAGTGCCTGCTGTGCCGCTGCCTGGGACTGCCCGTTGAGCTCGGGGACCGGGACCCGCTCGGGGCCGAGGGAGACGACCACGTTGACGCTGGACTTCCGGCCCACGTTGATGCCGGAGCCCGGGTCGGTGCGGATGACCGTGCCCTTGTCGACCGAGTCGGAGTTCTCCTCGACCTTGACCGCCGTCAGGTCCTTCTTCTCGAGGGCGGTGGACGCGGCGCTGAAGGTCGACCCGGTGACGTTCGGCACGCTCACGGACGACGACACCGGCGGTTTGCCCGGCTGCAGGTTCGCGACGAAGAACACGACCCCGACGATGACCGCGACCGTCAGCAGGATGCCGACCCAGATCCACGCCACCGGCGGACGGTTCTGCGTGCGCTGCGGGCGGTGCTCAGCGGTGTCGTCGTCGAGCTCACGGAACGCCGCGGCGGGGTTCGACGTGGTGCGCGGGTCGACCCCGAACAGCACCGTCGAGGCGTCGTTCGCCGCGTTCTGCTGGATCTTCTTGGTGGATGCCGGAACCCGGCCCGCAGCGGCCTGCTGCAGGTCCGAACGGAACTCGGCGGCGTTCTGGAAGCGGCGCGTGCGGTCCTTGACCAGGGCGTGCAGGGTCACGGCGTCGAGTGCCGGAGACACCTCTGGTGTGATCGACGACGGGGCGACGGGCTGCTCGCTGACGTGCTGGTAGGCCACCGCCACCGGGGTGTCGCCGAGGAAGGGCGCACGGCCGGTGAGCAGCTCGAACAGCACGACACCGGTGGAGTAGATGTCCGTACGGGCGTCGACGGTCTCGCCTCGGGCCTGCTCCGGCGAGAAGTACGACGCAGTGCCGAGGATCGACGTGGTCTGCGCGACCGTGGCGGAGGTGTCGGTGATGGCTCGGGCGATGCCGAAGTCCATGACCTTGACCTGGCCGCTGTGCGTGACCATGACGTTGGCGGGCTTGATGTCGCGGTGCACGACGCCGGCACGGTGGGAGTACTCGAGCGCGGTGAGGATGCCCTCGGTGATGCGGACGGCCTCGGCCGGAGCGACGGCGCCCTCGGCGATGATGTCGGAGAGCGGGCGGCCCTCGACGTACTCCATCACGATGAAGGGGACCTGCACCTCGGCGCCCGAGGTCTCGGTCACGGTCTCTTCGCCGGCGTCGTACACGCGGACGACCGTGGGGTGCGCCATACGTGCGGCGGCCTGTGCTTCCTGCCGGAACCGGGTGCGGAACGCCGGGTCGTTGGCCAGGCTCGGCTTCAGGAGCTTCACCGCGACCTTGCGACCGAGACGGGTGTCGTTGCCGAGGTGCACGGTTGCCATGCCGCCTCGGCCGATGACATCACCGATCTCGTAACGGTTGGCGAGGAGGGTGATCCCCGCGGTCACACCTTCTGGCACGTACTCCTCCGTCTGTCCGTCCGGGCTAGTGTACGGCAGCACCACCTGGTGAGACGCTGGTCAGGGAGGGGTCGACCGAACCGTTACCGAACGGTGTCGACAGTCCCCGTCCGGGGGTCGTTCAGTTGCCGTCCATCGGGGCGTCGGTCGGGTCGATGCCGTCGTTCGGGTCGGTCGTGGGCTCCTCGGTGGGCTCGGTCCAGGTGACCTGCGCAGCCTCCGAGGAGTTCGACACCGCTGACCCACCGCCGACGGACGAGCACGCAACCGTGTACGTGAACGTGGTCGGCGCGCCGGGTGTGGCGGCGGCGATCGTCACAGCCGTTCCGGTCGTCGACCCTTCGCTGCTGCCGTTCGAGACCACCGTCCCGTTCGTCACCGTGTACGCGTACGTCGTCTTACTGGTGTACCCAGTGGGGCACTTCTCGTACGTGGGCCAGGTAAAGGTCACACGCCCTGACTCGGACACCGCTCCGGGCGTCGCAGCAGCGGGTGCATCTGGCGTCGGGATGGCCTTGTACGCCTTGATTGAGATTGTCGTCCCAGGCTCGAGACTTCCCTCGGGTGTGAGGGATTGAACGGTCCCGACGAGATCCTCGGAAGGCGCGTTGTCACCGTCCGTGACGTTGACGGTAAAGCCTTGAGCTCGAAGCTGATTGGCGACGTCCTGGGCGTCCTGGCCGTTGTAATCCGAGGCGTTGACCGTGATTCGGGTGTCGACCGGCGTCTGGGACGGGGTCTCCGACGGGGTCTGCGACGGACGCGGGGTCTTCGAGGCGGACTTCGACGGGCTCGGGTCGGGGTCAGCCGGGTTGTTCAGGGCGTACACACCGAAGCCACCCGCGATGGCGAGCACCACGACGATGCCGACGACCCACCAGATCCAGGCGCGCTTCTTCTTCGGTTCCTCGGGCTCGTCCGTCGCCGGGGAGCGCGGTCCGACGGGTCCACCGGCACCGCCGGCGGCCGCACCGGACTGGGTGCCGAGCAGCGCGGTGGCAGCGTCGTTGCCCTGACCCTGCGGCGGGTTGAACGCCACGGTGCCGCCCTGGGCGATGGCGGGGACGGCGACGGTGGCCGCTGCGACGTCACCGCGACGGAGTGCCTGTGCGGCGCGCGCCAGGTTGGCGGCGGTGGCGGGACGATCGGCGGGCTTCTTCGCGATGCACGAGATCACGAGGGCGGCGACGGGCTCGGGGATGTCCCCGGGCAGCGCCGGCGGCTGCTCGTTGATGTGCGCCATCGCGATCGCGACCTGCGACTCGCCCGTGAAGGGACGACGACCCGCCAGGGCCTCGTACGCGACGATGCCGAGCGAGTAGATGTCGGTCGACGGCGACGCCGGGTGCCCGCTCGCCTGCTCGGGCGAGAGGTACTGCACGGTGCCCATGACCTGGCCGGTCGCGGTGAGCGGGACCTGGTCGGCGATGCGTGCGATGCCGAAGTCGGTGATCTTGACGCGGCCGTCCGGCGTGATGAGCAGGTTGCCGGGCTTGATGTCGCGGTGCACGAGACCGACCGCGTGCGCGGCCTGCAGGGCGTTCGCGGTCTGCGCGACGATGTCCAGGACCTTGTCGACCGGCAGCGTGTGCTCGCGCTCGATCATGGTCGAGAGCGCTTCGCCGGGGACGAGTTCCATCACGAGGTAGGCGCTGCCGTCCTCTTCGCCGTAGTCGAAGACGTTGGCGATGCCCTCGTGGTTGACGAGCGCAGCGTGGCGGGCCTCGGCGCGGAAGCGCTCGAGGAACCCGGGGTCGCCGAGGTACTCGTCCTTGAGGATCTTGAGTGCGACGGTTCGGCCGATGACGAGGTCGGTGGCCTGCCACACCTCTCCCATGCCGCCGATGGCGACCCGGGACGAGAGCTGGTACCGCCCACCGAAGGTGAGTCCGCTGGTGGGTCTCATTTGTTCAGCACCGCCTCCATGACTTTCTTCGCGACCGGGGCCGCGACTGTGTTGCCGACTCCCGACTGGCCGAGCCCGCCGCCGTCTCCGACGACGACCGCCACGGCGACCTCCGGGTCCTTCGCGGGCGCGAACCCGGTGAACCAGAGGGTGTAGGGATCGCCTGTTCCGCCCTCGGCCGTGCCCGTCTTCCCTGCGACGTCGACACCGTCGATCTTGGCATTCGTTCCGGTCCCGGCGTTCACGACGCTCTGCATGGCCTCGGTGAGGTCAGCGGACTCGAAGGAGGACAGCGGATCACTGTACTGCCTCGGGGAGAAGGACTCGACCGTCTTCAGGTCGCTCGTGGTGATCGAGTCGACGAGCGAGGGCTGCATGACCTTGCCGCCGTTCGCGATGCCGGCCGACACCATGGCCATCTGCAGCGGGGACACCCGGACGCTCGCCTGGCCGAACGCGCTGAGCATGAGCTGCGCGGTGGAGTCGACCTCGGGGTACTGGCTGGCGGTCGCGGACATCGGGACCTCGATGGCGTCACCGAAGCCGTACTTGTCGGCCATGCTCTTGATCGCGTCGTACCCGAGCTTCTGTCCGAGCTCGGCGAACGGGATGTTGCACGAGTACTGGATCGCCGTGCGGAGCTTGACCTTGTCGCCGCCGCCGCACGTGCCACCCTCGGCGTTGTTGATGTACGAGCTCGTGCCGGGGAGCTGCAGGCGCGACGGGTTCGGGAACGTCGAGTCGAGGTTGTACTTGCCGCCCTCGAGCGCCGCCGATGCCACGACGAGCTTGAAGACGGACCCGGGCGTGTACAGGTCGCCGCCGATCGCGCGGTTCTGCAGCGGGGACGACGAGGCGCTGAGCAGGGCGTCGTACTGCTCCTTGACCTTCGCGGTGTCGTGCGAGGTGAGGGTGTTCGGGTCGTAGCTCGGCTTCGAGACCATCGCGAGGATCTTGCCGGTCTTCGGCTGGATGGCCACGACGGCGCCGCTGTTCGTGCCGAGGGCGTCGTACGCGGCCTGCTGCACGGCGGGGTCGATCGTCAGGTTGACGTTGTCGCCCTGGACGTCCTGGCCGGTGAGGATCGAGTTGAGGTTCTGGAAGAACGAGGCGTCGGAGTTGCCGGAGAGCACGGTGTTCTCCGCGCTCTCGATGCCGGTGTTGCCCTGGCCGATGGTGAAGTACCCGGTGACCGCCGAGTACAGGTCACCGTTCGTGTACTTGCGCTGGTACTCGTACTGGTCGTCCACGGGGGTCGACTCGGCGATCGGGCTGCCGTCGACGAGGATCGCACCGCGCTTGGTCGAGTAGCTGTCCAAGATGGTGCGTGAGTTGCGGGAGTCGGCGCGGAGCGTGTCCGCCGAGAAGAACTGGATCGAGGTCGTCGACACGAAGAGTGCGACGAACATGAGCACGATGACGGTCGAGACACCGCGGAGCTGTCGGTTCATCGACGACGCTCCTTCCTGGTCGCGCGCGCGGACCGCCCGCTCGCGGCGGGGATCGCACCCTGCTGGACGCGTTGTTCGGCTGGGATGGAATCGGTGAGTCGCAGCAGCATCGCGGCGATGATCCAGTTGGCGATGAGCGAGGAACCACCCGCAGCCATGAACGGCGTGGTCAGGCCGGTCACCGGGATCACGCGGGTGATGCCACCGACGACGACGAACACCTGCAGGGCGATCACGAAGCCGAAGCCGACGCCGAGCAGCTTGCCGAAGTCGTCCTGCGCCATGAACCCGACGCGGATGCCGCGCGAGGCCAGCACGATGAAGAGCGCCAGGATCGCGAAGACACCGATCAGGCCGAGCTCCTCGCCGAGCGAGGCGATGATGTAGTCCGCGTTGGCGACCGGCGTGATGTACGGGCGCCCCTGGCCGAGGCCGGTGCCCGTGATGCCGCCGTTCGCGAAGCCGAACAGTCCCTGCACGAGCTGGTAGCTCGCCTGGGTGTCGCGGCTGAAGACCTCTTGGTTGAACGGGTCGAGCCACTGCTCGAAGCGGCCGTGCACGTACTCGAGGACGCTCTGCGCGACGAGGGCGCCGCCGACGAACAGCACGAGGCCGATGGCCACCCAGCTGATGCGCGCGGTCGCGACGTAGATCATCACGAGGAACAGGCCGAAGTACAGCAGCGCCGTGCCGAGGTCGCGCTGGAAGACGAGGACCGCCATCGCGGCGCCCCACATCACCAGGATCGGGCCGAGGTCGCGGGCACGCGGGAACGTCATGCCGAGGAATCTCTTGCCGACGATCGACAGCGAGTCGCGCGCGGTGACGAGGTACCCGGCGAAGAAGAGCGCCATGGTGATCTTCGCGAGTTCGCCCGGCTGGAACGAGAACGGTCCGACGCGAATCCAGACCCGTGCTCCGCCGGGTGCGTAGCCGATGCCGGGGAGCATCGGCAGCAGCAGCAGCGCGATCGTCAGGAACATGAAGATGTAGCGGTAGCGCTGCAGGAACCGGTGGTTCCGGACGACCAGCAGCGTGATGATCGCCAGGACCATCGCGAGCATCGTCCAGACGATCTGCTTCACACCGATGGCGTCCCAGCCGGTCAGGCCGTTGTGGACGTCGATGCGGTAGATCTCCGCGATGCCGATGCCGTTCAGCACGAGGGCGATCGGCAGGATGAACGGGTCGGCGTTCTTGGCGACGACCCGCAGCACGACGTGCATCACGAGCCCCAGCCCGAGGATGCCCCCGCCGACCCACAGCACCGAGGTGTCGAACAGTCGCCCCTTGGTGCCGAGCTGCACGAGCACCATCGCGCCGGCGCAGATGCCGCAGGCGATGACGAGCAGCACGAGCTCGAGGTTCCGAGCACGTGCGGGTTCACGGAGCTTGATCGTGATCGCCTGCGTGAACGACTGGGCGGTGGCGTTGCTCATCGCGAGCCCCGGGTCGGGGACGGCGTGGGCGTCGACGACCGGGTCGGCGACGGCGAGGGTGACGAGGTGGATCCGCCGTCACCGCCGGTACCGGCTTGGTCCTGCCCGGTCTCGGCAGCCTTCCGCAGTCGGTCGACGATGTCCCGCGCGTCGTCGAGCGACTGCGCGTTGATCGTCGAGCGGACGTTCTCGCGGGTGTAGTCCGGCAGCATCGACACGGTGATGTCGGTGTCCTCGTAGACGTCCGACAGCGCCAGTGGTCCGATCGACTGCTGGACGCCCTTGTAGATCGCGACCGTGCCGCGGTCGGTGCCGACGTAGTAGTGGTCCTGGGTGATCCGCCAGCCGAGGAACACGGCCCCGACCAGGGCAGCGACCGCCACCACGAGCGCGACCGTCCACGAGACCCGGCGTCGGATGCGGCGTCGGCGGTCCTCGGCGATGAGCTCCGCGAAGAACTGGTCGGACTCGGGCTCGAAGTGCGAGTCCTCCGGGGCGGTGGTGACCTTGAGCGGGTGCAGCAGGATCGTGGGGAGGCGGATCGGCTTGCGACCGGTCGACGCCTCGAAGGTCAGGGGAGCGGCCGCGGACCCGACGGTGGTGGCCGCGTCGTCGTCGTCGTCGACCTCGTCCGCGGTGACGTCCATGACGACGACGGTGACGTTGTCGGGGGCGCCGTGGTCGAGCGTCTCCTTGACCAGGCGCTGTGTGACCTGGTTGGCGTCCATGTTCGACGCCAGGGCGTGCCGGATGCGCTCTTCGGCCAGGTACGACGACAGGCCGTCGGAGCACAGCAGCCAGCGGTCGCCCGGCTGGATGTCCATGATCGCGGTGTCGACCTCTGGTGCGGCATCGACGTCGCCGAGCACCCGCATGAGCACCGAGCGACGGGGGTGGACCGCGGCTTCCTCCGGGGTGATCCGGCCGCTGTCGACCAGGCGCTGCACGAAGGTGTGGTCCGACGTGATCTGCTGCAGCTCACCGTCACGGTGGCGGTAGATGCGCGAGTCACCGATGTGCGCGATCGCGATCTGTTCGCCGACCCGGATCATCGCGGACACCGTGGTGCCCATGCCGGTGAGTTCCTGGTGCTCGAAGACCGTCTCGGTGATGAGCTGGTTCGCCGCGATCAGGGCCGACTGCAAGGCGAACTCGGCGTCGTGGGCCGAGGGGAACTCGCGGTCCACCTCCCTGATGCGCCGGATCGCGATCGCCGAGGCGACGTCGCCGCCGGCGTGCCCACCCATGCCGTCCGCGACCGCGAACAGGTGCGCCCCGGCGTAGCCGGAGTCCTGGTTGTTCGCGCGGATGCGGCCCACGTGGGACACAGCGGCGCTCAACGTGCGAGCGGTCATGCCGGGTTACCGCCGCAGCTCGAACGTCGTCGTCCCGATCGTGATCGGCGTGCGCTCCGCGACGATCAGGGGAGCGCTCACCTTCTGACCGTTGACGAAGGTGCCGTTCGTGGACTCGAGGTCGGTGAGGAGCCAGCCGTCGGCGCGCAGGTCGAGCCGGGCGTGGTTGGTCGAGGTGTAGTCGTCGCGGATCACGACGTTGGACTCGCTGGAGCGGCCGATCGTGATCGGCCCGCCGCCGAGCGGCATCTCCATGCCCTCACGCGCGCCCTCGGTGATCACGAGGCGCACCGCTGCCGGCGAGGGCGACTGCGTCGCCGCCGTGGGTTGCCCGATGAGGTCGGTGAACGCGCCGCCCGAGGCCGCTGCCGGCGCCGCCGCTGCGGGGATCGTCGGGGTCGTCGGACCGGAGGGAGCCGACTTGGAATCCGTGGGGATCGTGCGCACGCGCTGGCCGAAGAGATCACTGCGCAGGGCGAAGACGATCACGAAGACGAACAGCCAGAGCACCGCGAGGAACGCGAAGCGCAGGACGAGCAGGGTCAGGCCTGTGGTCATCGAGCACCTCCGTCGTTCTCCGGGATCACCCGGAACACCATACGGGTACGACCGATCTCGATGGTGGAGTCCGGCTCCACGATCGCCTGTTGGAAGTGCTGTCCGTTCAGCTTCGAGCCGTTCGTCGAGCCCAGATCCGTGGCCTGGGCGTGCTTGCCGTCCCACAGGACCTCGACGTGCTTCCGGCTCGTCCCGGTGTCCGCGATCGTGATGTCGGCGTCGCTGCCGCGGCCGATCACGGTACGTCCGCGCTGCAGGCGGTGGCGCTGCGAGCCGATGTCGAGGACGGCGATCCAGGCGACGTCGCGCTGCACCGTGGTGGAGTCGATCTGCAGGATGCCCGTCGACAGGGTGCCGTCCTGCTGCAGCCGGATGGTGACCGGTCCGGAGAACGAGTAGTTCTGCGCGACGGCGTGCTGGTGGGCCATCTGCGTGAGTTCGTCGATGAGCGGACGACCGACGTCGTTCATGCGCGTGAAGTCCGGCGGTGCGAGGCGCACGGTGAACTCGTTCGGCACCAGGATGCGCTCTCGCGACACCACGGCGGCCTTCGTGTCGAGCTCACGGCGCAGGGCGCTGGAGATCTCGACCGGCTGCACACCGGAGCGGAAGGTCTTCGCGAACGCGCCGTTCACGGCGCGCTCCAGCCCTCGCTCGAAGTTGTCCAGCAGGCCCATGTGTCTCCAGAGTCGTCGGTCGTCAACCACTGCATGGTAGTGGTTGGCGCAGGGGGCAGTCTGTGCGTGGTAGTGTTTTGGGGCTGGCGCGAGTGGCGGAATTGGTAGACGCGCACGGTTCAGGTCCGTGTGCTGGAAACGGCGTGGGGGTTCAAGTCCCCCCTCGCGCACCAGGCGAAACAGCGAAAGGCCCCGGAGGAATCCGGGGCCTTTCGTGTTCTTCCAGGACGCACCGGACCGGCCGTCGCCGGTGGGCGGATCAGGTCCGATCTGCGTCCGTCGCGTGGTCGGGATCCGGCCAGGAGGCGCGGCTCGACCCCGACACGCCGGGTCCGGAGAACCCGTGGTCGGTTCTTCCCGCATCACTGCGGGCGAAGAACGGGCGCGCGCTGGGCAGGAAGAGGAGGACCGCGGCGACGACCGACAGCGCGATCGTCAGGAGTCCGAGTTCGCCGCTCGTGAGGCTGAGCACCGCACGGGCCACGGCGACGACGACCAGCACGATGCGTGCCACCCGCGACCCGGCGGCCATGCGGAGGACCGCCCACCCGACGAGTCCCCAGACCACGACCGCGACGAGCACCGTCAGGACCGTGCCGATGGCGTTGCTGCCCGTACCCGCCACGAACTGCAGGACGGTCGCCACCAGGCAGATCGCGACCCAGACGAGCCAGAGCACGAACGACACGGTGACGACCTGCGGTCGGTCCGGGCGACGGGTGAACAGTGTCCTGGTCATGGCTGCACGGTACCGGGCGGGCAGGTCGTGCGAGCAGCCGCCCCGCTAGCGTGACCAGGTGACCGATGATCGTGCAGCAGCTCCTCGTCCCGGCGTCGACGTCCCCGATGCCCGTGGGCGGACCGGACTCGACGCCGTCGGCCGTGACCTCGACCGCAACCCCGACGTCGTCGTGCGGGACGTCGAGGTCGTGTCGGACGGCTGGCATGTGCTCCGTCGCACCACGCTCGAAGTCCGGCGCCGGGACGGCCGGTGGGACCGGCAGCAGCGCGAGACCTACGACCGCGGGAACGGTGCCACCGTGCTGCCGTACGACGCCGAGCGCCGTACCGTCCTGCTCACCCGGCAGTTCCGCTGGCCGGCGTACGTGAACGGGCACCCGGACGGCATGCTCATCGAGGCAGCGGCGGGGCTGCTCGACGAGGACGACCCCGAGACCGCCGTCCGCCGCGAGGCCGCCGAGGAGCTCGGCATCCGGCTGGGCGACCTGGTGCGCGTCGGCGACGTCTTCATGAGCCCCGGCTCGGTCACCGAGCGTGTCCACTTCTACGTCGGTGCCTACACACCGGCGGACCGGGTCGAGGCGGGCGGCGGGGTCGAGGACGAGGGCGAGGACATCGAGGTGCTCGAGCTGGCACTCGACGAGGCGCTCGCGATGGTCGAGGACGGCCGGATCGCCGACGGCAAGACGATCATGCTGCTGCAGTGGGTGGCACTGCGGTCAGTGGCACCGCGGCGGGTGTCACCCCGACAGGGCTGACCCGTCCAGGCCCACCGCTCGGGCGATCGTCGTGCGGACCAGGCCCTCGCGGGTCGGTCGGTCGAGGTAGTCGACCAGGGCGTACCCGTTGGTGGCGTCGACGAGCGCGAAGAGCAGGCGTCCCACGCCGTCCGGGTCGTCGGTCCGCAGCACGCCCGCGCGCACCCCGTCGACGACGACCGTGGTCGCGAGGAGCTGCCAGTCGTCCATGACGTCCCGTGCCGCGGTCGCCAGCGCCGCGTTCGTGCGGCCGATGCTCCACGCGTCGGCCCACAGGGTGGCGACGTCGTCGCGCGCGGGATCGGCGATGCAGCCGAGCAGGGTGCGGAGGCCGGAGACGGGGTCGGGCGCAGCGCCGACGATCGCGCGGACCTCGGCGACCTCGGCTGCCGCGACGGTGCGGAACGTCTCGCCGACCAGGTCCTCCATGCTCGGGCGGTAGTGGGCGACGAGCGACGGCGCGACCCCGATCACGGCGGCGACCCCGCGGAGCGTCACCGCCGCGAGGCCCTCGGCGCGCGCCAGGTCGACGGCGGCCGCCGTGATCTGGGATCCGCGTTCGGCCGGGCTCAGGCGCCGGCGGGCCGGTGTCGACGGCATCGTCCCACCGTATCCGCGGGTCACGCGCCCTCGACGACGAAGGCCGCCCACAGGTCGGCACGGGTCGCGAAGACGGTGAGGTCGCGGTCGAGGAGTCGGCCGGCGTGCTCGACCCGGGAGCGTGCGGTGTGGCGGTGGATGCCGAGCACCTGGGCGGCGCGGTCGTACTCGCAGTTCTGCTCGAGCCAGGCGCGGACGGTGCGGGTGAGCTCGGTGCCCGCCGACCGGTCGTGTTCGAGCAGGGGAGCGAGGAACGCGCGGGCGACGGCGCCGGCGTCCACGTCGACGTGGGCCAGGTGTGCGAGGACGCCCTCCCGGGCGAGGTCGCCGAACTCGGTGGTGCCCGGTCGTCCTTCGCGCCGACGGTCCAGGGCCTGCACGGCCTCGGTGCGAGCGCGGCCGAACGACCGGTACGCAGCACCGTCCGACAGGCCGGCCCGGAGGTCGAAGCGCCCGACCAGTTCCTCGACGATCGCGGTGTCGTCGGCGCTCACGCACAGGAAGAGGGCGTCGTCGACGGCGAAGAAGAGCTGTCCGGGCCGGTCCTGCACCCACAGTTCGAGCAGGTCGACGACGGTGTCGAGATCGTGGTCGTCGACGTCGAGGGCCGCGATCCGGACGGGTTCGGCGGGCAGGGGCCCCCACACCTCGCGCGACGTCGACTGGACCACCTCCGGATCGCCGACCGAGAGCATGGTGAGCAGGCCGGTGCGCAGGAGCCCGCGTGCCCGGGCCAGCTCACGGTTCTGCTGCAGCGCGAGTCCGGCGAGGGCGATGACGGACGTCACCACCTCACGACCGGCGCGGTCGAGCGCACCGCCGTTCGCGATCGCGAGCACGCCGCTCAGGTGGCCCCCGCTGCCGAGGGTCTGCAGGGTGAACCCGGTGTGGTGCTCGGTGGTCACCGGCAGGCTCGCCCGCTGTCCCGCGCGCAGCAGGCGCAGTGCCTCGGTCCGGAGCAGCTCGAGGTCCTGCGCGGGCACGCCGTCCGCCGGGTGCCCACGGTCCAGGCGCCCCGACACGTCGAAGAGCCCGACCCAGCCGTCGAGCTGCCCGGAGAGCTCGGCGATCGTGGCGCCGAGCCCGTCCGGGCGCATCGCCGCGAGCGAGATCGCCCGTTGTGCGGCGAGGGCCCAGGCGTTCCGGGCGTTCGCGTCGCGGGCGACCGCTTCGGCGTTCGCCTGCGCGACCGCGATGAACGAGGTCTCGTAGGGCACCTCGAACAAGGGGAGTCCGTACAGCGAACAGGCGGCGACGAGGGCGTCCGGGGTGCCGGCGCGGACGACCTCGGTGCCGAACCCGAGTGCGACGACGCCCCGCTCGACGAGTCGGCGGACGTAGGGGCCGGCGACGTCCTCCGGGACCTCGGCCTCGGCGCCGAACTGGGTGCCCGTGGTCAGCAGTCCCTGCCCGTCGGCCAGGAACGGCGTCGGGTCCTCGAGGTCGGAGCTGTGCAGCCACGACAGCGGTGCGTCGAGGGCGTCCGTGTCCGCGTCGGTCAGCGGGCGGAGGCGGAGGTCGGCACGGTGCAACAGGGAACGCAGCGTCGCGGGCATGGGAGCACCTTATCCACCGGGGCGATCGGACCGGTGCTCGATGTACACGGTGGACAGCCGCCGTGGTCCCCGCAGGCTCCTACCATCGCCGCATGTCCTCCACCGCAGCACCCTCGATCAGTGCGCCCACCGGCGGCCCCTCGCTGCCCCAGGAACGACGGCTCGTCACGGCTGTCCCCGGCCCGCGATCACGCGAGCTCATGGCGCGGAAGGCCGGAGCCGTCGCGGCCGGGGTCGGGGTCGCCGTGCCGATCGCCGTCGTCGCAGCCGGTGGCGGGGTCGTCGTGGACGCGGACGACAACTCGTTCGTCGACCTGGGGTCCGGGATCGCCGTGACCAGCGTCGGCAACGCGCACCCCGCCGTCGTCGCCGCGGTCACCGTGCAGGTCGCTGCCTTCACCCACACGTGCTTCACGATCGCCGCCTACGACGGGTACGTCGCGGTCGCCGAGGCACTCAACCGGCTGACCCCCGGTGACCACGAGAAGCGCACGGCGCTGTTCAACTCCGGCGCCGAGGCCGTCGAGAACGCCGTGAAGATCGCGCGCAAGCACACCGGTCGGCAGGCCGTCGTGGTGTTCGACCACGCGTACCACGGCCGCACGAACCTCACGATGGCGCTCACCGCCAAGAACCAGCCCTACAAGGACGGCTTCGGCCCGTTCGCGCCCGAGGTCTACCGGGTGCCGATGTCCTACCCGTTCCACGACGGGCTCTCCGGGCCCGAGGCGGCGAAGCGTGCGATCAGCCAGATCGAGAAGCAGGTCGGCGCGGCGAACACCGCGGCGCTGCTCATCGAGCCGATCCAGGGGGAGGGCGGGTTCGTCGTCCCCGCGCCCGGGTTCCTCACCGCCCTGTCCGAGTGGACCACGGCGAACGGCGTCGTGCTCATCGCCGACGAGGTGCAGACCGGCTTCGCGCGCACCGGGTCGATGTTCGCGAGCGAGCACGAGGGGATCGTGCCGGACGTCGTCACGACCGCGAAGGGCATGGCCGGCGGTCTGCCCCTGTCCGCCGTGACCGGGCGCGCCGAGATCATGGACTCCGCGCACGTCGGCGGGCTCGGCGGCACCTACGGCGGCAACCCGATCGCGTGCGCCGCCGCCCTCGCCGCGATCGACGCGTTCGAGCACGACGGCCTGGTCGACCGAGCCCGCGAGATCGGGGACGTGCTGCTCGGACGACTCCGTGCCGCACAGAGGACCGACCCGCGGATCGGCGACGTCCGCGGACGCGGCGCGATGGTCGCGATGGAACTCGTGGACCCCGCCACCGGAGAACCGGACGCAGCACTGACCGGGAAGGTGGTGCGGTCCGCGTTCGAGCACGGCGTCATCGCGCTGACCGCCGGCACGTACGGCAACGTCGTCCGGTTCCTGCCCCCTCTGTCGATCGACGACGCCCTGCTCCACGAGGGACTCGACGTCGTCCTGGAAGGACTCGCAACAGCATGACCACCGGCACCACCACCGCCCCTGCGGCCGACCGCACCGACGCCGAACGCGAGTTGCTCGCCCGCGTTCCCACGGGCCTCCTGGTCGACGGCGCATGGCAGCCGTCGGCCGACGGCCGGACCTTCGCCGTCGTCGACCCCGCCACCGGCGAGACGCTGCTCGACATCGCCGATGCAACCCCCGAGGACGGTGTCCGAGCCCTCGACGCCGCGGAAGCAGCCAAGACGGGCTGGGCGAGCACACCGCCGCGGCACCGTGCCGAGCTGCTCCGTCGCGCGTTCGACCTGCTGCAGGAACGCCGCGAGGAGTTCGCGCTGCTCATGACGCTCGAGATGGGCAAGCCGCTCGCCGAGGCCCGCGGCGAGGTCGCGTACGGCGGGGAGTTCCTGCGCTGGTTCTCGGAGGAAGCCGTCCGGATCGGCGGCTCGTACGGCACCAACCCGGAGGGCACCGGCCGTGCCACCGTCTCCCACAAGCCCGTCGGCCCCGCGTTCCTCATCACGCCGTGGAACTTCCCGCTGGCGATGGCGACCCGGAAGATCGCACCGGCGCTCGCCGCCGGGTGCACCGTCGTCGTGAAGCCGGCCGAGCTCACGCCGCTCACGACCCTGCTCTTCGTCGACCTGCTGCGCGAGGTCGGTCTGCCCGCCGGGGTGGTCAACGTGGTGCAGACCACGCGGGCCGCCGACGTCTCCGCGCCGGTGATCGCCGACCCGCGCCTCCGGAAGCTGTCGTTCACGGGCTCGACGCCGGTCGGACGCACGCTCTTGGCCCAGGCGGCGCAGAACGTGCTCCGGACGAGCATGGAGCTGGGTGGCAACGCCCCGTTCCTGGTGTTCGCCGACGCCGACCTCGACCTGGCCGTGGAGGGCGCGCTCGCCGCCAAGTTCCGCAACACCGGGCAGGCCTGCACCGCCGCGAACCGGTTCCTGGTGCACGAGGACGTCGTCGACGAGTTCACGCGCCGGGTGACCGCACGCGTCGAGGCCATGCGCGTCGGACGCGGCACCGAGGACGGCGTCGCCATCGGACCGCTCATCGACGACCGTGCCGTCGACAAGGCGCACCGCCTGGTCACCGACGCGCTCGACCGCGGGGCGACGCTCCGCACCGGCGGACACCCGGTCGACGGCCCCGGCACCTTCTACGCGCCCACGGTCCTGACCGACGTGCAGCCCGGCAGCGACCTGCTCCGCGACGAGATCTTCGGACCCGTCCTGGCGATCCGGACCTTCCGGACCGAGGACGAGGCCGTGGCCGCCGCCAACGACACCGAGTACGGTCTGGTCGGCTACGCGTTCACCGAGGACCCGGCCCGCGGCCAGCGCCTGATGGAGCGGCTCGAGACCGGCATGCTCGGACTCAACACCGGGGTCGTCTCGAACGCGTCGGCCCCGTTCGGCGGGGTGAAGCAGTCCGGCCTCGGCCGCGAGGGCGGCGGCGAGGGCATCGCCGAGTACCTCGAGACCATGTACACGCTGACCCCGGACCCGTTCCGGAGCACCACCACCGAAGGAGCAGCACGATGATCGAGAGCGACGTCGTCGTCATCGGAGCCGGTGTCACCGGCCTGACCGCCGCGAACCGCCTGCGCGCCGCAGGACTGACCGTCACGGTGCTCGAGGCGCGCGACCGCGTGGGCGGCCGCACCTGGACGAACGACATCGACGGGGTCACGCTCGAGATCGGTGGCCAGTGGGTCTCGCCCGACCAGACGGCGCTGCTCGAGACCCTCGACGAACTCGGACTCGACACGTACGACCGGTACCGCGAGGGCTCCAGCGTCTACGTCGACGCCCAGGGCACCCGCACCGAGTACACCGGCGACATCTTCCCGCTGCCCGAGGCGACGGCGAACGAGATCGAGCGACTCGTGACGGTCGTCGACGAGTACGTTGCGGCGGTCGACCCCGCGCGCCCCTGGGAGTCCTCGCACGCGGCGGCACTCGACGAGGTCTCCTTCCGCGCCTGGCTCCACACGCTGAGCGACGACCGCGTCGCCACGGACAACGTCGAACTGTTCATCGCGGGCGCCATGCTCACGAAGCCGGCACACGCGTTCTCGGCACTGCAGGCCCTGCTGATGGCTGCCTCTGCCGGGAGCTTCACGAACCTGGTCGACGCCGACTTCATCCTGGACAAGCGCGTCGTCGGCGGCATGCAGCAGGTGTCGGAACGCCTCGCGGAGCGCCTCGGAGACGCCGTGCTCCTGAACGCGCCGGTGCGCACCCTGCGCTGGACCGACGACGGGGTCGTCGCGCTCGCCGACGGCGGCCTCGAGGTCCACGCCCGGCAGGCGCTCGTCGCCGTGCCGCCGCCCCTGTACTCGCGGATCTCGTACGAACCCCCGCTGCCCCGTCGCCAGCACCAGCTGCACCAGCACCTGTCGATGGGCTTCGTCATCAAGGTGCACGCCGTCTACGACCGGCCGTTCTGGCGCGGCGCCGGGCTCTCCGGCACCGCGTTCAGCCCGTACGAGGTCGTGCACGAGGCGTACGACAACACCGAGCACGGATCAGAGCAGGGCACGCTCGTCGGGTTCGTCTCCGACCAGCACGCCGACGACCTGTTCGCACTGTCGGTCGAGGAGCGGAAGGCCCGAGTGCTCGGTTCGCTCGCGCACTACTACGGCGACGAGGCCCTGCGCCCGGTCGTGTACTACGAGAGCGACTGGGGCACCGAGGAGTGGACCCGCGGCGCCTACGCGGCGAGCTTCGACCTGGGCGGGCTCGTCCGCTACGGCGCCGACCAGCGTGCAGCCGTCGGTCCGATCCGGTTCGCGTCGAGCGACCTGGCCGGGCAGGGGTACCAGCACGTCGACGGTGCGGTGCGGATCGGGCGCGAGGTCGCCGACGAGATCCTGGCCGTGACCCCGGTCGCTGCCGGTTCCGGCGCTGCCGCCTCGTCCGTCTGAACGGGTGCAGCGTCGACCGCGCGTAGCGTCCGGGCCATGAGCGACACGACGGCGAACGGATCCAGCGACCCCAGCGAGGTCGAAGCGCAGTACACCGAGGACCTGCCCGACGGGTCGCCCACGGGCGACGCGACGAAGGACCCGGAGCAGGACAGCGACACGGACTCCGGCGGCGAGCCCGCCGACCCGCAGCAGTAGCGGCGACCGACGAGCAGACGGGAGGCACGGTGCCAGCTGGCACCGTGCCTCCCGTCCGTCGTGGAGCCGGGTCCAGAGCGTCCGTCAGCCGATGCGGATCAGCTTCTTGTTGACGAACTCGTCGGCCCCCAGGGGGCCGAGCTCGCGGCCGAAGCCGCTCGCCTTGACGCCGCCGAACGGCAGTTCGGGGCTGTCCGCGCCGACGATGTTGACGTAGACCATGCCGGCCTCGAGCCGGTCCGCGACGCGGAGTGCCTGGTCGGCGTCGGTCGTGAACAGGTACGAGCCGAGGCCGTACGGGGTGTCGTTGGCGAGTGCGACGGCGGCGTCCTCGTCGGCGACGCGGTACACGGCGGCGACGGGGCCGAAGAACTCCTCGCGGTACGCGTCATTGTCCGGCGTGACGTCGGTGAGGATCGTCGGCACGTAGGCGTTGCCCTGGCGGTCACCACCGGTGACGACGGTCGCACCCTGCGCGACGGCGGACGCGAGCTGCTCCTGCAGCCGGTCCGCGGCGGTCCGGGACGACAGCGGGCCGAGCTCGGCACCGGGCACGGACGGGTCCGTCGGCGAGACCGCGGACATGGCCGTCGTGAACTTCGCCAGGAAGTCGCCGTACAGGTCGTCCACCACCAGGAAGCGCTTCGGGGCGTTGCAGACCTGCCCGTTGCCCTCGAGGCGGGTCGTGACGGCGGACTCGACGACCGAGTCGAGATCGTCGGTGGACAGCACGATGAAGGGGTCCGACCCACCGAGCTCGAGCACGACCTTCGTGAGGTTCCGGCCGGCGATCTCGGCGACGGCGGCACCGGCGCGGGCGGACCCGGTCAGCGAAACCCCCTGCACGCGCGGGTCGGCGATGACGTCTGCGGCCTGGTCGTTCGTCGCGAAGACGTTCGTGTACGCGCCCTCGGGGAACCCGGCGTCGTGGAAGATGCGCTCGATCGCCAGGGCCGACTCGGGGCACTGCGGTGCGTGCTTGAGCAGGACCGTGTTGCCGATGAGCAGGTTCGGACCGGCGAACCGGGCGATCTGGTAGGCGGGGAAGTTCCACGGCATGATGCCGAGCAGCACGCCGATCGACGACTTCCGGATGAAGGCGCTGCCCTCGGAGCCGTCGGCCAGGGTGATCGGCTGGTCGGCGAGGAACTCCTCGGCGTGGTCGGCGTAGTAGTCGTAGATGTCGGCGCAGAAGTCCACCTCGCCCTCGGCCTGGTCGATCGGCTTCGCCATCTCGCGCACGATCGTGGCGGCGAGGTCGGCGTGACGCTCCCGGTACAGGTCCGCGACGCGGTGGAGCAGGGCCGCGCGGTCGGCGACGGTGCTGGTGCGGCCCCACTCGCCGTGGGTCTGGTGGGCGGTGGTGACGGCGGCGCGCAGCTCGTCGTCGGTGATGGTCGGGAACGTCTCGAGGGTCGTGCCCGTGGTGGGGTCGGTGACGGCGTACATGGCGTCCTCTCGTGGTGGGTCAGGCCTGGTCGGTCAGCTGCTTGTTCACGCCGGTGACCGGCTGGTTCTCGTCGAAGCTCTTCGGCAGCACCCGGAAGCCCTTCGTGATGACGAGCAGGTAGGCGAAGCCGATCGCGGCCCACACTCCTCCTGCGATCAGTGCGTCGGCGTGGAGCTGCGACCAGAGCACACCCGTCAGGACCATCGCGAGGCCGGGCAGGACGATGTACTTCCACCGGTCACCCGCGGTGTGGCGGCGGCCCTGCCGGACGGCGAAGTGCACGATGACGCTCGCGTTGACGAAGGTGAAGGCGACGAGCGCGCCGAAGTTGATGTACGACGAGATGGTGTCGAGCGAGAAGCTCATCGCGAGCAGCGTGACCGCCCCGACGAAGACCACGTTGAACACCGGGGTGTGCGTGCGCGGGTTGACGTAGCCGAACACCCGCTTCGGCAGGACGTTGTTCCGACCCATCACCATGAGCATGCGGGCGACGCTCGCGTGCGAGGCGAGCCCCGACGCCAACGCGGCGACGAACCCGGCCGACACCAGGACCGCCTGGAACACCGGGCCACCGACGAGCAGGCCGATCTGGGGGAGCGGGTCGTCGGTGAACTCGCCGAACGGGGTGTTCGTCGGGAACCGCAGCTGCGCGAAGTACGCGGACACCAGGAAGATCGCGCCGCCGAGCAGCACCGTCAGCATGATCGCCTTCGGCATGATCCGGATCGACTTCGCCTCTTCCGTGTACATCGTCACGGCGTCGAAGCCGATGAACGAGAAGCAGACCACCGTCGCACCGGTGAGCAGGGCGGACATCGTCACGCCGTCGTGCACGAACGGCTCGGTGCTCGCGATCGTGCCGGCGCCGGCACCGTGGACGAGTTCGATGACGGTGAAGACCACGAACGCGATCATCGCCAGGATCGCGCCGATGAGCAGCACCATGTTGAGGTTCGACGTGCCACGCATCGACAGGCAGATCACCGTCGTCACGAACACCGTGTAGACGACGACCGTCACCCACGACGGCAGTGCCGGGAACACCTGCTCCAGGTAGAGCCGGATGATCAGGGCGTTCACCATCGGCAGCAGCAGGTAGTCGAGCAGGGACGCCCAGCCGACCATGAACCCGAGGTTCGGGTGCATCGACTCCCGCACGTACGTGTAGGCCGAACCGGCTGCCGGGTAGACCCGGACCATCTTCCCGTAGCTGATCGCCGTCAGGGCCATGATGACCAGCGCGATCAGGTACGCGCTCGGCACGGCGCCGTCGGTCTGCCCGGAGACGATGCCGAAGGTGTCGAACACCACCGTCGGGGTCATGTAGCCGAGGCCCAGGCCGACGATCGCCCAGAGTCCGAGGCTCCGCTTCAGGGAACCGCCGCGCGCAGGTGTTGCCGGTGCTGTCGGTGTGGGGACCGCGGTCGGTGATGCCATGTGCGTGGACTTCCCTGCTGGGTCGGGGGATGGGCAGCGCCGGAGCTGGGCTGGGCAGCGTCGCCCGGACTGGTTCGGAGCAACATACCGATGTGCGAGTGCTCGGTGGACCGGCCGCGGTGTACAGACGTCGGGTAGTTGCTGTACACCGCGGCGATGGATCAGACCGCCGGCTGTTGCTGCGTGATGCAGTGCAGGCCGCCGCCGCGCGCGAAGACCGGACGAGCGTCGATCGAGCGCACCTGACGACCCGGGTACACGTCGGCGAGGATGCCGCGGGCGCGGTCGTCGGCAACGGCGTCACCGAACGCGCAGGCGATCACGGCGCCGTTCACCACCACGTGGTTGACGTAGTTCCAGTCGACCGGGCCGTCGTCGTCGGTCAGGGTCGACGGGGCCGGCAGTTCGACGATGGTCGCGTTCGTGGCCTGCTCGAGCGCCCGACGGATCTGCGGCATCACCAGGTGGTCCGGGTGGCCGGCGTCGGGCTGCGCGTGCAGCAGGACCGTGCCCGGATCGGCGAAGGTCGCGACCATGTCGACGTGGCCCCGGGTCCCGAACCCGTCGTAGTCACGGGTCAGGCCGCGGGGCAGCCAGACCACGTTCGTCGCGCCGATCGTCCGGGCGAGCTCGAGTTCGACGCGCTCGCGGTCGGCGTACGGGTTCCGTCGCGGATCGAGCTGCACGGTCTCCGTCACCAGGACCGTGCCCGTGCCGTCGACGTGGATCGCCCCGCCCTCGTTCACGAGCAGCGACGGGATCCGCCGCGCACCGGCGGCGGCCGCGACCGTGGCGGCGACCTCGGCGTCACGGGTCCACGTCGACCAGGAGTTCGCGCCCCAGCCGTTGAAGACCCAGTCCACGGCGCCGAGCTCGCCGGTCACGTCGTCGACGACGAACGTCGGCCCGATGTCGCGCATCCAGAAGTCGTCGAGGGGCGCTTCGAGCACCTCGACCGCGGTCGACAGCAGGCGACGAGCGTCGGCTCGCGCGACCGGGTCCACGACGATCGTGACGGGCTGGTGCTCGCTGATCGTGTTGGCGGTGGTCGCCCACGTCCGTCGCGCCGCCTCAGCGCTCGCCGCGTCGTCACCGAGCGTCAGGCCGGGGCGCGGGAACGCCATCCAGGTGCGTTCCTGCGGAGCCGTCTCGGGAGGCATCACCCACGTCATGCGCGCACCTCCGGTCCGGCGTCGGTCGCCGCCACCCCGATGGCCGCGACGATCGCGTCGCGTGCGCCGTACGCGTGGCGGTCCTCGTCGACCGGGGCGACGTGCCCCGCGTAGAGGTCGGGGCGACGGGTCACGTAGAAGGGGAACAGTCGGAGCCACTCCGTCCGGGCCTCGAGGTCGAGGTCCGCCACGAGCACCGCGTCAGCGTCACGCGGAGCTTCGGCGAGCACGCGGCCGAACGGGTCCGAGATGAACGACGACCCGTAGAAGGTGATGTCGCCCTCGTCGCCCCAGCGGTTCGGGACGACCATGAACTGGCCGGCGGTGATGCCGTTCGCGACGATGACCTGCCGCCAGATCGGCGCGGTGTCGAAGTCCGGGAACGTCGGCTCGGAGCCGATCGCCGTCGGGTACACCAGGACCTCGGACCCGGCGAGGCCGTAGGACCGGGCCACCTCGGGGAACCACTCGTCCCAGCAGGTCGGTAACCCGAGGCGTGCGCCGAGTCCCGCCGGCTCGTACACCGGGAAGGCGTCGTCGTCCGTGCCCGGGCGGAAGTACGTGTCCTCGTAGTAGCCGGCGCTGATCGGGATGTGGGTCTTGCGGGTCCGACCGACCAGGGTGCCGTCGGGGGCGACGAGGACGGCGGTGTTGTAGCCGCGGGGGTCGTCGGGCTGGTCGTCGTCGGCAGGGCGCTCGTACAGGGAGGCGTGGACGAACACCCCGTGCTCGATCGCCTGTGCGCGGGCGAAGGTGACCGTCGGGCCGTCCTCGAGCGACTCGGCGAGGTCCTTCGGGACACCACTGGCCGGAGTGTCGCCGGGGTAGCGGCGCAGGGTGAGCTCGGGCAGGAACACCGCCGCGGCGCCGTTGGCCGCCGCGGTGGCGATGCCGTCGGCGAGTTGTGCGCGGTGGGCAGCGGGGTCCTCGAGCCAACGCACCTGCACGAGGGCGACGCGGGTCGTGCGGCGGGGTGTGCCGGTGCCCTGGTGCAGCGGAGACGGGTGCGGGGGAGCGATGACGACGTCCATCCCGCCATTGTTGATCACGTGATCAATGTTCGCAAGCTCCAACGACGGAGCCCACCACTGCCAGCAGCAATGGTGGGCTCCGCTGTTACTCCAAGCTGGAGTCGGTCACTAGCGGATGCCGAGGATCTGCTTGATCTTCGAGACGATCCAGTCGATCGCCTGCCCGGCGTTGATCCAGTTGAGAACCCGCTGGATGTTGGCTTTCGCCCAGTTGACGGCGCGAGCTCCGTACTTGGCGAGGAGCTGGAGGATTCGTGCGAACACAGCCATTGCTGCGCCCCCTTCACATGTTGATCGGCATTCAACGGCCCCCCGCGTGCACTCGGCAGTCCGGCCGCTTCGGCGCGGCGAGGACAACCTTGCAGCCCTGGTCGCCACCTGTCAAATGTGAAATTACAAAGCAGACGCGAGTGAAATGATGCCGTCTGGATCAGTTAATCTTCCGGCGAGAGGGGGCGCTGCGATGCTCATGTTCAGGGACAGGTTGAGTGCAATGGAGGCGTCTGTCGTCGAGGTCCGCGCATGGAGACCTTTCCAGCGATCCCGAGGCGGATCATGACGGAGACGTCGGCGGTTGTTCACCGGCGGGGCCGGTGGGCGCGCGCTTGGCGGGCAGAATTCTGCCGTTTCGTGAGTCTGCGTGTGCAAGGCGTCCTACTCGCCGTAGCTTCGGCCGGCGCCATCGCCCTCGGCGTTGGCCGCTTGTTCGCCCTCGGACTCGGGGCTCCTGATGAACAGATCCTCAACGCCGTGGCTGCTGGCGGTGACATCAGCCCCTTCTTCGTCGGCCTCGGCGCTGCGTTGTTCGCATCTGCCGATCTGTCGTCCCGACAGTTCGCACTCACGCTCCTCCAGGTCAAGGGCCGAGTACTGGTGTTCTGCGCGAAGATCAGCGTGCTCGTCTCGACCGCGGTCATCACCGGCGTCGGCGCGATGCTGCTGATCGCGCCGTTCGCCGTGCATCGCGGAGCAGGCGTTGACCGAGTCGCGATCGCCTACTGGCTCGCGGTGCCCGCGTTGCACGCCTTCTTCGCACTGCTGGGCGCTGCGATCGGGATGATCGTACGGTCCGTCGTCGGGACGGTGTTCGTGTACCTCGCGTTCATCTGGGCGCTTCCGCTCGTCGTCGCGATCGCGGGCATATGGGTACCGAGTATTAGCGGTCCACTCCTTCAGATCGCCCCGGTCACCCTGACGGCCGCAATGCTCGACCCAGCTACTCAGATCGGGGCCGCGGCGAGGTTCTGCCTGATGGACGGCGTTCTCCTGGCTGTCGGCTTCGTTTCGCTGCGCCTATGGAGGATCCGATGACCGCGATGATCGAGCTGATCGGGATTCGTCAGCGCTTCGGGAGCCGTGACGTGCTGACGGGCGTCGACCTCGAACTCCGTCGAGGCGAAGTCCTCGGCCTCCTCGGCGCGAACGGTTCAGGGAAGAGCACACTGCTGCGGATCGTCACGGGGATCGACGCGCCGGCTGCGGGTCAGGTCTCGACGGAGCCCGGTCAGCGACGCTCGGATCTTCGGGTCGGCGCACTTCTCGACCCAGGGTGGCTGGACGTTCGACTCACCGGCCAGCAGCACCTGGCCATCGCGCTCATCAACGCGAACGGTCGTGCAGTTCGATCAGATGTCCGAACTCGGTTGGTCGAGGTCGGCCTCGGCGATGCCGCGCGTCGACGCGTGAAGCACCTCTCGCTCGGGATGCGTCAACGGCTCGCGCTCGCGCTCGCGCTCGTCGAATCACCTGATGCGCTCATTCTCGACGAGCCACTCAACGGGCTCGACCCTGACGGCGTCTTGTGGATGCGAAACCTCATCCGCGAGTTCACGAGCAACGGCGGGGCAGTCTTGCTCTCCTCTCACCTCATGGCTGAGATGGAACGGATTGCTACCCGAGTGCTGCTCCTGGCAGAGGGCTCGGTGTCCGAGCTGGAGCGAGACCGCACAGTGCTCGAGCGAACCGTCCGTGTCCATGCCGTGGCAGGGCAGCGCGAGCTGTGCGCGGCGCTCGAGGAGGTATCGGCGACGGTCCGCGAGGATGATGGCGGCATGCTGACGGTCGACGGACTCGACGCTGCCCAAGTGTTCTGTCTCGCCCGAGACGTCGGGGCGGTCCTGACGCACCTCGCAGTCGACGTCCAGAGTCTCGAGGAGCAGTACCGTGACGCGGTCACCGCGGTCCGATGATCCACGAGACGCGGTGATGGATCGGGTCTCGATCGGAGCCGCAGCGCGCGCAGTGATCGTGGCCCGCGTCGAGGCGTGCGGCGGGGCTGTGCTGGTCGCATCGGCTGCTGTGCTCCTCTCTCTTCTTCTTCCTCCGGAGTGGACGCTCTACTGTCGCGTGGGCGCGGTGTTGGCCGGGTTGAGTGCGGCCATCGAGTCGGCGGTCATCGCACCGGCGGGCGTTCGTCAGTTCCGGGTCGAGCTGGCACCCACCGGACTCGTGATCCATCGCGGCGCGTTGTGGCGATCTGTGGAGCACGTTCCTTGGCCGAAGGTCGTGGTCATCCGTCAGCAGACTGGTCCGCTGCTGCACAGGCTCGGGTTGGCAAGGTGTGTCATCTTCACACCGGCGAAGGAGGTCACGCTTCTTCCGATGTCGCCACAGGACGTCCATGTCATCGTCGCAGCGAGTCTGGCCAGAAGTGCCTGATCGGCAGAGGCTCCGGCGCCCGCACGCTCGGCTGTTGATCGTCCGTGGCCTCGCCGCCATTCGCTCCGGCTGGATCGTTCTCGGTTTCCTCGTGACGATCTTCGCCCTCGCGCCGGACGGCTGGCGCATGCCCGTTCTCATCCTCGGTGCCTACTACTCCTACACCAGGTTGGTCGTCGTCTTCCACGACTGGATCTCACTTCGTTACGCAGCGGATGTCTCTGGCGTCAGGATCAGCGAGGGTGTCGTCGGACGACAGGACAAGCTGCTTCCCTGGCGATCTGTTTCGTCCGTGTCGCAGAGTCAGTCGCTGGCACAACGTCTCCTTCGCGTCTCGGACGTGCGGATCTCGGTCAATGCTTCCGATGGTGCCGGAGAGGTAATCCCCAGCATCAGCGAGCGTGAAGCGGCGAGGATACAACGCCTTCACCATCGGGCGTCGCGGTCGGCGCCAGGAGCATCGCCGGTCCGGCGCAAACCTCAGCCGGATCAGCCGCATCGCGGGGCCGAAGCCCAGTCGGTGATCTCACCCGTCCTGCGGGGGTGGGACTTCGTCCTCATCGGTGTGGCATCGGGGGCGTTCCTGTGGTTCATCCCGAGTCTCTACTCGCTGGTCGCCGAATTGGCATCGTTCCTCGGGTCGGCACGAGGAATCCTTCCGACGTTCAACGACCTTCGAGGGATCGGGGGGTGGTGGCTCGCCGTCATCCTGACCGCTTCTGCTGTGTGCAGCATTGCGTACGGATCGCTCTTCGCGTGGCTGAAGTACCGTCGTTTCGTCGTAGCGCTCGGGAGCTCGGGGGAGCTCGTCTTCCAAGCTGGCTTGGCGCAACGAGAGCATCGGGTGGTCGCCGCCAGCGCGGTGTCGGCCTACGCACTCCGCCGTCCTCTCCTCCTCATCCCGCTGCGCCGCGCGTCGCTCCGCGCGATGATCCGTGGTGACGGCGGTCAGATAACAGAGGGCAGGCTGCTCCCGTTGACGAGTGTTTCGAACGGACTGCACATGCTCCACGCCCTCACCGACGTGGATCCCGCCGGGTTTTCGTCCCTGGGACGCCCACAACATGGCTGGTTGATGGCGGGAGGCAGCGCTGGAGTCCTCGCCGGGTTGACCGTCGTGTCCTGGGTCGCGGTCGGCCTCGGACCAGCCCTCGCACTGACAGCGGCGTACCTGCTGATCTGGCGTTATGCGGATTCTCGGTTCGGAAAGATCGACGTCGCCACGAATCAGCGCGGCGTGCGATGGCTCGTAGCGCGTCGAGGGGTCGCGTTCCGATCCGTGTGGCTGATCCCCGAGGAAGCCATTGACTTCTCCCGTTGGAGTGGGGTGTTCCGTCACGCGGGAGTCCAAGTCTTCAACGTTCGAGGCCGTCATGTCGCGCGCCTCACGGTGTGGCCGGTCGACCTTCGCACAAGCCTTCGGTTGCGCCGAACGATCGGTTCTCCGCGGTCATCCACCACAGAAAGGCCAGGAACATGATCGATTTCTTCATCGCGGCAGCGGTCGCGGCATTCTTCGGGATGGCTTGGTTGGCAGGAAAGTACCTGCCGAGATTTGTCGGCCTGTGTTTCCCGCTGCTCGCGATCGTGATGGTCGGTACCGTTGCAGCCAACGCCGGATTGACGTCGGTTCGGGACTGGTTGCTGGGTGGCGTGGTCGTGTGCGTGACGGGTGTCGTCGTTCTCGCTGGCCGGGGGACGCGCCGGGAGCGAGCCCCGCGCCGATCATCAATCGATTGAAGGAGCTCGGTTGACTGCGTGCCGCTGAAGTCATAGCGTCGAGGTCACGAGCGTCAGGCTTGGACTGACGTGCTTACCTCGAAAACCCCCCGCTCAGCGGGGGGTTTTCTGTTCGTCCGGTGGCGGACCCGGGGCACGGAAGCTTCGAGAGTTGGGTGGGGTGATGAGCGAACCCATCGTCACGCCGCTCGGCTTCTCGCACGTGCGCCTCACGGTCACGGACATCCGCCGCAGCAAGGCCTTCTACGAGCAGCTGTTCGGCATGCCGCCCGGCAGTGACTTCAGCGACCAGATCGACGACCCGACGGTCCACGACGACCCGTGGCGGACCTACGGCGGGTGCTCGTTCACGTTCGGCGGGCAGACGCTCGGCCTGCGACCGGTCGCCCCCGCCGAGGACCGGTTCGATCCCGACCGAGTCGGCCTCGACCACGTGTCGTTCCGCGTCGGGTCCGTCGACGACCTGCACGCCGCCGTCGAGCGGCTGGACGCGGCCGGCATCGAACACGGCGACGTCACCGACCTGCAGCCGTTCGGCCTGGTGATCCTGTCCGTGCAGGACCCCGACGACGTCAACCTGGAGTTCGCGGCACCGCGGCCCTGAGCACGGTACGCCGGTGTCCGCTTGCCGCGTCCGTCACCCGGACCTCCAGGTGCCACGGAAGCGGGGAGCGTTGCCTGATCGCGTCAGATCTCAGGAGGAGACAGCATGAGCAAGACCTGGTTCATCACCGGAGCGTCGAAGGGCTTCGGCCGCGAGTGGGCGGAAGCCGCCCTCGAACGTGGAGACTCCGTTGCCGGCACGGCCCGCGACACCGACGACGTGCAAGCACTCGTCGACCAGTACCCGGACACGTTCCTCGGACTGCAGCTCGACGTGACCGACCGTGCCGCGGACTTCGCGGCCGTGCAGCGTGCGGCGGAGCACTTCGGCTCGCTCGACGTCGTCGTGAACAACGCCGGCTACGGCCACTTCGGCATGGTCGAGGAACTCACCGAGGACGAGGTCCGCGCCCAGCTCGAGACGAACCTGTTCGGAGCGCTCTGGGTGACCCAGGCCGCGCTGCCGATCATGCGCGAGCAGGGCTCCGGGCACGTCATCCAGGTGTCGAGCATCGGCGGGATCAGCGCGTTCCCGACGGTCGGCGCCTACCACGCGTCGAAGTGGGCGCTCGAGGGGCTGTCGCAGTCCCTGTCGCAGGAGGTCGCCGGCTTCGGCATCCACGTGACGCTCATCGAGCCGGGCGGCTTCTCGACCGACTGGTCCGGACCGTCGTCGAAGAAGAGCGACGAGATCGCCGCCTACGCCGACGTCCGCGAAGCCGCGTCGAAGCGCCCGTCGGCCGCCGACCCCGGCAAGCCCGAGGCGACCCGCTCGGCGATCCTGAAGGTCGTCGACGCCGAGCAGCCGCCCCTGCGCGTCTTCTTCGGCAAGGCGCCGCTCGGCATCGCCGAGAAGGACTACGAGTCCCGCCTGGCGAACTGGCGCGAGTGGCAGCCGGTGTCGGAGGAGGCGCACGGCGCCTGACGGCCCAGCGGTCAGTGCCGCGTGCTCGTCGCGCCGATCACGGACAGCAGCCGGAGCCGCTCCGCGCTCTCGCTGCCGGGCTCCGCGGTGTGGACCAACAGCGTCTGGGAACTCTCGGGGTCGTTCAGCACCTGACACTGCAGCGTGAGCAGGCCGACCTCCGGGTGGTGGTACCGCTTCACGTCACGGGGTCGCACGCCGACCTCGTGACGTGCCCAGACGTCGCGGAACTCCGCACTCGTCCCGAGCAGGTGTTCAGCCAGGCGCGCTGCGCGGGATCCGGGGCCTCGGCGTGCGAGGACGCCCCGGAGCCCCGAGGCGTACATCCGAGACAGGAACGCGTGGTCCTCGACCGGGTGCACGTCGCGGGACCCGGGGTCGGCGAACCACCGGTAGCCGATGCTCCGGTCGTCGCCTCGGCGGCCGCGCGCGTCACCGGTCAGCTCGACGGCGAGCGGCGTCTGTTGCAGTGTCTCGCCCAGCTCGGTGACGATCTCGGCGAGCCGGTCGAAGATGCGCATCATCCCCGGGCTGACGTGGTCCCCTCCGGAGGCGGCCGCCGGTGGCTCGTGTCCGGCGAGGCGGAAGAGGTGGTCGCGCTCGGCGATCGTGAGCCGCAGTCCCTGCGCGATGGACGCGAGCATCTGGTCGGACGGCTGCGGGCCGCGCTCCCGCTCCAACCGCGCGTAGTAGTCGACGGACATGTTGCTCAGCAGGGCCGCTTCCTCGCGGCGCAGTCCGGTCGTGCGGCGCCGTTGCCCGCGCGCGAGGCCGACGTCCTCGGGCTGGAGTGCAGCGCGACGCCCGCGGAGGAAGTCCGCCAGGGATGCTCGGTCGATCACGGCCCCATCTTCTCCCGGACACGACGGCGTATCCACGGATCATCAGGCCGTGGTTGCGGAGGCGGAGGGCGGGGATGATCGTCGTGAGCGTCGTGAGCGTCGTGAGCGTCGTGAGCGTCGTGAGCGTCGTGAGCGTCGTGAGCGTCGTGAGCGTCGTGAGCGTCGTCCCCGGCGTCCACGACGAAAGAGGCGAACCATGGCACGGACCGAGCAGCTGCCCCTCCCGGACCTCACGGGTCGGAGGGTCCTGGTGACCGGCGCGAGCGACGGCATCGGGCTGGAGATCGCCGCCCGGTTCGCCGGAGCCGGAGCCGAGGTCGTCATGCCCGTGCGGAACCGCGGCAAGGGGGCGACGGCGGCGGCTCGGATCAGCGAGCGGCACCCGGCGGCGTCGGTCGTGCTCGAGGACCTCGACCTGTCCTCGCTCACCTCGATCGGGGCGCTCGGTGACCGGTTGCGGGCCGACGGAACGCCGATCGACGTGTTCGTGGGGAACGCCGGCGTGATGACCCCGCCGGAACGCGGGACCACGGAGGACGGCTTCGAGCTGCAGTTCGGCACGAACCACCTCGGCCACGTGGCGCTCGTCGGCGGAGTGCTGCCCCTGCTCCGAGCAGCGAGCGGCCGGGTCGTGATGCAGACGAGCGTGGCTGCGCGGCGTGCGTCGATCCGTTGGGACGACCTGCAGTCCGAGCGGGACTACGACGGCATGCGGGCGTACGCGCAGTCGAAGCTCGCGTGCGCACTCTTCGCGTTCGAACTCGGCCGGAGGAGCCGCTCCGGCGGGTGGGGTGTCACGACTGCGGTCAGTCACCCGGGCGTCGCCCCGACGAGCCTGCTCACCGCCCGCCCGGAGATCGGCCGCGGCGGCGACACCCCGCAGGTCCGGGTGATCCGGTGGCCGTCGGCGCGCGGGCTGCTCGTGGGGACGCCGGCCACGGCAGCGGAGCCGGCTCTGCTCGCGGCCACGGCTCCGGACCTCGACGGCGGGTTCGCCGGGCCGACCGGCATCGGACAGCTCGGGGGCACGGCCGGACGTCGGGCACCGTGGGCTCCGATGCTCCGGACGGAGGACGCAGCACGGCTCTGGGACGCGTCCGAGGCGCTGGTCAGCTGATGATGTTGACCGCGCGCGAGATGACCAGGGCCAGCAGGATGAACCCGCCGAGTGCCTGGTAGGCCATGATCATCTTCGCGCGCACGGTCATCGGCATCGTGTCCGTCGGGCTGAACGCGACCATGTTCGTCATCGCGACGTAGAGGTAGTCGAGGTAGACCGGTCGCCACGCAGCGGTCTTCGGGTCGGTCTCCTGTGGGAACTGGAAGTCTGCCTCGTCACTCGTCCACAGCTCCGGACGCCGTCGGGCCACCGGCCCGCCCCGGTCGAGCTCCCAGTACACGAGCCCGAACGCGATGATCGTGCTCACCCACACCTGCAGGGCGGTGAGCAGCACGGCACCGCCGTCCGCGTGGCCGCCGAGGAGCAGCTCGATCGTCCGGACCACGGTCAGCTGGTTCGCGACGGTGAGCAGGATCGCCAACGAGAAGGACACCCACCGCGACCAGGTCGTCTCGCGGGTCAGTCGCCGCGGGTTGAAGACGACGAGCGGGATCAGCAGCAGGACGCCGAGCACCGGGACCACCCATGACGGGAAGAACAGCACCTCGCTCGGCAGGAACAGGCTGAGCCCGAGGTTCACCAGGACGGCGATCGCCACCGGCGCGCGGTGCTCGTGCCGGGGTGTGGTCCGCGTCGTCGTCACGGCTCCGAGTGTGGCACTCGAACATCGTTCCGGGCCCGTGCGACCCGTGAGGGTCCGGTCAGTAGGACACCCGTGTCTCTCTCACCGGCACCTGGAACATCAGTAGGCTGGTGGCGGGCCGCGTCACCGCCGGAGCGTGGCCCGAGCAAGGATGAAGCCCACCGCTGGGCAAACAGCGATGGGCTTCGATTTGCTCTCCGAGTGGAGAACGAGGGACAGAACGCGTCCCGAGCTTGAACTCGGAACCAGTGTAACTCGATCACCGTCGGGTCGCACGTCCCTCGGCCCCTGCTCTTCGTGTCCGCCGGCGCTGACACGGAAGGTGGTTCGGATGTCCTCCGACGACGAACCGCGTCGACGCCGTCAGGTGCCGTGGTTGGGGATCGCGACGTTGCTCGTGACCCTGGCCCGGTTCCTGCACGACGTGTGGCGCAAGGGTTGAGCCCAGGGTGTCCCGCGCTCTTGCCGGCGCGGGGCACCCGTCGGGAGCCGCTCAGTCGACGCGCGCCGGCACCCGGTCGTCCTCGACGTCCGCCCGGATCACCGCGGGCGCCAACCCGCGCCGGCCGCGGGTCGCCCACACCGCGGTGACCGGGCGCGGGGCGTCCGCGTCGGTGGCCCGCCCCGACCCGGCGAGCAGTCCCACGAGCGGAGCGAGGAGCGTGCCGACCACGGCGCCGGTGGTGTTCGCGAGCAGGCCGGCGAACACGCGCCTCCGGGCGACCGCGTGCCGGGCGAGAGCACCGAGGGGCACGAAGAGCAGCACGTTGAACAGGACCTGCGCGGACGCCGGGTCTACGGTACTGACCGCCAGGGCGGACGGAGCCGATGTCAACCGCTCGGAGGACCCGGGATCGATCCGACGTCGCACGGGGTCGCGTCGCCCGGGGGACGATCCGCGGGCGCTCGGTGCGCAGGCTGATGGCATGTCCGAACGCAACCGTCCCACCGTCCGTCTCCTCGCCGCCGTTGTGGTCGCCGGCTCCGTCGCGGTGCTCGCGACCGGGTGCAGCTTCGTCCAGCAGCAGACGGGCGATGCCTGGTCCGTGACCTACGAGGTCAGCGTCGACCAGCCGAGCGGGGCCGCGCTCACCGACGTGCGCGTCGAGGGCGCGGAGAAGCGCGGCGACGCCCCGGAGGTGCACCGGCTCGGCACGCAGGAGACGGGCACGCAGGAGACGAGCACGCAGAAGACGGGTATCTGGGAGCACGAGTCGATCGTCCTCGCCGAGCAGCGCGCCTCGGTCCGGGCGACCCCGGCGCGGGGTGCGGCGGCGACGTGCCGGATCCTGCTCGACGGCAAGCGCGAGATCGCCACGGAGACCGCTGCCGCGGGTGAGCCCGTGACGTGCTCGGTCGACACCCCGGCGTTCGACTGAGTGGATCAGCCGCCGACGGGCGTCGCGAGCACGAGCGGGTCGACCTCGGAGCCGAGCAACCGCCCGGCCGCCCGCAGTCCGGACAGCAGCGCGCCGTGCACGGTCGCCGGGTCGTCTCCCCACGTGGCCTCGCCGGCGAGTTGCACCCGGCCGGACGGCGCTCCGAGCAGGTCGTGGTCGTCCGGTGACGCCCCGACGTGCAGGTACGAGTAGGAGCCGCGTGCGAACGGGTCGTCGGCCCACCGGGTGATCCGGAACGCCTCCGGTTCGGGGACCGACGGGCCGAACATCCGCCGCAGGCCGCCGATGCCCTCTTCCACGATCATGGCGTCCGGCAGGGTCTCGAGGCGCCGGGCCCCGGTCCCGCCGACCAGGGCGGCCAGCACGGGCGCTCCGGTCACGCGGGACATGTCGTACCAGGAGTGCCAGTCGACACCGGCCGACCCCTGCTGGCGGACCACCCAGGACTCGCCCCAGAACCGCTCCGGGAACCGCAGGAACACCTTGTCGTAGACGCCCATCCCGAGGCGGCCCATCGCACCGGTGACCGTCTCGGCGAGCGGTGGGTCGAACGTCACGTCGCCGGCCTGCAGCACCCCGAGCGGGACGGTCACGACGACGTCGTCCGCCGTGACCGACGAACCGTCGGCGAGTCCGACCACGACACCCGTCGCGGACTGCGTCACCGACCGCACGACCGCGGACAGCCGGACGTCGAGCCCCTCGGCCAGGGCGGCGGCGTACTGCGCGTAGCCGCCGGGGAACACCACCTCGTCGCCGGGGACGTGTTCCTCTTCGAGGCCGCGGGCGTCGAGAACGGTCACGGGTGCGCCGCAGAGGTCCTCGGAGCGGTGCGCCGTGTACTCGCGGACCCGCGCGGCCCGGTCGCCCTGCCACTGCAGGGACCGCAGCACCGTGTCGACGGCGGCCGCGTACGTCGAGGGCGGTGGAGCGTGTGCGACGACGGTGTCCAGGGCGGCGTCGACGGTGTGCAGGTCCGCGACGAACGCCGAGGCCGAGGCCTCGGACAGCGGTGCGCCGGAGGGGCCGTGCCACGCGATCGGCCGGCCGTCGAACTGGAAGCTCCCGACGGTGAACTCCACGGTCTCGATGCCGAAGCGGGGCGCCAGGGCCCAGAGCGGGTTGCCGTCGACACCGTGGATCCACGAGGCGCCGAGGTCGACGGGCACGCCGAGCGCGGTGTCGGTCCAGGTGCGGCCGCCGATCCGGTCGCGGGCCTCGAGCACGACGACCCGCTGGCCGTCGAGTGCGAGCGCCCGGGCAGCGGCGAGCCCGGCGACCCCGGCTCCCACGACGACGACGTCGGCATCGAGTGCAGCCATCAGTGGCCTCCTGTCAGGGGTGCCATCAGCCGCGCCGCCAGGCTCGGCCGTCCGGTCAGGGCTTCTTCGCGGTCGGCCAGGTCGGTCGCCACGAGCCCGGCGTTCGCCCCGAGGAACCGGAGCGGCTCGGGCTCCCAGTCGGGCGAGCGGTGGTTCACCCACGGCAGCGCGGTGAGCGGCGACGCGACCCCGCGCACGAGGTCGGCGAGCGTCCGCCCGGCCAGGTTCGTCGTGGAGAGTCCGTCACCGACGTAGCCGCCGGCGGTGCCGACGTGCCCGTCCCAGGTGACGGACGCGCACCAGTCGCGCGGCACCCCGAGCGGGCCGCCCCACGTGTGGGTGATCGGGGCGTCGGCGACGGCGGGGAACAACTCCACCAGGGACTTCCGCAGGTGCTCGAAGACGCGTGGCACTCGGTCGTACCCGGGGGTGATCGCGGACCCCCAGTGGTACCGGGCTCCGCGTCCGCCGAACGCCAGTCGGTCGTCTGCCGTGCGCTGCCCGTACACGAGCAGGTGCCGGTAGTCGGAGAACGTCTGCCCGTGCTCCAGGCCGATGCGGTCCCACGCCGCCGCGGGCAGCGGAGCGGTCGCGATCATGAGCGAGTAGAGCGGCAGGATCCGCCGCTTCGTCTGTTCGAGCTGTGCGCCGTACCCCTCGACCGCGATGACGACCGCGCCGGCCGTGACGGTCCCCCGCGACGTGACCACACGCCCGTGGTCCCACGACGAGGCGGGCGTGTGCTCCGCGATCCGGACGCCCCGGGCCTCCAGGGCGGCCGCCAGGCCACGCACCAGTGCAGCGGGCTGGACCCGCGCGCAGTCCGGGGTCCACGCGACCCCCGCCGATCCGGCGGCATCGCCGGGCCGAGCCGGGCGCCAGGTCATGGCGTCGCCCCACTCGGCCGACGAGGCGACCTCGTCGTGCGCCGCGCGTTCCTGCACGGCGGACCGCGCGTAGAGGACGGTGCCGCCCTTCACGTAGTCGCAGTCGACCCCGGCTTCGGACGCTGCGCGCCCGACCTCGTCGACGGTGTCGCGCATCGCTGCGCGCAGCGCGAGTGCTGCGTCGCGGCCGTGCTCGCGCGCGACGGACTCCGCGGAGCGCGGGAACAAGGCCGAGCACCAGCCCCCGTTGCGACCGGAGGCGCCGAACCCGGCGATCTCGCGTTCCAGGACGACGATCTGGAGGCCCGGGTCGGCCTGGAGCAGGTACCAGGCGGTCCAGAGACCCGTCAGTCCACCGCCGACGATCGCGACGTCCGCGGTCGTGTCGCCGTCGAGCGGCGGCCGGGGCGCCAGGTCGTCGCGTCCGGTGGACGCGAGCTGGTCGAGCCAGAACGAGACGCCCCGGTAGCCGCTCACGGTCAGATCTTCGACGAGGCCTCGGACAGGACGCTCCGCAGGATCGACGTGATCTCGCGGAACTCCGGCTGCCCGATGGTCAGCGGCGGAGCGAGCTGCACGACCGGGTCGCCGCGGTCGTCGGCCCGGCAGTACAGCCCGGCGTCGAACAGCGCCTTCGACAGGAACCCGCGCAGCAGCCGCTCCGACTCGTCGTCGTCGAAGGTCGTCTTGGTGGCCTTGTCCTTGACGAGCTCGATGCCGTAGAAGTAGCCGTCACCGCGGACGTCCCCGACGATCGGCAGGTCCTTCAGGGTGTCGAGCTCGGCCTTGAACAGCGGCGCGTTCTGCCGCACGTTCGCGAGCAGGCCCTCTTCCTCGAAGATGTCGAGGTTCTCCATCGCGACGGCGGCCGACACCGGGTGCCCGCCGAACGTGTACCCGTGGTAGAAGGTCGTGTCGCCCTTGGAGAACGGCTCGAAGAGCTTGTCGCTGATGATGGTCGCGCCGATGGGGGAGTAGCCCGAGGTCATCGCCTTCGCGCACGTGATCATGTCCGGCACGAAGTCGTAGGTGTCGCAGGCGAACATGGTGCCGATCCGGCCGAAGGCGCAGATCACCTCGTCGGAGACGAGCAGGACGTCGTACTCGTCACAGATCTCGCGCACCCGCTGGAAGTACCCGGGCGGCGGGGTGAAGCAGCCGCCGGAGTTCTGCACCGGCTCGAGGAACACCGCCGCGACGGTGTCGGGGCCCTCGAACTCGATCATCTCGCGGATGCGTTCGGCCGCCCAGAAGCCGAACTGCTCCTCGGTGCCGCCCGGGAAGCCCATCTCCTCGGCGCGGTAGTAGTTCGTGTTCGGCACCCGGAAGCCACCGGGCGTCAGGGGCTCGAACATCTGCTTCATCGCCGGGATGCCGGTGATCGCCAGGGCACCCTGCGGGGTGCCGTGGTAGGCGACCGCGCGCGAGATGACCTTGTGCTTCATCGGCTTGCCCTGGAGCTTCCAGTAGTACTTCGCGAGCTTGAAGGCGGTCTCCACCGCCTCGCCGCCGCCCGTCGAGTAGAAGACCTTGTTGAGGTCACCGGGGGCGTGCTCAGCCAGGCGGTCGGCGAGCTCGATGGCCGCCGGGTGCGCGTAGGACCAGATCGGGAAGAAGCTCAGCGTCTCCGCCTGCTTCGCGGCCATCTCGGCCAGGCGCTTCCGCCCGTGGCCGGCGGCGACGACGAACAGGCCGGAGAGCCCGTCGATGTAGCCCTTGCCGTGGCTGTCGTAGACGTGGTGGCCCTCGCCGCGCACCATGATCGGCACGTCGGCACCGGCCTGGTTCGCACCGTGCCGGGCGAAGTGCATCCACAGGTGGTCCCGGGACTTCCGCTGCAGGTCGGCGTCGCCGACCGGGGCGAACGGGTCGTAGGAGTGGAGCCGCGTGGGCTGTCCGGTCGTCTGGTCTGAGATGGTCATCGCGTTCCCCAGTCGTAGAGCTGTTTGCGGAGTTGCAGGTAGACGAAGGTCTCGGTGCCGGCGACGCCCGGGATGGCCCGGATCGTGCCGTTGAGCAGTTCGATCAGGTCGTCGTCGTCCTCGCAGACGACCTCGACCATCAGGTCGAAGCTGCCGGCGGTCATGACGAGGTAGTCGACCGCCGGCAGCTGTTCGAGGGCATCGGCGACTGTTCGGGTGTCACCGCTGACCCGGATGCCGATCATCGCCTGCCGGTGGAAGCCGAGCTGCATCGGGTCGGTGACCGCGACGATCTGCATGACGCCGGTCTCGGTGAGCTTCTGGACGCGCTGCCGGACCGCCGCCTCGCTGAGACCGACGGCCTTGCCGATCTCGCCGTACGGACGGCGGCCGTCCGCCTGGAGTTGTTCGATGATCCGCTTCGAGGTGTCGTCGATCGGTCCCGGACGTCGTGGTGCTGCCGCCATGCCGGACAGCATGGCAGCGAGGCTCGGAGCGCGCAAGGGATTCCGTTGTGAACACCGTGTTTCGCGACGATTTCCGTTGTTACGGTTCTCCACAACCTCCGAATCCGTCTTCCGAACCGCCGGAATCCGTGTCAGGATCACCGCCATGCTGGACACGACGGAAACGGTGACCACGACGCACGAGGTGCGCAACTTCGTCGGTGGGTCGTTCGTCGAGTCGGGCGCGGACACCCGGTTCGACCTGGTCGACCCCACCACCGAGCAGGTCTACGGCACGTCCCCCGTGTCCACGGCCGCCGACGTCGACGCCGCGTTCACGAGCGCGAGCACCGCCTTCGCGACCTGGCGCCGCACGACCCCCGGCGAACGGCAGCTCGCGCTGTTCCGGATCGCGGACGCCATGGAGCAGCGGGCATCGGAGTTCGCCGACCTCGAGTCCCTCGACACCGGCAAGCCCCGGGCCACCCTGGTCGAGGACGAGATCCTGCTGTCCGTCGACCAGATCCGCTTCTTCGCCGGAGCCGCCCGCAACCTCGAGGGCCGCAGCGCCGGCGAGTACATGGCCGACCACACCTCGTTCGTCCGGCGCGAGCCCATCGGCGTCGTCGCCCAGGTCACCCCGTGGAACTACCCGCTCAACATGGCGGTGTGGAAGTTCGCCCCGGCGCTCGCCGCGGGGAACACCACCGTGCTCAAGCCGAGCGACACCACCCCGCTCTCCACCCTGCTGCTCGCCGAGGTCGCCGCCGAGTTCCTGCCGCCCGGCGTGCTCAACGTAGTCGTCGGCGACCGCACCACCGGCGCCGCGATGATCGACCACCCCACCCCGCAGCTCGTGTCCATCACCGGGTCCGTCCGCGCCGGCACGGAGGTCGCCCGCGCCGCCGCCGGCGACCTGAAGCGCACCCACCTCGAGCTCGGCGGCAAGGCCCCGGTGATCGTGTTCGACGACGCCGACATCCCGTCCGCCGTCGCCGGCATCGTCGCCGCCGGGTTCTTCAACGCCGGGCAGGACTGCACCGCCGCCACCCGGGTGCTCGTGCAGGACGGCATCCACGACGAGTTCGTGGCGGCGCTCGCCGCCTCGGCACGTGCGACCGCGACCACCGGCGCCGACACGGCCACCCCGTACTTCGGCCCGGTGAACAACGCGAACCAGCTCGCCCAGGTCCGGTCCTTCGTCGACACCCTCCCCGACCACGCCACGATCGAGCTCGGCGGCGGGCGGCAGGGCGACGTCGGCTACTTCCACCAGGCCACGATCGTGTCCGGCCTGCGCCAGACCGACCGCATCGTGCAGCAGGAGGTCTTCGGCCCCGTGCAGACCGTGCAGCGCTTCACGACCGAGGACGACGCACTGCGCGCCGCGAACGACGTCGAGTACGGGCTCGCGAGCTCGGTGTGGACGACCGACCACTCGCGGGCGATGCGCTTCGCCCGTGACCTGGACTTCGGGTGCGTGTGGATCAACACCCACATCCCGATCGTCGCCGAGATGCCGCACGGCGGCTTCAAGCACTCCGGCTACGGCAAGGACCTGTCCCAGTACGGGTTCGACGACTACACCCGCATCAAGCACGTCATGTCCTACATCGGCTGACCCCGATCCTTCCGAAGCAGCAGGAGGCACCATGGCAATGACCGGCACGTTCGCCGAATCCGGAGCCGATCTCCGACTCGAGCAGATCACCAAGTCGTTCCCCGGCCACACCGCCGTCGACGCGCTGGATCTGACGGTGCCGGCCGGCTCGTTCTTCGCCCTGCTCGGCCCCTCCGGCTGCGGCAAGACCACGACCCTGCGACTGGTCGCCGGGCTCGAGGAGCCCACGAGCGGCACCATCACGATCGGCGGCGAGGACGTCACCGACACGAAGCCCTACCAGCGGCCCGTCAACACGGTGTTCCAGAACTACGCGCTGTTCCCGCACATGAGCGTGCTCGACAACGTCGCGTTCGGCCTGAAGCGGCGACGGATCCCGGACCCGATGACGAAGGCGCGCGAGGCCCTGCACCTGGTCGAGCTCGACGCCTCGGCCGACAAGCGCCCCGCTTCCCTGTCCGGCGGCATGCAGCAACGCGTCGCCCTGGCCCGCGCGATCGTGAACCGGCCGGCCCTGCTCCTGCTCGACGAGCCCCTCGGCGCGCTGGACCTGAAGCTCCGGCACCAGATGCAGCTCGAACTCAAGACGATCCAGGCCGAGGTCGGGCTCACCTTCCTGCACGTCACCCACGACCAGGAAGAAGCGATGACGATGGCCGACACGGTCGCCGTCATGAACGGCGGCCGGATCGAGCAGATGGGCAGCCCCCAGGACCTGTACGAGCTGCCCCGGACCGCGTTCGTCGCGAACTTCCTCGGCCAGTCGAACCTGCTCGAGGGCGAGGTCCGCGGCACCGACGGCCCGCTGCTCGTGGTCGCGACCCCGGCGGGCACCATCGCCGTCCCGGCCGACCGCGCCGTCCGGACCACGGGCAGCGTCGTCGTGGGGGTCCGCCCCGAGAAGCTCAAGATCCGCACCTCGGAGCCCACCCCCGAAGCCGGCCGCAACATCCTCGGCCCCGGCCGCGTGGTCGACGTCTCGTTCTCCGGAGTCAGCACGCAGTACCTGGTGGACGTCCCCGGAGCCGGCCGCGTCTCCGTCTTCGCGCAGAACTCGAAGGGTGGACCGCGGATCGCCACCGGCACCGAGGTCTGGCTCACGTGGGGCGTCGACCACGGTTTCGGCCTGGAGGCGCACCCCGCGTCCGACCAGACCGTCACCACCCACGCGGCCACGGGCCTCCAGTCCGCACCCGCCACGGCAGGATCGCTCGCGTGACCGGCGGGGGACCCGGCCCGGACCTGCTGCGCGGACTGACGTCCGCGCGCGTCAGCCGACGCGGCCTGCTCGCCGGCGGAGGAGCCGCCGCGCTCGCGGCGCTGCTCACGGGGTGCAGCATCAAGGGCTCAGCCGCCTCCGGCGCCGAGAACGCCGTCGACTGGACCGCGTTCTGGAAGGACGCCACGGCGACGAAGCAGCTGAACTTCGCGAACTGGCCGCTCTACATCGACTCCGACCACGGAAAGTCCGAGTCGCTCGCGCTGTTCCAGAAGGCCACCGGCATCAGCGTCGACTACCAGGCGGTGATCCAGGACAACGCGACGTTCTACGCGACCGTCTCGCCGATCCTGCGGGCGCAGGGTGCCACCGGCTACGACCTGGTCGTGATGACCAACGGGTTCGAGCTGACCCAGATGATCAAGAACGGCTTCGTGTGCGAGCTCGACCACTCGCGGCTGCCGAACTTCGCGGCGAACGCGGGTGACTCGGTGAAGGACCCGACGTACGACCCCGGCAACAAGCACTCCGTCGTCTGGCAGACCGGGTTCACCGGGATCGCCTACAACCCGAAGTACATCGACCGCGAGATCACGTCGTTCCAGGACCTGCTCGACCCGGCGTTCGCGGGCCGCGTCGGGCTGATGAGCGACAACACCGAGCTCGGTTCCCTCGGGCTGCTCGCGAACGGCATCGCCCCGGAGACGTCCACCCCGGCGGACTGGCGGAAAGCGCAGGCGTGGTTGCGGAAACTGCGCCCGAGCGTGACCGGCTTCTACGACCAGAGCTACATCAACAAGCTCGAGAACGGCGACACCTGGATCACCCAGGCGTGGTCCGGCGACGTCTTCCAGGCGCAGCAGTCCGGGTTCGAGGACCTGAAGTTCGTCACGCCGGAGGAGGGCCAGATGATGTGGCACGACAACCTCATGATCCCCCGGCAGGCAGCGAACCCGGTGGCCGCCCTCGAGTGGATGGACTTCTACTACACGCCGAAGATCGCCGGCATCGTCGAGGACTGGGTCAACTACGTCTGCCCGGTCCCCAGCGCCGAGGCCTACGTCCGCGACGAGCTCGACGACGCGACGGTGGCGGACAGCCCGCTGGTGTTCCCGGACTCCGACGTGCTGGACCGGTCGCACGAGTTCCGGGTGTTCGAGAACTACGACGAGTACTCGGAGTGGAACGGCATCTTCAACGCGGTGGTGCAGTCGTGACGGCCGTCGGGGTCGCCGGCCCGGGTGCCGCACCGACACCGGGTGCTGGTCCGGCACCGGTCCGTCGGGGACGCCGTCGCAGCACGCCCTTCCTGCTCGCGCTCGTGGGGACCGCGTACCTCTGCGTGTTCTTCGTCATCCCGCTCGTGTCGGGGCTCATCGTCTCGCTCATGTCGGGCAACCCGGACGACGGGTACACCTTCACGTGGAACTGGGGGATCTACGGCTCGCTGTTCATCGACCCGCAGGTGCCCTACCTGACGTTCCTGCTCCGGTCCCTCTGGTACGGCGCCGCCGCCACGGTCGTGACCATCATCGTCGGCTACCCGGTGGCGTACTTCATCGCGTTCCGGGTCTCGCCGCGGTGGAAGAACCCGCTGCTCATGCTCGTGTTCGTGAGCTTCCTGGTGTCGTTCATCATCCGCACCGACATGTGGGCGTTCGTGCTCGCGTCGCAGGGTCCGGTCGTCACCTTCCTGCAGGCGATCGGCCTGGCCGGCAAGGACTTCCACATCCTCGGTACCGGCGGCGCGGTGATCTTCGGCGACGCCTACAACGACCTGGCGTTCATGGTGCTGCCGATCTACGCCGCGCTCGAACGCATCGACCCGCGACTCGGCGAGGCCGCCAACGACCTGTACGCCGGCAAGTTCCGGGCGTTCTGGCACACCACCCTGCCGCTGTCCCGCTCGGGCATCTTCGCCGGCGTCCTGCTCGTGTTCATCGACAGCGTCGGCGACCCGGTGAACTCGGCGCTGCTCGGCGGCACGAACACGTACACGATCGGCCAGGCGATCCAGGACGCCTACTCCGGCAACCAGCAGTACAACGTCGCCGCGGCACTGTCGACCGTGCTCATGGTCGTGCTCGGCATCATCCTGTTCATCTACGCCCGCGTCTCCGGCACCGACGACCTCGAGGACCTCGTATGACCGCCGTCGCACCGACTCGTCCGTCCACCGCGACCGCCTCGTCGCCCGTCGTCCACCGCCACGGCGTGAACCGTCGCGGGCCCTGGCTCGCGATCGTCTACTGGGTCACCATCGCGATCACGCTCGTCCCGATCGTCTACATGATCGTGTACTCGTTCAACGACGCCCCGACGAACCGGCTGTCGTTCGCGTGGAACGGTTTCACGACGTACTGGTACGCGAACCTGGTCAACGTGTCCGGGCTCGGAGCCGCGTTCGTCACCTCGGTCGTCGTCGCGTTCCTGGCCGCGATCATCTCGGTCGCGATCGGGCTGCCGCTGGCCCTGGCGCTCGAGCGGTACCGGTTCCCCGGCCGCGGTGCTGTGAACGCCGTGGTGTTCGCGGACATCGCGGCGCCGTCCATCGTGGTCGGCTCGGCGTCGCTGTCGTTCTTCCTGTCCGTGGGGCTCGGCACCGGGTTCCTGACCGTGCTCATCACCCACGTGGCGTTCGACGTCGCGTACGTCGTGGTGGTGCTCCGCGCCCGGATCTCCGGCACGTCGCGGGTGCTCGAAGAGGCAGCGAGCGACCTCGGGGCGACGCCGCTCCAGGCCTTCCGGCTCGTGACGCTGCCGTTGCTCGCGCCGGGCATGCTCGCGGCCGGGCTGCTCGCGCTCGCGATGTCGATCGACGACTACGTCATCACCTCGTTCGTCGCCGGGCCCGCGGTGACGTTCCCGCTGTTCGTTTACGGCGCCGCGAAGGCCGGGATGCCGCCGCAGGTGCTGTGCTTCGGGACGCTCGTGTTCGCGGTGGGGCTGCTCGTGGCGCTGCTGAACGGTGCGCTGAACCGGCGCCTGGCCCGGACGCGCGGGTAGGCGCCGCACGCACGGTGCGAGGTGCGTGGCCTGGTGCGAGGTTCCGTACTCCGTGCGAGCCCGCGCGCCTCGCACCGAGCACGGAACCTCGCACGGGGTGACGAAGCGTGCACGGTGCGGGCGGGAGGCGCGTGGCGGGCTGGCGCCGTGCCTCCCGTCCGGCGGGTGGTGTGCGTCCACAGCACGGTGCGGCTTTCGCGGGCTGGTGCGGGGTTGCGCGCGTGGTGCGCGCTTGTAACCGGGCACGGTGCGTGGAACCTCGCACGGGGTGGCGAGGTGCGCACGGTGCGGGCGGGAGGCGCGAGGCGGGCTGGCGTCGTGCCTCCCGTCCGAGCGTGTGGTGCGTCCACAGCACGGTGCGGCTTTCGCGGACCGGTGCGCGATCCGCGCGGGTCGCACGGTGCGAGGTGAGTGAGCTGGTGCGAGGTTGCGCGCGTGGTGCGCGCTTGTAACCGGGCACGGAGCGTGGAACCTCGCACGGGGCGGTGACGGGCGCACGGTGCGGCCGGGAGGCGCAGCGCTCGTGACGCTCGATTGACGGGCGTGTTACGGGCGCGAGTCGGGCGGTGTGCCGCGGCGCACGCCACAGCGGCCGCGCGTAGGTTCCAGCCATGAGTGCAGAGCTGACGCTCGGCGCCGAGGAAGAGCTGCACCTCATCGACCTCGAGTCCGGCCGACTTTCCGCGAAGGCCCCGCGCCTTCTGCCCAAGCTGCCCGCCGACCGCTTCGGCGCGGAACTGCAGCGCACGACCATCGAGACGAACACCCCCGTGGTGCGTACCCTCGACGACCTGCGGCGGGTGATCGTCGACCTGCGCCGTGAGCTCAGCGCCGCGATCGCGCCGGCGGGGGTGACCATCGCGTCGGTGGGTACGGCGCCGCGGTCCGAGTACGCCGACTTCGAACTGACCAGCGGCGGACGCTACGGCCGGATGCAGGAGCAGTACCGGATGCTCGTCGACGAGCAGCTCATCTGCGGCCTGCAGGTGCACGTCGGTGTGAGCGACCGCGACCTGGCGGTGCAGATCGCCCAACGGGTCGCGCCGGTGCTGCCGGTGCTGCTGGCCCTGAGCGCATCGAGTCCGTTCTGGAACGGGCAGGACACCGGGTACTCGTCGTTCCGCAGCATCATCTGGCAGCGGTGGCCGTCGGCCGGCAGCTTCGGACGGGTGTCGAACGCGGCGGAGTACGACAAGGTGCTCGACGACCTGATCGCGTCGGGGGTGATCGCCGACAAGAAGATGGCGTACTTCGACGTGCGGCCGTCGTCGCACGCTCCGACGCTCGAACTCCGGGTCTGCGACGCCACCCCGATCGTCGACGACGCGGTGCTCATCGCCGGGTTGTTCCGGGCCGCGGTGCGGAAGGCCGAGATCGCCGTCGAGTCCGGCGCCGAGTGGCACCCCCGCAGCGAACCCCTGCACCGTGCAGCGATGTGGCAGGCGGCGCGCACGGGGCTGAGCGGCGAACTGCTCGGCCTCGGGCAGCACCCGGACCGCCTGCCCGCCGAGGTCGCCGTCCGGCAACTGGTGTCCCGCCTGCGCCCGGAACTCGAGGAGCTCGGCGACTGGGGCACCGTCACGGACCTGCTCGAGGACACCCTGGCCCGCGGCAACTCCACCGATCGACAGCGCACCGCGTACGCCGAGCGCGGGGAGCTCGACGACGTCGTGACCCTGGTGGTCGAGGACACGGCCGGCACCCCGTCGGGGCGCGACGAGGGACCGGCGGTCGCGGTCCCCGGGTACCGCGTGCGCGCCGGCGACGAAGCGGTCGGCCCCGGTGCCCGCCCCCGTCCGGCGTTCCGCGACCTGGCGACGTACTTCACCGCCTGGGACGCCGACACCACGAACGAGCACTGTGCCGCGCGCGACGCCTGGACCCGCGAGCACGAGGTCGGCTTCGTCGTGGACGGCGGCGTGCAGGCGTTCGGGTGCGACCTGGTGCCGCGGACGATCAGCGCGTACGAGTGGTCGCAGCTGGAGCGCGGCCTCGGGCAGCGCGCACGGGCGATCGAGCTGTTCCTGCGCGACGTGTACGGCGAGCGGCGGATCGTGGCCGACGGGGTCATGGACGAGCACCAGTTCGTCGGGGCGAACGGCTGGGACCCCGACGCCTCGCGCCTGCCCGGTCACGCGGTGCGGGCACCCGTGCTCGGCTTCGACCTGGTGCGGAACGAGTTCGGCGGTTGGCGGGTGCTCGAGGACAACGTGCGCTCACCCTCGGGTGTGGCGTACGGCATCGCCCTCCGCGAGCTCATGGACGACGTCGTGCCCGACGCGCCCCGTCCGGCGCTGTTGCGGGACCCGCACGGCGTGACCGACCGGCTGCGCGAGACCCTGCGCACCAACGCGACCGCGGTGACCGGCAACCCGGACCCGGTGCTCGCACTCGTCAGCGACGGCCCCGCCGCCGGCGCGTGGTTCGAGCACCGCAGGCTGGCCGACGGAGCCGGGCTGCGCCTCCTGGCCGGGTCCGACCTGGACGTCCGTGACGGACGCGTGGTCGACGCGACGACCGGCGACGTGCTCGACGGGCTGTACCTGCGGATCGACCGCGACGTGCGGGCCCTGACCGCGGACCACGCGCCGGAGCTGGGCGCCCGCGTCCTCGACGTCGCCGAGGCCGGACACGTCCACCTGTCGAACGCTCCGGGCAACGCCCTGGTCGACGACAAGGCGATGTACGTCAACGTGCCGGACCTGATCTGGTACTACCTGGACGAGAAGCCGCTGCTCGAGTCGGTGCCGACGTACCGCACGAGCATCGAGGGCGAACGCCTGTCGGTCCTCGACCGGGTCGGCGAACTCGTGACGAAGCCGGTCGACGGCGAAGGCGGACGCGGGGTCCTGATCGGGCCGAGCGCGAGCGCCCCGGAGGTCGCCGAGCGACGGCGCGAGATCGCCGCGGACCCTGCTGGTTGGGTCGGGCAGGAAGTGGTGCAGCTGTCGTCGCACCCGACCATCGGACCGGCGGGCCTCGACCCACGGCACGTCGACCTGCGCGCGTTCGTCTACCTGACCGGCACCGGAGCGGACGACGCGCACCTGGCCGACGTCGCGCTGACCCGGGTCGCGCCCGAGGGCAGCATGGTCGTGAACTCGTCGCGCGGCGGCGGCGCCAAGGACACGTGGATCATCGGGACGACAGGGGAACGCTGATGTGTGGACTCGCGGGTGAGATCCGGTTCGACGGCACGGCCACGGACGTCGGAGCAGTGGCGCGGATGACCGGGTGCATGGTGCACCGCGGCCCCGACGGTGACGGGCTGTGGGCACGCGGACCGGTCGCGCTCGGGCACCGACGGCTGTCGATCGTCGACCTGTCCACCGCCGGTGCGCAGCCGATGGTGCTGCCCCGGGCCGGACTGACGATCGCCTACAACGGCATGGTCTACAACTACGAGCAGCTGCGTGACGAGCTGCGGGGCAAGGGTCACGAATTCTTCTCGACGTCGGACACCGAGGTCATCGCCGTCGCCTACGCCGAGTGGGGCACGGCCTTCGTCGAGCACCTGATCGGCATGTTCGCCATAGTGATCTGGGAGCACGCCAGCGGCCGACTCGTCCTCGCGCGGGACCGGCTCGGCATCAAGCCGTTGTACGTGGCACAGGTACCTGGCGGGCTCCGCTTCGCGTCGTCCCTGCCCGCGGTGCTGGCCGGCGGCGGCATCGACACGTCCATCGACCCCGTCGCCTTCGCGTCCTACATGAGCTTCCACTCGATCGTGCCGGCACCCCGCACGATCCTGTCCGGTGTCGGCAAGCTCCCGCCCGCCACCGTCCGGGTGATCGAGCGCGACGGTACGTCCCGCGACACCGTCTACTGGGAGCCGCGGTTCGAACGCGACCCCGCCAGGGCCGACTGGACCGACCAGGACTGGGAGCAGGCGTTCATCGGCTCGCTCCGCACCGCCGTCGAACGCCGCATGGTGGCCGACGTCCCCGTCGGCGTGCTGCTGTCCGGCGGCATCGACTCGTCCCTGGTCGTCGGGCTGCTCGCCGAGGCCGGGCAGCAGGACCTCGCCACGTTCAGCATCGGCTTCGAGGCGGCGGGCGGTGAGTCCGGCGACGAGTTCGAGTACTCTGACCAGGTCGCGGAGCACTTCGGGACCGACCACCACCGCATCCACATCCCCTCGACGCGCCTGCTCGACGGCATCGACGGTGCGGTCGCCGCCATGAGCGAGCCGATGGTCAGCCACGACTGCGTCGCGTTCTACCTGCTGTCGCAGGAGGTCTCGCAGCACGTCAAGGTGGTGCAGTCCGGCCAGGGCGCCGACGAAGTGCTCGCCGGCTACGACTGGTACCCGCCGCTCGCCGACGTGCCCCGCGACCAGGCCGCCGAGGCGTACCGCTCCGTGTTCATGGACCGCCGCTGGCCGGTGCTGCAGGGCCTGCTCGGGGAGCGGTGGAAGAGCGACGACGACACCCCGTCGGCGTTCGTGGACGCTGCGTTCGCGGTTCCGGGCGCGGAGACGAGCGTCGACGCTGCGCTCCGCAGCGACACGATGACGATGCTCGTCGACGACCCCGTCAAGCGCGTCGACAACATGACGATGGCGTGGGGGCTCGAGGCCCGCGTGCCGTTCCTGGACCACGAGTTCGTCGAGCTCGCCGGTGCGATCCCACCCGCGCTCAAGCTGTCGGACGGCGGCAAGGGCGTCATGAAGCGAGCGTCGCGCGGCATCGTCCCCGACAGCGTCATCGACCGCAGCAAGGGGTCGTTCCCGGTGCCCGCGATCCGCCAGCTCGAGGGCCCGTACCTGGAGCGCGTCCGTGACGCGCTGCACGCACCCGAGGCGCGGGAGCGCGGGCTCTTCGACCCGGGTACGGTCGAGCGGATGCTCCAGGACCCGAACAGCACGCGGACCGAGATCGGCGCGAACGCGCTCTGGCAGCTCGGCCTGATCGAGATGTGGTTGCAGCAGCAGGGGGTGCGTTGATGCAGCCGGGAGGCGCGGCGAGCGTCGCGTCGTCGGCGGACGTCCGTCCCTCGGGCACGACCAGGGCCGCGGCCGACCTGGGTGAGCGGCTCGCCGCCGCCTGGGGGTCGTGGGGCCCCACCATGACCCGGAACGCCCGGCGCGTGGCGTTCGTGTCCGACCGGCACGGCACCCCCGAGGTGTTCGTGCAGGACGTCGTCGTCGACGGCGAGCTGCCCGAACCGATGCGGATCGCGCTGTCCGACGACCCCGTGACCCGGGTGTCGTGGTCGTCCGACGGGGAGTGGCTCGCCGTGGCGATCGCGACCGACGGCGGCGTGAAGCAGCAGGTCTGGGTGGTCCGGCCGGACGGCACCGACGCCGCGCAGATCGCCGGTTCGCGCTACCAGCACGCCGAACTCGGCCCGTGGAGCCGCAGTGGTCACCGGGTCGTCATCACGCTGCCCTCGACCGAGGCCGAGCAGCCGGCCCGTTCGTACTTGGTCGACCCGGTGTCTGGCGACCGCGACGACCTGGCCGTCGGCGAACTCATCCACATCCTCGACCTGTCGGTGGAGGAACGGCTCGTCGTGCTGAGCGACGGGCAGCGCGGCCAGGAGTTCGTCGTCGTGGTCGACCGGTTGACCGACGAGAGCCACGCCCTGTTCGCCGACGACCCCGACGGGTCCGCCGAGATCGCGTTCCTGCGGCCCTCGCCCGCGAGCGAGACCAGCCCCCTCGTCGCCTACGTCGCCACCGAGGCCGGACTGCCCCGCCGCGGACTCGTCGCCCAGCCGGTCGGCCCCCACGGCTGGCGCGGTACGCCCCGACGGATCATCGAGCGCGCCGACGCCGAACTCGAGTACCTCGACGCCGACGACGCCGGCCGCACGCTGCTGCTCGTCTGGAACGTCGACGGGCGCAGCGAACTCGACCTCATCAACACCCACGACGCCTCGCGCACCCCGGTGCCGGACCTGCCCGGGTACGTCGTCACCGACCCGGTGCTGAGCCGTGACGGCCGGAGCGTGCTGCTCGCCGTCGAGGGACCGACCCGACCGCGAGAACTCTGGCGGCTCGACACGAACGCGCTCACCTGGAGCCGGGTCACCGACGTCCCCGCGCTGCCGGACGTGCAGCTGGTCGAGCCGACGCTCGAGCGGTTCGCCGCCCGTGACGGACTGGAGCTGACCGGCTGGCTGTACCGGGCGGTGGAGCCAGCCACGTCGTCAGCCGTCGGCACTCGTGCTGCTGCTGCCGTGCCTCCCGGCCCGCGCGCAGCGCTCGTCCACCTGCACGGCGGACCGGAGTCGCAGGAGCGACCCACGTTCTCACCGCAGCACCAGGCGCTCGCCGCAGCGGGCGTGACCGTCCTCGCCCCGAACATCCGCGGTTCGTCCGGGTACGGCCACGAGTTCGTGCACGCCGACGACCTGGCCCTGCGCTGGAACGCGCTCGCCGACGTCGTGGACTGCGCACGGTTCCTGGTGTCGAACGGGTACGCCGACCGCTCCCGGGTGGCCGTCGAGGGCCGCTCCTACGGCGGGTACGCGACCCTCGCATCCCTGGCGTTCACGCCCGACGTGTTCGCAGCAGGTGTCGCCGTGTGCGGGATGAGCGACTTCGCCACGTTCTACCGGGACACCGAACCGTGGATCGCCTCTGCCGCTGCGACGAAGTACGGGCACCCCGTCGACGACGAAGCGCTGCTCGCGGCCCTGTCGCCGATGCGGGCGATCGACGACGTCACGGCGCCGTTGCTCGTCGCGCACGGTGAGCTCGACACGAACGTCCCCATCGGCGAGGCGCACCAGGTGGTCGCGGCGCTGCGGGAGCGGGCGCACGACGTCGAGTACCTGGAGCTCGCGGGTGAGGGGCACGAGTACCGACGGGCGTCGTCGCGGGCGCTGCTGGTGCGGCGGATGGTGGAGTTCGTCGACCGAGCGCTGCGTCATCCTCAGGGCTGACGTCGGGACTACTGATATTCGGTATCGTCACATTTCATGGACATCCTGAGCTGGATCACCGAGACCGCTGGCGACGTCCCCGAGGTACTCCGGGCGGGGATCGCGGCGCTGTTCGCGGCGCTCGAGGTCCTCGGGCTCGGCCCGTTCTTCCCCGGGGAACTCGCCGTCCTGTTCCTCGGCGCCTCGTTCGAGGACGTTCCCGGGGTGCTCCTGCTCATCGCCGGGGTGACGGTCGGTGCCTCGGTCGGTGACCACGTCCTGTACTTCCTCGGCCGCAAGGTGGGGCCGCGACTCCGCAAGGGTCGACTCGTCCGAGCGATCGGGGTCGAGAAGTGGGACGTCGCGATCGGTGTCGTCGAACGCCGCGGAGCCTGGGCCGTCGTCTCCACGCGACTCGTCCCCATCGTCCGGTCCCTGACCCCGATCGCCGCCGGCGTGAGCGGCATGCCGCAGCCGCGCTTCACCGTCGCGTCCCTGATCGGCAGCCTGACGTGGGCGATCGCCTGGGGCGGGACGGGGTTCGTCCTCCGGTCGTCGCTCGGTCTGGCCGAACAGATCCTCGGGCAGAGCACCTGGGTGGTCCTCGCGGTGGTCGGTGCCGCGGTCCTCGTGGTCCTGCTGGTGCGTGGTGTCCGCCGGCGTCGACGCGACGGGCTGCCGCTCGTCGCACCGTCGACGCCGCGTCTCGTCAGCGCAGCGGTGCAGATCGCTGCGACCGTGGCGTTCGCGGTGGCCGTGGTCCTGACCGCGACGGCGTCGGACTCCACGACGACGGCTGTGCTCGCCGCAGTCGCGGCCGTCGGGTGGGTCGGAGTGCTCGTCGTGCCGCACGCTCCTGCACTCGCCATGGCGACCACGGCCGGTGGCACCGCCGCCCGCCTCGGGGTCGCGACGGCGGCGGCTTCGGCGCTCGTGGCCGTTCACGCACTCCCGTTCAGCATCGGGTTCGTCGTCGTCGGCATCCTGTTCGCGGTCGAACTCACGCGGCCGGTCGGCGGGTCCGTGCGTCCGCTCGAACGCACGGTGCTCGCGATGGCGTTCTGCGCGCTCGCGATCGACGCGGCCCCGTACGCGTGGGGGCCGCTGTCCGCGCTCGTCGGTGCCGCGTCGGTGCTGCTGTTCGCCGTGGTCGTGGTGGGTGCGGTCGCCGCCAGCGCCAACCTGCGCCGACGTTCCGTCACGGTCGCCGTCGTCGACTGACGTCGGCGGTCACCGGGCGCAACGATTCGTCGCGGCCCCGCCTGCGGACGCAAGATGGACGCATGACCACCCGCGCCCGTCCGACGGCCCCGACGCGACCCGGTGAGGTCGAACTCACGAACCCGCTCGACGTGCTCCACGTCGTCCAACGTGCCACGAACCACTACGCCTCCGGGGTCGTCGCGGACACCGCCGGGTGGGCGGACGGCGACCGTCGGCGGATCGAGGACCTCGGGTTCCGCGGCGGCGACGCCCGCGGCGAAGCGATCCGGACGCTCGACCTGACCATCGCCGACGACGGCACCCCGACGCGTGTGCTCGACGCGCCCGCGATGGCCGCGCTGAACAGCCACCACACGCGGTTCGCCGAGCGGCGCGGCGACGTGGTCCGCTACCAGACCGACGTGTCGGTGTGGACGGGCATCCCTGCGCAGCCCACACCGCAGGACTGGGAGGACGTCCGGTCGCTGCTCGGTTCCGGCGGGATGCTCGGCGTCGGTGCCGCCGCTGTCCTGCCATCGGGGTGGGCGCTGGTCGAGGGTGCCGGGGGTGTGCAGCTCACCGGTGAGGCCATCGAGGGGGTTCCCGACGCCGAGGCCGTCGTGCTGACGTCGGACGACGTGCCGGAGATGACCGCCCTGGTGGAGCGGACGAAGCCGGGGCCGTTCCTGCCGCGCACCATCGAGCTCGGCACGTACCTGGGCATCCGACGGGACGGACGGCTCGTCGCGATGGCGGGGGAGCGCCTGCACCCGCCGGGGTGGACCGAGATCAGCGCGGTGTGCACGGACGAGGGGTACCGGGGGCAGGGGTTCGGGCGGCGGTTGGTGCTCGCCGTCGCGCACGGGATCCGGGAGCGTGGGGAGACGCCGCTCATGCACGCGGCTGCCGGGAACACCGGGGCGATCGGGTTGTACCAGCACCTCGGGTTCCGGCTGCGGGATCGCGGGGCGCCGCGGTTCGTGCGGGTGCCGTGAGCTGCGTTCGGCCCTGACCGTCAGAACGCGGCGAGGGCGTCCCGGAGCATGTCGTGGCCCTGTGCCTCGAAGCCCTCGTCGCCGACGGCGTAGGCCCAGGTCGCGGTGCCGACTGCTTCGCGGAGCTGCAGCCAGCGCCAGGCGTCCGACTCGCGCGGATCGTCGCCGTAGCCATCGAAGAACGCCGCTTCGAGGGTCGGATCGTGCTGCCAGTGGAGCACCGCGAGGCGGGTGAGGTCGAACGATGCCGGGCGCCAGCCGAAGCGGCCGAAGTCGATGACGCGGAGTCGGCGGCGGTGATCGCGGCTGTCGCGGGAATCTTCTTCGTCTTCATCGTCGTCGACGATCCAGTTGCGTGGGTGGAAGTCGCCGTGGGTCGGCACCAGGGGCTCGTCCGGGGAGTCGGAGGGCAGCATCTCGAGCGCCGCGCGGATCCGGGCGACGACGTCTGCCGAGATCCGGTGCGGGGCATCGAGCGCGCGGAGGGCCTTCGCCTGTTCGTGCAGCAGGAACGTCGGGTCGTGCCGGGTGCCGTGGTCGTGCAGACGCCGGAGGACCGCGCCAGCCTGCCGGTGGACGTCGGGGGCGTGCTCGTCCACGGTGCCGAGCGCGAGGTGACCAGGGACGCGCTCGAGGACGAGGACGCGGTGCTGTTCGTCCGCGGCCACGAGGGCACCGGTGTCCCCGGCAGCGCGCAGGGCGTCGGTCACGGTCCGGTGCGCCTCGAGTTCCCGGGGGAAGTGAGTGTTGTCCCGGCCGGACGCCTTCACGGTGTAGCTGTCGTCGCCGTCGACGACGTGCAGGACCCTCGTGTCGAGGAGGCCCCACGAGTCGTCCGCCACGAAGACCGCGTCGGGGAGCGTGCGGAGCACGAACGCGATCTGGTGGTCGTCGAGTCCGGTGTCGCCCCAGTGCATGGCGGCACGCTACCCGGTCCGCTCTGCGCACCGCGGCCGTTCTGGGGGCTTGTCGGCCCTCCCGCGCCCCCGGACACTGATGCAGCCGTCCGCCACCGTGGTTCGGGTGCGGTGTGATCAAGGAGGGCGTAGTGCGCACGTCGTCGAAGTCCGCAGCCGCGGTCGTACTCGGGCTCGCCCTGACGGCGGTCGTCGCCGCACCGGGAATCGCGGGAGCGCCAAGCTGCCAGAGGAGCACCATCTCGATCCACGACCTGGCGTCCGGGTGTCGCGTCAGCTCCGGCGTGGTCGCGCTCGAGGACGGCCGGACCTTCGCGATACCCGCAGCCGGCGTCACGCTCACCGCTGCCCCGGTCGCCGAAGGGGACACCGACCCCGGTGACGTGGTGATCGCGAACCGTGGTGCCGCGGGCATCGCCGTGCAGGTCGACGAGGTGTGGGCCGGATCGCCCACCGCCGTCCGGCAGGAACGCGCAGCGAAGCAACGGCGAACACTCGGGGCGACGATCCGCGGGACTGCCTCGAACGGCGGCGCCACGACGTCCGCGAGCTGCGGGAGCAAGGCGTACGTGCTGACCGGCGCGCACTGGGAGTCGCCGATCCGGTGGCGGTACAACCCGACCGGGGCGAAGGTGTCGAAGGCCGCAGCGATCCAGCGCGGTGCCGAGGCCTGGACCGGCACGATCACGGCGTGCGGTCAGACGGTCCAGTCGACGGCGGCACAGGAGTACCTCGGCACCGCGAAGCAGCAGGCTGCGGTCACCGCCGATGGTGGCTGCGGGACCTCGAACCGGACGAGCGTCGTCGGGTGGGGCAAGCTGCCGTCGAAGACCCTGGCGCTGACGTGCATCTGGTCCTTCACGGGCGGGGACGCATTCGAGACCGACCAGCGGTACTCGACGAGCCACCGGTGGGGATCGACCAGCACCTGCTCGGGCAACCGTTTCGACCTGCGCGGCATCGCGACGCACGAGTGGGGGCACTCGTACGGGCTCGGGCACACGGCGCAGAAGTCCGGCCTCGTGATGAAGCCGTCGTCGACCGTGTGCGACACGGCGCAGCGGACGCTCGGGCTGGGGGATGTGCGGGGGATTGCGGCGCTGTACTGAGCGGTGCTGGTCCACCCCGCCTGTATCGGTGCGACGCTCGTCGTTTCGATCCCCACATGTGGGGGTGCGGTGGTGAGTGATGCTCCGTAACGTGCTGTGGAGTTGCACAGTGCAGCCATGGGGGCTGTGCGCTGGTGCGACGTGCTGAGGGGTTCTTTTCGCGTGTTCGCTGCGTCGTTGTCTGGTCGTGTTCGTGGAGTTCTGCTGGCGGTGGTGACATTGGTCGCGCTGCTGGGTTCGTTGCTGGTGGTGGTGTCGCAGCCGGCACCGGCGCAGGCGGCGGTGACCGGTACGGGCGGGCAGTACGTGCCGATGCCGTCCAACGCACGTGTGCTGGGTGGCGCGACCGAGAAGGGCGTGTTCCGCACCGTCAAGGTTGCTGGGGTCGCTGGTTTGCCGTCGTCGGGGATCGGCGCGGTGACGATGATGGTCACGATTGCTGACCCGTCGGGGTCTGGTCAGTTGCAGATGCGCGCCGACGATGCCGACACGACGACGCTGATGATGATCTACAACTCTGGTGTCGGCGGGAACACGTCGAACACGGGTCTGCTCGCGGTCGCGGATGACGGCACGATCCAGGTGCGGACCGAGACGGCGCAGTCGAAGGTCGTCATCGACATCACCGGCTACTACACGTCGACGAAGAACGGCGTGTCTGCCGGTGGGTTTGTGGCGATGTCGCCGTCCCGAGTGCTCGATTCCCGTGGCGGTATCGGTGCCGCGCAGGGGCAGATCCCAGCAGGTTCGCAGCGCACCATCCAGGCAACCGGCTCGAACGGCATTCCGGCTGGTGCGGCGGCGGTGGCGGTGAACATCATCGTGATCAACCGTGAGGCCAAGGCCGGTTACGTCCGTCCCACCCCGACTGGTGAGACCCGCAGCACGGGTGTCCTGAACTACAACTCAGTCGAGGGCCAGACGACGGCGATGAACGCGCAGGTCGCGTTGAACGCCGATGGGAAGTTCAGCATCGACACCGCTGAGGGCGGGGGGAAGATCGACCTCGTCGTCGACATCCAGGGCTACTTCCTGAAGTCGAACCCGGGTGGCGGCTTCACCCCGCTGAACGGTCGACTCATCGACACCCGCAACGGTGGGAGCATCGCTTCGGGTGCATCGTTCACGGTGCAGGTCGGCGGTGTCCAGGGAGCTCCGACCGTGGAGGGCGGCTTGTCGGCTGCCGCAGTGACGTTCACCGCGGTGAACGACAGTGGTGCTGACTCGTACGCGAAGATGTGGGCCGATGGTGCGGCTGAGCCGGAAGCATCCGCGATCAGCTCCGACCGGACGTCGAAGATGACGAACACCGTCGTCGCACCGGTCGGTGCGAACGGGAAGATCCGCATCAAGAACATGGGCAAGGGGGCGATGAACTACCTCGTCGACCTGCAGGGTGCGTACAACTCGCTGCCCGGTGGCCCCGGCAACACGAACCGCACCGGTCAGCGGACCTCGGCGACGACACTGCCGTTCCCAATCACAGACCAGACCAACGCGTCCGTCGATGTCGGAACCGGCAACCTGCTGGTCACCACGACGGCGATGAGCCTGCCGGGCGTGACGCAGAACACCACGATCGGGGCCGCGTACAACTCGCGCAGCACCACCGTCGGTGACGTCAACACGATGGACGCGAACCGGTGGCAGTACGCCCTCGCGGGTGCTGGTGACCTCACCGCGAACGCAGCCGGTGTCATCTACACGGACGCGGCCGGGACGACGTGGCAGTTCCGTCCGTCCGGGAGCCAGGGTGCGTTCATCAGCCCGGCTGGTCTGCAGCAGACCCTGACCCGTGTCGACAACTCCACGACGCACGAGTACACGCTGAAGGGGTGGACGTCGAACTCGACGACGCACTTCAACCTCGCGGGCCAGCCGACGTCGATCGTGGACCGGAACAAGAACCAGATCAGCTTCAACTCCGACGAGCCCGGCTTCACCCTGAAGTCCCTCGTCTCGACCGCGGGTGTCACGGCGGCGCGGACGGCGAACTCGTCGTACGCGAACGGTGTGCAGACGTTCTCGCAGACCAGTGGCTCGAGCAAGCGGAGTGTGTCGTGGACGAAGAACAGCACCGGTGACATCACCACGTACACGGACGCGCTCGGCAAGAAGACCACCTTCGGGTACACCAGCGGTGACCTCACCTCGATCACGGCACCCACCGGCGGCGTGACGGCGTTCACGTACGACTCGTCCGACCGGATCACCAAGGTCGAACAGCGCAACACCACCGCGGGTTCCCCGGGGACCGCTGTGACGCGGTTCTCGTACAAGGACGACACCACCACGCTGGTCGCCGACCCGCGGTCCGACCAGTCGGCTGCTGTGGCGGATGCCAAGCACACCACGTACACGCTCGACGGCAACGACCTCGTCAAGAAGGCCGTTGACCCGGCGGACCGTGAGCGTTCCAAGACGTACAACCCGGCGAACAACGGGGTCGCGACGTCGCAGGTCGGCGCTGACGGCGCTGACGGTACCGGCACGACGACGAACAAGTACGACAAGAACGACGGTCAGTCGTTGACGCAGTCCCAGTCCAGCTCCGGATCGACATCGACAACGGACTACGCATCAGGCGCTGCGACGGCGTACCTGCCGTCGAAGGTGACGTCGAGCTCGAAGACGTCGACCTCGATGGGGTACGACGGTGTCGGCAACCAGACGTCCTCGCAGTCGGGTAGCGATCCCGCGGCCATGGCCGAGGTTGCGTACAACAAGAAGGACGACGGCGACAAGTACGCCTGGGGTGCGGTGAAGACCGCGACCGCTCCTGGGAACAAGGGCAACCCGACGAAGTACTTCTACGACACCCACGATCAGCTCGGCTCGATCACCCCATCCACTGACACCAGCCTCGGTGAGCAGAAGTACTCGTACGACGACTTCGGCCGTGTGCGCAATCACACCGACGGTGGCGGTGGGGTCACCACCTACACGTACGACAACGACGACCGTCTCCTGACGACAGAGTTCGACGACGGCACCGCGACGGTGACGAACACGTACGACGGCAACGGCAACCGTCTCACCGAGACCTCTGCCACGGGCACGATCACCAGCACGTACGACCAGCGGAACCGGCTCACCTCCACGGTGAACACCGCCGGCGGCGGCACCGTGTCCTACGGCTACGACCTTGCCGGGAACACGGTGAAAGTCACCGACGCACAGGGCACCGTCACGCACGAGTACGACCCCTCCGAGGTGCTCACGTCGACGACCTACCCGACGAACTCCGGTACGGCAAAGCAGCTGTACAAGACCGACGACCACGGCCGCCGCACGGACACCTGGCTCAACGCGACACCGAACGCGGACCCGGCAAAGGACCCCGAGGTGTGGGCCGCGCATCAGAAGCTGACCTACGACAAGTCCGGCAAGGTCACCCGCGTCCAGGCCTCGGCCGACAGCGCCGCCCCAAAGGTCATCGTCGACACCACCTACTGCTACCTCGAGGGTGTCGGCGTCGGTTCGGCGTGCACGGCGACGGACGGGAAGAACGACCGCGATCGACTGCAGTGGCTGAAGGACAACATCAGCAAGCAGACCACCGAGTACGACTACACCACGAAGGCCTCCGACGGCACCACCTCGAACACGACCCGTCTGCAGAAGGCTACCCAGGCCGGCGGCGACACGAACAGCACCTGGACCTACACGTACGACTCAGCGGGGAACCGGCTCACCGAAACGGTGACGGGTGACCGCAGCACGTCGCAGGCGTTGAAGTTCAACGCTGTCGGTCAGATCACCAACAACGGGTACTCGTACGACGGCACCGGCAACATGACCGCCGCACCTGGCGCCACGTTCACCTACAACGGTGCGCAGCAGATGACGTCGTCGACCAAGGACGGGAAGAAGACCACGTACAGCTACGCTGGCGCGGACATGAACCGGCTCCTGTCGCAGCGCACCGAAGACGGACCCGAGTACCGGTACACGTACGGTACGGGCCTCACATCCCGCGAGGTCGTCGGTACCGGGGCCTCCTCCGTGCTCACGGATCCGACCACCGGGCAGCCGTTGAACCTGCGAACCACGGACGGCACCACGTCGATGTGGGTCCTCGACGGCATCGGCAACCCCGCCGCTGCGATCGCTGACACCGGGGAGAAGGCGTATACCGTCAGCTACGACCCGTACGGGACCGAAGTGGTCACCTACGGTGAAAACAGCCAGCAGTGGAAGCAGAACCCGTTCGGCTTCAAGGCCGGCATCCGCGCCGGTGAGGGCAACAGCCTTACCAAGTTCGGCTACCGCTGGCAGACAGCGGACACTGGCGGTTGGACGCAGCGCGACACCCTCGACGCACCACTCGACCCCAACAACGCCAACCGCTACGCCTACGCGGCTGACGATCCGATCAATGGCAGCGACCCGACAGGACGCAACTACTGGCAGAACGGTTTTCAGTTCTGCGTGGTTGTTTGCGTCAACTGGGGAACCACCGATGACGGATACGGTCACAAAAATGGATACTTTGGAACTGGCGGTGCGTTGGGCCTTTCCGCGTCGGCTCTGGCCACTAACCAGACCGGAAGCCCTTCTACCGGGTGGAACGGTGGTATCGGTTGCACGGTCGGGGCCGGCCTCGTGGGTGATGTAGAGCTGAGTAGCCCCACCACTTCTCCGTATCCCACCACCATGGGCCTCGGAGGCGGGCTCGGGGCAGGAGCGTCATGTGGTATCAGCATGTCTTACACTTGGTAAGGTTGTAGGTGCCATCATGAATCCACATGTCTTCTTCGGAGTAATCGGGATCGTCGCCGTTGTGATTGGATCGATTGTTAATATTTTTCCAGACGCAGCGCGCAAGGCTGTTCTGAAACAGCCTTCTTTGCTGCCGAAAGAAACCGCGAAGCGGCTGTATAGCCGAACCCTTGTCCGCACTGTCGGCGTAGGCCAGGTGATAATTGGGGTCGCCTTTATTATTCAATGGGTTGTCAGTGAGGCTGGCTAACCTGGATCTGTCAGGCGCAGGCCCGCGATCCGGAGTTGCCCTTCCTGTGTGCGACGAGTTCCGCGGCTACGACGTCCCGATTGGCTTTCACCTACCCCACAACCATCAACAAGCAATCGCCATCGGTCGCTGGCTTGCGAGACGACCGCGGACACGATGACTGCGACGATCAGCGGGACGCCAATACACGGCACCCATGGGAGCACTCCCGCACCCATCGTCACTCCTCCCGCTCACCACGTCGGCAGGACCGGACTGCAACCAACCTAGCGAGTAACGCCGTGCGGGGCGGTTCGACATGGTGTCCGTAAGCCGATCGCCTATCGATACTTCGTCTGAGGCCGTGCCAAGATCGAGCCATGGGGGAAACAATTGTGCTGCCGGCCAAGGCGCCGAGGCGAGCGGCACTTGAAGCCGACGGGTGGGTCGTCGTGGCTCGGTCGTTCGGGGCGAAACTCGACTCCGACAGCATCAACCACCAGAGGTTGCACACGTTGATCGCCGAGGCCGGAGTATCGGTGCGTGAACTCGGAAACGTCGACGTCACTGCCGTCCTGCGGCTAGACGCCATGACGATTGAGGACTACCCGGGGAGCGTTGCGACGCAACACACACCCCTCGACCGGCATGCAGCGACGCCGAGTGTTTCGAGGCGAGCGTTCGGTGCGTTCGGGCCGGACGGCGATCTGATCTCGATGACCTTCGTGGACGTCGACGGGACAGAGGCGGAGACCCATTTCACCGTTGTTCACCGAGCCTGGCGTAGTCGGGGGCTGAGCATCGCCGTCAAGGCAGCTTCCGTCCTCGTGCTCGCGGCAGAGGGCGTCACGCGGTTCCGCACAGGAGGTTCCGCGGACAACACCGCGATCCTGCGAGCAAACGACGCGGTCGGCTACGTCCGCGACGAGGAGTGGGTAACGCTCGCGCAAGACGCCCGATAACCGATCGGCTATCGAGGCAATCGGCTGGTGGAGCGGGATGTGCTTCGATACCCCGATGAAGCTTCACGTTGAGGTGCATGGCCGGGGGAAACGTACGGCGGTGCTGCTACACGGGATGACCGGATCACATGAGAGTTGGTGGCGAGTCGTCCCGCTGCTGGTCGAGAGCGGCTACCGCGTTCTTGCGGTCGATCTCCCGGGCCACGGGCTGTCGCCCCGCGACGACACCATGACGGTGGATCGCGCCGCTCGGTCGATCGCGGAGTCCATTGCCGACGATTGCGGGTCGGTGCTCAACCTGGTGATGGGGCATTCGTACGGTGGGCTGCTCCTCGCCGCGGCTGTGGACACCGCGCTGCTCACACCGGAACTCTCGGTCTACATCGACACTCCATTCACCACACGCGGCGGCTGGGATCGAGCCGAGCTCACCGCTGAGTACGAGCAGGACAAGCGGGCTCGCACCTATGACGGGCTCCGAGCATCGCGGCCGTTCTACAGCGACCAGGACTGCGTGGTCGAGGCTCGGGCAGCGGAGCACTTCGATCCGGCCACTGCGGCCGCGCCGGCGACGGGCCCTGGGGTCTCTTTCGAGCCGGAGCCGGGATCGATCATCGTTCGAGCGAAGCCGAGCTCGTATGTCGACGACGAGACGGCGGCTAGGCACCGTAGCCGGGGCGTGATCGTCCGTGACGTTCCCGGTGCTGCCCACTCTGTCTGGTACAGCCACTTCGACCAGTTCGTCGCCGCACTGCCCGAGGTGTTCCAGTAGCCCATCCTCTACCGGACCAGCTCGCGTTCGTAGAGGCTGGAGGCGAGTTGCCGCCCGCCCTCGAGGGCCGTTACCGACACGTCACGAACGTGCCGAAACCCTTGCTGTTCGTAGAAGCGCCGCAAGCCCGGGTTGTCCGTCGCGCAGTCAAGCCGCACGACGGCCGCCCCGCTGTCGGCAGCTCTTTGCGCTACCCACGCCAGCAGTCGTTGCCCGAGCCGGCTGCCCCGATGCGTCTGCGCCACGGCCAGTCGGTGCACGTACGCAGCGGGATTGCGCTCCATGCCCCACGTCTCGGAGTCCGAGTCGGACACCGTGACCATGGCAACAATTGCCTGGTTCTGGCGCACGACGAAAAGATTCCCCTGCTCGGCGTCGCGGAGCAGAACGGCGTCCGGCACGGGGTCTTGCCACTGGTCGATCCCGCGCGAGCGCAGCCACTGCCTCGCACCGTCGATGAGCCCCTGGGCCGTAGGAACGTCCGCGGCGGTGGCCGTGTCGACCGCCAGTACGTCTTGATCCATAGGGCGACGCTACGGGGTGACCTCAGCGGACACGAGCGGAAGCGCCGCCGCGGGCCGCCCTGCAGCCGATCGGTTACGGGGCAGACGCTTGCACGACCCCCACGGCCAGGCAGACGACGGCGCCGCAGTAGATGACGACGACGGGAACGAGCGTGAACCGAGTCCACCACTGCTCGGACCTGACCAGCCTCCGCACGCCAAGCTGCGCCCAACGCCTATAGGCGTAGCGACCGAGCCTCTTGCGCAACAGGAATTCCACCGTCGCGAAGATCGCCAGCGATACGCCCAGGCCCACCCAACTACTCGTCGGCATTTCGACCCCTCACTCATCCGACGGTAGAGCACGTTCGGCCGTCTCGTTGAGCGATCGGCGAACGGACACGCCTCGGGCACTTGGGCCGGGCGTGGTGCGATTTGTCTTGCTCGCAGCGTTGCGGTCTGCCAGCGTTGGCGCATGGGCGACCACGTGACCACGCTGCGTCGAGTGCCCGGGTTCCGCCCATACTGGTCTGCCGCGACCGTCTCGTCGTTCGGATCAGCAGTGAGCGCGGTCGCCGTGCCCGTTCTCGTGGTGACGGTGCTGCACGCCAGCCCGTTCGAAGTAGGACTGGTCAACGCTGCCCAATTTCTGCCGTACGCATTGTTCGGGCTGATCATCGGCGCCTACGTCGATCGCTTCCGGCGCAAGCCACTCCTGATCTGGGCGAGTGTCGGTCGTGGCGTGTGCCTGGGCGCAGTCCCCGTGCTTTGGTTGACCGGGCTCTTGAACCTCTGGGCGGCGGCGGCGGCGTTGTTCGTGTTCGGCATCTTGTCCGTCGTGGGATTCGCCGCGACGCAGTCCCTCCTCCCTCGGATCGTCCCTCGTCCTCTCCTGCTGGCAGCGAATGCGCGGGTGGATCAGAGTGACGCGGCAGCGCAGACGGTGGGCCCGGCTCTCGGCGGTGTCCTGGTCAGCATCGCGACCGCTCCGGTGGCTATAGCGCTCGACGCGGTGAGCTACTTCGTCGACGCTGTCCTCATCGCCCGGGTCCGCGTTGTCGAGCAAACGGCAGCACGCGTGGCGGGTGCGCGGCTGCGGAGCGACATCGCTGAGGGTCTGCGGTGGACGTACGGTCATCCGATGCTCGCACCGCTGGCGCTGTCGACACATCTCTGGTTCCTCGCCAACGCCGCCGGACTGACGGTATTCGCGACCTTCGCGCTCCGCACCCTCGCGCTCCCAGCGGCCGTGTACGGGGCCATCCTCGCCGTCAGCGGAGTCGCGATGCTCCTCGGCGCCACTGCGGCGCCGCGCCTCGGCACCCGTTTCGGCGCCGGCCGGACGATCATCGCCGCACGAGCCGCCTACCCGGTCGCGTGGGCGGCCATCGCGCTCGCGACCGTTGGCCTCGGCGTCGCAGCACCGCCGTCGACCGTCGTGGTCTTGTTCGTCGCGTTCGCCGTACACGGCGCTGCCGCGGGCTGCGAAAACGCGAACGAAATGAGCCTCCGCCAGACCGTCACACCCGACGCGCTTCTCGGCCGGATGAACAGCACGATGCGCAGCGCAAACAGAACCCTTGCGGCTGCGGGAGCAGTGGGTGGCGGCGCTCTGATGACCGTCGCTGGGGATGGTGTCGCGCTGCTCGCGGTGACCGTCGTATTCGCTGGCGCCGTCGTCGTGGCGATGTGCTCACCACTCAGGACGAACGCCGTTCGATAGAGGATCGGCTACCGGGCAGTACCGCCAGGTGCGTAGCGGAGGGCTTGGAGGTCGCGCATCCACGCGACCTCCCGCTCGAGCTGACCGGTTTCGGTGAAGAGGCGCACCTGTTGGGTGTCGAACAGCACGGCCGCGAGCTCATCCCGGTTTGCCGGACCGAATCCGAGTTTCTGCCAGAAGGGCCCAGATCGGCGTGAGAAGAGCCACGCCCGCGTCGCGCCCGAGTTAGCTGCTTCGTGGAGGGCGAATCTCGCGAGACGGGTGCCGATACCAGCGGTGCGTCGTGTGCTCGAGACTGCGACGCTCCGGATCAAGACGTCTGCACCGTCAGTGCTGGCTTCATAGCCAGTGCTGCCGACGATCCTGCCATCGGGGTCGCGCTCTACCCACACTCGGACCGCGGTCGAGTCGAGCCCAGCGATAGTGAGGTCAGCTTCGCTGAGGAAAGCGCGGAGCTCCTGGACATCGTCGTTCGTCACCGGCGAGTAGGTCATAACTCATGCTCTCGCACCACGCCGCCCGGTCAGGGATCGGCCGCCGGACGCGTTGGTTGAGAGGATTGGGTATGCTCGCTACAACTGCGCTTCTCGTCATTGACCTTCAGCGCGGCGTCGTGCAGGGCTGCTTCGACGCCGACGGTGTGCTCCATCGCACCGCGCATCTCATCGAGCGCGCGCGATCAACAGACGTGCCGGTGGTGTGGGTGCAGGACCACGGCAGCTTCGCGGAGGGCACCGTTGAGTGGGCACTCGCGGCACCGCTCGAACGCAGGTGCGACGAGCCGGTCGTTCGGAAGGAGTACCGCGACTCCTTCGCAGATACCGACCTCGCCGATGTCCTGGGCGCTTTGGGCGTGCAACATCTCGTCGTTGCTGGCGCCCAGAGCGACTACTGCATCCGGACGACCACGCAAGCAGCGGCCGCGCGTGGGTTCGACGTCACGCTGGTGTCCGACGCACACACGACGACGGACGTCGAGTGCGACGGCGTCCTGATCACTGGCGAGCAGATCGTCGCACACACGAACATGTTCTTCGACAGCTTGCGATACCCGGGCCACAAGTATGCCGCTGAGCGACACGACCAGGTGGAGCTTCAGCCCGCCCGGTAGACGATGGGCTATAGGGCACTGCTAGTTTCCAGAGCACCAGCGGGGAGCGCTAACGGAGGGACGTCAGAGGACCGTGAGTGCAATCAGGTGGACCTGGCGTCGTGAGCATCAGCCCCGGCCCTGTGCTGATTCGAGCGCCACGCACCCCATCGGTGGAGTTCTTGGAAGACGGTTTCGAGACTTCGTCCCTCTGCCGTGATGCGGTAGGTGACCTGCGGCGGGACAGTCGGGGTGACTTCGCGTTCGACGAGGTTGGCTCCGACGAGGCGACGGAGCTCGCCGGAGAGAACTTTCTGTGAGATTCCGTGGACGCGGCGCTGGAGGTCGGCGTACCGACGTTCGCTCTGCAGGAGCTCCCACAGCACGAGCATCGACCACTTCCCTCCGATCAGGTCGGTTGTCCGTCGGACCGTCGACTCGCAGAATCCGCCCTGTCGCTCGCCCGTGTCCATGCGTCCCTTCCTCGAGGTGCGTTCCTAACGGCAAAGTGCCGTCTTCCGGAGCTGGCACTGACTGACGCAAGCTCGTCGGGTCGAACCAACGAAAGGACCGCACCATGCCCATCATTCACATCGACATCGTCCCCGAACTCATGCGCGGGGACCGACAGGTCCAGTACAAGACCATGGCCGCCGGGATCACGGACGCGTTCGTCGCGAGCACCGGAGCGCCCGTCGAGTCGGTGCACGTCCTCATCACCGAGGTCTCCGACACGAAGTACTCCGTCGGCGGCGTGCTGCTCCACGAGAAGATGGCGTCACCCGGGGTAACCGACTGATCGGCAAACGGGGCGCGCGGCCAACATGTGCGCGCGGCGACCGCCGTCGGGTGGTTCACCCGGCGGAGGTCGGTCGCTCGTCTGAGACGAGTGCGACCAGGATGGTGCCAGAGCGTCTCCTGGACCGTCCCGGTAGCCGGTCGTTCACCGCTACACGACAACTGTCGCCTTGGGAGGGTCCCGTTGTCTACTGCAGCCTGACTGGGGGTATTGCCGTATGACTGCCCCGCAAAACTGCCCGGTGCTGGGGCGTCAAACGCTACAGACCCTAACGTCTCGGGAAACTGTAGTTTTTCGAGACGCGGGCGTGAGACAGATCGCCACATCGGCGAGATCAGCATCCAAGCGGGGTCACTGTGTCTCGGAAAGTCGTCTCGACATGGTCGGGGTGTTTCGCGGCGGTGGAGGGGTTTTCTGAGACACTTGCGGGGTGAGGCTTCTCGGGTATACGCGTATCAGTACTGGTGCACAGGATGCGCAACTGCAGGTTGATGCATTGGTGGCGGCGGGGGTGCAGGAGCGGGACATCTTCGCCGACGTCACTTCGGGCCGGAAGGAGGCCGCGGCTCGTCCCGGCATGGGGCGGCTGCTCGAGCACGCGACCAGCGGGGACACGGTGGTGGTATGGCGAGTGGACCGGCTCGGGCGGTCGCTCGTTGATGTGTTGAGCACGGTGGCGATGTTGGGGGAGCGGGGGATCGGTGTTCGGAGTGTGTCGGATGGGATTGATCCGGCGACGTCGACGGGTCGGCTGATGTTGAACCTGATGGCGACGTTGGCGGAGTACGAACGCGAGCTCATCGTCGAGCGCGTCACCGCCGGCATCGCTGCAGCGCGGGAGTCCGGGACTCGGTTTGGCCGGCCGCCGTCGGATCCGGCGGTGATTGGCCGGAAGCTCGCGATCGTGAACGAGGCTCGCGCTGCCGGCCATACCGCGGCGGACGCTGCGAACCTCGTCGGATGGTCACGCGCGACGCTGTACCGCCACCAGGCCGCTACGGAGCGCGTCATGGGGGAGGAGCGGTGATCAACGAGCGTGCGAAGGGATTCGCGATGCGACATCCGGCGGAGTTCGTTCGGTGGTGGCGTGGCCGTGAGGGGTGGGAGTCCGAAACCACCGCCGGCATCCCGACCGGCTGGTCACCGAAGGGCCTCTACCTCCGCGTCGACGGCCGCACCGTGGTGCTCGACCGGGACGAGTGGTCGTACTGCGACAGCAGCAGCTGAGCGGTAAGGCCTCTTTGATTTGACGACGTCCGCGGCGCCGGTTCAGGCAGCGCCCGGTTATGCGTGAACTCGGCCCTTTGGCGCTTTCGCAACCGTGCGGCTCCAGGAGTTCTTCACGGGCGGGAGCGACTCGAGGAGCTCGTTAGCGCGGCGGACGTCGGCTTGCGGGGCCCTCACCTTGTGGCGGTCCTGGACAGCGTTCAACTCGCGGACAACTTTCGACACCTCGATGTACAGCACTGGGGCGTGAGCGGTGACCCACCCGTTGCCCTTGATACCGTCCACCACGACGGTGAGCTGCGCGAGGCGTTCGACCTGGTGGGCGTATGCCGCGGTCACGGCCCGCCGCTTGCGTCGGCTGATCCGTCGCGCGGCGGTTGCGTCCACGATCGTGGCGCGGTCGGCGCGAGCAGCATCGGTGGAAAGCGTGTTGAAGCTGGCCATGACGCTGCCGGTGTAGCGGCTCCCCGACGCGATCGACACGCTCGCGATCGCCGCCACGGCTGACATCACGGCGGTAGCGAGTGACAGCCAGGGAATCACTTCAAGTGTCACGGGTGCGCCTTCCGATGGGGTGACGATGCGAGCGGCACCACGTTGGCGCCGCTCGGGAGGTGCCTACTGCTGGGCTTGAAGCCAGATGATGACGGCGACGACGATCGCAGCGAAGAGGCTTGCGGAGATGACCATGCCGTTGTCACGGCTGTGCTGGTCATGGTGGATGCTGCAGTACCCGCCATGTGGCGTCGGGTTCTGGCAGTACACGTTCCGGCCACGAGACCGGTTCGGAGCAAGGCACGAGCGTGCCGGCTCCCGACGCGTATGGCGGTAGCGCGCGCGAAGAACTGCGCCACCCACAACCGCAATGGCCACCAGCACCGCGAACACGATCAGCATTTCCAACCCCCGCACCGGCCTATCGGCCGGGTTGACGGCTGCGGTAGCCGCTTCGCACATGCGAATTGCTCGGGCTGTGCAGCCTGTCCCGGTTTCCGTCGGGATGGCAGGATGGGCCCATGGGGGATATCAAGCAGCGAACGTGGGCCATCGGAGCCGCCATCACCATCACGGTGGGATGCGCACTCACCGGATGCGTCTCGAGCGGCAACGCCTACACTGACCGGGGCGAGGGAGCAAAGACGGCGACTGCAACACCGTCCGCACCTGCCGGTCTGACGGAGGACGTGCTGTCTGGGGCGGTGCTGACCACAACGGAATTATCGGTTGGCGGCTGGGCCGAAAAACCCAGCAGCGACTCCACCAGTGACGGTGCGACGTCGACCGATGCGGAAGGGCCCGGCGCCTGTGGCGCCGACTTCTCCGATCTACTTGGCGAGGATCTCGAGAACACTGCGCAGAGCGGTCGCGACTGGACTCGAGAGTCCACCGGCGCGTACCTCAACGTCGGTACGTTTGCGGACCCGGACGCAGCCGAGCATGTGCAAGCGATCACTGATGCTGTGCGGGGGTGCCCGACCGAGGGGAGCACCTTCACCATCGATGGTGCCGAGGAAACCATTGTCACCACGGTGAAGGATCTCGGCTCGTGGGGCTCCGCCACGTACTGCGGCGGATTCGAAGCGCGCGGGGCCACCACGGTCGCGGGAACGACATGCATGATCGCTGGCGACGGATACGGCGTCACGGTGCTCGTTGGCGCCGCGTACTCGTTCGACGTGCCAAAGGACGCCGAGGTGCAGCAAATCGTCGAAGCCGCGTACCAGAAGGCCGACGCGCAGCTCGGCTGATGCGTATGGGTCCAGACCCATGCTCAGAGCCGTTAGACGTCCACGGTTGGGCGCGCACCGGGGTGAGCCTGTCGGGACGGTCCATGACCAGCATCATCCCGACACGACGTGCTCAATCCGCGGACGGCCCAATCGCGGAAGTCGTCGGCGTGATCGCGCGACAGCCGTCACGGTTCGACGCGTCATACTGCAGGAGACCTACGCCGAGCTCGGTGCCACGGACGCTGCCGTTGACGCCGCGCTCGCTAGGCTCACCGCCATTTGGAACGACGCGCAGGCGCTCGACTCTGATCTGGATCACGCAGCTACTCCGCACGAGCGGGCGCTAGCGCCAGATATCCCGAGCTAGCCGGTGTCTTCCACCTCGATGTCGGCGTGGACCTGGTTCATCGGTTGGCGGGCTGACGAGACGACAGTTGGGCAATGTCACCGCTGTGTACTGTCTCCGCTCGGTACTGTGCAGAGGTGAGCTTTCTGCGTTTGCCGGTCATCTCCTGCAGCCTCGACCCGGCGAGCATCAGTCGCCGTCTTGCCGAGCGGTCGGCCACGCTGCTCACTGTGGCTGGACACCAATCGGAGGTCATAGATCTCGCAGCAGTTAACCTGCCGCCATTCGACAACGACCGCATCTTCGAGAGTGACTCGATCCGCACTCTACACGCTCTCATCCGTGAGGCTGACGGAGTGGTGTTGGCGTTCCCGATCTACAACTGGGCGCCGTCCTCGATCGTCAAGTCACTGCTTGAGGCCACGGGCGCAACCGGAAACGGGCGTCGTGCGGCGTGGTTCGACAAAGTGATCACGTTCGTCTGCGCCGCGGGCCTGCCGCACAGTTACATGGCGACCGCGGCGCTCGGACAGTCCCTGATGCTCGACTTCAAGTGCGTCGTGAACCCGTACGCGGCGTACTTCTCAGAACGAGACTGGGACGCGGGATCGCTGACCGTTGATCGAGCCGCTCGGCTGGAGAAGACCATGACGGTGCACGCCGAACTCGCAACCCTGCTCCAGGGGCGAACATACTCGTCGGACTGGGAAGTCTGACACCCGATCGCTGTTCTTGACCGCAAGCGCCATATGAGCGGAGAGGCGACGGCTGGCACCTACCAGGTGCCAGCCGTCGGGCGCTCATCCTGTCGAAAGCGCTGTGGAGGATCAGGTGAGGATTAGAGCATTAGCGTCCGCAACATCTCACGTGCGCCACTGAACGTGAGCCTGCCGTGGAGGTAGCGTTCGTTGTCGATGATGTATCCGTCCCCGGGTTCGAGCGGGAAGGTGAACGTCCTCGCCGCGATGGCTTCACGGAGCACTTCGACGGCATGCAAAGCTTCAGCGGAGAAAAACCCGTTCGAGTCAATCCGAAGCCGGATCTTCCAGCGGTCGTTGTCCTTCCAGATCACGGGCCCGCTGTACTGCTCCGAACCGGACTTGTAGATCGCAGCGTTCTCAGCAGCGAGCTTCTCGACCACCCAAGGAGTGTCACGCAGGAGGTCTTCAACCACGGCCTGACCATCCGCCATCGTGCACTGTCCACCGCTGCCCTCGTTCTTCGCGCACCACAGTGTGATGTATTTCGGCACGACGTCGTTCCCGGACCCGTCAGTATGCGGACGCAGTGGGCCGGCCGCGAGCCCCGCGTAGCCGTCTAGGCCCTCCTTGTCGGGAACGTGCTTCACGACGGTGACGGTGTCGGGTTCCGCATCGCGGTGCATGAGGAGGTCCCCGAATCCTCGACTGAAAGTCAGGAGTTCGTCTCGGGAAGCGAGCTTGAATAGTGCGATGCCGTCGCTATCGACTTGCTGCTTGAGTTCTGCTGCGCGGTCGACGTCGCTGGGTCGTGTCAGTTCGATGGTGTCCGTCATTGGATCCCTTTCTGTTGACGGTCGTGCAGGTACGTGGCAGCGGCTCTGATGGTGGTGGCGTACTGCGAGGGCATGCTGAGCCCGTCGAGTTCGTCGATGGTGAAGAACGCAAGCCGCGAGTGTTCGTGGCTCGCCTGGATGGTCGCGGGGCCGATGAAGTGGGCGAGGTAGCTGGCAACTGCAACGCGGCCTTCATGAGGTATGTCGTAGTACCAGATATCGATGAGATGGTCGATGCGGATGGGAACGCCAGCTTCTTCGACGAGTTCGCGGGCGATGGTGTCGGCGGGTCCCGAGTCTTCGGGGTCTGCTCGCCCGCCGAGCAATTCCCACTCGTCGCGAGGGTTAGTGCCCAGGAGCACTCGTCCTGCGTCGTCGAAGAGGACGGCTTTGAACGAGACGTCCATCAGTTGATCCGGTTTCCGGAAGCTGGGGCGATCGTCGTCATGATTTCCTCCCGGCTTTCGCGCATTCGCGGACGCTCGTGGTGCAGGTGGCTGAGGAGCTCGGGGTGTCGACGAACGTTGGTCCGGGCCTCGATCCGGTTGATGAAGTCGCGGTCCTCCCCGCCCCAGCCAATGAACCGTTCATCGAAGCCGTCGACGGCTCGGTAGAGCGCGGCCGTGAGGAACACGCATCCACCGGGAGGATGCGTGATGACGTAGCCAGTACGGCCGGCGTCTCCGGGCTGCTCACCCCGTCGGATCGCTGCGCTGTCCTCGGTCAGTAGGCAGAACATGTCCGAGTACGGCAGGTGCGCCTCGTCAGGTCGCGTGGCAACGCGAGATGCGTTCCGGGCAACGAAGTGCTCGTCCGGTGCGATGTCGCCATCGAGCAAGCAGAGAACCGCATCGGAGGGCGCTGCTTCAACACCCGTGTTAAGGGCGAGCGCCTTGTTGAACGGGCCCGTGTAGGGAAGCCGTATGAACGTATCGACTCGAGAGACGAGATCGTCTGGAACGGCCGTCTCTGCTGCTTCTTCGACAACGATGATCGAGTACTGATCTCTTGGTAGTTGCTGACGTTCGAGGGCACGAACAACCGTGTCGAGATTCGCGGTACGCAGGGGCGTGTCACTGCTCGAGCGGAACGGGATCACGATCGCGACGTGCTGGCTGGCGGGCCGCGCGGGCGGCATGGCCGCCTGCTCGGCTGTGGAGCGGTGGAACAAGAGCCGACTGTGCGACTCGATCTCATCCGCGAGCATCACCATCTCCGCGCTGGCCGGTTGCATCTCGAGCTCGGCGCGGAGCTCAAGGAACAGGGCGGCAGCGTCGACAGGTTCTCCGAGGTCGCGAGCGACCAGTCCGAACCAACGCGCAGCGGCAGCATTGGCGTCCTGGCTTGATGCCCAGCAGGTCGCGCTGACATCCCGCGACTTCGGATCCAGATACGCGACTGCTGCGCCGGCGATCGAGTTCCGCGGATCGAAGGTTCGCCCCCGGATGAAGCTCATCGGCCCACTCCCGACTGGTATCCCCAAGCAGTCGACGGCGCGGTGTTGATCGGTTTCCACATCGTGAGAGGCCCCCCTTGGCCTGGTACGAATTGGTTGGCGCTCAGCGCCGTAGAACGTATCGTTCACCTGCACGTTACGTCTTGTTCACCGTCGAGTCCAGGGGGAGCCATCCGACCTCCAAGTTCAGAGCCGACCGATGCAACCACGCCAGCCGACTCCGCAAGAGCGGTTGCGTCGCCCCTACCGGGACACGTTCAGGCTCCGCGCATTGCAGGGGTTGTCCCGACCGCGGCGTTCGCTTGGGGATTGCAGTTCGCGTTTTTCAACCCGGCGCTCGCCCTCATCCTCGCTGGCCACTTCAACGCCACCGCAGCGCAGATCGGTCTCGCGCTCGGGCTGTACAACGTCAGCGGTTTCGTCAGCTCGCTCGTGATCCCGCTACTCGCGGACCGACGACGCAACTACCTCACCCCGATCATGTGGTCGGGACTGGCAACCATGCCGCTGATGGCGGTCCTGGGGCTCACAACGAACCTAATCGCAGCGGTCGCTGCGCTGATCGTGTTCGGCGGTCCCGCAAGCGTCGGCTCGTCTCTGCTGTTCGCGCACCTCCGGTCCACCGGGTTCCCACAGCGCTCCATCATCAACACCCGCGCGGTCGTTTCCTTCGCCTGGGTGGCGGGCCCTCCGATCGCCACCCTCCTCGCCGGAGCCTTCGGAGACCGCGCTGTCCTCCTCGCGATCGCGGTGATCGCAGCGCTCGGACTGATGACGACGTTCATCCTCCGACGGCGGTCCTCCGCACTCGACGTGGGACACGCGGCCGCCACGAACGAGGCCGCGAGCGGGCAGCTTCCCGTCATCGCGATCGGCAGCATCGGCATCGCGTTCGTGGCGCTTCAGGCCACGAACTACGTCGTGACGTCCGTTCTCGCGCTCTACGTCAGCCGCACCCTGCACCTGCCCGTCGTCTGGGCCGGCGTTGCGCTCGCTGTGGCCGCCGCCGCCGAGATCCCAGCGCTGCTTTTTGCTGGCAGGCTCGCCACCCGTTTCTCGAACCTGACCCTCATCGCCGCTGCCTGCGTTGTCGGCGCCTGCTACTACGTCGCGATGGCCTTCGTGCAAGGGCCCATCGAGCTTGTCGCCGCACAACTACTCAACGCCGCGTTCTTTGCCGTCATCGCCGGTGTCGGACTGACGCTCTTCCAGGACGTCATCCCTCGACCAGGGCTGGCGTCAGGGTTGTTCACCAACGTTCGACGGGTCGGTGCAGTCGTCTCCGGTGGACTCGTCGCGCTCACGACGCTCATCGGCGGCTACCGGAACATGTTCCTGATCTGCGCTGGGCTGACACTTGTAGCACTGTGCATCATCCTCGCCGTCAGCATCTCAACACGTCGACGAGCAGCAGCTCAGCCGTAACGGTTACACCTCGCCGTCTCGGCACCTTGGTTCGCTGCGCATCTGCTGACGCGGCCTGCCGCCTCCTCGAGCGGTTGTTGCACGGCCTCTGGACCCGCCAGCAAGTGTGTCGAGAAGCCCCACCACGGGCCCTAGAACTACAGCGACGCGTGAAGTCGCAGTGGCGGCGGTGGGGTATACCCCAGAGCTACATGGGCGGTGCGACAGTCGCGAGTGACTCCTCGTCCCGCAAAGTGGAGACGTCAAATGAACCTGAGAGGGCTTCATCTGCAATAGCGTCTGTCTAGACAGAGGAGGAACAGCGGAGTTCGAAGAGCGTCTCGCTGCGTTGGCGACGAAGGTGCAGAACCAGCGCGAGGCCATCCAGACCGAAGAAGCGACGAAGAACGCGTTCGTCATGCCGTTCATCTCGACGATCCTCGGGTACGACGTGTTCAACCCGCTGGAGGTCGTGCCCGAGTTCACGGCGGACGTGGGCGTGAAGCGCGGCGAGAAGGTCGACTACGCGATCATGCGCGACGGCGAGGTGCAGATCCTCATCGAGTGCAAGAAGTCGACCGAGCCGCTGAAGATCGAGCACGCGTCGCAGCTGTTCCGGTACTTCTCCGTCACGAATGCCAGGATCGCGGTGCTCACGAACGGCGAGGTCTACAACTTCTACACGGACCTCGACGCGCCGAACAAGATGGACGACCGCCCCTTCCTCGTCCTCGATCTCGCTGACATCGACGAGACCCTGCTGCCGGAGCTCAGCAAGCTGACCAAGGACGTCTTCGACCTGGACTCGGTGATCAGTGCCGCCGAGGAGCTGAAGTACGTCGGGTCGATAAAGCGGGCCATCGCTGCGCAGTTCCGTGAGCCGGAAGAGGACTTCGTGCGTCTCTTCACGTCACGCGTCTACGACGGTCGCTTCACCCAGGAGGCCCGTACCCAGTTCACGACCCTGGTCGCGAAGGCATCGAAGCAGTTCCTGAACGAGCAGGTCAACGATCGGTTGAAGACGGCGCTCGGCGCCTCGTACAGCGCTCCGGTCGGAGCCGAGGCCCCGTCCGAAGCGATGACGAGCGCGGCGGTGGCTGAGGACGACCTCGACCGCGATACCGAGATCGAGACCACGCTCGAGGAACTCGAGGGCTACCAGATCGTCAAGGCGATCGCCTGCAGCGAGGTCAAGCCGGACCGCATCGCCCACCGCGACCAGAAGTCGTACTTCGCCGTCCTGCTCGACGACAACAACCGCAAGCCCATCGCGCGCCTGTGGTTCAACGGCAAGAAGCAGAAGTACCTCGGGCTGTTCGACGAGAACAAGATTGAGACGAAGCACCCCATTGAGAACGTGGATGATATTTACCTAAACGCGGAATGTATTCGAGCTACCGTGGCTCGGTATGAGTCATGACCAATTCGCCTTACGAAGACCCAGTGCTGGCGCTCCAACTTAATAGTGATATCGACCAGCAAGGCGTGCTGAGTGTTACACATGTTCAGGTCAAACGCGGCCCTAGAGCTTGGAAGACGGCATCGTTGTTCCGCTATGGTGATGGTGACACAGGCGAGATCACTAATGAAAAGCTCACTGTTAAAACCTGGACCCGCAAGGCGGACAACGACAGTTATCACTTCGAGGAGCAGCCCAAATATACTTGGACTTGCGAAGGCGCTGAGATTGAGGCAGTTCTGGCTCTAATCACGGCTGAGTTACCCCACGACGGAACGTTCTACTTCACTCCCAATCGAGCTTCCGCGCTGCTTGCGCGAACCTTGGCTAGTGAAGGTGATACCGCAGTTGCCGTGGTGAGTGAGTTGCTGCAAAAGCCCGCAGTTCGCGCTGCACTGGTTGGGAGCGATGCGGTGTCTTCCGCTACGGCGCTTTTGACCCATCAGAGTAGGTCAGTGGCGCTGGACCGATTGGAGACAGTCGCCCTCGATCCAACAAGTATCGAGAACGACTTGCAAAAGGCTTTAGAGGGTCAATGGTGGTTGTTCGGTGGGCAGTACATTGGTGAGGCTGGCCGGCGCTCCTTTCACGTGCTAGACCAACTCGATATTCCTCTGCTCCGCGCCGACGGGTCGCTTCACGTCGTAGAGCTCAAGAGGGCGCAGATACCCGCCCTCATCAAAAAATACAGAAATCATTATATCGTCGGGTCCGAAGTTCATGACGCCGTTGGGCAGGCAATGAACTATCTTCGCTCCTTTGATGAGAGCGCCCCGGTGATTTCGCAGGATTTCGGAGTTGATGTGAGGCGATCGTCAGCGACGGTCGTGATCGGGCACAGCGACTTTGTCGCTGGCGAGGCCTCCCGCAAAGATGTGTCTACTACACTCCGGACCTACAATAGTCATCTGTCGCGCGTACAGGTTATTACGTTCGACGACCTCATCGATGGGGCCCGCGCTGCTCTCAAAGCTTCTGATTTGGCCGGTGAACCTGAGCTGACATAAGAGCGCCATATCGGCGCGCGGGGAGGGGTGACCAACCCATGGGCGACGTGAGTGCGACGTCGAGGCGACATCGAAGAAGGTGTTGGACCTGATGGCGCACGCTGACTCCGAGCCCCCACACTGAGCCCGAGTCGTGGATTCTCTAGGATCGACCCATGTCGACGACCATGCCCGGCTTCGGGACGGAACGCATCGCGCAGCTCGGCCTGCGTGACCGCGTCTACGACCGGGTGCTCGAGGTCCTGATGGGCCACGACGTCGAACCCGGCATGCGGCTGTCGATCGATGGGCTCGCCCGAACCCTCGGCGTCTCCCCGACGCCGGTGCGCGAAGCCCTGGTGCAACTCGAACGCACCGGCCTCGTCACCCGTGAAGCGAACAAGGGGTACCGGGTCTCCCCACCCCTGGCCGGCGACCAACTCGAGGCACTGTTCGACGCCAGACTCATCGTGGAGAGCGGCGCCGTCGAGCTCGCTGCGCGCGGTGACGTCGACGCCCTGCGGGAGCGGCTCGGCGCGGCGCTCGACGAGCAGGCTGCGGTGGCCGACGAGGTCGCGGCGGTCGGTGCGGCTGAGGCGTCGGAAGAACTCATGGCCCGGTTCTTCCGCAGCGACTGGCAGTTCCACCAGCTGATCTTCGACGCGACGCGGAACCCGTTCCTCGAGGAGATGTCCGAGATCATCACGACCCGCGTGCACCGGATGCGGCAGATCGTCGAGGGCGGCGGGGACGACACCGACCGCGCCGTCCACGAGCACCGAGCGGTGGTCGATGCCCTCGCGGTCGGGCCGGCCGAAGCGGTCGCGGCGATGCGGCACCACATCGACGCCGTCCGGCTCCGGTCGCGCGAGGACGCTTCGCACACGAGCTGATCCCGCAGGGGTTGCGCTCTGTCGAGGTGTGAGTATCTTTCCTATAGGAAAGAGGTTCACCGCCGAACCCCGACATGCGAAGGAGCATTCCGTGAGCACACCGCAGGACTGGGTCGACCAGGATTGGGACCCCACCACCTGGACGTCGGACACCTGGCCGATCGCCGCCTGTCTGCACGGCTTCGCCCAGGTCACGCGCGATGGCACTGCGTTCCACGATGCCCCGGCCGCGGTCTGGGACGACGTGTTCGCACAGATCGCAGCCGCAGGGTTCTCGCTCGCTGAACTCGCCGACAGCCACATCCGCCCCGCGGACCTCGAGCGCTCCCGCCGCGACGAGCTGTTCGCCGTCGCGAAGGCGCACGGCATCGGGATCCCCTCGGTGCACCTGCAGCGCAAGAGCGTCATCCAGCCCGGACACGAGGAGGACAACCTCGCCTACGCCCACCGCACCATCGACGCGGCGGCCGAGTGGGGCATGCAGGTGTTCTCGACGGGCCTGCACCAGCCGTTCAACGAGGCCCAGAAGTGCGCGCTGTGGTTCTGGACCGCGCAGGGCCCGAAGGACCCGGACGACCCCGAGGTCTGGAACGCGGCGGTCAAGCGACTGCGGGAGCTCGGTGAGCACGCTGCCTCCGTCGGACTGCCGATGGCCCTCGAGCTGTACGAGGACACCTACCTCGGCACCGCCGACAGCGCCGTGCGACTGGTCGAGGACATCGGGCTCGACAACGTCGGCCTGAACGCGGACGTCGCCAACCTCATCCGCCTCCACCGGCCGATCGAGGACTGGCGGGAGCTCTTCGCGAAGACCATGCCGCACACGAACTACCTGCACGTGAAGAACTACACGCGTGACGAGGCCGGCGACGGCAGCTGGGCGACGAGCGCGCCGAGCACGATGGAGACGGGCCTCATCAACTACCGCCAGGTCCTGCGCGACGCCGTCGCCGACGGGTTCCGCGGGATCGTCATGACCGAGCAGTACGGCGGGGACAGCCTCGGCGTCTGCGCAACGAACCAGCAGTACATCCGATCCGTCCTCGCGACGACGAAGCTCGACGCGACGGCGACCCCGACTGCAGCAACCAGCACCGAAGGAGCAACCCGATGAGCACCCTCGACATCGCCGTCGTCGGATCCGGCTACATGGGCGGCGGGATCGCCCAGGTCCTCGCCCTCGCCGGCCACACCGTCCGGATCGCCGACGTCTCGGCCGAGATCGCCGCGTCCAACCGCGCCCGCCTCATCGCAGAGACCGAGCAGTTCGTCACGGACGGCCTGTTCCCCGCGGACGCCGTGGCGCGCGTCGACGCGCACCTCATCGCAGCCGCCTCCATCGAGGAAGCGGTCGCCGAGGCCGACTTCATCGAGGAGGCCGTCCCCGAGAAGATCGAGATCAAGCACGCGACCCTCCGCCGCATCAGCGAAGCCGCCCGCCCCGACGCGATCATCGGCTCGAACACCTCGACGATCCTGATCGAGTCGCTGGCCGAGGCGGTCGTCGGCCCGGAACGGTTCCTCGGCGTGCACTTCTCGAACCCGGCGCCGTTCATCCCCGGCGTCGAGCTCATCCCGCACCCGACCACGGACGAGCACGCGATCGCGGTCGGCGAGACCGTCGTCGCCGCGACCGGCAAGCAGTCGGCGCGGGTGAAGGATTCGACCGGGTTCGTGCTGAACCGCCTGCAGTACGCGCTGTTCGAGGAGGCCACGAAGATCGCCGACGAGGGCATCGCCACCCCCGACGACATCGACACCATCGTGCGGACCACGTTCGGATTCCGCCTGCCGTTCTTCGGCCCGTTCGCGATCGCCGACATGGCCGGTCTCGACGTCTACGCGTTCTGCTTCGAGTCGCTGCAGACCCGCTGGCCCGAGCGCTTCGCCACCCCGCCGTCGCTGCAGCAGCACGTCGACGCGGGCGAGCTCGGCACGAAGTCCGGCGCCGGGTACCTCGAGGTGCCGGCCGACCGGACGCCGGAACTCGTCGCCTACCGCAACAAGGCCTACGTCGCGATGCAGAAGCTGCTCGACGACCTCGGCCCGGCCCCGATCCACTGAGGGGGACGAGCATGAACACGAACACGAACACGAACACGAACACGCAGAACCAGCCCCGCACCGCCGTCCTCACCGGAGCGGCATCACCGCGTGGCATCGGTCGCGCCACCGCCCACCACCTGGCCGAGGCCGGCTGGGACATCGGCATCATCGACCTCGACCAGACGGCGAGCGAGCAGGTCGCCGCCGAGATCCGTGAGCAGCACGGCGTCCGTGCGGTCGGCGTCGGCGCGAACGTCGCCGATGAGTCCGCGGTCCGGGCGGCGTTCGACACGATCGAGGCCGAGCTCGACCCCGTCGTCGCTCTCGTCAACCTGGCCGGCGTCTCGTCCGCGCACGCCTACCTCGACCTGCCCGAGGGGGAGTGGCACCGCGTGCTGTCGATCAACCTCGACGGCGTGCACTTCGCCAGCCTGCGGGCAGCGGAGTCGATGGTGCAGCACGGCTACGGCCGCATCGTGAACCTGTCGTCGGTCTCGGCCCAGCGCGGTGGCGGCACCTTCAGCAAGACCCCGTACACGGTGGCGAAGGCCGGCGTGATCGGCCTGACCCGTGGCCTGGCCCGCGAGCTCGGCCCGCGCGGCGTCACCGTCAACGCGATCGCTCCCGGCCCGATCGACACCGACATCATGGGCGGCACCCTGACCGAGGAGCGCAAGACCGAGATGGCAGCGGACGGCGTGCTGTCGCGCATCGGCACACCGCGGGACATCGCCGCGGCGATCGCGTACCTGATCAGCGAGGACGCCGGGTTCGTCACCGGCCAGACGCTGAACGTCGACGGCGGCCTGTACATGCACTAGAGCCGACCGGCCACGGATCGCGCGCCGTCCGCGCGACGCGATCCGTGCCTCCCGTCCGACAGGCCGAACGGCCAGACGGCCAGACGGCCAGACGGCCGAACGGCCAAACGGCCACCAGGCCCGACCGCCGGACGCCCCGAAACCGCACCGTGCTCGCAAAGGAGCGAACCCGTGTCACTTTCCCCTGCCCCCGCGCTCGGGTCGACGAACGACCCCGGCCTCAAGTCCGCCATCGGCAAGGCGACGAAGCACCTGATGCCGATGCTCGTCATCCTGTACTTCGTCGCGTTCCTCGACCGCACCAACGTCGGGTTCGCCGAAGAGGCCCTGAGCGTCGACCGCGGCATCTCCGACGCGGCCTTCGCGCTCGGCGCCGGCATCTTCTTCATCGGCTACGCGATCTTCGAGATCCCGTCGAACCTGCTGCTCAAGCGCTTCGGTGCCCGGTTCTGGCTCGCCCGCATCGCGGTCACGTGGGGCATCGTCGCCGCGTTGTTCGCCTTCACGACGAACGACACGATGTTCATCGTCCTGCGCTTCATCCTCGGAGTGACCGAAGCGGGGCTCTTCCCGGGCGTGATCATGTACCTGTCGGAGTGGTTCCCGAACAAGGTGCGCGTGCGGATGTTCGCGATCTTCTACCTGGCGCAGCCGTTCTCGCAGATGATCGGCGCTCCGTTGTCCGGCGGACTGCTGAGCTTCGGCGACCAGGCGACCCCGTTCCACGGCTGGCAGGTCATGTTCTTCGGCGAGGGGATCCTCGCGGTGCTCGCCGGCATCGCGGCCCTGGTGTTCCTGACGAACAGTCCGCAGCAGGCGAAGTGGCTCGAGCCGGGCGAGAAGCAGTCGCTCACGGCGGCGATGGCGCGCGAGGACACCGCCCGCAGCGCGGACGGTCCGACCGGCATCTGGAAGGCCATGGCGAGCGGCCGGGTCTGGTACTTCACGATCATCTACTTCTGCCTGCAGGTCGCCGTGTACGGCACGACGTTCTACCTGCCGCAGCAGGTCTCCTCGCTGCTCGGGCAGGACGTCGGGTGGCAGGTCGGGCTCGTGACCGCGATCCCGTGGCTCGTCGGACTCGTCGCTTGCTACCTGGTCGGTTCGAAGGCGGACTCGGTCGGTCGCCGCCGTCGCTGGGGGACCATGTTCTACATCACGACCGGGCTCTCCATCCTCGGGTCGGCGTGGGCCGGCGCGAACGGGCAACCGATCCTGGGCATCGTCTTCATCACGCTGGCGGTCGCGAGCTTCCTGGCTGTCGGCCCGATCACGTGGGCGTACCCGACGGCGTTCCTCACCGGGGCAGCCGCCGCGGCGGGCATCGGCCTGATCAACTCGCTCGGCAACCTCGGCGGGTTCGTCGCCCCGATCATGCGCACGGCGATCAACGAGGTGGTGCCGACCGACAGCGGTGCGTTCGGGATCGTCTCGCTCGGGGTCCTGGCGTTCCTCGCGGCGGTGATGATCTCCTGCACGAAGTTCTTCCGGGGGTCGAAGGCGGATGATCTCCTCGACACCTCGCATGTCCGCACCACGACGTCGAAGGAGACGAACGCGTGACCAGACTGTTCAACGACCCGGCGGACTTCGCCGACGAGGCGACCGACGGCTTCGTCGCCGCGAACGAGCGATGGGTGCGGAAGGTGCACGGCGGCGTCGCCCGCGCCACCACCAGCCCCGACGGCACGGTCGCCGTCGTGATCGGTGGCGGCTCCGGCCACTACCCGGCGTTCGGTGGACTCGTCGGGCCGGGCCTGGCAGCCGGTGCCGCGATGGGCAACCTGTTCGCCAGCCCCAGCGCCCAGCAGGTGGCCGGCGTCGCGCGGGCCGCCGAGCACGGCGGCGGGGTGCTGCTGAGCTACGGCAACTACGCCGGTGACGTCCTGAACTTCGACGCCGCGGCCCGCACGCTCGAGGCCGACGGCATCCCGGTCCGGACCGTCCGCGTCACCGACGACGTGGTGAGTGCGGCCGCGGACCGCGCGCAGGAACGGCGTGGCATCGCGGGCGACCTCTGCGTCTTCAAGGTCGCCGGTGCCGCCGCCGAGCAGGGCCGCAGCCTCGACGAGGTCACGGCCGTCGCCGAGCGCGCCAACGACCGCACGCGGTCGTTCGGCGTCGCGTTCTCCGGGTGCTCGCTGCCCGGCGCCGAGGAACCCCTGTTCACGGTGCCCGAGGGGCGGATGGCCATCGGCATGGGCATCCACGGCGAACGTGGAATCGACGAGACCGACGTGCCGACGGCGTCCGAGCTGGCGTCGCTGCTGGTGACCCGACTGCTCGACGAGCTGCCGGCGAGCGTGACCCCCTACGGCGCGCGCGTCGTCCCGATCCTGAACGGGCTGGGCAGCGTCAAGTACGAGGAGCTCTTCGTCGTCTACCGCTCGGTGCAGCAGCGGCTGGCTGACGCGGGGGTCGTCATCGTCGAGCCCGAGGTCGGCGAACTCGTCACGAGCTTCGACATGGCCGGCGTCTCGCTCACCCTGTTCTGGCTCGACGACGAACTCGAGGAACTCTGGGCGGCAGCCGCGGACACCCCCGCGTACCGCAAGGGCGGTGCCGTCCCGCAGGAACGCGTCGACCCCTCCACCGTGGAAGCGGACGCCGAGGGCGTCGCCATCGGCGCTGCGAGCGACGACTCGCGCGCGGTCGGCGAGCAGGCTGCGGCCGGCTTCGCCGCCGTCCGCGCGCTCCTCGACGAGCACGCCGACGAGCTCGGACGCATCGACGCCGTCGCGGGTGACGGCGACCACGGCATCGGCATGCAGCGCGGCGCGCACGCCGCAGAGGCCGCAGCCACGGACGCAGTAACCTCCGGCGCAGGTGTCGGTTCCGTCCTGCGGGTCGCCGCAGACGCGTGGTCCGACAAGGCCGGCGGCACGTCCGGTGCGATCTGGGGAGCCGCCCTGGAGGCACTGGGTCGCGTCCTCGGGGACGACGAGCGTCCGACAGCCGCCACGGTCCAGAGCGCGGTGCACGCCGCCACCGAGGCCGTCCTCGCGTTCGGCGCGACCACCGGCGACAAGACCATGGTCGACGCGCTCGTGCCGTTCGACGAGATGCTGCGCACCCGGGTCGACGCTGGAGCGTCGCTCGCGGACGCCTGGGCCGACGCCGTCAGCGCCGCCCGCGACGCCGCCGACGCCACCGCGTCGCTCGTGCCGAAGATGGGCCGCGCACGCACCCACGCCGAGCAGGCCGTCGGCACACCGGACCCCGGTGCGGTGTCCTTCGCGCTCATCGTGGAGACCCTCGCACCGTGATCACCATCGGGGTGTCGCTGAAGACGTACTTCTCACACGCCCGGACCCTGGAGTGGGCCGCGGCCGTCGCGGAGATCGCCCGGCGGCACCCCGCGACCCGGTCGGGAGCGGCCTCGCTGTTCGTGACGCCGACGTTCCCGGCGCTCGTGCCCGTGCGCGACGTGCTCTCCGGGTCGGGGGTGCTCCTCGCCGCGCAGGATCTGTCGTGGGCCGACGAGGGAGCGTTCACCGGCGAGGTCTCCGGCGCCGAACTGCGGGAGATCGGGGTCGACCTGGTCGAGATCGGGCACGCCGAACGACGCTCCCTGTTCCACGAGGACGACGTGACCGTCACCGCCAAGGTGCACGCGGCGTTCCGCAACCACCTGCGCCCGCTCCTCTGCGTCGGGGAGGCGACCCGAGCCTCCCGTCCGGGTGCAGCGGAAGCCGTGGCGGAGGTGACCGCGCAGCTCGACCGTGGTGTCTCGACGGCCGTCGCTGACGGACTGGGCGGGGCGCTGACCGTCGCCTACGAACCGGTGTGGGCCATCGGCGCTCCCGCGCCGGCGCCGGACGACCACATCGTCGCGGTGCTCGCGGGGATCGAGCAGCACCTCGCCACGCGGCCCGAACTGCGCGGGAGCACGGTCCTGTACGGGGGCAGCGCCGGGCCCGGTCTGCTCACCCGGGGTGCCGGACGGATCGGCGGCCTGTTCCTCGGTCGGTTCGCGCACGACCCGGCTGCGGTCGAGGCGATCCTCGACGAGGTCGCAGCCCTCAGCTGAACTGGTCCTCGACCGTGCGCGGTGCGCGTCCGAGCAGTTCACCGAGCAGGGGATCGGTGCCGGCGAACAGGCCCTGTGCTGCAGCCTCGTACATGCCGAGCAGGAACCCCACCATGTGCGGGTCCTGTCCGGCGGCGACCGCGCGAGCCCGCCACTCGTCCTCTCCGAGGGCCTCGAAGCCGATGCTCCGGCCGGTGCGCTCCGATGCGGAGTCGGCGAGGTCGGCGAAGGTCGGGGCCGCCGGCGCGGTGAGCGTCACCGGGCCGTCGAAGGGCTGCTCGGCGAGCAGGATGCGAGCGGCTGCCTCGGCGGCGTCCTCACGCGCGGTCCACGACACCGGGCCGTCGACGGGCACGGAAACGGTGCCGGTGGTCTGCCACGGTCCCATCAGCCACGTGGTGCTGTGGGCGTAGAACCCGTTCCGCAGGCTCGTCCAGGGCAGGCCAGACTCGCGGAGCAGGTCCTCGGTCGCGGCGTGGTGGGCCGCGGGGACGAACGGCGACCGGTGCGCTGCACCTTGGTGGCTCGTGTACAGGACGCGGCCGACGCCGGCGGTCACGGCCGCGGCCACGGCGGAACGGTGCAGCGCGACGGCGTCCGCACCCGGGTCGTTCGACGAGACGAGCAGGAGCTGGTCGGCACCGGCGAAGGCGCTGGCGAGCGTGTCGGGCTCGGCGTAGTCGCCTCGGCGGACCTCGACGCCCTGGTCGGCGAACCGCTGGCCCTTCGCCGGATCGCGGGTGACGACCACGAGCTCGCTCGGGTCGACCTGTCCGAGCAGGTGGTCGGTGGTGGCGCCGTTGAGTGCGCCCGTGGCGCCGGTGATGACGATCATGGGATCTCCGAATCAGTGGTAACAGCCAAGTCGTATCGACGGTAACACACTGATAGCACTGGTCCGTTATCGTTGTTCCGTGATCGACCAGGGAACCCAGCGCGAGGAGACACGAGCGCGCATCGTCGAGGTCGCGGGCTCGATGCTGCGGGAACTCGGCGCGGCCGCGGTGACCACCCGCGCAGTCGCCGACGGCGCAGGCGTGCAGGCGCCGACGATCTACCGGCTGTTCGGCGACAAGGACGGGCTGCTCGAAGCGGTGGCTGAGCACGCGATGACGACCTTCGCTGCGGTGAAGGCCGACGCGGTGCGGGCAGCGCGTGACGGACGGACGGACCCCGTCGACGACCTGCGCGCCGGGTGGTCGATGACGATCGGGTTCGGGCTCGAGAACCCGCACCTGTTCGTGCTGCTGAGCGACCCCGAGCGTGGTCGGCGCTCAGCAGCGGCGCGGGCCGGCACGGCGTTGCTCGCCGAACGGATCCAGCGCGTGGCCGAGGCCGGGCGGCTCGCCGTGCCGGAACGACGTGCCGTGGAGCTCGTGCACGCGGCCGGCACCGGCGCCGTCCTCGCGGTCCTGGCCGCCCCGGTGGACGAGCGGGACCCGTCGCTCGCCGACGACGTGCTCGACGCCGTGCTCGGCCGGATCCTCGTGCCGAGCGCGTCGACGACGGACGACGGCGGCGCGGGCGGCGACGCCGTGACGAGCGCTGCGATCACGCTCCGTGCTGCTGCACCCCGGCTGGATCGGCTGTCGGCTGCCGAGCGGACGATGCTCGCGGAGTGGCTCGATCGGATCGCGACCGGCTAGGACCCGTCGCGGGTGCCCGCCAGCCCGTGGTCGTGCGCGTAGACCACGAGCTGCACGCGGTCACGGAGCGAGAGCTTGCCGAGGATGCTCGAGATCTGGGTCTTCACGGTCGACTCGGTGACGTACTCCTTCGTCGCGATCTCGGCGTTCGAGAGCCCGCGCGACGCCCAGCCGAACACCACCCGCTCCCGCTCGGTCAGCGCCTGGAACTCGGACGGCTGCGGAGCCGGTGCCTTCGCGACGTCGGCGCCGAAGAGCTGCGCGAGGTCGTTCGGAGCGATCACCGAACTGCCCTCGTGGACCGCCCGGACCGCCGCGAACAGGAACGTCGGGGTGGCGTCCTTGAGCAGGAACCCGCTCGCACCGAGCCGGATCGCGGTCGCGGCCGCGGGGTCGAGGCCGAACGTGGTGAGCACCACGACGCGGGGGAGCGGCCCCTCGACGGCACCGGAGAACAGCTGACGGACGGTCTCGACACCGTCCATGCCGGCCATCCGCATGTCGAGCAGCATGACGTCGGGTCGGAGTTCCTGGATGCGGGCGAGGGCCTCGGCACCGTCCGCGGCCTCGCCCACCACCTGCATGTCGTCCTGCGCGTCGAGCACCACGCGCAGACCGGCGCGGAACAGCGCCTGGTCGTCGGTGAGCAGGATCGTGATCGGTTCGGTCATCGGACGGGTCCCCCTTGGACGTCGAACGGGATGCGGGCGCGTGCGGCGAACACGTCGTCCAGCGCGGCGGCGTCGAACGACCCGCCGAGTGCGGTGAGACGGGTGTGCATGCCGTCGATGCCCCGGCCGGACCCACCGGTGGTGCCGTCACCGACGACGTTCTCGACCTCGAGCACGACGTCGGCGCTCCGCCAGGTCTCACGGACCACGACGGGCAGCCCCGGCGCACCGTGCCGGAGCGCGTTGGTGAGCATCTCCTGCAGCACGCGCCGTGCTGCAGTGCCGGTGTCGGGCCCGAGCGTGACCGGGACCCCGCGGACGGTGCGGTCGACGTCGACTCCGGCGTCGCGGATGCCCTGCACGATCTCCTCGAGCGAGCCAGGATCGGTCGTCTCCCCGGAGCCGTCGATGTGGCCGAGGACCTGGCGGACCTCGACCAGGGAGCTGCGGGCGGTGCTGGCGATGGTGGCGCTGACCTCGCGGATGCGGGCCTCGTCAGCCAGGAACGGGACCGAGTCGGCCTGCGCGATGATCACCGCGAGCGAGTGGCCGACGACGTCGTGCACGTCACGGGCGATGTCCGCGCGGATGCGCTCCGATTCCGCGACGTCGATGGCACGGGTGGCGGTCGCCTCGGCCTCGGTGGCCACCGCCTCGGCGCGCGATGCGGCTGCCTCCGCATCGGCGCGGCGCACGGACTCGCGATCGCGCGACCGGAACGCCCGGACGGCGACCCCGCCGGCCCACACCCCGAGCAGCGCGGTGACCGGCGCGGCCATCGCGAGGAACGCCTGGTCGCGGGGGCCGTTGAGCAGTACCAGGTACCGGAAGCCCGTGACGGCGAGGTAGAACGTCGCGCCGACGCCTGCGACGAGCGCGAGCACCCCGGAGAGGATGACCTCGGTCCGGGTCCCGACCACGGCCGCGGTGCCGATGACGACGAAGATCGCGAGGTCGACGAGCGACGGCCGCTCGCCACCACCGACCTGGATGATCCCGAGGGCGACCACCATGAGCATCGCCGCGGACGGGGAGACCCGTCGGAGCGCGATCGCGCCGGCGGCGGCGAGCACCGCGAAGAAGCTCGCGTGCTCGAGCTCGACCTCGAGCGGCAGCAGGAAGACCAACGCCGCCAGGACCGCCCACGCCACGTCGACGACGATCGAACGGGTCGCGAGCGGCCGGATGAACGTGCGCCGGTCCGTCACGGCTCGATCATCGCATGCCGCCCACGTCTCGCAGCGCGGACCGTCGTCACGCGCCAGGGGTCATGGCGGCGAGGGCGATGACGGTGGTGGCGAGGATCGCGGCGCAGAGCAGCAGCGTGGCGATCGTGTGTTTGGTCGAGGACTCCATGTGACCAGACTCGCGGCCCGGACGGCTCCGGGCATCGGGCGCAGGTGCGAAGCGCCTCGTCCCTGCGGGTGAAGCCAGGGGGCGAGCACCCGGTACTCGGGGATCAGACGACGACGGATCCCCGCTGGCGGTGCGCGATCGAGATCGACTCCCCGGACACCGCGTTGCGCGGCGACGACAGGAACGCGACGAGGTCGGCGATCTGCTGGGGGGTCGAGTCGCCGGGGCCTCCGGGTCGGACCTCGGCGGACGGGGTGTCCGTCACCGTCCCGGGGTTGACGACGTTCACCGTGATGCCGGTGCCCGCCACGTCGTCGGCCAGGTTCTTCGCGATGACATTCACCGCCGTGTTCCGGAGCGACGCCGTGATGTTGCCGGAGAAGTAGGCGTTCTGCCCGCTCACCACGACCACACGGCCGAACCGGGCCTCGCGCTGGGCGGGGAGCACGGCGTTCGCGACGCGGAGGAACCCGAGCGCCTTGCCGTCGATCGCGTCGAGGACCTGTTCCGGGTCGGACTTCCGGTCCGGGTCGAGGGTGCTCGCGCTCGGGGCAGCGGTCACGACTAGCACGTCGATGCGCCCGTGCCGCTCGAGGACGGTGGCGACGCCAGCGTCCACCGACTCCTGCGAGGCGGTGTCGATCGACACGCTGCCGTCGGAGTCGTCGGCGCTGCGGGACGCGACGACGACGGTCGCCCCCTCGGCCCGGAGGCGGTCGGCGACGGCGGCACCGATGTACCCCTTGCCTCCGACGACGAGTGTGACACGGTTCTTGAGTTCGAGGTCCACGCGCCCACGCTATGCCGATCGCCGGGCCGAGGTCATGGGGCGCAGTGCATGTGTTCTCGAATTCGAGACGACACACTGCAACTGTCTCATCAATGATACGATAGCGGGATGCAGATCGACCAGGTCATCCCCGAACTCCGCGGCACCGCTGGCTTCGGTGCGACCCGGATCGCTGTCCGTTCCGGAGTGAGCCGGCCGACGGTCTACCGCATGCTCGGTGGCGCGCCGCCGCGGGTCGACGACCTCCGCGAGCTCGCCATCGCGGCGGGCTTCGACCTCGAGGTCACCCTCTCCGTCCTCAGCGATCCCCTCGCAGCGGTGGCGGCGCGGTCACGTCTCGGCGATGACCGCCTGGCCGACTGGGCCGACCCCGCGTCCGAGTGGGTCGCACGTCTCCAGCGGTTCGTCGGGACGGCGGAGCACGCGGACGCTGCTGCCGTGATCGCGGAGGCCGGAGCTGCGGCCGGTCCGCTCCACCGGGACGGAACCGTCCTGCTCACCGCCGACACGTGGGACATCGATCGCCTCGTGTCGGCCGGACGTGCGTCGAACGCGCCGTGGGCGCTGTCCGGCTGGGCGGCGCTCGACGCACTCGGCATCGGTGACGGCATCGTCGCGCCGACGATCGTCTGGACCGAGGATCCCCGCGCGTTCGCCCAGCTCCTCGGTGACACGTTCCGCCGCGGACGGGGCGCGGCCGTGGACGTCGCCGTCGTGCCCGCGCACCCGTCCGTGTTCATCGGCGCGACCGAGATCGAGGCGGTCCACCTCGTGGACCCACTCCAGGGCCTCATCGACGCCGCCGGCCTCGGGGAGTCCGCCCGGAGCGCAGTGGCGCAGTACGCGGGGGGTGGCCGATGAGTCCGCAGCAGCCGTGGGACCTCGGCCCTGGCTCGTACGTCAAGCGGCCGGCGCGGCCGACGCCCGTCCCACCCGCGGAGCGCGCCGGATCGGTCCGGACGGCACCGGACGAGGCCCTCGCCGCGACCGGGGTGTCGTGGGACGCAGCCCGGATCGACCTCGGTCGCATCGGACGGTCGTCGTCCTCGCGTGCGCGCCACCGCTTCAGCGCCGTGCTCCCCGATCTCGTGTGGAACGCCGCAGCGCTCGAGGGCAACACCTTCACCCTGCCCGAGGTCCGGACGCTCCTGGACGGTGTCACCGTCGGCGGGCACCCCATCGAGGACGAGCGGCAGGTGTTCGCGCTCGTCGACGGCTACACGCATCTCGACGCGCTCGTCGCGTCGCAGGGATTCGTCCTGTCGAAGGTCGTCTCGGACGACCTGCACGGCCGCGTCGCGGTGCACGAGGCCATCGAGTCCGGGGCCTTCCGCGGGGAGGGCGACGTCGGTGGCGGTGGAGCCGTCCGGTTGGCGTCAGGCGGCGTGGTCGACGGTGTGCCGCAGGACGAGCTCGAAGAGCGGTTCGCATCGATCTGTGCGTTCGTCGGAGCGCTGGAGGACCCCCGGGAACGTGCGTTGGCCTACTTCGCAGCGGCGACACGCTCGCAGTTCTACTTCGACGGCAACAAGCGCACGGCTCGCCTGATGATGACGGGTCTGCTCATGTCGGAGGGGTACGACGCGGTGAGCATCCCGTTCGTGCGCCAGTTCGAGTTCAACCAGGCGTTGGACGTCCTCTTCACGCGGGACGATGCGACCCCGCTGATGGCATTCGTCGCCGACTGCGCTGCGTCCTGAGCGAGGTCCTTCCTCACCCGAGCAGCGGCTCGAGCCGCGTCACCGCCCGCCGCAGGTGCACCAGTGCGTCCCCCGGCGACGACACCCGGGCGGCCGGCGCCGACAGGGTCAGCCCCGCCACGAGTTCTCCGCGCTCCCCGCGGACGGGCAGCGCCAGGCACCCGAACCCCGCCGTGAACGCGCCGACCTGGTGGACCGGGCCGAGGCCCCCTTCGGCGTGCAACCGCCCCATCGCACTCGACCCGGGCGTCGCCCGCAGTGCGGCCTCGTCGAGCAGGGGGAAGTCCGGGTCGACGTCGATGTCGCGCACACCGGCGGCGTCGTAGCGCGCCAGGTGCACGCCCGCCCGGACGGCGGAGCGGACGTCGGCGAGCACCGATCGCACGGCTCGGGGCAGCGGTGCGAGTGCCGGAGCCGGCGACACCGCGGCCAGGTCGGCGACCTTGTGGCCGAGGGCGAAACCGCGCAGGTCCGGCAACCGGACGAGGTACTCGTCCTCGACGAGCAGGGTGATGAGCCGGTACGTGGTGGCCCGCGGCATCCCGAGGGAGTCCGAGATCTGCTGAGCGGTGACACCCGGTCCCGCGTGCGCGGCGGCCTCCAGCACCGCGAGGGCGTTCTGGATCGCCTTCGGCTGCCGCGCGCGGAGTCCGGGTTCGCTCACCGCACCTCCGCCTGGTGGCCGGTTCCGGCGGACGGACGGGAGGCCCCCAGCAGGTCCGCCTCGACCGGCACGTCGTACACGGCGCGGCTCCGACCCCGTCGCCAGGGTCGCCGACGCGTGGCCACCAGGAACGCGACCACCACCGCGGCGACCGACCCGACGGCGATGGCGACGGCCGGCCAGCGGGTCGACGCCGCCTCGACCCCGAGGTAGGTGAGCAGGACGGCGGTGAGCAGGATCCCGGTCGTGACGGCGACGACCGCGACCCCCGCCGTCAGCTCGCCGATGCGCCGCAGGAACATCGGTGCCGCGAAGCACGTCAGGGCGTAGGCGGCGATGTACCCGAGGGCGGCGACGACGAGCTCGGCCTCCATCAGTGTCCACGTCGGGATCCCGCTCGCCAGGCCGAGCACCGGCAGCACCGTGAGCACGCCGCACGCGACCGCGCCGGCCACGAACGGGGTCCGGAAGCGTGGCGACGCCCGACCGAGCACCCGGGGCAGGACCCCCTCGCGGCCCATCGCGAACAGGACCCGCACGAGCGCCGTGGTCGAGGCGATCGCGCACGCCGTGAACGACGCCGCGATCCCGAGGTCGAGTGCCCACCCGATCCACTGCATGCCGAAGGCGTTCGCCAGCTCGTTCACGGGCGAGGCGCTCGACGCGAGGTCGGCGCCCACGGCGGCGAACCCCATCTGCTGGGCCGCAGCGCTGACCACGTAGAGGACGCCGGCGACCAGGACGGTCCACGAGATCGCGCGGGGGATCGCCTGGAACGGGCGCCGGGCCTCCACACCGAGCACCGACGCGCTCTCGAACCCGACGAACGCGGTCACGGCGAGGGCGGTGCCGACCGCGAACGACGCCGGCTGCGTCGGCCCGAGGGCGACGGCGGAGGCGTCGGCCGGGTGCAGGCGCGCGACCAGCGCGACGATCAGGACCACGATGACCGCCACCGACAGCGACTCGACGAGCAACGTCAGCCGGGTCGACAACCGGACCCCGAGCGCGATCACCGCGAAGACGGCCGCGCCCATCACCAGCACCACGACGATCGTGACCAGGGCGTCGTCGCCGGCGGCCGGCACGAAGCGGGACAGCAGGTAGTCGAGGTAGTAGCCGCTGCCGGTGAGCGAGAACATCGCAATGAAGCCGTACCCGAGCAGCAGGGCGGCGCCCGCGACGACCCCGGCGACCGGGCCGAGCCCGAGCGAGACGTAGGTGTAGAGCGACCCGGTGCCGGCGACGCGTCGGACGAACTGGTTCACCGTCCGCCCGACGAGGAACGACAGCGCCATCGCGGCCAGCAGCGACCACGTGGCCCCCTGGCCGGCGACCGTCGCGACGAGGACCGGGATCGTGGTCGCTGCGGCGGACGGTGCCACGGCGGACACCGACTGCGCGAGCACGTCGACCGGGCCGATGCTCCGCCGCGACAACCCGTCGACGGGGGAGCGCGTGCCGACGCCGGGCACCCGTGGCGGGTCGGCGATGGCTCGGTCGAGCGCGGTCATGCGGCAACCGTAGGGCTGCGCCGTTGCGCCCGTGTCTCGGTGGTGTTTCGGCCGCGTCTCACGCAAATGAGACGCCTCCGACGAGCACGTCCCATTCGGCGGCGACAGGGCTTCACGCCGGTGGAACGGCACCGCAACGGCGGCGCGGGACCGTGGTCACACCCAGCACCACCACCAGCGTCCCACCCACCCGAACCGGAAGGCCACGATGTCCAGCATCACGAAGGACCCCGCGTCACTCGGAGCCGCACCCGCGCCGCAGCGGACCATGCGCGGCTCGCTCGGCGTCACCGCGATCGTGTTCATGGTCGTCGCGGCCGCCGCCCCGCTCACCGTCGTCGGCGGCGCCGCCCCGCTCGGCATGCTGCTCGGCAACGGGGTCGGATTCCCGTCGCTGTACGCCGCGTCGGCCGTCGTGCTGCTGCTGTTCTCGGTGGGGTTGGCGGCGATGACCCGGCACGTGCCGCGGCCCGGCGCGTTCTTCACGTTCGTCGGGCACGGCCTCGGGCGCCCGGCCGGTGCGGGAGCCGCCACGCTGGCGCTCCTGACGTACACGACCATCCAGGTCAGCGTGCACGGGTACATCGGGTACCTGCTCGGGGTCACCGTCACGGGCCTCGGCGGGCCGGACATCCCCTGGTACGTCTGGTCGCTCGTCGTCGTGGCCCTGGTCGGGATGCTCGGCTACCGGCACATCGACCTGTCGAGCAAGGTGCTCGGCGTGATGCTCGTCGGCGAGGTCGGCATCGTGCTCGTCCTGGTCGCCGCGATCGTGTTCCGCGGCGGGGCCGACGGCCTGTCCCTCGCACCGTTCGAGCCGACCCAGATCATGTCCGGGTCGCCCGGCGTCGGGCTGATGTTCGCCATCGCCGCGTTCATCGGGTTCGAGGCCACCGCGATCTTCCGCGACGAGGCGAAGGACCCGGAGCGGACCATCCCGCGTGCGACCTACACGGCCGTGATCGGCATCGGCGTCTTCTACACACTCGCGTCGTGGGGTCTCGTGATGGCGTGGGGCCCGGACGGCATCCTCGCCGAGGTCGCGAAGGACCCGGGGTCGCTCATCCTCACCACCGCCGCGCAGTACATCGGCAGCGCCGGGGAAGCCGTGCTCAACGTGCTGCTGCTGACGAGCATGTTCGCCTGCGTCCTGTCGTTCCACAACGTGATCACCCGGTACCAGCACTCGATGGCGAACGCGTCGCTGCTGCCCGGCCGGCTCGGCGACGTGCACCGGAAGCACGCGTCGCCGCACACCTCGAGCCTGGTGCAAACCGTCACCGCCGCCGTGCTGATGGTGCTGTTCGCGGTGCTCGGCCTCGACCCGGTGCTGCAGGTGTTCAGCTGGTTCGCCGGCGTCGCCACCCTGGGCGTCGCGATCCTGATGGCCGCGACGAGCCTCGCCGTCATCGTGTACTTCCGCCGCAACCCAGGTGACCGGCGGGTCTGGAACACCATCGTGGCCCCCGTCCTCGGGTTCCTCGGGCTCGTCGCCGCCGCCGTCCTGATCTGGGTGAACTTCCCGACGCTCGTCGGCGACGTCGACGCCTCGGGCGCGAGCGTCTTCGGCGTCGTGAGCATCGTGCTCACCGGCCTGGTCGTGGTCGTCCCCGTCATCGGCGTGGTGCAGGCGCTGGTGCTGCGACGTCGCAGTCGGAGCCGCTACGAGCTGATGCTCGACCGTCTCGCCACCGAGAGCTGACCCGCCGGGCGCACCACGCGCCTCCCGGCCGAACCGACCTGACCCCACGCACGACGCAACGCGCAAGGAGCACCACGCACATGACGATCACCGACCCGACCACCGTGACCACCGACGCAGCCACCACCGAGCACCCGCTCGGCAGCCTGACGCCCGACGAGTTCACCGCCGTCCGCGACCTCGTCACGGCGCAGCCGGACTGGACCGACACCACCCGCTTCGCCTACGTCGGCCTCGAGGAGCCGCACAAGCAGGAGGTCCTGGCGTGGCAGGCCGGCGACGGCCCCCTGCCGGACCGCACGGCCCGGGTGATGCTGCTCGACATGGCGACCGGTCGCTCCACCGACCGCGTCGTGTCGATCACCACCGGCACGGTGCTGCGGACCGACGTGCTCGACGGGTCCCGTGGCCAGCTGCCCGTCCTGATCGAGGAGTTCGACGCCGTCGGCGAGATCGCGAACGCGGACGAGCGCTGGGTCGCTGCCCTGGCGAAGCGCGGACTGTCCGCCGACGAGGTCAAGTGCGTGCCGCTGTCCGCCGGGTACTACGACTACCCGGAAGAGGTCGGTCGGCGCATCCTGCGCGTGCTCGCCTTCAAGCAGGACCACCCGGCCGACCACGTGTGGGCGCACCCCGTCGACGGCCTGTCGGCGTACGTCGACGCGGCGAACCGGGCCGTCACGCGGATCGTGGACGTGGCGGACATGCCCGTTCCGACCACCTCGGGGAACTTCGACGACCCCGCGGTGCAGGGCGAACCGCTCGACCTCAAGCCGATCGTCATCACCCAGCCCGAGGGGCCGTCGTTCCGCGTCGACGGCGAGTTCGTCGAGTGGGCGAACTGGCGGTTCCAGGTCGGCTTCGACGCCCGCGAGGGACTCGTGCTCCGCCAGCTCTCGTGGCAGGACGGCGAGCGGCTGCGCCCGATCGTGTACCGGGCGTCGATCGACGAGATGCTCGTGCCGTACGGCGACCCGTCTCCGGTGCGGTTCTGGCAGAACTACTTCGACACCGGCGAGTACCTGTTCGGTCGCTTCACGAACTCGCTCGAACTCGGCTGCGACTGCGTCGGCGAGATCCAGTACTTCGACGCCGTCCTGGCCGACGAGCTCGGCAACCCGCAGACCATCCGCAACGGCATCTGCATGCACGAGGAGGACTTCGGCACGCTCTGGAAGCACGGCGACATCTACACCGGCTCGCAGGAGGTCCGTCGATCCCGGCGCCTGGTGATCTCGTTCTTCACCACCGTCGGCAACTACGACTACGGCTTCTACTGGTACCTGTACCTGGACGGCACGATCGAGTGCGAGGCGAAGCTCACCGGCGTGCTCTTCACCAGCTCGTACCCGGGGCGCTCGGAGTCCGGCGACGACTACCCCTACGCCTCCGAGGTCGCCCCCGGCCTCGGTGCCCCGTACCACCAGCACCTGTTCTCGGCGCGGCTCGACATGATGGTCGACGGGCTGTCGAACGCCGTGGACGAGGTCGACGCCGTGCGGGTGCCGGTCGGACCGGGCAACGAGCACGGCAACGCGTTCACGAAGTCGGTGACCCGGATCGCGTCGGAGTCGTCGTCGGGTCGTCTCGCCGACGCCTCGAAGGCGCGCACGTGGTTCGTGTCGAACACCGAGGAGCGCAACCACCTCGACCGCCCCACCGGCTACGTGCTGTACCCGCAGGACGCCCCGGTGCTGCTCGCCGACGACTCGTCCTCGGTCGCCGCGCGTGCCGAGTTCTCCCGCAAGCACCTGTACGTCACGCAGTACGACCCGGCGGAGCGCTTCGCCGCCGGCGACTTCGTGCACCAGAACCCCGGCGGCGACGGGGTCGCCCGCTACGTCGAGGGGGACCGACCGCTCGACGGCGAGGACATCGTGCTCTGGCACACCTTCGGCCCGACGCACTTCCCGCGGCCCGAGGACTGGCCCGTCATGCCGGTCGACTACGCCAAGTTCACGCTCAAGCCGTACGGCTTCTTCCCGCGGAACCCGGCCCTCAACGTGCCGGCCGCGATCGGTGCGACCGCGGCGTCGCACTGCTCGCACCACGCGTCCGGTGGCGTCGAGGCGGCGCACGACGCCGTCGCCCACGACCACGGGCACGGACACGGACACTGACGTGACCGACCTGCTCGGGCTCGCCGCGATCGTGCCGGCGTCCGCCGGGGCCTGTTGCACGGTCGGGGCGTGGCGCCCCGGCCGTGCGGTCGACGTGGTGGCGGCAGTGGTGATGGTGGACGGGGCCTTCGGGCCGCGCGTGCTGCCCGGGGTGCTCTGGTTCGTGGTGCTCGCGCTGCTCGCCGTGGTGGTCGCCGCGGTGCACCGGATGCAGAGTGCGTCCGGCGCGTCTGGTGCGTCCGGTTCGGTCGGGAGGCCCGGGTCGGCTCCGTCGGTCCGGGTCGCGTCGGCGCACGGTCGGTTCGGGCGACTGCACGCGGCGCTCGGTCTGCTGGTGATGGGCGCGCTGGGCGTCGGCATGGCGCACGACCCCGGCATGACCGGCATGGCGGGTGTCGGCATGCACGGACACGGCGGTGCGGTCGCGGTCACGTGGCAGGTCGTCCTCGGCGGCCTGACCACCGGCTACCTGCTGCTCACCGCCCACATGGTGCGGGACGGCATCCGGCGTCGGACCCGCGCGCTCCCCGTCGTCGAGACGCTCGCCATGGGGATCGCGGTGGCGGTGATGGCCGCAGCGATGGTCTGACGGCTCCGGAAGGCATCCCGCGACGATGGAACCGCCGCGGGATGCCTCGAGCACCTAGCCCTTCCGCCCCAGGTCGTACAAGAACCGCGCCACGGTCACGAGCAAGCTCGCGATCCCCAACCACGGAACCTGACGCCTGCGGTCGGACTCGTTGTCCTTCGACATCGAGTCCTCCTCTCGGTGTCAGCCGGCCGACACGAAAGAGCGGAGAGCCAGGGATGCGTACGCGAGCGTGCCCGCGTACGCTTGCTCCCGAGCGCTCAGCTCGGGAAGACTTGTTTCCCTGGCTTTCCACTCGGAGAGCTGATCGAAGCCCACCACCGTTGCTGCGGTGGTGGGCTTCAACTTTGCCCGGATGCACTCCCCGGCGAGAGTGGCATCTGATGTGCAGCGTATCGGCGGGTCTTCGACCGCAGGCCGCCGCCGCGCGCTGATGTGCGACGCGAACTGTTCGGCGCGCGAAACGTACAGTTTGCGAACCGTTCGTTGCGGAAAACGTTCACGTCGTGAAAGAGTTCGAGCGTCCGCACGGGACGAACGGCCGCAGAAGGGCGGGATCAGACATGCACAGCACGTACTCCGGGATGCCTCGGGCGGCACGGATCGGTGGCAGCCACACCCGCATCGGTCTGACCGACCCGGCCGTCATCGACGCCTACGTCGAGCGCCGCATCGAGGACCCGTCGCTCCTCGCCGGTCGCGCCGAGCCGGCGTACGCCGACTTCTTCACCGTCCCCGCCGCGTAGCAAGGAGCGCATGATCACATGCCGTTGACCGTCGTCCGTCGAGAGCACGTCCACCTCTACGCCCACGAGCCCCGATCCGAGGCCGCGAAGACCGCCGTCGACGCGCTGCTGCGCCTCCAGCACGCCGAAGAGCAGCAGATCGAGTCCGCGCGCATCGAGAGCGGGCTGAGCAAGAACGAGTCCCTGGCGATCCGGTACATGCTCCAGGCCCACCGCGACGGCCGCACCATGGGCCCCAAGGACCTCGCCGTCATGCTGACCGTGTCGAACGCCTCGGTCACGAAGCTCGTGGACGCGCTGGTCGACAAGGAACTCCTCGTCCGCACCGCGCACCCCACCGACCGTCGCGCGCAGGTCCTCGAACCCACAGACCTCGCCGCCGAGAAGATCGATGCCTCGTACGCCCGCTTCCACGAGGCCGTGGTCGGGGTCCTCGACCACCTGTCCGATGCCGACAACGCCGTCCTCGCGGAGTCGCTGACCAGGATCGTCGACGCGCTCGCCGACGGTGAGTCGGCACCGGTCGACGAGTACACCGTCGACGACCAGGACTGACGCGACCCGGGGCAGTCGACGCGACCCCCTGCGGGCAGGAGGCGCGGTGCGGTCCCGCCACGGGCCTCCAGTCCAGGGGGTGGCGCTAAAACCTTCCAGCGGTAAGTTGGGTGCATGACGCACCCCGCCGACGACGACGCGGCCCCGCCGCGACGCGGCGGGTACCGCAAGGGAGCCGAGCGCCGGACCCAGATCCTCGACGAGATGATCCGCATGGTCGCGGAACAGGGCGTCGACGCATCGTCGTTGCGGTCCGTGGCCGAGGCCCTCGGGATCACCCACGCGGCGCTCCGCCACTACTTCCCCAGCCGTGACGAACTGCTGCTCGCCGTCTACCGCGAGCACGAGGTGCGCGAGCAGGGGGCGCCCGACCGGTTGAAGTCGGCGATCGGGGACATGCGCGACAGTGCCTCGCGCAACCGTGCGGTGCCGGGCCTGGTGCAGCTCTACACGACGCTCGCGGCCGACGCGGTGCAGGAGGGGCACCCGGCGACCCGTGACTTCATGCGGGAGCGGTTCACGCGGCTCCGGGCCGACCTGGCCGCGTTGATCGCGGCGGACCAGGCGGCGGGACGGATCCGCGGCGACCTGGACCCGGTCGACCTCGCTTCGCTGAGCATCGCGGCGTCCGACGGGCTGCAGGTGCAGTGGTTGCTCGACCCCGAGGCCGTCGACGGCGAGAAGGTGCTGCGGTTGCTCGAGCAGATCGTGCCCGCGCCGCCGGAGTGAGCGCGGCGCGGGTGCGCTTGTGCGGCCCGCGCTTCGCGGCGTGCGTTTCGTGAGCAGAAATGGTCGGGTCCCCGTTCGGGACCCGACCATTTCTGCTCACCAGGTGCGGCGCGGTGCGCGACGCACGACGTGACTACGCGTTCGCGGCCTCGGCGAGGACCGCGGCGGCGGGGTCGAAGTCCTCGGGAAGCGGCTGGATCGGGTCGATCGACGAGGTGATCTCGACGGACTGACCCGACTCGGCGGCGTCGCGGATGCCGAGCATGACATCCAGTGCGTGCGACGCGACGGCACCGGAGGCGCGCTCCGGGCGGCCCTCGGCGATCGCGCGGGCCAGCTCGACGACACCCGTGCCACGGCCCCAGGTGGAGCCCTTGTGCGTCAGCGTGGTCGGCTCGTCCTTGCCGAGCGTCCACAGCGTGCTGTCGCCGTCGAAGACGTTCGGGTCCGGCAGCACGATGGTGCCCTCGGAGCCGTTGATCTCGACGAAGCCGTTGCGGGGCAGCGCGTGCTGGAACGACAGGGTCGTCTGGGCCGACTGGCCGCCCTCGAACGAGATGAGCGCTGCGTGGTGCGTGGGCACCTCGACGGCGAACTCGGTGCCGGCGCGGGGGCCGGAACCGATCACGCGCGTCTCGCGGGACTTCGACGACACGGCCTGCACGCGCGAGGCGGCGCCGAAGGCGTGCAGGAGCGTCGTGACGTAGTACGGGCCGATGTCGAACAGCGGACCGGCGCCCTGGGCGTACAGGAACTCGGGGTCCGGGTGCCACTGGTCCGGTCCGGGCACGTGGAACATCGTCGTCGCGGTGAGCGGCGTGCCGATGTCGCCACGGGCGATGGCGCGGATGGCGGTCTGGATGCCGGCACCGAGGACGGTGTCGGGGGCGCAGGCGTAGCGGACACCGGCGGCGGCAGCGGCTGCGAGCAGCTCCTGCGCGTCCGAGGCGTTCGTCGCGACCGGCTTCTCGCTCCAGGTGTGCTTGCCGGCAGCGATGATCTGCTGCCCGACCTTGGCGTGCTCGGCGGGGATCGTGATGTTCACCACGATCTGGATGTCGTCGCGGGCGAGGAGCTCCTCGACCGTGCCGGACGCGGGCACGCCGTACTTCTCGGCCTGGGACGCGGCGCGCTCGAGGATGAGGTCGGCGACCATCAGGACCTCGACGTCGGCGAACTGGGTCAGGTTCGTCAGGTACTGGTCCGAGATGTTCCCCGCACCGATGATGCCGACTCCGATGCGGCTCACTTGTCGTTGTCCTTCAGCCATGCGAGGGACTCGGTGATGCCCTGGAAGACGTCGCCCGAGTAGGCGTCGAACTCGACGACGCGGATGGCCTGCGGCGCCGCGGCGAGGATGCCCGCCACGTTCACGTCGCCCTGGCCCGCGGGGGTCTGGTTCTCGAACGCACGCTGCAGCGCCTCGGGCACGACGAGCGCGCTCTCCGACGAGGGCAGCGCGGTGAGGATGTCACCGTCGACCTTGCCGTCCTTGACGTGGATGGCGACGACGCGGTCGCCGAGTGCCTTCAGGACGGCGGGAGCGTCGGCGCCACCGACGGTCGCCCAGAAGGTGTCGAGCTCGAGCACCGTCTCCGGGCTGATCTGCTCGACGAAGTGGTCGTAGACCGTGCGGCCGTCGACCTTGTTCGTGAACTCCCACTGGTGGTTGTGGTAGCCGAACTTCAGGCCGCGCGAGGCTGCCTCGGCGGTCAGGACGTTGACGCGCTCCGCGATCTTCGCGACGTCGTCGGCGGTCTGCCAGCGGTCGGTCGGGATGAACGGGTCGATGACCGTCTGGATGCCGAGGCGCTCGGCGGCGTCCCAGATCGGCGCGGTGTCCTCGGCGTCGATCACGGCGACGTGGCCGGACGGCGCCTTGAGGCCGGTCGCGGCGAAGGCACGCTCGAGGTCCGTGGCGCGCTCGACGAACGCGTAGGGCTCGACGTTCTCGTACCCGATCTCGGCGACACGGGCGATGGCCTTGTCGAGGTCTTCGGCGATGGCGTCTCGCAGCGAGTACAGCTGCACAGAAGTGGTGGGCATTGCAGAGGCTCCTTCGGTCCTGTCTGGGGGTCGCGACTCCCAGGTGTCGAAGCACTGGGTGTCGCAGTCCGTCGAGGAGCGATGCTCCACGGCGAGATCGATGACGACGCTACCCCAAAAACCACCCGGTGTGTAGTTTTTGCGTCCTCCCGTGTCGCACGTCATTACATGAACGACACCTGTCGATGTATGCTCAGCCAGTCAAAACCGTGCACAGGACGGTTTTGGCCACCAGCATCGACTCGAGGAGGCGTCATGAGCACACCCGAACCCGGCAGCCCGGCACTGTTGCACCCCGAAGAGGGCATCACCCAGCCGATCAGCACCGTGAAGGTGGGCATCGGCTACCAGATCGCCCTGTTCCTCGGGCAGTTCGGCCTCTTCGTCGCACTCATGGCACCGGTCTACGTCAGCATGCAGCTCAAGGCGCAGGCCCTGGTCGGCGACGACGCGGCGAACGTCATCGGCTCGGTGCTGCCGATCGGCGCGTTCGGTGCGCTCATCATGAACCCCCTCGCCGGCGCGCTGTCCGACCGCACCCGCACCCGTTGGGGTCGTCGTCGGCCCTGGCTGCTGAGCGGTGTCGTCGTCTTCGCGATCGCCCTCGCTTGGATCGCCTACTCGCCCGACGTCCTGAACCTGACGCTGGCCTGGCTCCTCGCCCAGCTCGCCGCCAACGCGACGCTGGCCACCCTGCTCGCGAGCTTCGCCGACAACGTGCCCCAGCTGCAGCGCGGCCGCTCGTCGAGCATCATCGCCCTCGCGCAGAACATCGCCGTACTCGCCGGCACCTACCTGTCGGTGTTCTTCGTCGCGAACCTGCCCGTGCTGTTCATCGCACCCGGCATCCTGGCGATCATCCTCGTCGCGGTGTACGCCGTGGTCGCCCGCGACGACCTGCCGACGTACAAGCTGAAGAAGTTCACGTTCCTGAACCTCATCGCCTCGTTCTGGACGAACCCGATCAAGAACCCGGACTTCGCGTTCGCCTGGTGGTCGCGCTTCCTGATCATCTTCGCCACCTTCATGTTCACGACCTACCGCCTGCTCTACATGGAGAAGCACCTCGGCATCGAGGACGCGAAGGAGGCCACTGCGGCCGTCGCCTTCGGTGTGCTGCTCTACACGATCGCGCTCCTGGTCAGCGCGGCGCTGTCCGGCTGGGCGTCCGACAAGATCGGCCGTCGGAAGGTCTTCGTCGGTGGCTCGACGGCGATGTTCGCCGTCGGCCTGGTCGTGCTCGCGCACGCCGACACCGTGAACGGCTTCTACGTGGCCGAGGTCATCATGGGCTTCGCGTACGGCATCTACTCGGCCATCGACACGGCGCTCGTCGTCGACGTGCTGCCGAACGCCGACCGCCCCGGCAAGGACCTCGGGGTCATCAACATCGCCAACGCGCTGCCGCAGTCGCTCGCTCCGGCCGTCGCACTGTTCTTCCTCAAGATCGGGTCGGGCGACGCCGCCGACAACTACACGCTCATGTGCTGGGCCGCCGGCGCGATCGCCATCATCGGTGCCCTTGTGGTGATCCCCATCAAGCGGGTTCGATAGCCGGATGCACACCTCCGGGGTCGACGTGGACCGCAGCCAGCTCGCCGGGTGGCGGAACGCGATCATCGTCGCGTTCGCCATCGGTGGGATCAGCCTGGCCGGCTGGGGTCCCAGGCTCCCGGAGCTCCGCGTCGAGCTCGGTGTCGACATCGGCACCATCGGTCTCATGCTCGGCGGTGTCACGATCGGCTCGATCGGCGGCCTGCTCAGCGCCGCCCCGCTGCTCCGGCGCCTGGGCGGCCGACGTGCCCTGACGGCGGTCGCCGTCCTGGTCCCCGCCGCACTGGCGCTCATCGGCGTCGCCGCTGCGCTGCACTCCGTGCCGCTCGCGAGCGTCGGGTTCGTCGTCGCCGGTGCCGGGATCGGCGCGCTCGACGTGATGGCGAACGTCGAGGGCACGGCGATCGAGGCGCTCGCCGGTCGCACGCTGCTCCCGTTGATGCACGCCGCCTGGTCGGGAGGCGCGGCCCTCGGCGCCGGGATCGCCGCCCTCTGCGCGTGGCTGGGCATCACCCCCTCGGCCCAGTTGATCGGTGAGGCCGTCGTCATCCTGGTGGTCGGCGTGATCGCCATGCGTGCGATCCCGGACGGCACGCGCGCCGAGGAACACGACACGACGCTCACCCCGCGGCAGCGCCTGCGGCAGTGGGCGCGCGGCTGGGCGGACGTCCGACTGCTGCTGATCGGCGTCGTGATGCTCGGCGTCGAACTCGGCGAGGGGTCGGCGAACAACTGGCTCGCCCTGGCGGCCACCGACGGACACGGCCAGACGGCGACGGTCGGCGCACTCTTCTTCACCGTGTTCGCGGTCTCCGAGGCCGCGACGCGCGTCTTCGCCGGCCCCGTCGTCGATCGGCTCGGACGGGTCCGGACGGTCCGCTGGACGACCGCGCTCGGCATCCTCGGCGCCGTCCTGTTCATCGTCGGCACGACCTGGTGGCTCACGCTCATCGGCGTGGTCCTCTGGGCGGTCGGCGTCTCGATGGGGTTCCCGCTCGGCATGTCGGCAGCGGCGCAGAGCGGCCCGAACCCGGCTGCCCGGGTCAGCGTCGTCGCGTCGATCGGGTACTTCGCGAACTTCGCCGGCCCGCCCGTCATCGGCGCGATCGCCGAGCAGGTCGGCGCGCTCAGCGCGCTCTGGTTGATCGCCGTGCTCTTCGTGGCCGCCTTCGCCGCATCCGGGTCGCTGCGTCCGGTCGCCGAACCGACCCACGAGCGGGTCAGCGACCCTCGGTAGCGTGGAGCCCATGCTCGACGCGACGCCTGCCCCGTTCGACACCCCGGCCGGCCGGATCGTCGGGACGGTGGACGGCGACGTCGTCCGCGCGCTCGGGATCCCCTACGCGCGGGCCGACCGGTTCGCGCCGCCGGAGCCGATGCCGCCCTTCGCGAGCGAACTGCACGCGTCGACGCCGTCCCCCGTGGCGCCGCAGCCGCACGCGCAGTTCGTCGACCAGCTGCTCGGCGAGGTCGAGGACATCACCGTCGACGAGCACTGCCAGCGCCTGTCGATCACGCTGCCCGCCGACGTGACGCCCGACGAGCGCCTGCCCGTGATGGTCTGGATCCACGGCGGCTCGTACGTCATCGGCGGCGGCGACCTGCCGATCTACGACGCCCGCGACCTCGTGACCGAGCAGCGCGTGATCGTGGTGTCGGTGACCTTCCGGCTCGGGGTCCTCGGGTTCCTGGGCGACGGGGCGTCGATCCCGGCGAACCTCGGGCTGCTCGACCTGCTCGAGTCGCTCCGCTGGGTGCAGGCGAACATCGCCGCGTTCGGTGGCGACCCCGACCTCGTCACGGTGTTCGGGCAGTCGGCCGGCGGCGACGCAGCAGCCCACCTGATGATCAGCGACGGCGCGGCCGGGCTGTTCCGCCGGGCGATCATCCAGAGCGCACCGCTCGGGCTGTCGCGCGGTCGTTCCCGCATGAACCGCGCGATGATCCGGGCGGTCGGTGCCGTGCACGCCGACACCCCGCTCGACGACCTGCTCGAACGACAGGCCCTCGGCACCCGGGCTGCTGCGCCGTACGGACTCGCGGGCGGGATGCCGTTCGGCACCCAGTACGGGTTCGCCCCGTTGCCCGCCGAACGCGACCTCGACGACGCCTGGAGCCGAGTCGCTCCCGACGTCGACGTCCTGATCGGTTCCGCGACGGACGAGACCGGCATGTACGTGCCGTTGGTCCGCGGTCTGTCGCGGGTCGCTCGGTCACGGATCCTGCGCCCGGCGCTCCGCTGGTGGGTGGTCCGTCCGCTCTCCGACGTCATCTACGGCCGCGACGTCCGACGCTTCACCGCGCGGCACCGCCGAGCCGGCGGGCGGGCGACGTCCTACCGGCTCCTCCGTGGCGTGACGACCGCGCCGACCGGCGCCGTCCACATGAGCGACCTGCCGCTGTTGCTCGGCGGCCGCGAGGCCTGGGCCGGCACCCGATTCGTCCCCGAGCGCGACTGGCCCGAGGTCGAGCGGCGCGGCCGGGCCTTCCGTGCGATCTGGGCCGAGTTCGCCCGGACCGGCGCCGTCACCGCCCCGGACGACGAGACGCTGACGTTCGACCAGTACTGACCGTCTTCGCGCCCCCTGAACTGGCGGTCGCGTGGTCGCTCCCGGGACCGGACAATCGTCAGCATGCCCACGCCCGACGCCGATCTCCGTGCACGCATCGTGTCCGGTGCGATCGCGGCGTACCGCGCGACGGACTTCCACCGGGTCGGACCGGACGAGGTCGCCGAGCACGCAGAGGTGCCGGTCGCCGAGGTCGGCCGAGCGTTCCCGATGTGGGAACTCCTCGTCGTCGCGGTCATCGACCGGTGGAACAACGGCAGCCGACTCGCGCTGTGGCCCGTCGCCGAACGGGACGGTGCCGTCGCGTACCTGCGCGCCCGACTCGAGGCCGGCATCACGGACCCGGCCCTCGTCCGGCTCCGGATCGCTGTGCTCAGCGCCGCGTCGAACCCTGGCCACCCGGCAGCCGGGTGGTTCCGCACCCAGTACACCCGGGCGTTCGAGGACCTCACCCTCGCCCTGGTCCGTGACGTCGTCGCTGCCCGCGAGCCACGGGGCGCCTCGCCCCGGCACGCCGCCGAGCAGCTCATGGCACTGTTCGAGGGGCTGCAGCTGCAGGCGATGGTCCGCGACGACGCCGAGCCGCTGAGCGGCTTCGACCGCGCCGTCGCCCGGATGCGGGTCGGCTGGGCAGCAGCGCGCGTCGACGCCTGAGGACTCCGAGCGGGAGCACGGACGGGAGGCACGGCGCGGCTTGCGTGCGTCGGCTCGCCCACCTGGCATGGTCGGCCCATGGAGTACACCGACTACGACACCCGGCTCGCCGCGTACGGCGTGATCACGGACGGTGACCGGGTGCTCCTGGCGAAGCTGCGCTTCCCTGAAGCCGGCACGTGGACGTTGCCGGGCGGTGGCGTCGAGTTCGACGAGACCGTCGAGCAGGCCGTCGTGCGGGAGGTCCGCGAGGAGACCGGGTACGAGTCCGAGGTCGGCGCCCTGCTCGGCGTCCGGCACCACGTCGTCCCCGCGGAGCGCCGGATCCACGCCAACGGTCGCCCGATGAAGGCCGTGCAGGTCGTGTTCCGCGCGACGGTCGTCGGCGGCACACTGCGCGACGAGATCGACGGGTCGACCGACGAGTCGCGCTGGCTGCCCATCGCCGAGCTCCCGCACCACCGGCACGGGCTGCTCGTACCCGTCGCACTGGCGTGGGCGGGTGCGCTCACCCGCTGACCCCTCATCCGGCGGCCAGCGTCGCGAACTGTGTCGGGATCTCAGCGGGTGCCGGCGGCTGGACGGACCACCCGAGTGCGCGGAGTGCCTGGGCGGTCTCGGCGGGGAACTGACGAGCTGTCGCCGCCGCTTCACCTCGGCGCCAATGCTTCCGGAATTCGTGCACCGCTGACCGCCAGGTCGGGAGCGAATCGACGCCGCACTCGACGATGACGAACTCGACCACGTCGGCGAGACTCGGTCGGAAGTGCGGGCCGCCGAGCGGGAAGTGCAACGAGGACAGCCGAGCGGCGTCGCGACGCCCTGATCCGTTGTCGCCCGCCCTGGCCAGCAATGCACTGAACGAGCCGCGCTCGGCGTGCAGGTGCCAGTGCGACTGCGGGGTGGCGGTCAACGCTTCTTGGAACTCGAAACGGACCAGCGGTTGCCGGTCGTCTGCGAGGAACAGGGTGAACCGGCTCTCGTTCACCTCGAGCGCGTCGAGGTGGTCGAACCAGCGAAACCGCATCGACAGCGTGACGTCGGCGGTGTGGACGCCTCCGACCGTCAGACTGACTCGCGGGGTGCTTCCTACCTCTGGAGCAGGCTGGATGACGATCGTCCCGCTCGGCACGTCGAGGTCGTAGTCGACTCGCGCCCCGTGTCCGGGCAGGCAAGCGTCCAGGAGAGCCTGCGCGAGTTCCATCTGCTGTTGCGCCGCTGACTCCGCACTGCCGGTCATCGCTCGCCCAGCAGGAAGGAGATGCTGTCGAGCCAGTCCTGCGCCAGAAACTCGTCGATGAAGAGATCGCGCCACTGCTCGGTCGGCTCGAACTCTCGTTCATCGAGGTCCCACTGCGCCCGGACCCGCGCGCGTTCGATGAGGAGTTCCTCGCGGGTCCAATGTCGTCCCACCACAGCGGTCATGGCCGTCCTCTCGTCGTTGTGGGAAGACGGTAGGGCGGTCAGTGGAGCCGGCGCGAGCTTTCTGAACACAACATGTTCACTCGGCGACGACGCTCAGGACGTTGCCCGACGGGTCGGTGAACCAGGCGATGAGCGGCCCGCCCTTGCGGTTCACGCCCTTCTCGTCGGTCATCCCCTCGTACTGCAGGAACGTGATGCCCTTCGCGGTGAGCTCGTCCACCGCGGCGTCGACGTCCGGCACGGGGAAGTTCAGCACCGTGAAGGCAGCCGGTTCGTGCGCAGGGCCCTTCGGGTACACGAGGACACCGTGGCCGTCGCCGAGCTGCAGGAAGAGCATGCCGTGGTCCTCGGTGACCTCGACCCCCAGGACGTCCTGGTAGAACTCCTTCGCCTCCGGGACGTCACGTACCGAGAACCCGCTGAACGCCTTCGTCGCATCGACCATGCCGCCAGTGAACCACCCCGGTCCGGTGTCGGCGCGCTCTGCCAGGATGGGGCCGTGAGCCACCCGGACAGCAGCGTCGACGACGCCGTCGAGCGTGCGGTCGAGCTGGCCTCGGCGGGGCCCCGGGCAGTGCTCGGCATCGCGGGGGCTCCCGGTGCCGGCAAGTCGACCCTGGCCCGCCGCGTGGTCGCCGCCGTCGACGAGCGACTCGGGGCCGGCACGGCGGTGCAGGTGCCGATGGACGGCTTCCACCTGTCGAACGCCGCGCTCGACGCCCTCGGCCGGCACGACCGCAAGGGCGCCGTCGACACGTTCGACGCCGACGGCTACGTCGCCGTGGTCCGACGACTCGTCGCTGCCGACACCACCGTGTGGGCGCCGGACTTCGACCGCCGCATCGACGAGCCCGTCGCCGGCAGCATCGCCGTCCCGCCGACCGCCCGGCTCGTGGTCTCCGAGGGGAACTACCTGCTCGACGATGCCGAACCGTGGGCAGCGCTCGGCGACCTGTTCACCGAGACCTGGTTCTGCGCCGTCGACGACGGGGTGCGGGTCGACCGCCTGGTCGGTCGGCACATGCGTCACGGACGCGACCACGACGCCGCGCGCGCCTGGGCGGTGGAGGTCGACGGCGTCAACGCGGCGAGGGTCGCGCCCACGGTGATCCGTGCCTCCAGGACGGTGCGGACGTGACCATCAGAACGACGCGACACCGATCGAAGGAGCGACCATGACCATCGCCATCACCGGAGCGACCGGCAACATCGGGGGCGCCGTCGCACGCGCGCTCGCCGCGGACGGCGTGCCGTTCCGGATGATCGTGCGCGACGCAGCGCGCGCGCCGGAGCTGCCCGGCGCCGAGGTCGCGGTCGCGACGTTCGCCGACGCCGACGCCAGCCGGGTGGCGCTCGAGGGGGTCGACGTGCTCCTGATGGTGTCGGCGGCCGAGGCCGAGGACCGGCTCGACCAGCACCGCACCTTCGTCGCAGCAGCTGCCGAAGCCGGTGTGCGGCACGTCGTCTACACGTCGTTCCTCGGCGCGGCCGAGGACGCGACCTTCACCCTCGGGCGCGACCACTGGGCGACCGAGCAGACGATCCGCGCGACCGACACGGCGTACACGTTCCTGCGGGACAGCTTCTACCTGGACTTCGTCGAGGACCTGGTCGGCGAGGACGGCGTCATCCGCGGACCGGCAGGCGACGGCGCCATGGCGGCGGTCGCCCGCGCGGACGTCGCCCGGGTCGCGACGGCCGTGCTGCAGGACCCGGGTGCGCACGTGGACCGCACGTACGAGCTGACCGGGCCGGCGGCGATCACGCTCGCCGAAGCCGCCGCGGTGGTGACCGAGGTGCGTGGCCGGACGGTGACGTACCACCCGGAGACGTTGGACGAGGCGTACGCGTCTCGTGCGCAGTGGAACCCCGAGCCGTGGCAGGCCGACGCCTGGGTGAGCACCTACACGGCGATCGCCGAGGGGGCTCTCGCGCACGTGTCCGGCGACGTCGAGCGGATCACGGGCCGGCGCCCGATGTCGCTCCGCGAGGTGCTCGCCGCGCGGTAGTGGGCGCGGGCGGGGCGCGGGCGGGACTTCGTGAGCAGAAATGGTCGGGTCAGGTGCGGCGACCCGACCATTTCTGCTCACGAAGCGCCCCCGCAGAGCAGCTCGCGCGGCGCCCCTCAGGACACGCGGCGCGCGGCGAGCGTGCCGACGACCCCGAGCGTCAGCACCGACACGAGCACGACGAGCAGCGGTGCCGTCCAGTCCCCGGTCGCACCGTGCAGCGCCCCGGCGACGAGCGGCCCGGCCGAGCCGATCAGGTACCCGCCGCCCTGCACGAACGCGGACATCCGACGGGCATCGGCGTCGCTCGACACGATCCGCACGATCACGATGAAGATCACGGTGATGCCGCCGCCCTGGGCCGCGCCGCCGAGCACCGACCACAGCAACCAGAGCTGCGGGGCGAAGAGCAGCCCGAGGGGCATCGCCAGCCACAGGAACGCGACGAGCGCGATGATCGCCCGCGGCCGCCACTTCGCCGCGAGCAGCGGGACCCCGAGCGCACCGACCACGGCCAGGATCTGGAACACCGACGAGCTCGCCCCGGACGACGCCTTCGAGAACCCGATCTCGTCGTGCAGCAGGGTCGGGATCCAGGCGGTCAGGGCGTAGTACGAGAACGCCTGGCCACCGAAGGCCAGCGTGAGCCCCCACGTGATGAGTCGTCGTGCAGGACGGACCGGCTCGGCGGCGGTGGCAGCAGCAGCGGCCGCCGCGGCCCGGTCGGCGCGGATCGTCCGGATCGCCCCGGTGTCGAGCACCTGGTCGATCGGACCGGTGATCGGCAGGGGCTCGTCGTCGTCGGAGCGCACCGGGCGGCGCCACGCGGCCCGGGCGCCCACCGCGTACGTCCAGGCGAACCCGGCGATGACCGCGAAGACCGCCCACACGGCGATCGCGACGGGCCAACCCCACAGCGCCGCCAGGGGAGCGGTCGCGAGTGAGGTGATCATCGACCCGACGTTGAGCGCCGACGTGTAGACGCCGGTGACCAGCCCGACACGCTCCGGCGAGGTGTCCCGCCGGATGACGACGGGGATCACCACGTTGCCGATCGTGATGCCGATGCCGATCACCGCGGTGCCGATGAGCAGTGCGGCGGACGACGGCATCGAACGCACCACGGTGCCGGCGAGCACGATGACGAGCGACAGGGACACCGCACGCTCGGGGTCGGCCTTCGCGATGACCCAGCTGGCGAACGGCGTCGCCAGGGCGAAGCAGAGCACGGGGATCGTCGTCAGCAGCCCGGCGATCGTGGACGTCAGGCCGAGGTCGAGCCGGACGTCGCCGATGACCGGGGCCGTCGCGACGATCGGCCCGCGGAAGTTCAGTGCGATGAGGACGATGGCGGCGGGCAGCACCCACGCGGCGGCACGCAGCCCCTGCCGCGTCGCGCCGGTCCGGCCGCGCCCGCTCGTCGCGTCGGTCCCGCCCGTCGCGTCGGTCCTGCCCGTCACGGCAGCAGGATCGGGAGCAGGTCCAGCGGGGTGGCGGCCGTGGCGATGGTGCCCTCGGCCTCGGCGGGGGAGCCGTACCCCCACTCGGCGAAGACCACCGGGACACCGTGCACCGTGGCGCCCTCGACGTCGTGCACCCGGTCGCCGATGAGTACCGGACGGCTGATGTCGAACCCTCGGGCGTCGAGGCGGCGCAGGGCTTCCTCGACGACGTCGGCCTTGCTCGATCGGACCTCGTCGTCGCTGGCGCCCGTGATGATGTCGATGTCCCCGGTGAGCCCGTAGTGCTCGAGGATGTACGTCGCCGGCGTCTCGGGCTTGCTCGTCGCGGTCGAGATCGGCAGCCCCGCGTCGTGCAGCGTCCGGAGCACGACGTCGATGCCGGGGAACATCGTCGAGTCGAGGGCGCCGTGCGAGAAGTAGTGCTCGCGGTACACGGCGAGGGTGTGCTCCGCCTGCGCCTCGTCCATGCGCATCGCGACCCGGAACGTGTCCATGATCGGCGGGCCGACGAACGACATCAGGGTGTCGTGGTCGGGCACCGGCACGCCCACGGTGCGGAAGGTGTGCGTCAGGCTCTCGAGGATGCCCGGCGCGGAGTCGCTGATGGTGCCGTCGAGGTCGAACAGGATGGCGGAGAACGGGCTGGTCATGTCCTGCCCACCCTACCGGCGGTGGTCGACGGGACCATCCTGGTGCCGCGCGCGACGGGGCGGACGTGCGCCGGGCCTCCCGGTCGGGCGGCGGCGGCGGTCGGGCCGTCGGGCGGAACCAGGTTCCGGACACAGCACCACGCGATTCCGCGGTTCCGTGTCCGGAACCTGGTTCCGGCGGCAACGCACCAACACGCACGCGCCGCACCGCACTCAGAACAGGCGGGTGTGCCCGCCCTCGATACCGCGCATCGCGTCGTAGTCGAGCACGAGGACGCGGATGCCGCGGTCCTCGGCGAGGGTGCGCGCCTGCGGCGCCACGGTCTGCGCCGCCAGCACGCCCTGCACCGGACGCAGGTGCGGGTCGCGGTTCATGAGCTCGAGGTACCGCGTGAGCTGCTCGACCGCGTCGATGTTGGCGTTGCGCTTCATCTCGACGGCGACGCTTGCCCCGGCGTCGTCGCGCGCCAGGATGTCGACCGGCCCGATGGCGGTCATGTACTCGCGGCGGACCAGCGTGTGGCCGTCGCCGAGCAGTTCGATCTGCTCCGCGAGGAGCTGCTGCAGGTGCGCCTCGACCCCGTCCTTCACCAGGCCCGGGTCGACGCCGAGGTCGTGGGTCTGGTCCGCGATGACCTCGTGGATGGACACGATCAGGCGGTCCTGGGTCTTCTTCTGCGTCACCGTCCAGACCTCGGTGATGCCACCGACGGTCTGCTCCTCGTCCGGCTCGCTCATCTCGATCGAGCACGGCGGGCTCATCCAGTTCAGCGGCTTGTAGCTGCCACCGTCGGAGTGCACGAGCAGTGAGCCGTCCGCCTTGAGCATGAGCAGACGGGTCGCGAGCGGCAGGTGGGCTGAGAGCCGTCCGGCGTAGTCGACGGAGCAGCGGGCGATGACGAGACGCACCCGGGAAGCCTAACGGGCGTCGCGTCCCGACCCGGACGGCGCGCTCGTCGCGTCAGCAGTGCTGGTTGCGTCGGCAGCGTTCGTCGTGTTGGCAGCGTTCGTCGCGTTGTCGGCGCTGCCGGCGTTGTCGGCGCTGCCGGCCGGGAGGCGCGGCTCGCCCCCGCCGTGTCCGTCGCCGCTCCCGCGGGTCGGCCGGGCGGCGGCGCCGGTCTCACGGGCAGCACCCGACGCGAGTCCCGCCGCGATGATGAACACGAAGACGACCAGGAGCGCACCGAGCAGTCCGACGTGCTCGCCGAGGAACCCGATGAGCGGAGGACCGGCCAGGAATGCCACGTACCCGATGGTCGCGACGGCGCTGACCTTGGCGGCGGCTGTGCGGGGGTCGTCGGCGGCGGCCGACATGCCCATCGGGAAACCGAGGCTGGCACCGAGGCCCCAGAGCACCACACCCACAATCGCGAGCGGCACGTTGTCGATGAAGATGAGCATGCCGAGTCCGACCACCGCGACGGCGGCGCTGATCCGCAGGATCGGGACGCGCCCGAACTTGTCGATGAGGGGGCTGCCGGCGACCCGGCCGACGGTCATCGCGGCGAGGAACACCGTGAGCACGCCGGCACCGGCGGCGTTGTCGAGGCCGTGCCCGTCGATCATCGCGAGCGGCAGCCAGTCGTTCGCGGAGCCCTCGGCCAGGGCCATACCGAGCACGATCACACCGATGAGGATCGTGGACGGCTGCGCCCAGACCTGCATGCGGGTGAGCGGCGTCGCGACCGGGCTGGTGTCGGTGGAGACCTGCTCGGCGAAGCGGTGCTCGTCCTGGAACTTCGTGACGGCGACGAGCATCACGGCGCTCGTGATGACGACCAGCACGATGAAGTGCACGGACACCGGGATCTCGAGCCGCTCGGCCAGCGCTCCGAGCCCGGCGCCCGCCAGCGTTCCGAGGGAGAACGCTGCGTGGAACAGCGGCATGATCGTGCGCCCGCCGGCCTTTTCGGCTGCGGCACCGGACACGTTCATCGACACGTCGCACAGGCCGTTGCCGAACCCGAAGGCGATCAGGGCGATCCAGATGGCGGCGAAGCCCCAGCCGAGCGTGACCGCGATGCCAGCGAAGACCATGCCGAGCGCCAGGCAGGCGGCGGCGATCTGGATCCCGCGCCGCGCGCCGAGCTTGGCGACGATGTGGCCGGCGAAGGTCAGGCCACCGATCGAACCGACGGCCATGCCGAGCACGAGCAGCCCCATCTCGAACGTGCTCGCGCCCAATGAGTCGCGGACGCTCGGGATCCGGCCGAGCCACGTCGCGATGTCGAGCCCGGACAGGGTGAACACCACGAACACCGCGATGATCCAGGCCCTGGTGGTCGGAACGGTGCGGGTGGACGGCGTCGTCATGGTGGTCCCATCGTGCTTCGTTGCTGGTGGTCGTGGTGCGGGTCGCGCTGCGCGTTTTGTTCGGTGTCGGTCGTTATCGAATCGATTCGACCGCTTGTTCCCGCTACGCTAACCGGCGATGGACGAACCGGCAACAGCACTCGGCGCGTCGCCTTCCCGCGGCGGCGGCACCCGTCCGTCGCGCCCGACGCTGGCCGCGGTCGCCCGTGCCGCCGGTGTCGCGCCGTCGACGGCCTCGCTCGCGTTCAGCGGCAGCGGCCCGGTGTCCGAGGACGCCAAGGCCCGAGTCCTCGCCGCCGCCGCAGAACTCGGCTACGGCGGCCCCGACCCCCGTGCGCGTTCGCTCCGCCGAGGGCGTTCGGGCGTCATCGGTGTCGTCATGGACGAGCGTCTGAGCGATGCCTTCCGTGACCCCGTCAACGTCCTGACGCTCGACGGCATCGCCGAGGTCGCCGGGGCTGCGGGCGCTTCGCTCTTGCTCGTCCGGAGTCCGCTCGATGACGAACAGGGAGCCGGCCCCCTCGTCGATGCCCCGATGGACGCCGTCGTGCTCGTCGGGTGCAACGTCCGGATCGACCCGGCCGTGGCGGTGCTGCGGCGCCGGCAGATCCCCGTCGTCGCGATCGAGGCGGACGAGATCGAGGGTGCCGTCCCTGTTCAGCTCGACAACCGGGATGCCTCGCGCCGTGCTGCTGCGTACCTGCAGGACCTCGGGCACACTGCGGTCACGGTGGTGACGCTGCCGCTCGACGCTGCTCGTCGGCGGGGGCCGATCGACGACGACCGGTTCGCCTCGGGCATCGCGTTCACGACGCTCGAACGGCTCCGGGGCGTGCGCGAGGTCTACCCCGCCGTCGTGGCGGTCGAGACGGCGGGGAGCTCGGTGGAAGAAGGACGCCTGGCCGGCGTGGAGCTGTTCGCGGCGGACGGGCCACGGCCGACCGCGGTCATCGCGCAGAGTGACCTGATCGCCGTCGGGGTGATCTCGGCTGCCCTCGACGCCGGGCTGCGGGTGCCCGAGGAAGTCAGCGTCGTCGGGTTCGACGGCATCACGGTGGACGACAGCCTGCTGCACCGGACCCCGATCCGGCACCTGACCACACTCGTGCAGCCGTTCGTGCAGAAGGGCCAGGCTGCCGCTCGTGCTGCGCTGGCGATGCTCGAGGGGGCGGAGCCGCAGCCGGCGTCGTTCGTCTCGGAGTTGCGGGTGGGGGACACGACGGGGCCGCCGGCCCATGCTGGTACCTACTAGCGACGGCATCTCGCCCGCCGGCCCGAGGCATCGGGTCTAGACCTCTCGATCGGTCGGGCGCTCTGCGCATCACGTCGGGTCTGCAGTGGGTGATCAACGCGTACACGCTGCTGTTTGCTTCACTGATGTGCAGGGTGCCGGAGGGGGCGACCATGGCTAGAGGTGTTGCCGGAAGGCCCGGCCGTCACAGCGGCAACGCTTCGAGGCGCTCGATCGGTCAGAATAACAACGTGGACGGTGATATACAGAAGGTCACTATTGTCTGTGAACGGAGTTCTCCATGTCACGATTGCCCACCATCATCATCACCTCCACACTGACCGGCGCATTGCTCGCAGGGGTGTTCGCCGGTCCAGCGCAGGCCGCTCCGGCCTCGCCGAACTGGACGGTTGACGGGATCACGATCACCGGGATTCCAGCCCTGTCCGCGAAGTCAGCGGCGACGAGGTCCGACGTGTTGGACTACGTCGCAACTCACCAGACTGCGGTCACCTCGCACGCCGAGTCGGGTGAGCTCATCGCAGTCGCACCCGTTGGTGCGGCGACCGGCCGCATCAGCGAACGCAACACCTGCAAGAGCGGGGATGCCTACTGGGCGGCTGCGGCGACCCCGTACACGAACAACTGCTTCTACGGTTCTGCCGGCAAGTGGACCTTCTCATCGAAGGGTACGAAGTCGTACCGCTTCCGGACTGGGAACTACTCTGCGCGCGGCGCGTGGTTGATCGACGGAACGACGAAGTGGGGTGTCCGCCAGGCGCCCGGGTCGGTGAACACCCTCACGGGTACCGCCTGGGTGAAGGGCGCTCAGATCTACTGAGCGCCCGTCGTTTCGCGGACGGCCCCGTTCCCCTGTAGGGGCCGGCACCGCGTTGAACGAGGGGTGCGGTAGCGCTTGCGGACGACTCTTGAAGGCGGTCAGCGCCGCCGCACCCCGAGCCCCACCACCGCAACCAGGTTCACCGCACTCCCCACCAAGAACCCCGTCGTCCCACCCGCGACGCCAGCAACGGGTCCGAGCACCGCCATGAGCACCGCCCCGACGACGAACCCGGCGACCGAGGCCAGCGCGACCTGCCGCGACCTCCCCGACGCGAGCAACAGCGCAGCCGGCACGAGCCCGACGGTGAACACCCACACCCCGACCATCAGGTACCGCAGGTCGTCCACGGCAGCAGCCCCCTCGGCGGGGTAGACGATCGGCAGGAACCACCCGGCGAGCAGCGCCACCAGTCCGAACACGACGGCAGAAGCAGCAGCGAACCCGACGACGAGCAGGAGCGCCCCACGCGAGCGCAGCGATCCGCCGTCGGTCCGGTGCGCGAACGCCGGCACGAGCACCTGCCCCAACGCCTGCCCGAGCATCGACGCCGGCGTCGCCAGGGTGAACGCCGCCGCGTAGACCCCTGCGTCGTGCGCCGACGAGGTCACCTGCGCCGAGATCATCGTCAACTGCAGCAACCCGTTCGAGGTCACCACCGCCAGCACGTTCCACGCCGCGAACCCGAGCACCCCGGCAGCGGGTTCGCGCGAAGCAGACGCGAAGCCGTTGCCCCGCGGCCAGCACGCGATCGCGAACACCGTGTACCCGATGGCCAGGGGCAGCAGCACGAAGGGCTCGAGCCGAGCGACGCACGCCACCACGAGCATCCCGAGCGCGAGCACGCTCGTCACCGAGTCCCAGAGCGCGACCCGCGGTGCCCGACCGTAGCCGAGCTGCGCTCCGCGGGCGTAGCAGTACAGGCCGTAGCCGACGACGACCCCGACGCCACCGAGCACCATGCCGGGGCCGTTGCCCCAGGCGACCGCGACCGGCACGGTGACCGCGGCGAGCACCACGGTCGACACCAGCATCGACAGCCCGAGCACCCGGTTCACCGCGGCGTCCGACCGCCGACCCCGCAGCGCGATCGCCAGGTACCGAGAGGCGGTGTTGCCCGCGGCGTTCGGCCAGAGCAGCGCGACGAACACCGACAGGGACAACAGTGCAGTGGTCTGCCCGAGGGTCTCGGTGCCGAACGCCCGCCCGACGACGACGGTCACGAGCAGCTTCGCGACGCCCTGCACCCCGATCCCGACCGTGGCGAGCACGGCCGACGACGCCACAGAAGACGACGGAGCCACAGGCACAGAAGCCCCGCTGGAAGGACCAGGCCCGCTCACCGCGCCAACGCCTGTTCCACCCATCCACGCCGATGCGCGCGCACCCCGAGCGTCATCGCCCGGACCCCGATGTACCCGAGGGCGAACGCCGCCCACAGCCCCGCGAGCGTCCCGCCGGCCCACCACAGCAGCGGCAGGTACACGACCAGGTTCACGCCGCCCGCGATCGCCAGGTACCGCGCATCCCCGGCCCCGATCAGCACCCCGTCGAGCACGAAGACGTACCCGGCGACGGGCATCCCGACGGCGATGAGCACCAGCACGAGCGGCAGCGCGTCCCGCACCGCGGACGAGTCGGAGAACACCGGCCCGAGCACACCACTGACAGCCAGGGTCACCACGCCGAGCAGCGCCCCACCGACGATCCCGAGCAGCACGAGCCGCCGCGTCACCAGCCGTACCCGGACCGGGTCCCGCGCCCCGAGGCCGTGCCCGACGAGCGCCTGCCCGGCGATCGCCAGGGCATCGAGCGCGAACGCCAGGGTCGAGAACACGGTCAGCCCGACCTGCGTCGTCGCGAGTCCTGCCGTCCCGAGTCCGGCGGCCGCGCCGACGGTCGCGAGCATCGCGATCCGCAACGACGCGGTCCGCAGGAACAGCCAGGTCCCGGACCGCAGTGCCCGGACGACGCCCGAAGCGCCGGGGCGAAGCGGCGCTCCCGACGACCGCGCGGCCCGCACCGCGATCCGGACGTAGACGATCGCCATCGCCCACTGCACGATGACGGTGCCGGCGGCGGACCCCTCGACGCCCCAACCCGCCCCGTAGATCAGGAGGGCGTTGAGCAGTCCGTTCGCGACGAACCCGATGGTCGCGACGACGAGCGGGGTCTTCGTGTCCTGCAGCCCGCGCAGCAGCCCGGTCGAGGCGGTGACGACCAGGATCCCGGGCAGCCCGATGAGCGAGACCGTCAGGTACGCAGTCGCCGCCGCTGAGACTTCGGGCGACGCACCGAACAGGTCGACGAGCGGCCCGGCGAGCGGCCACCCGACGAGCGCGAGCACCACTCCCAGCACGAGCGCGAGCCACATCCCGTCGATGCCGGCGTGGACTGCGCCTCGTCGGTCACCACCGCCGAGCGCGCGGGCCACGGCCGGCGTCGTCGAGTACGCCAGGAACACCAGCAGCCCGGTCACGGTCGACAGCACGGCACTCGCGAGTCCGACGGCCGCCAAGGGTGTCGCACCGAGGTGCCCGACGAGTGCGGTGTCGGTGAGCAGGAAGAGCGGCTCGACCACGAGCGCACCGAGCGCGGGTACCGCCAACCGCACGATGTCGCGATCGACCGCACGCCGTTCGCTGGTCACTGCGGGTCGCGTCGGTCGGGGCACCGGCCCATTCTGGCGGCGATGCGGACCCCGCGCGGCCCACGCACGCAGTCGACGTGGCGACAGGGCGGACGGGAGGCCCGTGGCGGCGCCGCCACGGGCCTCCCGTCCGGTGGTCCCACGTCGTCAGGCCGGACGCGCGTTCCGGCCGACCACTCGCGTCAGTCGGCGCGTGGTTCGGCGGGGACACCGCCGGTGGCGGCGTGCGCGTCTTCGGAGGCGACGGGCGTCGCCTCGTCGGTGCCGCGCGCCCGCCCGATCAGGTCCATCAGGTGGTAGACGACGATCGCGGCGATGGTGCCGAGGATGATGCCGCCGAAGCTCGCCTGGCCGAACGCGAACGTGAAGTCCGCGATGCCGATGATGAGCGCGATGCCAGCGGTCAGCTGGTTCTTCGGCTTCGAGAAGTCGACCCGGTTCTCGACCCAGATCCGGATGCCGATGACACCGATCAGGCCGTACAGGGCGGTGGTCGCACCGCCGAGCACGCCGGCGGGGACCGAGGAGATGACGGCACCGATCTTCGGGGAGAGGCCGAGCAGGACGGCGGCGATCGCGGCGACCCAGTACGCGGCGGTGGAGAAGACGCGGGTGGCGGCCATGACGCCGATGTTCTCGCCGTAGGTGGTGGTGGCGGAGCCGCCGCCGGCACCGGCGAGCACGGTGGAGATGCCGTCGGCGAAGAGCGCCCGGCCGGTGAGGGGCGTGAGGTCGCGTCCGGTGAGCTGTCCGACACCCTTCACGTGGCCGACGTTCTCGGCGACGAGCGCGAGGACCACCGGCACGAACGCCAGGTAGATCGCGAGCTGCGACGGGTCGAACGCGGGAGCGGTGAACGTCGGCAGGCCGATCCAGGCGGCGTCGCCGACCTTCGAGTAGTCGACCTGGCCGCCGATCAGCGCCGCCACGTAGCCGACGAGCACGCCGATGACGATCGACAGGCGACCGATCAACCCCTTGAACAGGACGGTGACCAGGATGATCGCGGCGAGGGTGATGACCGCGACGACCGGGGCGGCCGTGAAGTTGTCCTTCGCCGCCGGAGCCAGGTTGAACCCGATCAGGGCGACGATCGCACCGGACACCACAGGCGGCATCAGGCGGTCGATCCAGCCGGCGCCGGCCAGGTGCACCACGAGCCCGACGATCGCGAGCAGGGCGCCGACGACGATGATGCCGGACAGGGCGAGCGGGATACCGCCGATCTTGGTGGCAGCACCGATCGGTGCGATGAAGGCGAACGACGACCCGAGGTAGCTCGGCAGCCGGTTGCCGGTGATGAGCAGGAACAGGATCGTGCCGATGCCGCTGAACAGCAGGGTCGTCGACGGCGGGAACCCCGTCAGCAGCGGCACCAGGAAGGTGGCGCCGAACATCGCGACGACGTGCTGCACGCCGAGACCGATCGTCCGGCCCCAGGTCAGTCGCTCGTCCGGTGCCACGATCGTCGTCGCGGAGACGGTCTTGCCGTCGCCGTGCAGCTTCCACGGAAGTCCCATGCGATGACCGTACCGGCAGCCGTGCGCAGGTGACGACGTACACCGACCTGCTGCATGGCGTCGGTGGCTATCGTGGACCGCATGACCGACGTCGCACGTGCCTCCGGCATCCACACTGACGAACTCGACCCCGCGGTGCGCCCCCAGGACGACCTGTACCGCCACGTGAACGGCACCTGGATCGCCGAGACGCCGATCCCCGACGACAAGGCCCGCTACGGCTCCTTCACGGTGCTGGCCGAGGCCGCCGAACTCGCCGTCCGCGAGATCATCGAGCGCTCGCAGCAGGCCGCCCCCGGCACCGAGGAACGCAAGGTCGGTGACCTCTTCTCCTCCTTCACCGACGAAGCACGGCTCGAGGAGCTCGCCACCGCGCCGATCGAGCCGCTGCTCGCCGAGATCACGGCCATCGAGTCCGTGCCGGAGCTCATCGCCACCGTCGGACGCTTCGAGCGCCTGGGGCTGCCGAGCTTCCTGCAGCTCTTCGTCGACAACGACCCGGGCGACCCCGAGTCCTACGTCGTGTTCCTCGAGCAGTCCGGTCTCGGCCTGCCCGACGAGTCCTACTACCGTGAAGAGCGCTTCGCCGACATCCGGACGAAGTACCGCGAGTTCGTCGCGGCGATGTTCCCGCTCGCCGGGTTCGAGGACGGTGGCGACCGCACCGAGCACGTCATCGCGCTCGAGACCGCTCTGGCGTCGAAGCACTGGGACAACGTCACCACCCGCGACAGCCAGAAGACCTACAACAAGCTGCCCTGGGCCGAGGTCGCGGCGCTCGCCGAGGGCATCGACCTGCAGACGTGGTGGGAGGCCATCGACGCACCGGCCGGCGCGTTCGAGACGGTCGTGGTCCGCGAGCCGTCGTTCATCACGGGCCTGGCCGAGCTCCTGCGCGACCAGCCGCTCGAGGTCTGGAAGGACTGGTTGCGCTGGCAGGTCATCCGTGGCTCAGCCGCGTACCTGACGAGCGCGTTCTCGGCCACGAACTTCTCGTTCTACGGCACCGCCCTCACCGGGGCGCCGAAGCAGCGCGAGCGCTGGAAGCGCGGCGTCTCCTTGGTGGAGGGCGCAATGGGCGAGGCCGTCGGCCGGATCTACGTGCAGGAGCACTTCGACGAGACCTCGAAGGCCGCGATGGACGACCTCGTCGCCAACCTGGTCCAGGCGTACCGGCAGAGCATCACGGCGCTCGACTGGATGACCGACGAGACCCGTGCGCGTGCTCTCGACAAGCTCGACAAGTTCACGCCGAAGATCGGGTACCCGGTCAAGTGGCGCGACTACTCGGCGCTGCCGGTCGTGCCCGACGACCTCGTCGCGAACGTCCGCGCCGTCGCGTCGTTCCAGGTCGACCGCGAGCTCGGCAAGATCGGCAAGCCGATCGACCGCGACGAGTGGTTCATGACCCCGCAGACGATCAACGCGTACTACAACCCCGGTTTCAACGAGATCGTGTTCCCCGCGGCGATCCTGCAGTTCCCGTTCTTCGACGCCGACCGCGACGCCGCAGCCAACTACGGTGCGATCGGTGCCGTCATCGGCCACGAGATCGGGCACGGCTTCGACGACCAGGGCTCGCAGTACGACGGCGACGGCAAGCTCGAGAACTGGTGGACCGAGGCGGACCGCACGGCGTTCGAGGAGCGCACGAAGGCCCTCATCGCCCAGTACGACGCGCTCGTCCCGACCGAGGTGCCGGACGGCCACGTCAACGGTGCCCTGACGATCGGCGAGAACATCGGCGACCTCGGTGGCCTGTCGATCGCGTGGAAGGCGTACCTGCTGTCGCTCGACGGCCAGGAGCCCCCGGTCGTCGACGGCCTGACCGGTGCCGAGCGGTTCTTCCTGAGCTGGGCGCAGGCCTGGCAGATGGCGATCCGTCCGGAGGAAGCCGCGCGCCTGCTGTCGATCGACCCCCACTCGCCGAACGAGTTCCGGTGCAACCAGGTCGTCCGCAACATCGACGGCTACTACGACACGTTCGGCGTGACCGAGAAGGACGCGATGTACCTCGACCCCGCCGAGCGCGTCGCGATCTGGTGATGGTGGAGCCGGACGCGGCTCGGTCGTCACGCCGTCGGCGGCCGGAGGACCGCTCGGGTGGTGGCGGTCGGGCGCGCGGCCGGCACAGCGGTCGGCCGGACGACCGCTTCGGCGCCACGACCGAGGCTCTCGGCGCGCTCGCCCTCGACGGCGCCGGGGTCAGTGCCTCGGTGATCGACACCTCGACCGGCAAGGCCCTGCTCGCGATCGACGACACCGTCGTGCAGCCCGTCGCGAGCCTCGGCAGGGTGCTGCTGCTGATCGAGGTCGCGGCGCAGCTCGAGGACGGCCGCCTGCACGGCGACCGCCTCCAGCGCATGGCACGGGACACCGCGACCGGCGCTGGCCTGTGGCAGTTCCTGCAGGAACCGACGATGCAGGTGCCCGACCTGGCGACCCTGGTCGGTGCCACCGGTGACACCTGGGCGATGAACGCACTGTTGTCGACGGTCGGCATCGACGCCGTCCGCGAGCGTGCCGAATCGCTCGGCATCGAACGGACCGCGCTGATCGACCGGGTACGCGACCGTCGTGGTCCCGATGACGCCCCGGACGCCTCGGTGGCCCCGACGGGTGAGCTCGCGTGGGTGATGCGCGGCCTGGCGCTCGGTGAGGTCGTGGACGAAGCGGTCTCGAACCGGGTGCTCGGCTGGCTGTCGCTGGCGAGCGATCTGAACCTGGTCGCCGGCTCGTTCGGCCTCGACCCCCTGGCACACCGTGCGCTCGACCACGGGTTGCAGGTCGTCGCGGTCACCGGGTCGAGCACGGGCGTCCGTGCCGAGGCCGGGATCCTCCGGGGTCCGGGGTCGTCGGTCAGCTACGCCGTGACGGTGACGTTCGACGACGCCTCGTTGCAGCGGCGCCTCGCGGTCATCGAGGCACTGCGGACCATGGGCACCGAACTGCTCGAGGCAGTGCACGCCCCGGCGCGCCGCTGACCGGGTCGCTCAGTTCCCCTCGGACGTTGCGTCGGGTGGCGGCACGCAGGCCGACTCGGCGGTGAGGCTCAACCCGTCGACGGTGCCGCGGATGCTGGCGGTGGCCGGGTCTGCGCCGGAGGAAGACGACCAGGAGTCGCGGCCCATCGCGCGGTCACTGACCCTGAGGCCCTCGGACGTCCAGAGCGCGGTCACGGCGTCGAACGGCTCCTGGGCGTCGTCGACCACGTCGAACACGGGCACCACGCTGAGCGCCGTCGCCCGGGTGCCGGTCGGGTCGGACGACCCGGACGTCGCGCACTGTTCGGTGCCCGTCGTCACGGTCGCCGGGACCCCGGCGGCGGCTGCTGACCGCTCGAGGAACGCGCGGAGCACGGTGGCGCGGTCGTCGACGTCTGCAGGGGCCCACGGGGTCGGCGTGGGACTCGTCGGTGCGTCGCCGTCCGGACCGGCATCCCGCGGCTTGGGTGCGTCGAGGGGGAGCCCGAGCCACCCACTGACCGCGCCGCTGCCCAGGTCGAAGGCGGTCCGCGGTGCGCGGTGTGCATCGGCTGCCTCGTCCGTCGTCGCGGCGAGGGTCTCGGCGACGTCGCCGAGCGGACGCACGCCGATCGACAGGGACGGCCGATCGGCCACTGCCGGGAGGCCGGAAGCGTCGTCGGGGGCCCGCGCCGCGTCTGCGTACGTCGTCCCGGGCGAGTAGTAGAGGCGCTCCACGTGGTGGTCGTCGGCGAGTGTGTCGATCATGCGCATCAGGGCCCGGCCGGGGTGCGTGGCCGTGACGTCGACGGACACGTCGCCGCGGCTCAAGGTCGTCGTCCTCGTCGTACTCGTGTTCGTCGGCTCTGGACCGGTGATCGTCCGCACACGTTTCGCTGCATCGCTGAAGCTGACGTCCCGCACGAGCCCGATCCTCGAACCGGTCGGGGTCATCCACAGCTGTCGCACGAAGGTCCGCGTGCGCAGCCGACCGGCCAGGCCGACGACCCTGCGGTCCATCGGATCGAGGCTGACCGGAGCGGTCTTCCGCGCAGACGGCACGTCGAGTGTCACCTGCAGCGTCGTGCCGGTGACACCGCGCTCGGCCGTCCGCCGGACCCGCTCGGCGACGGCGAGGTCGGCGGTGTCCGCGGTGACCCGGAGCGACGTGAGCCAGTTGTCCGGGTCGTCCTTGGCGTCGAACTGGCGGATCTCGCCCTCGGTCGAGCCCACGCCGGGCAGCCGATCGACGTCCGCGATCAGGTCCGCGAGCGCCGACTCCGACCCGTGCGGCGGCGGTGGCATCGTGCACGCTGCGAGTGCCAGCAGGGCCCCGAGTGCGGTCGCGATCGCTGCCGCGGACCGTGTTCGTCTTCGAGCCCCCATGCCGTGAGTCTAGGAACGGGCCGTCGCAGTGCGGTATCGGTCGCGAGACCCATCGGTGCTCAGCGGAGGACCACGAACGACCGCAACGGCTGCGGGGCGACGTCGTGGACCTCGACGAAGCCACGTGACTCGTAGAACGCGCGCTGACCTGGCTCCGCATCGGTGAGCAGGACCGTCTGGCGGACACCCGCGTACCGCTCGAGGACGGCGTCGAGCAACGCGCCGCCGACGCCGGACCGGTGCGCTTCCGGCACCACGAGCAGGTCCTGGACGTAGACGATCGTCACGCCGTCGGACACCGTGCGGACGAGCCCGAGCAAGCGGTCGTCGTCGTCGCGTGCGGTCAGCACGGTGTCGGAGCCCGCGATCGCCCTGGCGAGGGCGGCGGGGTCCTGCGTGTACGAGGTCCACCCGACGGCTTCGTAGAGGGTGAGGAGTTCGTCGGTCCCCGGTCGTTCGTCCCTGATGGCGAAGGTCACCGGTCCATCGTGCACGAGGCCCGAGGCGGCCAGGCCGAGGTCGACACCGCCGCCGGGCGTCCGGTGAACCCTCCGTGGGCATCACGGTGATCCGGCTGCCCGACGAGCCAGCCGTCACCCACCCGCTACGACGTCGCCTGCCCCTCCGGCACGAGCGCCTGCACGGACAGCAGCGACGCATCGGCGGACGAGCACGCCTGGTAGTCGGCGTCCTTCACGAACAGCGACTGCTTGGATCCGGGCGGGTACACACGGAAGCCGTCCGGGGTCTTCGGCGAGCAGTCGGCCTTCGAGTAGTTCCCGGCCTGGACGATCTTGAGCGGTGCCACGGCGGTCTGCCCGGCGGCCAGGGTCACGGTCGGGTGCGGTGAGCTCTTCTCCTGCGTCGCCGCAGCACCGATCTGGGTGCCGTTGCCGCCGCCGACGAACGAGACGCCCGGCCAGCCCTGCAGGGTGCAGGTGGTCGACCCGGTGTTCTGCAGGGCGAGGTGCACGATGACGCTGCCGGCCGCACCGCCGCTGCCCGGCTCGATGCTGGCGGCGAGCGAGGACGCGGCACAGCGACCGCCAGCGGCCGACCCGGACCCCGACGACCCGGACCCCGACGAGCCGGATCCGGAAGACCCGGAACCGGTGCCGGCCGACGCCGACGAGCCGGACGACGGGGTCGCGGACGACGACGACGCCGACGAGGACGACGACGGCGACGGCGCGGGTGCGGTCACCGTCTCGGTGGCGGAGGGCTCCCCGCCGGAGGCGCAACCCGCCAACGCCCCGACTGCGACGAGCCCGGTGACGGCGAGCAGGAACTTCGATCGACTGCTGCGTTGCATGGTGCACAGGCAACCACCACCGGGAGATCGCGGTTCGGTCGGCATCCAGGGACCGCGAGCACACTCCGGAGCAAGGAACCCGAGCAGCGGAGGTCGGACACATGACGGGCAAGCACGAACAGGCACGTGGCGACGAGGGCCGCGCGGACGGGGTCGAGACCCGCGCAGGTGCCTTCACGGACAGCGACATCCCCGGCGAGGAGCGCGTCACGACGACGGAGCCCGTCGGCGAGTTCGTCGCGAGCGACATCCCGGGCGAGGCCCGCCCGGAGTCGAGCGGACCCGACGGCGAGTACGTCGAGTCGGACATCCCCGGCGAGGCCGAACCGACGCAGGACGGTGAGACCGGCCACTACGTCGACAAGGACCAGGCCTGACGACTAGTCGATGCGCTCCGCCGCCACCAGGCGGCGGAGCGTCTCCACGCCCGCTGGCGGGCAGCGACCGGCATCCTCCGAGGTGACCCACTCGACCTCGTCCACCTCGGCCGAGGCGACGGGCGTGGCGGAGTCCAACGGGCCTCCTGGTCGGACCAGGAACAGGGTCATCGCGACCATGGTGCCTGGCGCCTGCCCGTGGGCCGGCTCGAGGACGACACCGAACGGGTCGACGTCGTCGGCGGTCACCCGCAGGCCGGTCTCCTCGTGTGCTTCGCGGATGGCGGCGTCGAGGTCGGTCTCGTGCGGCTCGGCCTTGCCGCCGGGCAGGTAGAGCACGTCGCGCGCTCGCGCACGCACCATCAGGACGCGTCGGTCCCGCACCAGCAGGAGCGCGCTGACCCGCAGCGTGGGTGGCTGGGTCGTGTCGGCCGGGAGGCTCAGCTCGCGTCCGCCTCGTCGGCGCGCTTCGAGACGGTCGGGTCCAGGGCGGTGCGGTCGGCGAGCGGGACGACGGGCGCCGGCAGCTCTGCCTCGGGCTCGGGCCGCACGCCGAACAGGGCGTCGATGGCCCCCACGAACTCCTCGCCACGACCGGCGCGGCCGAGCTCACGGGCCCGGACGGAGGGGCGGTGCAGCAGGACGCCGACCAGGTGCCGGAGCGCCCGCTCGGTGTGCTCGGCGGACTCGCCGTCGGCGTCGCCGCGGCGCTTGGCGCGGTCGATCTCGTCGTCGAGGATGTCGAACACGTGCTTGCGGAAGGCGACGAGGGCCGGGGTGGTCGACTGCTCGAGCGCCTGCGCCCGGAAGCGGGACACGGCGTCGTCGACCATCGCGCGGGCCTCGGACTCGGCGTTCAGCTCGGAGATCGGGGCGTGCAGGCTGATGGTCTCGAGGTCGAGCAGCTCGACGCCGTCGACACCGGCAGCGGCCGGGTCGACGTTGCGGGGGAGTCCGAGGTCGATGACGATGCGGCGGATGCCGTCGTCGAGGTCGGCCGGTGCGACGACCGGGAGCTCGCTCGACGTGCAGGTGATCACGACGTCGCTGGTGCCGATCGCGTGGCGCAGGTCACGGGCGGCGACGAGGTCGTGCTTCGCGGCGAACCAGGCGGCACGGCCCGAGGGCGAGAACACCTGGATGTGCACGGCGCCGCGGTCGCGCAGGGCCGCGATGGTGGTGGCCGCGTAGCTCCCGGTGCCGATCAGCAGCACGCGGGTGTGGGCCCAGTCGGTGACGCGCGACGACGCGAGCTGCAGGCCGAGGCGCACGAGCGAACGACCGGCGGCACCGATCCGGGTGCGGGTCTTGACGCCGCGCGAGGTGTGGGCGGCTTCCTGGAACAGCCGCTCGAGGTCCGAGGTGGTGGTGCCGTTGCTCCGGGCGTCCTCGAGCGAGCGGCGGACCTGGCCGGAGATCTCGGTCTCGCCGACGACGACGGACTCGAGCCCGCTCGACACGGCGAACAGGTGCTGCACGACGTCCTTGCCGCCGAGCACGTTGACCGAATCACGCAGTTCGGTGGCGTCCAGGTCGCTCGCAGCGGCCACGGCCTGCACGGTGGCGGCGACGGCGGAGTCGCGGTCGTCGCCGGCGATGTCGAGGTAGGCCTCGAAACGGTTGCAGGTGGCGAGGACGACGGCGCCGTCCAGGACGTCGGAATCCGTCACGAGGTGGCCTGCTGCGGCCGGGGCAGCGATGCTCAGTCGCTCCAAGAGGTCGAAGCTGGCGTTGCGATGCGACGCCGTGAGACAGATGAGCACGTAGCCAATGGTAACGCGCTCGATGGGACAATCATCCGGTGACCGACGCGACGACCACATCCCTCCCCGACTCCCACCCCCTGGCATCAGGGCGGACGAGCGGGTCCCGCCTCGTCCGGGCCCTGCGGGGTGACCGTCCGGAGACGCTGCCGGTGTGGTTCATGCGGCAGGCCGGTCGGTCGTTGCCCGAGTACCGCGAGCTCCGGGTGGGCACGGCCATGCTCGACGCGTGCCTCGACCCCGAGATGGCGTCGGAGATCACGCTGCAGCCCGTCCGCCGGCACGGGGTGGACGCCGGCATCTTCTTCAGCGACATCGTCGTGCCGATCAAGCTCGCGGGCGTGGACGTCGAGATCGTCCCCGGTCGCGGCCCCGTGCTCGGCTCACCGATCCGCACCGCGGCGGACGTCGACGCTCTCGAGCCGCTGGACCCGGCGGCCCTCGAGCCGATCCGGCAGGCGGTCGCCCGCACGGTCGAGCAGCTCGGCGACACCCCGCTGATCGGATTCGCAGGCGCACCCTTCACGCTCGCCGCGTACCTGGTCGAGGGCGGCCCGTCGAAGGACCACATCCGCGCACGGACCCTCATGCACGCGGAGCCGGAGACCTGGTCGCGGCTGCTGGCCTGGGCGGCCGAGGTGTCGGGGGCGTTCCTCCGGGCCCAGGTGCTCGCCGGGGCCTCGGCCGCACAGCTCTTCGACTCGTGGGTCGGGTCCCTGTCGCGCGCCGACTACGTCCGGTACGTCGCACCGCACTCGGCGCAGGCGCTGTCCCACGTGACCGACCTGGGCGTGCCGCGCATCCACTTCGGCGTCGGCAGCGGCGAGGTCCTCGCCGACATGACCACGCTCGGCACCGACACGGTCGGGGTCGACGCGGTCGGGGTCGACTGGCGGCTGCCGCTCGACGAGGCCGTCCGCCGTGTCGGCACCGGCGTCAGCGTGCAGGGCAACATCGACCCGGCGATGCTCGCGGCCCCGTGGGAGGTCCTCGAAGCGCACGTGCGCGAGGTCGTCCGCCGCGGTGGCGCCGCCCGCGCCCACGTCGTGAACCTCGGCCACGGTGTGCCGCCCGAGACCGACCCGACGGTGCTGACGCGCGTCGTCGAGCTGGTCCACTCGCTCGGTGACGGGTCTGCCGCGTGACCGACGTCGTCGTGGTCGGCGGCGGGATCGCCGGACTCGTCACGGCCCGTGACCTGGCGAAGGGCGGCGCGGACGTCGTGCTCGTCGAGTCGTCCGGCGTGCTCGGCGGCATGATCCGGCGGCACACGGTCGGCGGCCTCGACGTCGACATGGCGGCAGACTCGTTCGCGACCCGCACGGACGCCGTCGGCCGCCTGGCGATCGAACTCGGGCTCGGCAACGACGTCGTCGCCCCGGACCCGCGCGGTGCCTGGTTGATGACCCGTGACGGCCGGACGTCGCCGATCCCCGCGACCGGGCTCCTCGGCATCCCGAGCACCCCGATGGCCGCCGACGTGCTCGCCGTGGTCGGGCAGAAGGGCGGGCTCCGTGCACAGATGGACTCGCTGCTGCCCGGACCGGTCGGCGCCAAGGCGGAGTCCCTGGGCGAACTCGTCCGGCGGCGCATGGGGGAGCGGGTCCTCGACGACCTGGTCGTCCCGATCGCCGGCGGGGTGCACTCCACCCACCCGGACCAGCTCGACCCGGAGCGGGTGGCTCCCGGCCTCCGTGCGGCACTGCTCCGCGAGGGCTCGCTGGCCCGCGCGGTCCTGGCACTCCGGGCCCGCGCGGCCGCCGGTACCCCGGTGCAGGGGATCCGGGGCGGGATCGCCCGGCTCGTGGACGAACTCGTCGCCGACATGGAGACCTACCGCGTCGACGTCCGGCTGCACACCCGGGCGACCCGGATCGAGGCGCACGCGGTCGAGGTCGTCTCCGCCGACGGCACGGTCGAACGCCTGCCCGCGCAGCACACCCTGTCGTCGGTGCCCGATCCCGAGCGCACCGTGGCGCCGGACCGGACCGGGATCGAGCTCGTCACGCTCGTCGTCGACCAGCCCGAGCTCGACGCAGCCCCCCGCGGGACCGGGATGCTCGTGCACCCGGACGCGCAGGCCGTGTCGGCGAAGGCCCTGACGCACGCGACGGTGAAGTGGCCGTGGCTCGCCGAGGCGGCTGCCGGCCGCCACGTGCTACGCCTGAGCTACGCGACGCCCGCCGACGCGACCAGCGCACCGGGCGCGAGCGGTCCCGACGACGCGGCCACGAGCCTCCCGGTCGACCCGGACGGACCCGTCGGCACCCGAGCGCTGCACGACGCGGCCACGCTGCTCGGCGTCCCCCTGACGGCGACGCACGTCGTGGGCGCTGCGCGCGTGCGCTGGCACGGTCCGGACCTGACCGCTGCCGGCCTCGGAGCAGGGGTCATCGGCATCGGTGAGGTCGCGACCGGACGGGGCCTGGCCGGGATCATCGCGGCCGCCCGCACCGCCGCTGGACAGATCCTGGATTCCTGAGCGGACCCCAGACCGCCCGGGGGCTACTGTTGGTGAGACCGTCGGACGTATTCCGTTCGGCGCATGACCACCGCACACTGAACCAACGGAGGAATCGCACATGCGCGGAAAGCTCCTGTTCGTCGCCGGCGCCGCACTCGGGTACGTCCTGGGATCGCGAGCCGGACGGGCGCGGTACGAGCAGATCAAGACCGTCAGCGGCAAGGTCTGGAACAGCAACGGCGTCCAGAAGGGCGTGCACGTCGCCGAGGACTTCATCGCCGACAAGACCCCGGACGTCGCCGAGTTCATCGGTGAGACGACCAAGAAGGCCGTCCGCAAGGTCGGCCAGAAGAAGGACACCACCACCTCATGACCGACACCCGCGACCGCAAGTCGCGTTCGCTGTTCGGTCTGGTGGGCGACGTCCCGAAGCTCGTCAAGGGCCTGGTCAAGGGTGAGATCGACCTGCTCAAGGCCGAGATGCTCACGAAGGCCAAGATCTTCGGGCTCGCCGCGGGGCTGCTGGTCGGTGCACTCGTCATCGTGCTCTACGCGATCGGCGTGCTCCTGACCGCCGCCGTGATGGGCCTGGCGACCGTGATGCCGGCCTGGCTCGCAGCGATCGTGATCGCCGTGGTGATGCTGATCGTCGCCGCCATCCTCGGGTGGATCGGCTGGAAGCGCCTGAAGAAGGGCCTCCCGATCACGCCGAAGCGCACGATCGACAGCGTCAAGAACGACATCAACGCGGTGAAGGGGATGGGCAAGAAGCCCACTCCGCCGAGCCAGTACGGCAGCCGCAAGCCGGACGTCGGCGGCCGGTTCTGAGCCCCGACAGCCGCACCACCGACGGAGGAACCGTGACCGATCCGCACGACGATCTCGCAGACCGCGTCGCCGCGACCCGCGCCCAGCTGTTCGACACCCTCGACGCGATCGAGGACAAGCTCAACGTGCCGAAGCAGATCGGCATCGCGGCGTCGAAGGTCAAGCGCGGCATCGACGAGAAGCCGGTCCCGTACCTGGCCGGCCTCGCAGCCGGAGTAGCGGTGGTCGGGGGTATCGTCGTGATGGTGCTCCGACGGCGGTAGACCGCCCGAGCGCGGTCCACCGGGTGCGGGGCGGCCACAACCCTGGCAACCGATAGGACAAGGACCCATGAGTTCCGACGCGCCCGCTCCTGCATCCGCGCACACCTCTCCGCACGAGACCGACCCCGCGACGGGGATCGATCCCAACCTCATGACGGCGTACGCCCTCTGGGCCGTGTTCCGCAGGCCACTCGGCCCGGTCCACCGCGTCGGTGACGACGCCGTGGCCGAGCTCGACGCCGTGGTCGCGTCCGCCGCCGAGCGCGGGGTGACCGTCCGTGGCTTCTACGACGTCTCAGGCTTCCGCGCCGACGCCGACGTCATGATCTGGCTGCACGGCGATGACGCGCAGGTCATCCAGGCCGTGCTGCGCGAGATCCGCCGCACCGGGCTGTTCCAGGACACCGAGCCGGTGTGGCACGTCATGGCGATGCACCGCGAAGCCGAGTTCAACAAGCGGCACACCCCGGCGTTCCTGCGTGGCAAGGACCCCGAGGCGTGGATCACGGTCTACCCCTTCGTCCGCTCCTTCGAGTGGTACCTGCTGCCCGAGGACGAGCGCTCGAAGATGCTGCGCGACCACGGGATCGCCGGTGCCAAGTACCGCCGCGTCCTGACGAACACCATCGCGACCTTCGCCCTGAGCGACTACGAGTGGATCCTGCCGCTCGAGAGCCCCGAGCTCGTCGACCTCGTCGACCTCATGCGCGACCTCCGGGCCACCGAGGCCCGTCTGCACGTGCGCGAAGAGGTCCCCTTCTTCACGGGTCGTCGCATGACGACCGCCGAACTCCCGGAGGTGCTGTCATGACCGACACCAGCCTGATCACGAACGGTCAGCCCGTCCTCGCCGCCACCCCCGCGGCCGCTTCCGGCCCGGAGCACGTCGAGGTCCCGACCGCCTACGACGCGATCCTGCTCGCCGGCTTCGGTGGCCCCGAGGGCCAGGACGACGTCATCCCCTTCCTGCGCAACGTCACCCGCGGCCGCGGCATCCCCGACGAGCGGCTCGAAGAGGTCGCGCACCACTACCGGCACTTCGGCGGCGTGAGCCCGATCAACGCGCAGAACCGCGCGTTGAAGGCGGCGCTCGAGGCCGAGCTGGCCTCGCGTGGCATCGACATGCCAGTGCTCTGGGGCAACCGCAACTGGGAGCCCTACCTCGAGCAAGCCTTCACCGATGCCGCCGACAAGGGCTACAACAAGCTCATCGCGATCGCCACGAGCGCTTACTCGTCGTTCTCGAGCTGCCGCCAGTACCGCGAGGACTACGCACGCGTGCTCGACGAGACCGGTCTGCTCGGCACCATCGAGATCGACAAGATCCGGCAGTTCTTCGACCACCCCGGCTTCGTCCGCCCGTTCGTCGACGGCGTCCGTGACGGCATGGCGAAGGCCATCGCCGAGAACGACGGCCTCGAGGTCGCGACCGAGCTGCACGTGCTGTTCTCGACGCACTCGATCCCGTCGACCGACGCTGCGAAGTCCGGCCCGGACTACCGCGGCTTCGACGAGCACGGTGCCTACGAGGCCCAGCACCTCGCCGTCGCGCAGGTCGTCCTCGACCAGGCGTGGGCGGAGCTGCTCGAGCAGCCCGAGCACGCGCACCTGCAGGGCACGTCCAAGCCCGCGTGGAAGCTCGTCTACCAGTCGCGCTCCGGCCCCCCGACGCAGCCGTGGCTCGAGCCCGACATCAACGACTACATGAACGAGGAGCTCAAGGGCGGCCCGACCCGCGCCGTGCTCATCGTCCCGCTCGGCTTCGTGAGCGACCACATGGAGGTCATGTGGGACCTCGACGAGGAAGCCACCGAGACCGCGCAGGAGCTCGGTTTCTGGTCGGTCCGCACGCAGACCCCCGGTGTCGACCCGGCCTACGTCTCCGGTCTCGTCGACCTGGTGCTCGAGCGCGTCAACGGCACCCCCACGAGCGAGCGTCCGCACCTGACCGACATCGGTCCCTGGTACGACGTCTGCCGCCCGGGCTGCTGCGAGAACGTCCGCGCCGGCTTCAAGCCCGCCGCCGCCGGCGTCGCACCGTGACCGACGCACCGACCCCGATCCGGCTGGGCACCCGCGCCAGCCGGCTCGCGGTCGCGCAGTCGCAGGACGTCGCCGACCGCCTGGCAGCGGCGTCCGGTCGGCCCGTCGAACTTGTCACGGTCACGAGCGAGGGCGACACGAACCGCGCCTCGCTCGCGTCGCTGGGGGGCACGGGCGTGTTCGCCAGCGCCCTTCGCGAAGCCCTGGTCGCCGGCGAGGTCGACGTCCTGGTGCACTCGCTCAAGGACCTGCCGACCGCGCCGTACCCGGGCCTGACGATCGCTGCCGTGCCGAAGCGTGCCGACGCCCGCGACGTCCTCGTCGCGCGGAACGGCGCCACGGTCGAGAGCCTGCCCGAGGGTGCGAAGGTCGGCACGGGTTCACCGCGTCGCGTCGCGCAGCTCAGGGCGAAGCGCCCCGACCTGGACGTCATCGACATCCGCGGCAACATCGACACCCGCCTGGGCCGGGTGGACGACGACCTCGACGCCGTCGTGCTCGCCGCCGCCGGGCTCACCCGCATCGACCGCCTGTCGGCCGCCACCGAACTGCTCGACCTCGGTTTCTGGCCGAGCGCTCCGGGGCAGGGCGCCCTGGCGATCGAGACCCGTGCTGCTGAGACCGACACGAACCTGCTCGCCGCGCTGCGCAAGATCGAGCACGCCCCGACCCGCCTGACGGTGTCGGCCGAGCGCGAGGTGCTGGCGAAGCTCGAGGCCGGCTGCTCCGCCCCGATCGGTGCGACCGCGGTCGTGGACGCCGAGCTCCTGCTCGTCTCCGCCACCGTCTACAGCCCCGACGGCGCCGAGTACCGCACGGCGTCGCACGCGGCCGTGCTCGAGGGATCCGCGCAGGACCGTCTCGCCGAAGCACTCGAGGTCGGTGGCCGCGTGGCCGCCGAGCTGCTCGAGAACGGTGCCGGCGACCTGGCGGACCTCGCCGACTCGGTGAAGTAGAGCCCGTCACGGACACGCCCGCTCCCGTCGTCGTCATCCCCCGGGGTGGCACGTGGGGCGAGCGCGTCGCGACGGCGGCTCGGCAGCGCGGGCTCGACCCGAAGGTCGTCCCGCTCATCACGACCGAGCGGCCGGTCGACGGCGGCCCGCTCGACCGTGCCGTCGCCCGCGTGGCCGGGTACGCGTGGGTGGTGGTGACCAGTGCGACGGCCGTGACGGTGCTCGCAGAACGCATGGCGGGCCTCCCGTCCGGTGTCCGCGTTGCGGCGGTCGGTGAGCCGACCGCCCGTGCCGCGCGTGCTGCGGGCTGGGTCGTCGACCTCGTGCCGGAGCAGGCCTCGGCCGCTGCCCTCGTCGACGCGCTGCCGGATACCGACGGCACCGTGCTCTTCCCGCGCTCCGAGATCGCCGCGCCGACCCTCGTCGACGGACTGCGGGCCCGCGGCATCGACGTGGACGACGTGGTCGCGTACCGTACCGTGGGGACCGGCGACGAGCCGATCACCCTCGACGCGGTGCCCGACGCGGTGCTCGTGACGAGCGGCAGCGTCGCCCGCGAGATCGCCCGCCGGATGACCCCGCTCGACCCCCGCACCCTCGTGGCCTGCATCGGCCCCGGAACCGCCGCGGACGCGCGCGCGACCGGACTGCCGGTCCACGTCGTCGGACCCACCCGGTCCGCAGAAGCCCTGCTCGACGCCGTCGTCGAGGCCCTGAACCCCACCGCCCCCGAACAGGAAGGCCACCCGTGACCGGCCGTTTCCCCCAGGTCCGCCCCCGTCGACTCCGCGCCACCCCCGCGATGCGACGGCTCGTCGCCGAGACCCGGCTGCACCCAGCCGAGCTCGTGCTGCCGATGTTCATCCGCGAAGGCGCCACCGACGCCGTCGACATCTCGAGCATGCCGGGCGTGCAGCAGCACTCGCTCGACTCGTTCCGTCGCGCCCTGGTGTCGGCCGCGGAGGTCGGGATCGGCGGCGTGAACCTGTTCGGCGTCCCGACCACGAAGGACGCCACCGGTTCCGGCGCGACCGACCCCGACGGCATCCTCAACGTGGCCATCCGCGTGGCGAGGGAAGAGGTCGGTGACGACCTGGTCGTGCAGTCCGACCTGTGCCTCGACGAGTTCACCGACCACGGCCACTGCGGCGTCCTGGCGGCGGACGGCTCCGTCGACAACGACGCGACCCTGCTGCGGTACCGCGACATGGCGGTCGCGCAGGCAGAGGCCGGCGCCGAACTGGTGTGCCTGAGCGGGATGATGGACGGCCAGATCGCCGCCGCGCGTGACGCGCTCGACGTCGCCGGGCACACCGGCACCGCGCTGCTGGCCTACGCGGCCAAGTACGCCTCCGCCTTCTACGGCCCCTTCCGCGAGGCCGTGTCGTCGTCGCTCGTCGGCGACCGGCGGACCTACCAGATCGACGCCGCCAACGGTCGACAGGGGCTGCGCGAGGTCGCGCTCGACGTCGACGAGGGTGCCGACGTCGTGATGGTGAAGCCCGCGATGAGCTACCTCGACGTGCTCGCCGAGACCGCTGCGACGTCGCCCGTGCCGGTCTGGGCCTACCAGATCTCCGGCGAGTACGCGATGATCACGGCAGCCGCGCAGAACGGCTGGATCGACCGTGACGCCGCCGCGATGGAGTCGCTCATCGGCATCAAGCGTGCCGGCGCCGACGCGATCCTGACCTACTTCGCCGTCGACATCGCGCGGAAGCTCAACCAGGAGGCCGGCCTCCGCACCTCCGGCACCACCGCCGCAGTCGCCGGCATCGCCTCGACCGGGAAGGCCCCCGAATGACCACGAACGACCAGCTGTTCGGCCGCGCCAAGAACGCGATCCCCGGCGGCGTGAACTCGCCCGTCCGCGCCTACGGTTCGGTGGGCGGCACCCCGCGCTTCCTGGTGTCGGCGAAGGGCGCGTACGTCACCGACGCCGAGGGACGCGAGTACGTCGACCTCGTAGCGTCGTGGGGTCCGGCGATCCTCGGGCACGCCCACCCCGGCACCGTCGAGGCCGTGCAGCAGGCCGCCGCGCGCGGACTGTCCTTCGGCGCCTCGACCCCGGGCGAGACCGAGCTCGCCGAGCTCGTGAAGCAGCGGGTGTCGGTCGACGGCGACGGCCCCATCGAGAAGCTCCGCATGGTGTCGACCGGCACCGAGGCCACGATGACGGCGATCCGGTTGGCCCGCGGCTACACCGGCCGCGACCTGCTCGTGAAGTTCGCCGGGCACTACCACGGGCACTCCGACTCCCTGCTCGCCGAGGCCGGTTCGGGTGTCGCCACCCTGGCCCTGCCGGGCAGCGCGGGCATCACCGAGGAGACCGCGGCGCAGACCCTGGTGCTGCCGTACAACGACCTCGACGCCGTCCGCCGCGCGTTCGACGAGCACTCCGAGCGCATCGCCGGCGTCATCGTCGAGGCCGCCGCGGCGAACATGGGCGTGCTCGCTCCCGAGCGCGGGTTCAACCGCGCGCTCGCGCAGATCGTGCAGGCGCACGGGGCGCTGCTCATCGTCGACGAGGTCCTGACCGGGTTCCGCGTCGGGTCGGCCGGCTGGTGGGGCCTCGAGGCGTCGAAGGTCGTCCCCGACGGCGCCGGGTGGAAGCCCGACCTGATCACGTTCGGCAAGGTCATCGGTGGCGGCATGCCCCTCGCCGCGCTCGGCGGCCGACGCGAGGTCATGGACTTCCTCGCCCCGCTCGGCCCCGTGTACCAAGCGGGCACCCTGTCCGGCAACCCGCTCGCGGTCGCCGCCGGCATCGCCACGCTCCGGGCTGCGACGCCGTCGGTGTACGAGTCGCTGAACCGCACGGCCTCGGTCATCTCCGCGGCCACGTCGGACGCACTGTCGGCCGAGGGCGTCGCCCACACCGTGCAGCGCGCCGGCAACCTGTTCTCGTTCGCCTTCACGGACACCGCACCGCGGAACTACGACGACGTGCGGGCACAGGACGTGTTCCGGTACGCCCCGTTCTTCCACGCGATGCTCGACGCCGGGGTGACCCTGCCGCCGAGCGTGTTCGAGGCGTGGTTCGTCACGGCCGCCCACGACGACCGGGCCGTCGGACGGATCCTCGACGCCCTGCCCGCGGCGGCGAAGGCAGCGGCCGCCGCGGCGGCGTAGGCAGGAGCCGCCGCGGCGGGATAGGGTCGGCGCGCCGTGCCGGAGCCTCGGCTGGTTGACTGGCCGCATGCAACTCGCCGAGGCCCTGATCGAGCGCGCCGACCTGCAGAAGCGCATCGAACAACTGCGCGGCCGCATCGCCGCGAACGCCCGTTACCAAGAGGGCGAGGAGCCCGACGAGGACGCCCGCGAGCTCCTCGCCGAGGCCGAGCGGTCGATCGACGCGCTCGAGGTCCTGCTGGCCCGCATCAACGCGACGAACGCCAGCACCACCGTGGCGTCCGGGCAGACCGTCACCGCACTGCTCGCCCGACGCGATGCCCTGCGGCTGCGGCACGCGCTCGTCACCGGAGCGGCGGACGCCACGGCCGGCACGAACGGCGGCTACCGACAGCTCCGCAGCGAACTCCGCACGTTCGCCGCGCTGCCGACCGCCGAGCTCCGGTCGCGGGCCGACGCCCTGGCGAAGGAGATCCGCGAACTCGACGCGGTCGTCCAGCGCACCAACTGGGAGGTCACCCTGGTCGACTGAACAGCGGGGCGGTGCGTCGGTAGACGGACCGGGGCGGGTACGGACCCGACGACCGGCGGGCAACCCGGTCACCTGTCGGCGCAGTGGGCAGCGCCATGGCGAGAGCCGTGCACATCGCAGCCCAGCACGTCGCACCAGGTACGGTGCACACCGCACCACGCACAACCGCGTACCGACCGGACCGACGAGGGCGGGACAGGGGACAGCACCGCCCCACCCTCGACGGGTCAGGAGCAGTCGGCCTTGGTGAAGGTCGTGTCGAGCGTCTTCGAGGTGCCGTCGAACGCGTAGGTGTACCGCATGTCGACGCCCTCGTCGAGGAGGTCCTTGGTGTCGCTGTTCGAGCAGAGCGTCGGGCCGACCGAGTCGCGGATGGCGCTCTCGGTGATCGACGCCGGGTCGACGCTGGACGACACCGTGTAGTCGTAGTGGATCGCGTTGCCCTCGGCCTCGACGCCCGTCCACGACGTCACCGAGTCGACCTGCTTCGGCAGGTCGCTCTGCTCGCGGATCTGCACGACGGCCTTCGAGACCTTCTCCTCCGTCGAGTCGCTGAACGCGGCGGTGAGCGCCTGGCGGACCAGGAACGCGACGACCACGGCGACGACGACGCCGAGCAGTGAGATGAGGACGCGCTTGCCACGGGACTGCTTGGGCGGCGGGGCGTACGGAGCGCCGGCGGCAGCGGGCTGCGCGTACGGCTGCTGGCCGGGCTGCTGCTGCGCCCAGGGCTGCTGGCCCGGCTGCTGCGGACCGGGTTGCTGCGGGCCGGCGTTCGGCTGCGGCTCGGACCCCGGGTAGGGCGGCGGCGTGTTCGTCATGGTGTTCCCCCTCGTTGCGGTGCGCGGCCTGACACCGTCGTCCGGCATCGGGTCCCTCCCCGACACGGGCCGCGGACACCTGAGCAACCATCCAAGCACAGGCCGGAGCGCCGCAACGCGCCTGTCCGGCCCCCGCGACGGGTCAGGCGGAACGGCGTGCGGCCCAGCGGCCCTCGGAGCGCAGGATCGCGAGCGGGAAGTCGAACGCGTGCGACACCGCCGACGACGTGATGACCTCGTCCGCCGTGCCCTGTGCTACCACGGCACCGTCGCGGAGGAGCATCGCGTGCGAGGTCGACACCGGCAGGTCCTCGAGGTGGTGCGTGACCATGACGCTCCCGAGCTCGGGGTGTCGGTGCCGCAGGGCGTCGACCGTCTCGAGCAGGTGCTCGCGCGCGGCGACGTCGAGCCCGGTCGCCGGTTCGTCGAGCAGCAGCAACTGCGGCTCGGACATCAGTGCCCGTGCGATGAGGGTCCGTCCGCGTTCGCCCTGGGACAGCACGGGCCAGCGTGCGTCGCGTCGTGCGGCGAGCCCGACGTCGGCGATGTGCTGCTCGGCCAGTGCGACCTGCGCGGCCGTGGGCTCCCACCGCATCATGAGGTCGGTGGTGCCCGTCAGTCCCGTCAGCACCGTCTCGAGCACGGTGAGCGGGGAGAGCATCCGGTGCCGCGGGTCGACGTGGCCGATGTGCTCACGCAGCTCGCGGACGTCGACGCGTCCGAGGCGTCGGCCGAGCACCTCGACCGTGCCCGCCGTGGGGTGGCCCGTCGCCCCGAGCACCGCGAGCAGCGTCGACTTGCCGGCGCCGTTCGGTCCGAGGAGCGCCCAGTGCTCACCGCGGCGGACGATCAGGTCGACCTCGTGCAGCAGGTCGCGGCCGGAGCGCGTCACACGGACGCCCTCGGCACGGAGCAGGACGTCGTCGGCGCGGAACTGGGCGCCCGCGGCGCGGAACTGGTCGGTGTCGGTCACGACTCCATCGTGGCCGACGTCAGCGCCGTTCGGTGCCGTCGGCCAGCGCGCCGCCCTCGGCGACGAAAGCGCGGGCCTGCACGGTGTGCTCCTCGACGGTGCTGCTGAGCGAACGGATCACCGCGGCCGCTGCTTCGCCGTCTCGCTTCGAGATCGCCGCACGGAGCGGGTCGACGAAGTGCTTGACGTCCCAGAACATGCCGCTCTGGTGGGTCAGGGCGAGGAAGTTCGCGCGGGGCAGCAGCGAGGTCGACAGCTGGACAAGCAGGTCGTTGTCCGCCGCACCGATCAACTGGGTGACGACCGCGCCGACCTGCGTCGAGACGTCGCCGGCGCGCTCCTGCTCGGCGGCAGTGCGCAGGGCTTCCAGCGTGTCGACGAGGCGCGTGGCCGCTGCGTCGTCGAGCTTCGGGACGGCCCAGCGGGCGGCGAGCTCCGTGACGCCGGCGAGCACCTGGATGGTGTCGTCGAACTGCTTGGCGGTGGGCGACGCGACCCGGGTGTACCGGTTCGCCTCCATCTCGACCAAGCCGTAGTCGACGAGCTTGGCGATCGCCTCACGGATGGGCGTGCGACTGACGCCGAGCCACTGGACCAGTTCGTCGTCGTTGAGCCGTTCGCCGGCCTGCAGCGTGCCGTCCTGGATCGCGGCCAACATCTTCTCGAGGACCACGTCGCGGAGCAGCTTGCGCGGCGAGTTCTCGACGGTCGACTTGGGTACCGGCATGACGGACTCCTCGTGTCACGGACGTTTGGTATCCAAACCCTAACGTGTCAATATGCAATCGTTTGCGGAATAACAGCATCCCAGAACATCAGCCACGCACGTCGACCACCGTGCGTCCGTGCACCCGACCGGCGACCACCTCGGCGCCGATCTCGATCGCCTGCTCCGGGGTGACGGTCCGGGTGACACCCGCCAGCAGCGCCGGGTCGAGGTCGGTCGCCAACCGCTCCCACGCTCGGTGCCGCAGTTCCGACGGGGCGTCCACCGAGTTGATGCCGAGCAGCGACACCGCACGCAGGATGAACGGCAGCACCGTCGTGGGCAGGGCGGAGTCCTGCGCAAGCCCGCACGCCGTGACGGCTCCACCCCACCGGGTGCCGGCCAGCACGTTCGCCAGGGTGGCCCCGCCGACGCTGTCCACGGCGCCGGCCCACGCGGCACGCTGCATCGGCTTGCCGGGCTCGGACAGGGCACCCCGGTCCACGACCTCGGTCGCGCCGAGGCGTCGGAGGGAGGCCTCGTTGGTGCTCCGGCCGGTCGACGCGGTCACCTCGTACCGGCGCGCGGCGAGCAGCGCGATCGCCACCGTCCCCACCCCGCCGGACGCTCCGGTCACGAGCACCGGCCCTGCACCGGGCTCGACGAACCGTTCGAGCGCGAGCACGCTGAGCATCGCCGTGAACCCCGCCGTGCCGATCGCCGCCGCGAACGAGTCCTCGATCGCCTCGGGCAGGACCACGAGGGAACCGGACGGCACCACCGCGTGCTGGGCCCAGCCACCGTGCCGGTTCTCGCCGAGTCCGGCACCGTTCAGCACGATGCGGTCGCCGATCGCCACGTCGTGCACCCCCGGTCCGAGCGCCGACACGGTGCCGACGACGTCGATGCCGGGCACGAGCGGGTCGATCCGCGCGACGCCGGGGTTCCTGGCGAGGGCGAGGCCGTCCTTGTAGTTGACGCTCGAGTACGTGACGTCGACGAGGGCTTCGCCCTCGGTCGGATCGGGCAGGTCGACGTCGGCGACGGTGGGCGGGGCTGAACTGGACACGACTACGGCGCGGGTCATGCGCCGGACGCTACCCCGGGCCTCCCGGCTGGCGGTCCGTTCTTTCCCAGAACGCGCGCGATCCCTGGCGGAATCGGGCGTACCGGGCCGGAAAAATGGACCAGGTACGCCCGAAACGGCCAGGTACGCCCCGGCCAGCGCCCCGACCAACCTCATCCGAACATGATGGCGGCTTCGTCGAAGCGCGCCTGCGGCACGGTCTTCAACTCGCCGAGCGCCTCGTCGAACGAGACGTGCACGATGTCGGTGCCCTTCAGGGCTACCATCCGGCCCCACCGCTCCTCGACCACCGAGTCGATGGCCGCCAGGCCGAGCCGCGTCGACAGCACCCGGTCGTACGCGGTCGGCGTCCCACCGCGCTGGATGTGCCCGAGGGTCGTGGCGCGCGTCTCGATGCCCGTCATCTCCTCGATGAGGGGTGCGAGGCGCTCGCCGATTCCACCGAGCCGCGGACGCCCGAAAGCGTCCAGCCCGCGCTCGGTGTGCGCGTTGTCCTCGTGGTCGGGGACGAAGCCCTCGGCCACCACGACGAGCGGTGCGCGCCCGCGGTCGTAGGCGGCACGCACCCACTTCGCGATCTGCTCCATGCTCGTCTTCTGCTCCGGGATCAGGATCGCGTGCGCGCCCGCGGCCATGCCGGAGTGCAGGGCGATCCAGCCGACGTGCCGGCCCATGACCTCGGCGACCATGCAGCGGGAGTGCGATTCGCCGGTGGTGCGGAGGCGGTCCATCGCCTCGGTCGCGATCGCGACGGCGGTGTCGAAGCCGAACGTGTAGTCGGTGGCGCCCAGGTCGTTGTCGACCGTCTTCGGGACACCGACGATCTTCAGCCCGGCGTCGGTCAGGCGCTTCGCCGCGGCGAGCGTGCCCTCGCCACCGATCGCGACGATGGCGTCGATGCCGTGGCGGTCCAGGGTCTTCGAGATGTTCTCGACGCCGCCGTTCGGCCCCTCGAAGGGGTTCGTGCGGCTGGTGCCGAGGATCGTGCCGCCCTGCTTGGCGATGCCCTGGATGTCCTTGCGGCCGAGCGGGACGATGTCGCCGTCGACGACGCCGCGCCAGCCGTCCCGGAACCCGACGAACTCGTGGCCGTGGATGGCGATGCCCTTGAGGACGATCGCGCGGATGACCGCGTTCAGACCGGGGCAGTCGCCTCCGGAGGTGAGGATGCCGATGCGCATGGGAACTCCGTCGTCGGGTGGTGCGGGTGGGGGTCGTGGGGGACTGCGACCATCATGACTGACGGTGGTTGCGCATTACCATCCCGGTGTGACCCTGCTCGACTCCGCCTCGTCGTCCGCTGGTGCGTCCGGCGACGCGTCCGGTGCTTCCGCTGGTGCGTCCGGCGACGCGTCTGGTGCTCCTGGTGCGTCCGTCGATGCGTCTCGCGTCGACACCGTGTACCGACCGGGAGGCCCGGTGAACGTCACGTCGACCCTGCGGCCCCTGCAGCGCGGCTCCGCCGACCCCGCCTACAAGGTGGTCGGGTCGGTCGTGTGGCTCGCCCTGAGGACGCCCACCGGCCCCGCTGCCGTGGCGATCCGGCCGGCTGGCGTCACCATCGCGGTCTCGGCCTGGGGCGACGGCGCTGCGTGGGCGGTCGAGCACGCGCCGGAGCTGCTCGGCCGCGGCGACGACTGGGACGGGTTCGACGTCTCCGGGCACGCGTTCCTCGCTGCCGCCCGACACCGGCAGCCCGGACTCCGGCTGCTCCGGACGAACACCGTCGTCGCGATGCTCGTGCCGGCGATCATGGAGCAGAAGGTGACCTCGCGGCAGGCGTGGGGCGCGTGGCGGTACCTGCTCCGCCGGTACGGCACGCCCGCGCCGGGTCCCGCGCCGGACGGTCTCATCGTGCCGCCGACGGCCGACGAGTGGGCGCGGATCCCGAGCTGGGAGTGGCACAGGGCCGGCATCGAGCCCGGACGGTCGGCGACGGTGATGCGCGCGGTGCGTGTGGCTCCGGCGCTCGAACGGACGCTGACGCTCGGTCGCGGCGGTTCGGTCGTGTCAGCGCGGCTCCAGTCGATCCCCGGCATCGGGAAGTGGACGGCTGCCGAGACCGCGCAGCGCTCCCACGGCGACCCCGATTCGCCGAGCGTCGGGGACTTCCACGTCCCCGCGCTGGTCGGGTGGGCGCTGACCGGGGGACCGGTCGACGACGACGGGATGCTCGAGCTGCTCGAGCCGTGGCGGGGGCACCGGGAGCGGGTCGTGCGGCTGATCGGCGGCTCGGGGTTCCGGAAGCCGTCGTTCGGGCTGCGGCTCACGATCCAGGACCACCGCGGGCACTGAGCGGTCGCGCGCTGCTCGCTTTCGTCCGCACCTGTTTCGCGACACGACACCAGGTGATCACGTGGTGTCGTGTCGGAGAACCGGTGTCGCGCCGGGTCAGGGGTGACGGACGCCCTCGCCGGCCAGCACGGCGCGGTAGCCCTCGCGGAACGTCGGGTACTGCGGCGCCCAGCCGGTGGACCGGAGCAGCGCGTTCGACAAGCGCTTGTCACCACCGGACTGCCGGGCACCGCCGTCACCGGTGACGGGCTCGGGAACGCCGAGCTCGTCGGCCAGGAACCGCAGCACGTCGTCGAGGCGGCTCGGTTCGTCGTCGGTGCCGAGGTACGTCGGCGCCGGGTCCTCCACGGTCGCCAGGTGCACGAGCGCGGCGGCGGCGTCGTCGCGGTGGATCCGGTTCGTGTGCGGCGAGGCACCCGGAGCCAACCGGGCCGAACCGGAGCGGACCTGGTCGATCAGACGCTCACGACCCGGACCGTAGACACCGGACAGCCGCACGAGCACGGCGTCGGGAGCACGGTCGCGCAGCAGTGCCTCGGCCTCGACCAGGACCTCCGCGGTCGGGGTCGCACCGTGCGCCGGGGTGTCCTCGGTCACCTCGCTGCCGTCGTCGACGTCGTACACCGCGGTCGACGACACCACGAGCAGGCGTGGATCGGCGTCCGAGGCGTCGATGCCGTCGAGCACGTTCCGCAGGCCGTCGACGTAGGTGGCGCGGTACTCGTCGACGTCACGGCTGCCCGCGGCGAAGGCCACGACGACGACGGTGGTGTCGGCGGGGATCTCGGGGACCTCGTGCCGCAGGTCGGCGCTGCGGCCGGTGAGCGGCGCCGGGACCAGCTCGGCGCGGCGTCGGAGGCCGATCACGTGGTGTCCTTGCTGCGCGAAGCGGATGCCGGCTTCGGTCCCGAGGTCGCCGCAGCCGGCGATCACGACGGTGTCGTTGTTGTGCACCCGTCGACCTTGGCACGGGCAGCTGGTGGACGCTCCAGCGCCCGGTCTGCTGCCGCTCAGAGCACCTTCCGCAGCAGCACGGAGTCACCGTGCGCCTGGTCGCGCTCACGCTGCCCGGTGTCGACGAAGCCCAGCTTGCCGAGCACCCGGAGCGACGCGGTGTTCCAGTCGCGGACCGTGGACGCCAGGTGGCGGTACCCGAGCTCGCGTGCCGCACCGATCACCGCGCCGGATGCCTCGGTGGCGTACCCGCGGTTCCACGACGCCTGCAGGAACTCGTACGCCAGCTCCGGTTCGTCGGACACACCGACGCTGTTCGCGACGAGGCCGCAGTAGCCGACAGCAGCACCGGTGTCCCGGCGCTCGACGACGAGCAGACCGGGAGCCGGCGTCTGGTCGTACCCGCGCGCCCACTCCTCGAGATCGGCCACGGTGGGGTGCCCGTCGGCCGCGAGCCGTCGATGCGGTGGCACGCGTGGATCCCGTTCGGCCCAGAGCCGACGGTGGAACGCGGCGTCGGTACTCCGCCAAGGCCGCAGGAGCAGCCGTTCCGTCTCGAGTGCCGCCACGTGCCCGCCGCCGTCAGTCCGAGGTGCGAGCGGGTTCTTCGTCCTTCGCCTCCACGCCGTCGTGGCGCATCCGCACGACGCTGGCCAGGGTCGACAGCGCCATCGCGGCGATGATCACGATCAAGGAGACCCAGGTGTTGATCTCCGGTGCCCACTCGATGTGCTCGCCACCGTTCAGGAAGGGCAGCTCGTTGTCGTGCAGTGCGTGCAGGACGAGCTTCACACCGATGAACGCGAGGATCACCGCGATGCCGTACTTCAGGTAGACGAGCCGCTCGAGCAGCCCACCGAGCAGGAAGTACAGCTGCCGCAGACCCATCAGGGCGAAGACGTTCGCGGTGAACACGATGAACGGGCTCTCGGTGATGCCGAAGATCGCCGGGATCGAGTCGAGTGCGAACAGCAGGTCGGTGGTGCCGATGGCGATCAGCACGATCAGCAACGGGGTGAAGTGGCGCACGCCGTCGTGGGTGGTCCGGAACTTCATGCCGTCGAACGTGTCGGTGAGGCGGACCCGTCGGCGGAGCAGCCGGACGATGAAGCTGTCCTTCTGGTCGTCGGCATCGTCCTCGCCGCGGAGCTGCTGGATCGCCGTCCAGATCAGCCAGGCGCCGAAGATGTAGAAGATCCACGAGAAGTTCTCGATGAGCTGGGCGCCGACGAGGATGAAGATGCCACGCAGCACGAGCGCGATGATGATGCCGAGCATCAGCACCTCTTGCTGGATCTTCTTCGGCACCGAGAACCGCGCCATGATGATGACGAAGACGAACAGGTTGTCGATGCTCAGGCTGTACTCGGTGAGCCAGCCTGCCAGGAACTCACCCGCCGAGTCGCCGCCCGCGAACACGAGCATCAGGACCGCGAAGACCAGCGCGAGCCCTACGTAGACGCCCACCCACGTCGCCGACTCGCGCAGCGTCGGCACGTGCGGCCGGCGCGCGACGATGAGCAGGTCGGCGAGCAGGATCGCGACGATCGCGATCAGCGAGCCGACTTCGAACACGACGGGGAGTTCGGGCATTGCGGCCTTCCTGGCTGCGGGGGATCGGGTGGATGAACAGCCTGACAGATCCGAACGCATCCGGCAGCCGGATCGTTCCGGGTGAACGATCCGCCCCACCACCTCGTTGACCGGGTATGGGACTCCGCACACGCACCAAGGTCATCATCGGCATCTCCACCGGCGTCGTGGTCATCGCGGCCGCCGCCGTCATCGCCGGTCCGTCCATCTACGCGAACACCGTCAACGGGCAGGCCGCCGCGGCGCCCTCGCTGCAGGCGACGTCGTCCGCGAGCCTCGCAGCGTCCGACGCCGACGGCACCTGGACCAGCCAGAGCAGTTCGTACGCCGGCTACCGGGTGCACGAAGTCCTGCAGGGGAATGATGTGAACGTGGTCGGACGCACGAAGGACGTCGAGGGCACCGCCGAGGTCGACGGCGGTTCCCTCGCGAAGGCGACCGTCACGGTCCAGGTGGCGAAGATCACCACCCCCGAGTCCGCCCGCGACGCCTACTTCCGGGACACCGCACTCGAGACGGACAAGTTCCCGACGGCGACGTTCACGCTCACCAAGCCCGTCGACGTCTCGAAGGCGCTCGACGGCAGCACGCAGGACGTCACCCTGACCGGCACGATGGACCTGCACGGCGTCACGAAGTCCGTCACCGCCGACGCGCAGGTGGCGGTCGGCAAGGCCGGCACCGTCCAGGTCGCCGGCTCGGTACCGATCACGTTCGCCGACTACGGCGTGCAGGCACCCTCGCTCGGCTTCGTCACCGTGGACGGGAAGGGCTCCGTCGAGTTCTCCCTCGACCTGCAGAAGTGACCGTGTCGAGTCGTTCCGCCGACGAGCTGCTCGCGACGCTGTACCGCGAGCACGGTGACGCGCTCACCCGGTACGTCCGGCACCTGACGCGGGACGGCTCGGCGGTCGAGGACGTCGTGCAGGAGACCATGGTCCGCGCCTGGCAGCGCCCGGCGGTGCTGGAACGCGCGCCGGACAGCGCCCGTGCCTGGCTGTTCACGGTCGCGAGGAACCTGGTCGTCGACGACGCGCGATCGGCTCGGAACCGCCGGGAGTTCGGCACCGAACACCCCGTCGACCGGGCCGAGTCGGACCGCACCGACGCCGTGCTCGACCGCATCGTCGTGGCCGACGCGCTCGCATCGCTCTCCCCGGACCACCGCCGCGTGGTCGTGGACGCCTACTGGCTCGGCCACACGGTGCCGGAGATCGCACGACGACACGACATCCCCGAGGGCACCGCGAAGTCGCGGCTGCACTACGGGCTGCGAGCCCTGCGGCTCGCACTGCAGGAACGAGGAGTGACCCGATGAGCGACGACCGGTACGCAGAGTGGGACGCGGCGTACGTGCTCGGGTCCCTGAGCCCGGACGAACGGCTCGAGTACGAGCAGCACCTGGAGACGTGCGACCGCTGCACGGCCGCCGTCGCCGAGCTGGTCGGCCTGCCCGGTCTGCTCGCCAAGCTGCCGGCCGACCAGGCGATCGAGATCGCCGAACCGGACGGGAGGCCCGACACCGGTTCCGAGAGCACCCTCGCCTCCGTCGCGCACCGCGTTCGACACCGTCGCCGTCGTCGCCGGGTCTGGGTCGCCGCCACCGCGGGGCTCGCGGTGGTCGCTGCCGTCCTGGGCGGACTCGCCGTCGGCACGGCGGGGGACCGTGGCTCGGTGCAGGCCGGACGTGACGTCTCGGCATCGGCGACCGCGGACCGCTACGACATGACCGGCGCCCAGGGACTCGACGTCGACCTGGCCGTCAGCGGTGAACAGTGGGGCACCCGCTTCGACTGGGGCTGTTCGTACGGCGGCAAGGAGTGGGCGGCGGACGGCTCGGTCATGTACGACCTGGTCGTGGTGCGGTCCGACGGCACCGCGCAGATCGTCGGCTCGTGGACGGCCGCGGGCGAGGACGCGAAGGGACTGTCGGCGTCGACGGACATCCCGCGCGACGACATCGCGAGCGTGCAGGTGCGGCTCCGCGGCGAACAGGGAGCCCTCGCCGTCGTCGACCTCTAGCTCACGCCCGCCCGCCGCGCCGCCCGCCCCGCCGCCCGCCCGCCCCCGAGCCCCCGAGGTTCCGAAATCTCGGCATCTGGGCGCAGCTCAGGGGCGTTCGTGGAACCTCGGCGCTCCTCGGACGGCGAGTCGTGGAACCTCGGCGGGCGGACGTGCGGGGGCAGCTAGCCCGAGACGGCCTCGTCCGACACGTCGGGGCCGATCGCGTCCTGGACGCGCGCGCTGACGGACCGGAGGGTGTCCGCGTCGGTCCCCACGGGCCTCCAGAACAGGTCTTCCAGCGCACCGGTGTGCGCGCGGATGCCGGCGAGCACCGCGCGGCGGCCGTCGGTCGTCATCTCCACCCAGCTGCCGCGGCCGTCGGTCGGGCAGTCGGCGCGTCCGACCAAGCCGCGGGAGACCATCCGTGTGACCTGGTGGCTGACGCGCGACTTCTCCCAACCGATGCCGGCGGCGATGTCGCGGACGCGCAGCCGGTGGTCCGGCTCGCGCTGCAGCCCGATCAGGATCTCGAACTCGGGGATGGAGATGCCGGCGCCAGCCTGGACGGCCTGGTCGAGCGCTCGGTCGAGGCGTCGCCAGACGTCGTGGTAGGCGTCCCACGTCGCCCAGTCGTGGCCATCGTTGCCCTGCGTCGACATGCCGACCAGCGTATCCACCGTGGGGACCGACCGACCCCGCCGCCGCGTCTTTCATCCGTCCGGATGACCCGAACGGGGCGCTGCGGAGCGATCCGTCCGGCCCGTACGATGACCGGGCCGTGCAGCGCCCGGCGCGACGAGACAGGAACCCGCATGACGAACCCGTACGCACAGCCGCCGATCACACCGGTCCGCCCGACGAACACCCTGGCGATCATCGCGCTCGTGCTGGGGTTCGTGGTGCCCATCGGCGGGGTCGTCGTGGGGCTCATCGCGCTGCCGCAGCTGCGGCGGACGGGCGAGGCCGGGCGCGGTCTCGCGATCACGGGCATCGTCGTCGGCGGGGTCATCTCCGTCTTCACGGTGCTGCCGGTGCTGCTCATGCTGCCGGAACTGATCCGGGTCTTCGGCTGACGTCATCCCCCAGGACGGTTCCGAGCCGACGTGCGGCGCGCTCCAAGGTGAGGTCGGAGGTGCGGCATACGATCGGAGCATGCCGAGCGCCCGCCTCCAGGACTGCACCGACGATGCCGTTGCGCTGGTCCGCAAGTGGCTGGCGGCGTCCGCCGGGGCGAAGCCGGACGCCGGTGCCGCCCGTCTCGCCGAGGCCCTGCGCGACGAGCGTGGGCTCGACTTCACGCGCAGCTTCGTCGACAAGGTCATCCGCCCCGAGGACCCCCGGGTCGCCGCCCGCAACCTCGAGCAGGTCAGCCGCGACGTCCCCGACTTCCTCGCCTGGTACCTGCGCGGTGCGGTGACGCTCGGCGGTGGGTTCGCGACGATGGCGCCGTGGGCGGTCATCCCGACCGCTCGCCGGATCCTGCGCCGGATGACGGGTCACCTGGTCATCGATGCGAGCACGGCGAAGCTCGGTCCGGCGCTCGCGAAGGTCGGCGGACCGGGCACCCGACTCAACGTGAACCTGCTCGGTGAAGCCGTGCTCGGCAGCGCCGAGAGCGACCGTCGGCTGCAGGGGACGATGGACCTGCTCGCTCGCGACGACGTCGACTACGTGTCGATCAAGGTCAGCTCGGTCGTGCCGCAGATGTCGATGTGGGCGTTCGACCAGACGGTCGAGCGGGTCGTCGACCGGCTCGTGCCGTTGTACCGGCTCGCGGCGGCTCCGCTGGCGTCCGGCGGCCCGGCGAAGTTCATCAACCTCGACATGGAGGAGTACCGCGACCTCGACGTCACCCTCGCGGTGTTCCGGACACTGCTCGACCGTGACGAGTTCGCGGGGCTGCAGGCCGGCATCGTGCTGCAGGCCTACCTGCCCGATGCCGCCGGGGCGCTCGAGTCCCTGACGACGTGGGCGCAGGAACGCCGGGCCCGGGGTGGCGCTCCGATCAAGGTGCGGCTCGTCAAGGGCGCGAACCTGGCGATGGAGCACGTCGACGCGATCGTGCACGACTGGCCGCTCGCGACCTGGGGCAGCAAGCGCGAGACCGACTCCGCCTACCTGCGGATGCTCGACTCCGCGCTGACCACGGAGCGCACCGACGCCGTGCGCATCGGGGTCGCCGGGCACAACCTGTTCGACCTGGCAACCGCGTGGGTCCTCGCCCAGCGCCGCGGGGTGACCGATGCGGTCGACGTCGAGATGCTGCTCGGCATGGCATCGACGCACGCCGACGCCGTCCGCGCCGACGTCGGACAGATCCTGCTCTACACACCCGTCGTCCAGCCGGACGAGTTCGACTCCGCGATCGCGTACCTCGCCCGCCGCCTGCAGGAGAGCGCGAGCCCCGAGAACTTCATCGCCGCGGCGTCCGACATCGACCACGACGCCAGCGTGTTCGACCGCGAACACGGCCGGTACCTGGCGTCGGTCGCGGCGCTCGACGAGCCGGTGCACGCGACGCACCGCACCCAGGACCGCCACCGGGCGCTCGGCGAGCCCGTCCTGCGCGACGCGTTCCGGAACGCCCCGGACACCGACCCCGCCGTCCCCGCCAACCGTGCGTGGGCGCTCGACGTCCTGCGCCGGGTGCCGCGCTCGCAGCTCGGCGCGCAGACGATCCGCGGGGCCAAGGTGGCCGACCGCTCCAAGCTCGAACGGATCATGGCCCGTACCGCGCAGGCCGGCGTCAACTGGGGGCGGCAGGACCCCTCCGACCGTGCTGAGCTCCTCGACCTGATCGGGCACGAGCTCGAGACCCGCCGCGCCGACCTGATCGAGGTGATGGCGGCGGAGACCGGGAAGACGTTCTCCGAGGCTGACACCGAGGTCACCGAAGCCGTCGACGCCGCCCGCTACTACGCCGAGCGCGCCCGCCGCCTCGGCGACGTCAAGGGTGCCCGCTACGTCCCGCCACGCCTGACCGTCGTCGTGCCGCCGTGGAACTTCCCCGTCGCGATCCCCGCCGGAGGGGTGCTGGCGGCGCTCGCCGCGGGCAGCGGAGTCGTCCTCAAGCCGGCACCCGAGGCGAAGCGCAGTGGTGCGCTGCTGGCCGACGTGCTCTGGGACGCCGGCGTGCCGCACTCGCTGCTGCAGCTCGTCGACCTGGCCGAGGACGAACTCGGCCGTGACCTGGTCGGGCACCCCGCCGTCGACCGCATCATCCTGACCGGCTCGGCCGACACCGCGCGATCGTTCCGCTGGTGGCGCGCCGGTCTGCCGCTCAGCGCTGAGACGAGCGGCAAGAACGCGATCGTCGTCACGCCGAGCGCCGACATCGACCTCGCAGTGCAGGACATCGTGCAGTCCGCCTTCGGCCACGCCGGCCAGAAGTGCTCGGCGGCGTCCCTGGTCGTCCTGGTCGGCACGGTCGGCGAGAGCGAACGCTTCCGTCGGCAGCTCGTCGACGCCACGCGCACGCTCCGCGTCGCCTGGCCCGACGACCCCACCGCCCAGGTCGGCCCGGTCATCGCCGAGCCCGAGGGCAAGCTGCGGCAAGGGCTCACCCAGCTCGGGCCGGGGGAGTCCTGGCTCGTGCAGCCGACGGCCCTCGACGACTCCGGGCGGCTCTGGTCACCCGGCATCCGTGACGGCGTCCGCCCGGGCAGCGACTTCCACCAGACCGAGTACTTCGGCCCGGTGCTCGGGATCATGCGCGCCGAGACGCTCGAGCAGGCGATCGCGATCCAGAACGGCACGGACTACGGCCTGACGGCGGGGATCCACTCGCTCGACGCCGACGAGGTGGCGGACTGGCTGGCGAGCGTGCGCGCCGGCAACCTGTACGTGAACCGCGGCATCACCGGTGCGGTCGTCGGCCGGCAGCCGTTCGGCGGCTGGAAGCGGTCGTCCGTGGGCACCGGCACGAAGGCGGGCGGACCGATGTACGTCGCGACGCTCGGCCGGTGGGAACCGGTGCCGCGCACGGTGCACAAGAGCATCCAGCTGCACGGTCTCCCGCCGCGCGTGACCTCGGTGATCGAGGCCGCACGCAGCGGCTTGTCGTTCGAGGAGTTCGACCAGGTGCGGGCCGGTGCGCTCAGCGACGTCCGTGCGCGCGAGGAGCTGTACGGCGGCTCGCACGACCTGTCGGGGCTCGTGGTGCAACGGAACGTGCTGCGCCACCGACCGCAGTCCGTCATCGTGCGGCAGGCCGAGGACGCCTCGGCGGGTGACCTGGTCCGCGCGCTCGTCGCTGCCACGGCTGCACGCGCCCACGTCCTGCTCAGCACCGCCCGCCCGTTGCCCGGTCCACTCAGCCAGCTGCTGGCCTCGAGTCGGTCGCCGCTGGACGTCGTCGACCACCTGGTCGAGTCCGACCAGGACTTCCACGCCCGCGCGTCGTCCGGCGCCGTGTTCCAGGCGAACTGGACGAGTGGTGAGGACGACGAACCCGTCGACGCGCTGGGGGACATGCTCGCGCAGGGGCAGGACCGACCCGTGCACACGGCGTTCGGCGGCCCCGGGGCACGGATCCGGCTCATCGGTGGCGATGCCCTGGCGCTCGAGGAAGCCCTCGGGGCGAGCATCGACGTCGCGATCCACGACGCGCCGGTGGTCGAGGCCGGGTTGATCGAGATGCTCCCTTTCATCCGTGAACAGTCGGTCTCGATCACCGCGCACCGGTTCGGGGACGTCGACGCGGACTTCGCTGACCTGCGCGTCTGACGTCCCCGGCTCGGGTCAGTCCTCGGTGTCGCCTGCTTCTTCGTCCTCGACGCCGGTCTCGTCCATCCGGTCACGCAGGTGGTCGGCCATCGCTCCGGCGCCCTCGCCGTGGTGGTCGTGGTCGACCTGTTCGATCAGGCCGTGCAGCTTCTCGTGGTTCGTGGCCTCGTTGGCGCCGTCCATGACGGGCTCGGTCTGCTCGTTGTCGCTCATGGCTCGGACGCTACGCCGGGGTGGCTGCGGACCGGTAGTGCAGCTCGACGGCACCGCCGGTGAACGGCGTCGTCCCGACCAGCTCGAACACCGGGGTCGGTGCCGCGACCGGTAGCAGCGGCGCACCGGCGCCGAGCGCCACCGGCATCACGGTGACGCGGAGCTCGTCGAGCAGCCCTGCCTGCTGGTACTGCGCCGCGAGCAGTCCGCCGCCGACGACCCAGACGTCGCGCTCGCCGGCGGCCCGTTCGAGGTCGGCCTGGTGGTCCGCGACCTCGCCCGACACGAAGTGCACGTCGGCGCCGTCCGGCACCGGCAGGTCACGCGTGGTGAACACCCACGTCGCCAGGTCCGGGTACGCCCACGTGTCGTCGTGCTCGAGCAGCCACTCGTACGTGGTCGAGCCCATGACGATCGCGCCGATGCCCGCGAAGAACCGGTCGTGGTGCTCCTGGAACGGCTCGAAGCCGAACTGCAGCAGCCAGTCGAGGTCGTCGTCCGGTGCAGCGACGAAGCCGTCCAGCGCGGACGCGACGGAGTAGGTGGTACCCATGCCCCGGACGCTACCGAGCACCCCCGACAGATGTCAGCGCCGCCCGCCGTCAGCGCCGTCAGCGCCGGCTGCCCCGACCGACGACGGCGACCTCGGCGACGGTGAGCACCGTGGCGATCCACACCTGCTGCAGGGCGAACCCGCGGCGTCGTGGGTCGAGGGCGAGCGGCACCATCGTCACGCCGTGCACCGCGTCGACGGCGGCGCTGAGCGTGTGCGCGTTCCCGGTGCCCGTGCGTGCGACGAGGGCGGCCTGCACGAGCTGCCGGACGCCGAGCACGCCGTGCAGCACGGCCTGGTCGCGACCACGAGCAGCTCGGCCCAGGTGCCACAGGCCGAGTCCGGCCCGGCACAGCTCGACAACGGCCGCACCCCGCACCGACGATCCGTGGCGGCTCATCGTCGTCGTCCGGCCACGAGTGCGACGGCCCCGGCCGCGCCGAGTGCCGCCCCGATGATGCCGTTGCCGATCCGTCGGTGTTCCACCCACCAGGTCTGCGGCGACCAGGCGTGCGCGGACTCGTCGAACACACCGTGCGCGCCGTGGTCGCCCGGCACCGGCTCGTACAGGTTGTCCTGCAGCTCCTGCCCGTCCTTGTCAGGCGCCTGCTGCCCGGAGACGAGCGTCTTGGCGGCGTACCAGTCGGCGAAACGCCCGCTGATGCGGCTGCCGAGGATCGTGTAGACGGTCGACTCGCCGACCCAGGTGCGACGGCGCGGCCGCTCGGCCACGGCAGCGATCGCGCGGGCACCGACCTCGGGCTGGAAGATCGGTGCGACCGGCTGCGGGTGGTGCGGCAGCTTCGACTTCACCCACCCGAACTGGATCGTGTTCAGGGCGGGCATGTCGACCCGCGACACCTTCACCTTGCTGCCCTGTTCGAGCAGCTCGGAGACGACGGACTCGGTGAACCCGACGATCGCGTGCTTCGCGCCGCAGTACGCGGCCTGCAGCGGGATGCCCCGGAAGCCGAGTGCCGAACCGACCTGGACGACGTGCCCCTGGCCGCGGGGCACCATCCGGGAGAGCGCGGCACGGGTCCCGTTGACGAAGCCGAGGTAGGTCACGTGCAGCGCTCGCTCGAAGTCCTCGGGCGCGGTGTCCAGGAACTTGCCGAACACCCCGACCATCACGCCGTTCACCCACAGGTCGATCGGCCCGAGTTCCTGCTCGACGCGGTCGGCCGCGGCCTCGACGGCCTCGCGGTCGGACACGTCGGCGACCAGGGCCAGCCCGCGACGCCCCGCGGCCTCGACCTCGGCGACCGCGGCGTCGACGCCGTCCCGTCCACGGGCGAGGACGGCGACGTCCCACCCCCGCGCGGCGAGCTCCCGGACGGTCGCACGCCCCAGTCCTGCGGATCCACCGGTCACCACTGCCACTCGAGTCATGGCTCACTTGTACCTGCGGCCGACCATGCACCACTCAGCCGGTGTCCCCCGACGGCCCGTGCCTGCGGACGGTGGCGAGCATGATGGTCGCGTGGACACGCGAGACGACCCGGTGGAACCCGAGCCGGACGCGGAGCCGCAGCCGCGCTGGATCCGCCGGGCGCCGATCCTCCCCGAGCAGTGGTGGGGTCCTCCGATGGCCCAGGCAGTCGGGGCGCTGGCGGTCGTGGCGATCGGCATCTGGCTGCAGCGTCCCGCCCTGCCCGTCGCGGTCCTCGTCGGTGTCGTCGGGCTGGTCGGCGCGGTCGTGCTCGCGTTCGCCGGACGACGGGCGTACTGGTACCCGAGTTGCACGACGGCTTGGCGCTTGCACCGCACGCGTGTCGTCGTCTGGAGCGCCGCCGGAGTCGCGTTGGCGGTGTTCGCCCTCGCGGTGGGCGCGCAGACGCTCCTGATCGGCTACCTGGCTGCCGCGACGGGCCTGTACACGGTGCGGCGGGACGAGCCGACGCGGTTCGAGCTGTGGGGGCGTTCGGCGGCGTCGGCTGCTGTCGCGGTCGTGTCGGCTGTGTACGCGGTCGTGGCGTTGACGGTCCCGAGCGTCGACGAAGCACACTCATCGCGGTGGATCGGGTGGAGCATCGTCATCGTCCCGGTCGCTGTCGTCACTGCGGTCCTGCAGTGGCGAGCCGCCTCTGGGACGGCCGACCCCGACCAGAACGGAGCGGCGGCGGACGCCGGCGAACCGGAACCGGGACCAGAACAGCGACCGGGACCGGAGCCGCCGGCCGACGACCCGCTCAGCGCCCCCGACCGAACCGCGTCGTGACCCCCGCCGAGTAGAGCACCGAGTCCGGCTCCAACTCCGTCAGCCCGAACGGCAGCCCCGCGGCGCCGACCAGGTCGTCCCGCAGCGACACCACCGAGGCCCGGTGCAACGGCCACGCGTCGTGCTCGTTCGGCCAGAACCGGGTCCGCCCAGCCCGGTGCACGTGCATGCCCCACCGCGCGGTCAGGAACGTCTCGAGCGGCCCTGGCTCGTCCAGTACCTCGCCCACGCGGACGTCGAGCATCGACCGCAGGTGCGTCCCGTGCCGCCGCATCGCGTACCCGACGCGGCCGTCGCCGCTCCGCGACTCGGCGTCCGCCCACCAGTAGGGCAGTCCGGTGGCCACGCGTGCGCCGAGGGTCGGCAGCAGCTTGCCGGCGTCGAGCGACAGGAACACGACACCGTGCTGGCCCTGCTCGTCGACCGTGTAGACGCGGACGTTCACCTCGACGAAGTCGCCGATCGAGCCGGTCCGCCCCAGCGCCCCGAGGGGCGGGAACCGGGTGTCCTCGAACCGGAACCCGATGAGGCCCACCCAGGTGGTCACCCCGTCGTCCGTCCCTTCGAGCGCCATCGTGTCGGGTCGCGTTCCGGCTGGCAGCAGCGGGGCCACCGCCGACACGTCGACGCGCCAGTGCACGAAGACGACGTCGAGCCAGTCCTGCGAGATCCAGGGGCGGCCCGGCAGGCCGGGGGCGGTTCCCGGGAGGCCCGGGGCACTCTGGGTGGGTCGGGTGTCGGTCACGATGTGGTCGCCTCCGGTTCGATGTGGCCCGCGACGGGCGCGTCGTCCCACCCCTGCTGCGGGGTGTCGCAGGTGTCGCGGAACACGTACTGCGAGGGCCGCTTCCGCTCGCTCGACGTCCAGTCGATCGCGGGGCGGCGTCGTTCGGGCGGCAGGTACCCGATCCGGTAGACGGCCATGAGTTCGAGCGACTCGGGCACCCGGAGCAGCCCCTCGATGTCCGCCCAGGCACCCGGGGTCTCCATCGGGAAGGACACGAACTGGATCCCCAGCCCGAGCTCCGTCGTCGCGAGCCAGATGTTCTCCATCGCCGCGCCCATGCTGAACACGGAGTAGAAGCCGGACAGCTCCTGCTGCCGGTACTCGTGGCGGTCGAGCATCACGCCGAGCAGCAGCGGCGACCCGGCGACGAGCTTCCGGTTCTCCTCACCCAGGCTCTGCGGCACGCGGAGGGTGTTCATGAGCAGCTGCCCACGCTTCGTGAACACCTGCTTCGTGAACGGCCGGAGCGGCCCGGGCAGCTTGTCGAACAGCATGCCGTCGCGCCGCTCGTCCATCTCGGCCTTCGAGAACCGGAAGTACGGCTTGTACCGCTCGAAGAACGTCCCCTCGGCCATGGTGCGGGTCATCGAGCTGCCGCTGATCGCGGCGACCCGGTCGATCGTGTCGCGCTCCTCGACCAGCACGAACCGCCACGGTTGGCTGTTCAGCTGGGACGGGGCCCGGCCGGCGAGTTCCATGAGCAGCCGTTGGTGCTCCTCGGACACCGGGTCGGGCAGGAACGCCCCGTTCGTGGTCCGGCGGCGTCGGATGGCCTCGAAGAGCTCCACTGCTTCCCCTCGTGTCTCGTCGTCACGGTCGACGCCGCACCAACAGCGCCCCCAGGTAGGACGGCGCAGCGGCCACCGCGATCTTCCAGTGTGCTCCGGAGCGCGGGTTCGTGCGGGGCGCGAGTGCGAGGGGCACGAGCGCGGGCAGCAGGAACAGCGCCGAACGGTCCCGGGTCCACAAGGGCGTCGTCGCGGCGGCCCCGGTGAGCGTCGCCGTCACGACGAACAGCCCGTGGTGCACGACGCGGAGCTTCTTCGTCCGGATCAACCGGACGGCGACGGCCGTGCCCCAGAGGCAGTTCGCGACGTAGGCGACGCTCGCAGCGGTGACCAGCTGCCGGGTCGGGCGCGATCCCGTGGGTGCCGAGCCGCGCCTCCAGACCGCCTTCCGTCCCATGCGTGGGACGTTACGCGGTGTCGCGACTGACCAGCTTGGAGAGCACGATCGCGGACCGCGTGTGGTCCACCTGCGGTGCGAGGCGGACCTTGTCGAGCGCCTCCTCCAGCGCGGACAGGTCCTTGGAGCGCATGTGCACGACGGCGTCGGCGCTCCCGGTGACCGTGCCAGCGTCGATGACCTCGGGCACGGTGTCGAGCAGCGCACGGAGCTCGTCGGGGGAGACGGTGCCGCGGCAGTACAGCTCGACCCAGGCCTCGGTGCCGCGGTCCTCGACGGCGGGGTCGACCTTGATCGTGAACCCCTGGATGACACCATCGCCGACGAGTCGGTCGACGCGGCGCTTGACGGCCGATGCCGAGAGTCCGACCACCGACCCGATGTCGCCGTAGCCGGCGCGGGCGTTGTCCCGGAGTTGATCCAGGATGCGGTGGTCGAGCGAATCCATTGCACCCATCGTACGCGGACTTCTTGCGAGGTCGGCGGGTCGGACGCACGAAACGTGCGTCACCCGAACGGGTGCCACGGCGCTTCGCTCCCGATACTGCACTTGCCGGACGGTCTGTGTCAGGATCGACGTGGCGTCGACCTGGTCCGCTACGGCGAGTGAGCCTGCATCTCGCCGGAGCACCTCTCCTTCGTTCCGTTTCGGTTCCTGGCAGGCTCGGGCCCCGGTCCCTTCTCAGGAGGACTGATGTCGAACACCGCACCCTCGACCACCCACGCACCGGCCCGCACCGCCACCAAGCGGACGATCCTGATGTGCAAGCCGGACTTCTACACGGTGAGCTACCGGATCAACCCGTGGATGCACCCGGAGGAGCCGACCGATACGTCGAAGGCCGTCGCCCAGTGGCAGACGCTCGTCGACGTGTACGAGCAGCTCGGCTTCGACATCTCGTACATCGACCCCATCGACGGCCTGCCGGACATGGTCTACGCGGCCAACGGCGGGTTCGTGCTCGACGGCATCGCCTACGGCGCGAAGTTCCAGTACCCCGAGCGCCAGCCCGAGGGCCCCGCGTACATGGACTGGTTCCGTCAGGCCGGACTGACCGTCGCCGAGCCCGAGCAGACCAACGAGGGCGAGGGTGACTTCCTGCTCATCGGAAACACCATCTTCGCCGGCACCGGCTTCCGGTCGGACAGCACCTCCCACGACGAGCTCGCGACGATCTACGGCCGTGAGGTCGTCACCCTGAAGCTCATCAACCCGAGCTTCTACCACCTCGACACCGCCATCGCCGTGCTCGACCCGGAGCCCGACGCTTCCGGCCGGTCGAACATCGCGTACCTGGAGAGCGCCTTCGACGAGCCGTCGCTGGCGATCCTGCGCGAGCGCTTCCCCGACGCGATCATCGCGACGGAGGAGGACGCCGCGATCCTCGGCCTGAACTCCTACTCCGACGGGTACAACGTCGTGATCGCCGCGCGGGCTGTGCGGTTCGCCGAACAGCTCAGGGAGAAGGGGTACAACCCGATCGGCGTCGACCTGTCCGAGCTGTTGCTCGGCGGTGGCGGCGTGAAGTGCTGCACGCTCGACCTGCACCCGGTCGGCACCGGCAACTCGGTCGCCCGCTCGCTCGGGGTCAGCTGATGTCGGCGGCAGCGTCGCTCGGGGTCAACACCGCGGCGGCGCTCGCCGTCGAGGACCGCGCCCTCGCGCACAACTACAGCCCGCTGCCCGTCGTCATCGCGTCGGGGGCCGGAGCGACCGTCACGGACGTCGACGGCAAGCAGTACCTGGACGGCCTCGCCGCGTACTCCGCGGTGAACTTCGGCCACGGCAACCCGCGGCTGCTCGACGCCGCCCGGGCGCAGCTCGACCGGGTGACGCTGACCAGCCGTGCGTTCGTGAACGACCAGCTCGGGCCGTTCGCCACGGCACTGGCGGCGTTGACGGAGACCGAGATGGTCCTGCCGATGAACACCGGTGCCGAGGCCGTCGAGTCCGCGATCAAGGTGTCCCGCGCCTGGGGCTACCGCGTCAAGGGGGTCCCCGCGGACCGCGCGACGATCATCGTGGCGTCCGGGAACTTCCACGGCCGCACCACCACGATCATCTCGTTCTCGGACGACCCCTCGGCCCGCGATGACTTCGGTCCGTACACCCCGGGGTTCCGCACGGTGCCGTACGGCGACGCCGCTGCCCTGCGCGCAGCGATGGACGAGACCATCGTCGCCGTGCTGCTCGAACCCATCCAGGGCGAGGGCGGCGTGGTCATCCCGCCCGCTTCGTACCTGCCTGCTGTCCGGGAGCTCTGCGACGAGTTCGGCGCGCTGTTCATCGCCGACGAGATCCAGTCCGGCCTCGGACGCACGGGCCACACGCTCGCCGTGCAGCGCGTCGGGGTCCGCCCCGACCTCATCACGCTCGGCAAGGCACTCGGCGGCGGCATCGTGCCGGTGTCCGCGGTCGTCGGCTCGCGCGCTGTCCTGGGGGTGCTGCGTCCCGGTGAGCACGGTTCGACCTTCGGTGGCAACCCGCTCGCCGCTGCCGTCGGCGCCGAGGTCGTGGCGATGCTCGGTGAGGGCACGTTCCAGCAGCGCGCACTCGACGGCGAACCGTTGCTGCGCGGGCTGCTCGACGACCTGCTCGGCAAGGGGGTCGTGTCCCACCGCGTCGCCGGACTCTGGGCAGGGATCGACATCGACCCGGCGCTCGGCACCGGCAAGGAGATCTCGAAGGACCTGGCCGACCGCGGGCTGCTCGTGAAGGACACCCACGGTTCGACGATCCGCTTCGCTCCGCCGCTCGTCGTCACCGACGACGAGCTGCGCACGGCGATCGGCACGCTCGCGTCGGTCCTGTCCGCGCGCGCCTGAGCCGCGCGCTCGGCGCCGCGTGCTCGGCGCCGCGCGCTCGCTTCGTGAGCAGAAATGGTCGGGTCGCCACACGGCACCCGACCATTTCTGCTCACCAAGTGCGGCTCACACCGCCCAGCGCGCCGCCAACTCGTCCATCAGCGCATCGAGGCGCTCGTCGACGACCTGCGCGTCGGGGTTGGCCTCGAACCAGGCGATGACCTCACGCACACCCTGCCGGTAGGGCGTCCGCGGCCGGTACCACGGCACGAGCGACCGGACCTTGCTGTTGTCGAACACCGAGCTGTTGGCCTTGTCGCCGAGGAGCGCCGCACCCCACTCCGGGTCCACGGCGTTGATGGCGTCCGCCGGCACGTGCACGATCTGCAGGTCGGACACCCCCGCCGCCGCCGCGATCTCGTGCGCGATGGCGTTCCACGTCGGCGCCTCGTCGCTCGTGATCGTGAAGGCCTCACCGATCGCCGACGCGTTGTCGAGCAGCCCGGTGAACCCGACCGCGAAGTCACGGCTGTGCGTCAAGGTCCACAACGACGTGCCGTCACCGGTGATGATGATCGGCTTGCCGGCGCGCATCCGCGCCACCGCAGTCCAGCCACCGGTGAGCGGCAGCTTCGTCTCGTCGTAGGTGTGTGACGGCCGCACGATCGTCACCGGGAAGTCCTGCTCCCGGTATGCCTCCATGAGCAGTTCCTCGCACGCGATCTTGTCGCGCGAGTACTGCCAGTACGGGTTCTTCAGCGGCGTCGACTCCGTGATCGGCAGGTGCGTCGCCGGCGTCTGGTACGCCGAGGCCGAGCTGATGAAGACGTACTGCCGCGTCCGTCCCGCGAAGAAGCCGATGTCGGCCTGCACCTGGTCCGGCGTGAAGGCGATCCAGTTCACGACCACGTCGAAGTGGCGGTCGCCGAGTGCGTCCGCCAGGGCGCTGCGGTCCGACACATCGGCCTGGAGGCGCGTCACACCCTCCGGGATCGGCCGGCCCCCGGTGGTCCCCCGGTTCAGGACCGTGACGTCGTGGCCCTGTTCGGTTGCCTCCCGCACACAGGAGGCGCTGATCACGCCGCTCCCGCCGATGAACAACACGCTCGCTCCGGTCATGGATGCTCCCTCGCTCTCCGCGGCACCGCTCCGTGCCGCCACTTCCCTCCGATCCTGCACCTCGGCGGCTTGGCCACGTCGCGGATGCGGTTGGGTTTCCTGGGTCGCACGGCCCTTGAGCGCGCGAGTACTCAACCCGATGAGATGGATCGTCGGAGGGATGAGTCGAAAAAGGTCGTCTGCTGCGTACAGCCATTGGTCGGTCATACCCTGCATGTGCATCGATTCCGAGAAACCTCGGTCATCGCGCGGGCACGGCTAAATCCCGTGGGTCCGAAGCGTGAACTTTGTGAACGCCGCTGTGTCCCGGCATCGACCCGCGGACTACCGTCACGGGTCGAGCCGCACCGACGCGGCCACGACAGGAGTGACACGCACATGGAGTACCGCTACCTCGGCAACTCGGGCCTCAAGGTCTCCGAGATCACCTACGGCAACTGGCTCACCCACGCATCCCAGGTCGAGAACGACGCGGCGATCGCCTGCGTCAAGGCCGCCCTCGAGGTCGGCATCTCGACGTTCGACACCGCCGACGTCTACGCCAACACCGGCGCGGAAACCGTCCTCGGCGAAGCCCTCAAGGGGGAGCGGCGCCAGTCGCTCGAGATCGCCACCAAGGTGTTCGGGCCGACCGGGCCGAAGGGGCACAACGACACGGGGCTGTCCCGCAAGCACATCCTCGAGTCGATCGACGGCTCGCTGACCCGCCTGCAGACCGACTACGTCGACCTGTACCAGGCGCACCGCTTCGACCACGAGACCCCGCTCGAGGAGACGATGCAGGCCTTCGCCGACATCGTGCGCCAGGGCAAGGTCCTGTACGTCGGCGTGAGCGAGTGGACCGCGGAGCAGCTCCGTGCGGGTGCCGCGCTGGCCAAGGACCTCGGGTTCCAGCTCATCTCGAACCAGCCGCAGTACTCGGCGCTGTGGCGGGTCATCGAAGAAGAGGTGGTGCCGACCTCGAAGGAGCTCGGCATCTCGCAGATCGTCTGGTCCCCGATCGCCCAGGGTGTCCTGACCGGCAAGTACAAGCCGGGTCAGCCGCTGCCCGAGGGCTCACGCGCCACCGACGACAAGGGCGGTGCGGACATGATCAAGCGGTTCATGCGCGACGAGGTGCTGTCCTCGGTGCAGGAGCTCGAGCCGATCGCGCAGGAGCTCGACCTGTCAATGGCACAGCTCGCCGTCGCCTGGGTACTGCAGAACGAGAACGTCGCGAGCGCCATCATCGGGGCGTCGCGTCCGGAGCAGGTGCACGACAACGCCGGCGCTGCCGGTGTCACGATCCCGGCGGAGCTGCTCAGCCGGATCGACGATGCCCTCGGTGCCGTGGTCGAGCGTGACCCGGCGAAGACCAACGACAGCAGCCCGAAGACCCGCGAGGCCTAGCGCCGACCCGGGCCAGACGGCTCAGACAACGGAAAAGGCCCCCTGCCGAAGCAGGGGGCCTTCACCGGTGGCTGGACACGGCATCGATCCGTGGACCTTTCGATTTTCAGTCGAACGCTCTACCAACTGAGCTATCCAGCCGTGGCGACCCTGACGGGACTTGAACCCGCGACCTCCGCCGTGACAGGGCGGCACGCTAACCAGCTGCGCTACAGGGCCATGTTGAATTGCTGTGGTGTTGCTCAGTACTACTTGCTCGCTCACTCGGAGAGTGACCCCAACGGGATTCGAACCCGTGCTGCCGCCGTGAAAGGGCGGTGTCCTAGGCCACTAAACGATAGGGCCGCAAGTGGTGCTTCGCGCTACCGATGGACAAGCATACGGATGCCCCCGGAGGTTCGCAAATCGGGCCGCGTTCCCGCGGAATCCCCGGCGTGTCGCGCCCGCCCGGCACCGGGTGTCGAGGTTGCGGTGCGAGCATCGTCGTCGGCTCCACGCCCCTCGTCCGAGGGGCTGTGGGGTTGCGACACCTGTTGTTACTGTTGCGTCTGTTAACAGTGTTACGTGCGTGAGCCTTGCCGCGCTGTTACGAAATCGAGATACATGTCGACCTCACCTTCGCTCTCCCTCCGCAACCGCAGCCGCCTCGTCGCCGCCGCGGTCGCCGTCGCGCTCGCCGGAAGCACCCTCGCGGTCCTCGCCCCGGCGACGTCGGCCAGTGCCGCGAGCTACCCGAGCTGGTCCGAGGTGCAGAAGGCCAAGTCCTCGACGAGTGCCCAGCAGGCGAAGGTCACCGAGATCAAGTCGCTCATCTCGACCCTGAAGTCCGAGGCCGCTGCGAAGCAGAAGGCCGCACAGGCCGCCGGCGAGGCCTACCAGGCGGCACAGAACAAGTACGACGAGGCGACCCTCGAGCAGAAGACGCTCCAGTCCCAGGCGGACGACGCCGAGCAGACCGCCGCACAGTCCGAGGAGCAGGCCGGTCAGCTCGCCGCGCAGCTCGGTCGGGCCAGCGCCAACGACGTGACGACCGACATCCTCACGCACCCCTCGGACTCCGGTGACCTGCTCTACGAGCTCGGCGCCATGTCGAAGCTCAGTGAGCAGGCCGACGGCATCTACTCGCAGGCGTCGCAGGACCGGGGCACCGCGCAGGCGCAGGCCGACAAGGCGGACAAGGCCAAGGCGGCGCTGGGCGACCTCGCCGACGCGGCCCAGTCGAAGATGCAGCAGGCGCAGGGTGCTGCCGACGCGGCGCAGACCGCCGTCGACGCCCAGAACGACAACGAGTCGCGGCTCGAGGCCCAGCTGACGGCCCTCACCACGAAGCAGCGCGGTGTCGAGGCCGACTACCGCAAGGGCGTCGCCGCCGAGAAGGCCCGGCAGGCCCGCATCGCCGCTGCTGCGGCCAAGGCAGCCGCGAAGGCCGCGGCGACGAGCCAGGGTGGTACCGGTGGCGGGACGGCCAACTCTGCTGGGTGGGTCCGTCCGGCCGGCGGCTTCCAGACCAGCGGCTACGGCATCCGCGTCGACCCGTACACGCACTACACGGCACTGCACGCCGGGGTCGACCTCGCTCCCGCCTGCTACGCCCCGATCTACGCGGCCCACGACGGCACCGTGACCTTCGCGGGCAACGGCGGCGGCTACGGCAACGAGGTCATCCTCGACAACGGCGGCGGCATCTCGACGGCCTACGGCCACATCGTCGACGGCGGGATCATGGTCGCCAGCGGCCAGCACGTCACCGCCGGGCAGCAGATCGCCAAGATCGGTTCGACCGGCTGGTCGACCGGGTGCCACCTCCACTTCGAGACCCGGGTCAACGGTGCTGCCGTCGACCCGGTCCCCTTCATGGCAGCGCGGGGGATCTCGGTATGAGCATCAGCGCAGCCGGGATGCGTTGACCCCGCCATGACCCTGTCCGCTCGCTCGTTCTCCTGCGGGATCGCCACCGTCGCCGTGCTCGGCATCGGACTGTCGGTCGTCATCGCCGGACCCGCCCAGGCCGCGCCGTCGGCACCGTCCTGGGACGACGTCAAGGCCGCGAAGTCGGATGCCGCCGACGCGCAGCAGACGGTGGACGAGCTGAGCGACCGGCTGACCTCGCTGCAGGCCGCCGCGGACCGCGCCGGCATCGTCGAGCAGCAGGCCGGGCAGGCGTACGCCCTCGCCGCCTCGCAGCAGCAGGAGGCGAAGGACACCCTCGCCGACCTGTCCGCGCAGTCGAAGCGGGCCAAGGGCAAGGCGGACGACTCCGCGGGCCAAGTGGCCGCGCTCGTCGTCGAGCTGTCCCGCACGGGCGGCGGCGACCTGTCGACGACGATGCTCACGGACGCCTCGGACTCCGGCGACCTGCTCTACCGCGTCGGCACGATGTCGCACCTGTCCGAGCGATCGGCGACGATCCTGGCCCAGGCCCGCTCCGACCAGAAGACCGTGGACTCGCTCGCCGACCAGCAGTCCGTGGCCACGACGGCACTGAGCAAGGCGACCGAGGCGACGAAGACCGCCTTCGCCACCGCCAACGACGTCTCCGCCGACGCCCAGGCCCGGGTGCAGAAGCAGCAGGACCAGCAGGACGAGGTCCTCCGCCAGCTCGCGTACCTCAAGGGCACGAGCGTCGTGACGGAGAGTGCGTACTGGAGTGCGCAGCAGGCCAAGGCGGCCGAGACCGCCCTGGCGGCCCAGACGAGCAGTGGCGGCGCCAGTAGCAACAGTGGCGGCACCGGCACCGGCACCTCCACGAGCCCGAGCACCGGCGGCGGCAGCACGAACGCCAGCCCGGACACCGGATCCGGTTCCGGCTCCGGCAGCGGCACGACCACCCCGTCGCGCCCGAGCACCCCGTCGAAGCCGAGCACGCCGGCGGCTCCCGCTCCCGCGCCCGCCCCGGCTCCCGCCAAGCCGAGCACGCCGACGCCGTCGAAGCCGAGCAACCCGGCGCCCAGCACTCCGGCACCCGCCCCGAGCAGCCCCTCGAAGGCGGCCGGTGCGATCTCGTACGCCCGCGGGCAGCTCGGGAAGCCCTACGTCCTCGGTGGTGCCGGCCCGAGCACCTGGGACTGCTCCGGCCTCGTCATGATGGCCTACAGCTCGCAGGGCATCGCGACCGGCGGCCACAACGTCGTCTGGCAGTACAACTACTTCGGCTCGATCGGCCGTCTCGTGCCGCTCTCGCAGCGCCAGCCCGGCGACATCCTCTTCTACTCGTCGAACGGAACCGCTTCCGGCGGTTACCACGACTCGATCTACACCGGCAACGGGATGATGGTCGAAGCGGCCCGACCGGGCGTCGGTGTGGTCGAGCGGGCGGTCTGGACGCCGAGCCAGCTCCTGCCGTACGTCGCCCGCCCGAGCGGTTCCCTGTAGCCCGCAGCCCGGTCTTTCCCAGAGCGGCTGCGCTAGCAAGCGGGATCGGGCATACCTGCCCGGATCAGAGCACCAGGTACGCCCGTTCCCACCAGGTACGCCCCCGCACCGCCCGTCCCCCGCCCGGCAAAGCAACCCCGGACACAGAACGGCGCCCGCCCTCCGGATGGAGAGCGGGCGCCGTTCTGTGCCAGAGGAGCGTCAGTGACCAGCGGGCACGTAGGCCTTCTGGCCGGCCTGCACGATCGCCTCGGCCTCGGCGGCGTCGCCCCAGCCCTCGGCCTTGACCCACTTGTTCGGCTCGAGGTCCTTGTAGCGCTCGAAGAAGTGCGCGATCTCGGCCTTCGTCTGTTCGTCGACGTCCGAGATGTCCTGGATGTGCGTCCAGCGCGGGTCCTTCGCGGGGACCACGAGGACCTTCTCGTCCTTGCCGGCCTCGTCGCTCATCTTGAAGACGCCGACCGGACGGACCTTGACGCCCACGCCGGGGAACGTCGGGAACTCGAGGAGCAGCAGCGCGTCCACGGGGTCGCCGTCGTCAGCCAGGGTCTTCTCGAAGAAGCCGTAGTCGGTCGGGTAGACGAACGACGTGAACAGCACGCGGTCGAGGTAGACACGACCGGTCTCGTGGTCCACCTCGTACTTGTTGCGGCTGCCCTTGGGGATCTCGACGACGACGTCGTACGCGGCCATGTCTGTACTCCTGGTGTGTCGGTGGGGCTGTCGGTGGTCCCGAGAGCGCGGCTAACGTTACCGGGTGAACTCTCCGCGTCCCCGGCTGGACCCTGCCGTCGCCGAGACCCGCCTGGCGGTCCGCGACCTGCTCGCCACCGCGCTCGACGACGGCGTCGTCACCGCGGGTGACCTCGTGCTGGTCGCGCTGAGCGGCGGACCGGACTCGCTCGCGCTCGCCGCGGCCACCGCGTTCGAGGCGGGCAAGCAGGGGCTCCGAGCCGGGGCAGTGGTCGTCGACCACGCGCTCCAGGCGGGCTCCGAGGCGGTCGCGAGCCGCGCCTCCCGGCAGGCATCCGAGCTGGGTCTGGACCCGGTCGAGGTCCGCAGGGTCGCGGTCGGCTCCGACGGTGGTCCGGAGGGCGCCGCCCGGGAGGCCCGCCACGCGTCGATCGCCGAGGTCGCGTCCGCCACCGGGTCGCCTCTCGTGCTGTTGGGACACACCCTGGACGACCAGGCCGAGACGGTGCTGCTGGGCCTGCTGCGCGGCAGCGGGCCGGACAGCCTGTCGGGCATGCTGCCGCTCGCACGGCGCGACCAGGGGCCGGCCTACGGCCGCCCGCTGCTCACCGTGCGGCGGCACGCGACGCGGCAGGCGTGCGCCGCCGCCGGGTTGGCGCCGTGGCACGACCCGCAGAACGACGACCCCGCCTACGCCCGTGTCCGCGTGCGGAACACCCTCATGCCGGTGCTCGAGCGCGAGCTCGGTGCGGGGGTGCCCGAGGCGCTGGCGCGGACGGCCGACCAGCTGCGCGAGGACTCTGCAGCACTCGACCACTTCGCCGAGGAGATGGCGGAGGACATCGCCGAGCACTCCGAGGCCGGCATCTCCCTGTCCGTCCGGGCGCTCGGGGCGAACCCGCCGGCGCTCCGGCAGCGACTCGTGCGCCTGGCGGTGGCGAGCGAGTTCGGCGTGACGCTGTCGCGCGTGCAGACCCTCGAGGTCTGCCGGCTCGTCACGGACTGGAGCGGACAGGGGCCGATCGACCTGCCGGGCGTCCGGGCGTCGCGATCCGGTGACCGCCTGTCGTTCAGTGCCGGTTAGGCTGGACCGGTGGAACTCTCCGACGTCCAGGCAGACCTGTCCGAAGTCCTCTTCACCCCCGAGCAGATCGACGACAAGCTCGCCGAACTCGCGGCGGTCGTCGACGCCGACTACGCGGGTCGCGACCCCCTGCTCGTCGGTGTCCTGAAGGGTGCCGTCATGGTGATGGCGGACTTCTCGCGCCACCTGAAGATGCAGGCGCGCATGGACTGGATGGCGGTGTCGTCGTACGGCTCCGGCACGAAGTCGTCCGGTGTGGTGCGGATCCTCAAGGACCTCGACACCGACCTGCACGGGCGCGACGTCCTCATCGTCGAGGACATCATCGACTCCGGTCTGACGCTGTCCTGGCTGAAGCAGAACCTGCAGTCCCGCGGTGCCGCGAGCGTCGAGATCGTCGCCCTGCTGCGCAAGCCCGAGGCCGCCAAGGTCGAGGTCGACGTCAAGTACGTGGGCTTCGACATCCCCGACGAGTTCGTGGTCGGCTACGGCCTCGACTACGACGAGCGCTACCGGAACCTGCGCGGTGTCGGCGTCCTGGCGCCGCACGTGTACTCGTAACCCGTCCAGGGGGTACTTGCCTCGGGTTGAGTTCGCCCGCAGAGGACACCCATTCTCGCCACAGAATCGCGGCCGTATGCTGACCTGCACGCAACTTCGGCAGAGAAAGGTGTCGGGCACTCGCGCCCGGATCACATGAACTTCAAGCGCATCTTCCGCGGCCCGTACCTCTACGTGCTGATCGCGCTGGCGGGCATCTTCATCGGCTGGAGCGTCATCAGCCAGGGCAGCACGACCGAGGTCAGCACCCAGAAGGGCCTCGAGCAGCTCGCCGACGGCAAGATCTCGTCCGTCATCGTCAACTCCACCGAGCAGCGGGTCGACATGATCACCCGCGACGGCGACAAGCAGGAGCAGTTCTACTACTCCACGCCCCGTGGCGAAGAGGTCATCCAGGCCGTCAACGACGCCAACCTGCCCAAGGGCTACGACGACCACGTGAACACGGGCAACTGGTTCCTGTCGCTCCTCGGCGTCCTGCTCCCCTTCCTGATCATCGGTGCACTGTTCTGGTTCCTGCTCTCGAGCGCCCAGGGCGGCGGCTCGAAGGTCATGCAGTTCGGCAAGTCGAAGGCCAAGATCAACAACAAGGAGAACCCGCAGGTGTCGTTCGCCGACGTCGCGGGCTCCGACGAGGCGATCGAGGAACTCCACGAGATCAAGGAGTTCCTGAAGGAGCCGGCGAAGTTCCAGGCCGTCGGCGCCAAGATCCCGAAGGGCGTGCTGCTGTACGGCCCTCCCGGAACCGGCAAGACGCTGCTCGCCCGCGCCGTCGCCGGCGAAGCGGGTGTGCCGTTCTACTCGATCTCCGGTTCGGACTTCGTCGAGATGTTCGTCGGTGTCGGTGCGAGCCGTGTCCGTGACCTCTTCGAGCAGGCCAAGGCGAACTCGCCGGCCATCGTCTTCATCGACGAGATCGACGCCGTCGGTCGTCACCGCGGTGCCGGCATCGGCGGCGGCAACGACGAGCGCGAGCAGACGCTCAACCAGCTGCTCGTCGAGATGGACGGCTTCGACGGCAAGACGAACGTCATCCTCATCGCCGCGACGAACCGTCCCGACGTGCTCGACCCCGCGCTCCTGCGTCCGGGCCGCTTCGACCGCCAGATCGGTGTCGACGCCCCGGGCATGGCCGGCCGCAAGCAGATCCTCGAGGTGCACGCGAAGGGCAAGCCGCTCGCCGCGAGCGTCGACCTGGAGCTGCTCGCCCGCAAGACGCCGGGCTTCACCGGCGCCGACCTGGCGAACGTCCTGAACGAGGCCGCGCTGCTCACCGCCCGGTCGAACGCGCAGCTCATCGACAACCGTGCGCTGGACGAGGCCGTCGACCGCGTCATGGCGGGCCCGCAGCGTCGGACCCGGATCATGTCCGACCAGGAACGCCTGATCACCGCGTACCACGAGGGTGGCCACGCCCTGGCGGCAGCGGCGATGCGGCACACCGACCCGGTCACCAAGATCACGATCCTGCCGCGCGGCCGTGCCCTCGGGTACACGATGGTGCTCCCGCTCGAGGACAAGTACTCGGTCACCCGCAACGAGCTGCTCGACCAGCTCACCTACGCCATGGGTGGACGCGTCGCCGAGGAGATCGTGTTCCACGACCCCACCACCGGCGCCTCGAACGACATCGAGAAGGCCACCGGCACCGCCCGCAAGATGGTAACCGAGTACGGCATGAGCCAGGCCGTCGGGTCCGTCAAGCTCGGTTCCGGGTCCAGCGAGCCGTTCGTCGGCCGTGACATGAGCGGCGGGACCGGGCGCGACTACTCGGAGAACATCGCCCAGACCGTCGACGCCGAGACCCGTGCGCTGCTCGAGGCCGCGCACAACGAGGCCTACCAGGTGATCAACGACAACCGCGACATCCTCGACCGCCTGGCCGGTGAGCTCCTCGAGAAGGAGACGCTCGACGCCCCGGAGCTCGTGGAGATCTTCAAGGACGTCCGCAAGCTGCCGGAGCGCCCGCAGTGGCTCTCCAGCGACAAGCGTCCGGTGAGCAACCTGCCCGCGATCGACGTGCCCGGGCAGGCCGCCGCCACCGCAGCGGACCAGTCGGACAGCGAGTCGACCTCGAAGCCCCGTCGTCGCCCCTTCGGCAACCCGGGTATCGCCCCGGCGTAGGGGGCCGGCATGACCGACCTGCCGACGAGACGTGCTCGTCGGCTCGACACCCGCGGCGGTCCGACACCGGACCGCACGCGGGTGTTGGGCATCCTCAACGTGACGCCCGACTCGTTCAGCGACGGCGGGCTGCACCAGGCCTACGACGCCGCCGTGCAGCACGCGCGTGACCTCGTCGCCGCGGGCGCCGACATCATCGACGTCGGTGGGGAGTCGACCCGGCCGGGCTCGGAGCGCGTGCCGGTGCCGGTCGAGCAGGAACGCGTCCTGCCGGTCGTCCGGCAGCTCGTCGCCGAGGGCATCCCGGTGAGCGTCGACACGATGAACGCCTCGACCGCCGAACGGGCCGTTGAACTCGGCGCCGCGATCGTCAACGACGTGTCCGGCGGCCTGGCCGACCCGGACATGGCCCGTGTGGTCGCGTCGACCGGGGTCGGGTTCGTGGTCATGCACTGGCGTGGCCACAGTGACCGGATGTACCGCAACGCCGAGTACGTGCACGCCGTCGACGAGGTCCGTCGCGAGGTCGAGATGCGGGTCGCCGAGCTCATCGTCCTCGGGGTGCGCCAGGAGCAGGTCGTGATCGACCCGGGCCTCGGCTTCGCCAAGCAGGGCGTGCAGAACTGGGAGATCCTGGCCGGGTACGAGCGGTTCGCCTCGATCGGTCTGCCGGTGCTCGTCGCCGCATCACGCAAGCGGTTCCTGGACGGCGTCGGCAGCCCCGAGGGCGCCCCGTCGAAGGACCGCGACCTCGCCACCGCCGCCGTCAGCCTGCTCGCCGCCGAACGCGGCGCGTGGGGGGTGCGCGTGCACGACCCGGCACCGACCCGTGCCGTGCTCGACGTCTGGGACGCCTGGAGGGCAGCTCGCTCGTGAACGACACCATCCGCCTCGTCGGGGTCCGCGCCCGCGGCCACCACGGGGTCTTCGACCACGAACGTGCTGACGGCCAGGACTTCGTTGTCGACGTCGTCGTGGAGCTCGACGCCCGTGCGGCCTCGGGCAGCGACGACCTCGACGCCACCGTGCACTACGGCGTGCTCGCCGAGCAGGTCGTCGCCGAGATCGAACGCGACCCGGTTGACCTGATCGAGACCCTCGCGGAGCGCATCGCGGCCGCGGTGCTCACCCACCGTGCCGCCCTGGCGACCGAGGTCACCGTGCACAAGCCGCAGGCACCCATCACCGTGCCGTTCACCGACGTGTCGATCACCATCCGCCGTGCCCGCGGGGCGACCGTGCCGGACGAGGAAGAAGAGTGAGCCGCGTCGTCGTCGCGCTCGGCGCCAACCTCGGCGACCGGGGGAGCACCCTCCGCGCCGCGGCCCGAGCGGTCGCCGCGCTGCCCGGGGTCCACCCGGTGGCGTCGAGCCACGAGGTCGAGTCGGTCGCCGTCACCCTGGACGGCCGCGACGACACCAAGCCGCGGTACCGCAACGCCGTCGTGGTCGTCGACACCGACCTCGAGCCGCAGGCGTTCCTCGATGCACTGCACGGCATCGAGGACGAGCACGGCCGCACCCGCGACGTCCGCTGGGGTGACCGGACCCTCGACCTCGACGTCGTCGCCGTCGACGACCTGCGCATCGACACCGCCACGCTCACCGTCCCGCACCCCCGTGCCGCTGAGCGCGCGTTCGTGCTCGCACCATGGCTCGACGCCGACCCCGCGGCCGTCCTGCCCGGCGCCGGACCGGTGGCCGACCTGCTCGCCGCCGTGGGGGACGACACCGAGCGCGTCGACGAGCCGCGCCTGTTCGCGGACGTGCCCCGCGCCTCCCGGGCCACCACCGAAGGGAACGTGACCCAGCCGTGAAGCCGACCCGTCCCTCCACCCTGCTCAGCATCGCCGTCGTGACCGCGGTGGCGGGCTTCGCGTTCGACGCGGTGCTCGCGTCGCGACAGTCGCCGACGCTGCTGCTCGCCGTGCCGCTCGGCATCACGCTCGCGTTCATCGGCGTCGCCGTCGTGCTCATGGCGCCTCCCGTCCGCCGGCACGCCCGCGAGGGCGCGGGCCGGCAGCGCCCGGTCGACCCGCTCTACGCCACGCGCGTGGTGGTGCTGGCGAAGGCCTCGAGCATCTGCGGCGTCCTGTTCGGGGGCTTCGCGATCGGGCTGGTCGTGTACCTCCTGACCCGCTCGGTGACGCCTTCGCTAGGCTCGACCCTGCCGAACGTGGTCGCCGTCGGGGGCGGGATCGTGCTGACGGTCTGCGCACTCGTGGCAGAGCGCATGTGCATCGCTCCTCCGGGCGACGACGACGAGCCGGGCGATCCCCGGAACGGCACGACGGCGAACTGACCCGAGCACACCACCAGGAGGCCCGCGATGGCGCGTGAACGACTCGACGAGCCGGGCCTCGGCCTGACCGGCATCGACTGGACCAGGGTGTCCGCGAAGCTCGTGTGGACCGAACTCATCACGACCCTGGTGATCGGCATCGTGGTGACCGCCGGCCTGGTCCTGATCGGGGTCGTCAACGACGGCTTCGGCTCGGGCGCCGGAACGGTATGGCTGCTCATCGGCATCGTGGTGCTCGTCATCACGCTCGTCACCGCGGCGCTGACGCCCCGCCGGGTCCGTGCGATCGGCTACGCCTTGCGCGACGACGACCTGGTGGTCCGCCGCGGCCTGATGTGGCAGCGCTTCACGGCGGTGCCGTACGGGCGCATGCAGCTCGTCGACGTGGCGCGCGGTCCGCTCGACCGGGCGCTCGGCATGAGCGAGCTGAAGTTCGTGACCGCCGCGGCCGCCACGAACGTCCGCATCCCCGGCATCCCCGCGACCGACGCCGACGAACTGCGCGACCGGCTCGTCGAGCTCGCCGAGTCCCGCCGCGCCGGGCTGTAGGGGGTCGCGGTGACCTTCCGACCCGGCCCGCCGCCGCCCGCTCCGCCCACGCGCGGGAACGCCGCTGCCGCAGCGCCCCTGACCGACGGCGAGTGGCACCGCCTGCACCCGCTGACCCCGCTGCTCAAGGGCGGGATCTTCCTGATCGTCATCCTCGGCTACGTGCTGAACAGCCTGCGCGACCAGCTCGTCGAGTTCTTCATCCCCGGCGGCGAGCAGCAGGACGGCGACCCCGTCCGCTACGTCTACGAGCACGGCGTCGTCGGCTGGGTGCTGCTCGGCGTCGCGGTGTTCCTGCTCGTGCTGATCGGGCTCTTCTACCTGTCCTGGCGGATGCACGAGTTCCGGGTCACCGGCGAGATCGTCGAGGTCCGCTCGGGCGTGCTGTTCCGGAACCACCGCAAGGCCCGGCTCGACCGGATCCAGGGCATCAACATCTCGCGTCCGCTCATCCCGCGGGTGTTCGGCACGGCGAAGCTCGAGATCGCCCAGGCCGGCAACGACGCCAACGTGCAGCTCGCGTACCTCGGGGTGAAGGCCGCCGACGACCTGCGGCTGCGCATCCTCGTGCTCGCCTCGGGTGCGAAGGACGATGACCGTGGCAGTGGTCCGGCGCGCGCGTCGAACGGTGTGCTGCAGGACCGCGTCGACGAGATGTTCTCGCCCGAGCTCGACCCCGCCGCGGTGCAGGCCACCCGGATCGTCAAGGTGAAGCCCGGTCGGCTGATCGCGTCGATGCTGCTCTCCGGCACCACCGTCTTCATCCTGCTGGCCGTGGCAGCGATGATCGTCAGCGTCGCGCTCACCGGCGAGTACGGGATCCTGTTCGGCCTGTTCCCCGCCGTGATCGGTGCGGGCAGCTACTACGTCCGCAAGTTCTCGCGGTCGCTGCAGTACACGATCGCCGAGACCCGCGACGGCATCCGGATCGGGTTCGGGCTCGTCTCGACCTCGAACGAGACGCTGCCCCCGGGCCGCATCCACGCCGTCAGCGTCGCGCAGCCGCTGCTCTGGCGCCCGTTCGGTTGGTGGGACGTCCGGATCAACCGTGCGACGAACGCGGGCAACGGGGCGTCGAGCAACCAGCAGGCCTCCGCCATCGTGCTGCCCGTCGGCACCGCGGCCGACGTCCGCGAGGTCCTCGACATCATCCTGCCCGGCCTGGTCGGCACTGCCGTCGCCGGCCCCGAGGCGTCGCAGGAGGCCCTGCGGGAAGGCTCCGCCGAGGCCGTCAGCGTCGTCGACGACAGCCTCACCACGAGCGGCGACGAAGGTGGTTTCGTGCACTCCCCGCGCCGCGGCGCCTGGCTCCGGCCGTTCGCGTTCCGACGCAACGGGTACCGGTTCGTGCAGGGCGCGGTGCTGCTCCGGCTCGGCGCCGTCTGGCGGTCGCTCGTCATCGTGCCGCTGCCCCGGGTGCAGAGCGTCAAGGTCGAGCAGGGTCCGCTCGAGCGTGCCCTGCGGCTCGCCGCCGTCCACGTGCACACCGTCGCCGGGCCGGTCTCGGCCCGCGTCGGTGCGCTCGACGCACGGGACGCGCAGCGTCTGTGGTCCGAGACCACCCAGCGCGCCGTCGAGGCCGCTGCGGTCGACACGTCCCACCGGTGGCGCGAACGGGAGGCCCGTCCCGCGTCCGCCAGGCACGCTGCGGACGTGCCGTGGCCCGGGACCGGAGCCCCTGCCGGACCCGACGCCGACCACCGGCCCGGCACCGTGCCTCCCGGCCCGGGGTGGAGCGACGTCCCGCCCACCGGGGCCGTCCGATGAGGGCCGGGCGCCTCGGCGTCGGCGTCGTCGGGGCCGGACGGGTCGGACCCGTGCTCGGCGCCGCACTCGCGAACGCGGAGCACGCGGTCGTCGGCGTGACCGCCGTGTCCGCCGAGAGCCGTGACCGCGCCGAGGCGATGCTGCCCGGCGCTCCCGTGCTCGCGACGCCGGACCTGGTCGAGCGGAGCGAACTCGTGCTGCTCGCCGTGCCGGACGACCAGCTGGCCTCACTCGTGCAGGGCCTGGCGGACGCCGGCATCTGGCAGCCCGGACAGCTCGTCGTGCACACCAGCCCGGACCACGGCGTCGGCATCCTCGCTCCCGCGATGGCGGCCGGTGCGATCCCGCTCGCCATCCACCCCGCAATGGCGTTCACCGGCACCAGCGTCGACCTGTCGCGGCTCCGTGACGCCTACTGCGCGGTCACCGCTCCCTCGCCCGTGCTGCCGATCGCGCAGGCCCTGGTGGTCGAGATGGGCGCGGAGCCGTTCGTCATCGCCGAGGCGGACCGGCCCGCGTACGCCGACGCCGTGCGTGCCGCCGTGAGCTTCTCGACCGCGATCGTGGACCAGTCGGCGGGCACGCTCTCCGGCATCGGTGTGGACCACCCCGGCCGGGTGCTCGGTGCGCTCGTCCGCTCCGCCGTCGACAACGCACTGACGGCCGCCGACGGGCAGTCCACGCTGTAGGGGCATGGCGGTCGGTCACGACTCCCCGCTCAGTTCCGCCGAGTGGTCACGAGCCGTCGGCCCGCCGCCGTCCGGCCGACGGAACGTGACCGGTCGGCGCCGCGCCGGCGGGGAGTCGCGACCAGTCGAGGGGACCCGTCCGGGCACGGTTCGGGGGCGGGCTCGCGGCGCGGGTAGCATTTCCCCCGACCCCCACGACCATCGGAGCCGCACCCGCATGACCGACGAGACCGCCACCACCGACACCGCGATCGCCGACGCCGCCGCACTGGCCGAGCAGGAGACCAGCGAGCAGCGACAGGTCCGGCTCGACAAGCGCGCGAAGCTGCTCGAGTCCGGCATCGAGGCGTACCCCGCCGAGCTCCCGATCACGACGACGATCCCGGCGGTCCGCGACCAGTACGCGCACCTCGAGACCGGCGAGGAGACGCAGGACGTCGTCGGTGTCGCCGGCCGCATCGTGTTCTCGCGCAACACCGGCAAGCTCTGCTTCGCGTCGCTGCAGTCCGGCGACGGGTCCCGCATCCAGGCGATGGTGTCCCTGGCCGAGGTCGGAGACGAGTCCCTCGCACGCTGGAAGGAGTTCGTCGACCTCGGCGACCACGTGTTCGTGCACGGCCGTGTGATCTCCTCGCGCCGCGGTGAGCTGTCGATCATGGTCGACGAGTGGGCGATCGCGGCGAAGGCGATCCTGCCGCTGCCGAACCTGCACAACGAGCTGAACGAGGAGACGCGGGTCCGCCAGCGCTACCTCGACCTCATCGTCCGCGACGAAGCACGCGCCACCGTCCGCGCGCGTGCCGCCGTGATGTCCTCGCTCCGCCAGACCTTCACCGAGCACGAGTACCTCGAGGTCGAGACGCCGATGCTGCAGACCCAGCACGGTGGCGCCTCGGCCCGTCCGTTCGTGACCCACTCGAACGCCTTCGACACCGAGCTCTTCCTGCGCATCGCGCCCGAGCTCTTCCTGAAGCGCGCGGTCGTCGGCGGCATCGACCGGGTGTTCGAGATCAACCGGAACTTCCGCAACGAGGGTGCCGACTCGTCGCACTCGCCCGAGTTCGCGATGGTCGAGGCATACCAGGCGTACGGCAACTACGAGCAGATGGCCGACCTGACGCAGGAGCTCGTGCAGCGCGCTGCGCGGGCCGTGACCGGTGGCTCGCTCGAGGTCACCCTGCCCGACGGCAGCACGTACGACCTCGGCGGCGAGTGGCCGCGCATCGACATGTACGGCTCGCTGTCCGAGGCAGCCGGTCGCGAGATCACCCCGGAGACCCCGCTGTCCGAGCTGCAGGAGCTCGCCGCTGCCGAGGGCATCGAGGTCGCGCACGCCACCCACGGCAAGTACGTCGAAGAGCTCTGGGAGCACTTCGTGATCGACTCGCTCGACCGCCCGACGTTCGTGATGAACTTCCCGGTCGACACCTCGCCGCTCACCCGCGAGCACCGCACCCGACCGGGCATCGTCGAGAAGTGGGACCTGTACGTCCGCGGCTTCGAGCTCGCGACGGCGTACTCCGAGCTCGTCGACCCGGTCGTGCAGCGGGAGCGCTTCGTCGAGCAGGCGAAGCTCGCAGCCGGCGGCGACCCCGAGGCGATGCGCGTCGACGAGGAGTTCCTGCGGGCCCTCGAGCACGCCATGCCGCCGTCGGGTGGCATGGGCATGGGCGTCGACCGCCTGCTCATGGCGATCACCGGCCTCGGCATCCGCGAGACGATCCTGTTCCCTCTGGTCAAGTAAGTCCCGGTTCCCCGGGGTACGATGCTCCGGTGCCGCATGGAGTCGTGACCGGGATCATCTTCGCCCTGACGCCGACCATCGTCGTCGGCCTCATCTTCTGGTTCGTGATGCGCGCCATCATGCGGGCCGACCGCACCGAGCGTGCCGCGTACGCCAAGGTCGAGGCCGAGGAGCGTGCCCGGTTCGAGCGGGAGCACGGCGTCCCCGCGCCGGCACCGGCCTCGGCCGAGTAGCGCCGCCCGACCCAGTCCTGTCCGAAGGCCGTCGCCCCATCGTGGGCGGCGGCCTTCGACGTCTGTGCCCCTCCAACGTCCGCGCCCCCTCGACGGCTGTGCGCCCTCGACCGGTCACGCACCGTTCACCTCGCCGTCGCGCGCCGGGGTGAGCATCGTCCGCATGGCAACCACACACCCCTTCACGGGTCGCAGCCTCGTCGGTGACATCGAGAGCGAGTACGACGAGTTCGACCGAGACGCCGACCTCGAGGCGTCCAAGCGCCGGGACGGGTGGCTCGAACCCTCCTGGTGACCCCCACCCACTCGGTTTTCGGGGTACGACCACCGGATCGCATCGATCCGGCCGGACGTACCCCTTTTGCATGTCCGGAAGGCGCGGCGGTGCGGGGTACAGGTTCGGAAATGCGTGAGAAACACTCCTGCAACGCCGGAAACATCACGTCATACCCTTGATCCGCGGCAGTTCGGGGGACCACACTGGCAGCATCGCTGTACCCCACGGGGGACGGTTTCGATGACGAAGCACGGAGAAGCCTGAGAATCATTCCGATCGGTTTGTGGGGTACACCTCCGGACCGCTTTACTCGTGAACACCCCAAGCAGCACCCAGAAGCACCACCCCCCAGCACCACCGCACGAAGCCATCACCGCCGAACGCAGGGAGCAACACCATGACGATCGCACCGGCTGCACCGAGCACCACCCGCCGCGCCACCACGAAGAACGCAGCGGCATCGAAGACCCAGGCCGCCGAGTCCGCGACGACCTCCCTCGACACCGAGGTCGAGGCCGACGAGCAGCTCGCCGGCGTCCGCGGTGCCTCCGTCGACCAGGTCGGCGACTACCTGCGCCACATCGGGCGCCTGTCGCTCCTCACCGCCGAGGAAGAAGCGCAGATCGCCCGTCGCATCGAGGTCGGCCTGTTCGCGGAGGAGAAGCTCGCGACCGAGAAGGGCCTCGCGAAGACCCTGCAGCGCGAACTCCGCTGGCTCGTCCGCGACGGTGAGCGCGCCAAGGAGCGCATGATCACCTCGAACCTCCGTCTGGTCGTCAGCATCGCGAAGCGCTACTCGCAGCGGGGCCTGCCGTTCATGGACGTCATCCAGGAGGGCAACCTCGGCCTGGTCCGTGCGGTCGAGAAGTTCGACTTCACGCAGGGCTACAAGTTCTCGACCTACGCCACCTGGTGGATCCGCCAGGCGATCTCGCGTGGTCTCGCCGACAAGGCCCGCACGATCCGCATCCCGGTCCACACCGTCGAGCTGATCAACAAGATCTCCCGCACCGAGCGCGACCTGACCGTCGACCTCGGCCGTGCGCCGATGCCCGACGAGGTCGCCGCCGAGCTGAGCATGTCGGTCGAAGAGCTCGTCGACCTCAAGGGCCGTTCGCACGAGCCGGTCTCGATCCACACCGTGGTCGGCGACTCCGATGACAGCGAACTCGGTGACTTCATCGAGGACGAGGACGCTGCGTCCCCGAACGAGCTCACCGAGACCACGCTCCTGCACCGCGACATCCGTTCGATCGTCGCCGAGCTGCCGAGCGAGGAAGCCAACGTGATCCGTATGCGCTACGGCCTCGACGACGACAAGCCGATGACGCTCGACGAGATCTCGAAGATCGTGCACACGACCCGCCAGGCCGTCAGCCGGGTGGAGTCGCGCGCCAAGCTGCGCCTGTTCGCCAAGGCGGTCTCGCAGGACATGCAGCTGTACCTGACCGACTGAGGTCAGCAGGCTTCGGCCGGCGCTCGCGTCGGCAGGGGAACCCGGGTCGGTCTGTGGGAAGACGATCCGGTGGGGTGATGGGAAGGCCCGCTCGAGCACTGCTCGAGCGGGCCATTCACGTTCGTGGGCGCCTGATGCCTGCCCGGATCGCTACTGGTCGAGTTCGCGCCCGAGCTTCTGCCGCAGGTCGCTCGGGATCAGCTCGATGAGCTGGTCGGGTCGTACCGGCAGGTCGAGCAGGCTCAGCTTCACCCGACCGGTGCGTCCGTGCCGTTCGGCGTCGAGTCGCACGACGCTGCCGGCGTCCTTGCGGAGTCGGACGTCGATCTGCGCTCCGGTGGCGACCTCGCCGACGACGAGGCCGTCGACCTCGAGCGCGGCGCTCCTGGTGCCCTCGGCGATGTCGAACCGGTAGCGCTCGCGGGCGGCGAGCACCACGGCGCGGTCGATGCCCGCCATCGGGGCGACGGGGGTGACGACGGACCCGGAGAGTGCGGGGGAGAGCACCGGGCCACCCGCGGCGTAGTTGTACGCGGTGGAGCCGGCCGGGGTCGCGGCGACGATGGCGTCGGCGCGGTAGTAGCCGTAGCCGAGCCCGCCGACACTGAGGTCCGCCGACACCTGGCCGGAACCGGGGCGCCGCACGATCGTCAGGTCGTTGAACGCCAGGTAGTCGGTGCGTGCGCCACTCCAGGACAGCCGGGCCTCGAGCGCGTGGTGCGGCTCGAGCTGGTACTCGCCGGCCGACAGCCGGTCGAGCGCTGCCTCGAGTTCGGGCGGCTCGATCTCCACCAGGAACCCGACGTTGCCGTAGTTCACGCCGAGCACGGGGACCGGGCGCTTCGCCACGAGTCGCATGGCGCCGAGCATGGTGCCGTCGCCGCCGAGGGCCACGACGAGGTCGACCCGTGCGGTGAAGTCGTCGTCCTCCACCGCGGTGATGCCGCCGCCGATCCGCTGTGCGTCGGCGCGACGGGCGACGAGCTCGCCCAGGCCGGATGCATTCCAGCGCTGCAGGGTCGTGACGGACTCCTGCACGTTCTTGGTCGGGTGGACGACGAGGCCGACGACGGGCTGATCCATGACCGGATGGTACCGAGCCGCGCTGAACCGAGGGCTGTTCAATTGTCTTTGCATGCGATATTCTGAATACATGCAGATCGCTCAGCTGTCCGTCGCCCTCCCCACCGTCCGGCAGGGCCGCGAGATCGTGCTGCTCGCCGATCTCGAGTCCCACGAGACGGGCTTCGGCTTCGTCGATGCGGAGCACCTCCTGCTCGCAGCAGTCACCCTCTGCGGCGGGATGCCCCGGTTCCGCCCGGTCCTCGAGGCGCACGGGGTCAGCCCGGAAGCCGTCCGGTCCGAGATCAGCGTCTTCGTCGGTGCGCGGGCCGCGTGCCCTGACGAGCACGACCGGCTCGCCTGCACCCCGGCGGCCGCCCGGGTCCTCGCACGAGCAGCCGCCCTCGCCGGTCCGGCCGAGCGCGTCCGCCCGGTGCACGTCGTGCTGGCCGTCCTCGACGGCGTCGACGACCCGTTCATGGGCTCGGCACACGACGTCCTCGACGCCCTGAACGTCGAGCCGCGCCGCTTCCGGCGTGCCCTGCGCCGGGCAGCGCGCCGCGCCTGAGACGCGATGAGATGACGGACGGGAGGCCCGTGGCGGACGCCGCCACGGGCCTCCCGTCATCTGTTCCGTTCGCTCACTGCGCACATCGCGCAGTGAGGTCACGCCCACGGCGAACAGGGGCAGCCCGCACGGGGAGCGCTGGTTACTCTCGGAGTACGTGACCGGACTCAGACGAGACCGGACCAGCTGTCGGCTCCGTCAGAAAGGGCCAAGGGAGAGCACATGTTCGAGAGATTCACCGACCGAGCCCGTCGGGTTGTCGTCCTCGCTCAAGAAGAAGCGAAGATGCTCAACCACAACTACATCGGCACCGAGCACATCCTCCTCGGCCTGATCCACGAGGGCGAGGGCGTTGCTGCCAAGGCGCTGGAGTCGCTCGGCATCTCGCTCGACGCCGTCCGTGAGCAGGTCCAGGACATCATCGGCCAGGGCCAGCAGCAGCCGACCGGGCACATCCCGTTCACGCCGCGTGCCAAGAAGGTGCTCGAGCTGTCCCTGCGCGAAGCGCTGCAGCTCGGCCACAACTACATCGGTACCGAGCACATCCTGCTCGGCCTGATCCGCGAGGGCGAGGGCGTCGCAGCCCAGGTGCTCGTGAAGCTCGGCGCCGACCTCAACCGGGTCCGCCAGCAGGTCATCCAGCTCCTGTCCGGCTACCAGGGCAAGGAAGCGGTCGCCGTCGGCGGCGAGCAGCAGCAGAACGCGCAGCAGGGTTCGCAGGTCCTCGACCAGTTCGGTCGCAACCTCACCCAGGCCGCGCGCGACGGCAAGCTCGACCCTGTCATCGGGCGCGAGAAGGAGATGGAGCGGGTCATGCAGATCCTCTCCCGCCGCTCCAAGAACAACCCCGTCCTGATCGGTGAGCCCGGCGTCGGCAAGACCGCCGTCGTCGAGGGCCTCGCCCAGGCGATCGTCAAGGGCGACGTGCCCGAGACGCTCAAGGACAAGCAGCTCTACTCGCTCGACCTCGGCTCGCTCATCGCCGGGTCCCGCTACCGCGGTGACTTCGAGGAGCGCCTGAAGAAGGTCACGAAGGAGATCCGCACCCGCGGCGACATCATCGTCTTCATCGACGAGATCCACACGCTCGTCGGTGCCGGTGCTGCCGAAGGTGCGATCGACGCTGCATCGATCCTCAAGCCCCTCCTCGCCCGCGGTGAGCTCCAGACCATCGGTGCCACCACGCTCGACGAGTACCGCAAGCACTTCGAGAAGGACGCAGCACTCGAGCGTCGCTTCCAGTCGGTGCAGGTCAACGAGCCGTCGCTGCCGCACACGATCAACATCCTCAAGGGTCTGCGCGACAAGTACGAGGCGTTCCACAAGGTGTCCATCACCGACGGTGCGATCGTCTCGGCCGCCAACCTGGCGGACCGCTACGTGCAGGACCGCTTCCTGCCGGACAAGGCCATCGACCTGATCGATGAGGCCGGCGCACGCCTGCGCCTCTCGATCCTGTCGGCGCCCCCGGAGCTCCGCGAGTTCGACGAAAAGATCTCGACGGTCCGTGGGTCGAAGGAAGCCGCCATCGAGGAGCAGGACTTCGAGAAGGCAGCCAGCCTGCGCGACGAGGAGAAGAAGCTCCTGGGTGAGCGTCTCCGCCTCGAGAAGCAGTGGCGTGCCGGTGACGTCGCTGCGTCCGGCACCGTCGACGAGGGCATCATCGCCGAGGTCCTGGCGCAGGCCACGGGCATCCCGGTCTTCAAGCTCACCGAAGAGGAGACCTCGCGTCTCGTCTTCATGGAGAAGGCACTGCACCAGCGGGTCATCGGTCAGGAAGAAGCCATCTCGGCCCTGTCCAAGACCATCCGCCGGACCCGTGCCGGTCTGAAGGACCCGAACCGCCCCTCGGGCTCGTTCATCTTCGCCGGGCCCACGGGCGTCGGCAAGACCGAGCTCGCCAAGGCACTCGCCGAGTTCCTGTTCGACGACGAAGGCGCACTGATCTCCCTCGACATGTCGGAGTTCGGTGAGAAGCACACCGTCTCGCGTCTGTTCGGTGCCCCTCCCGGGTTCGTCGGGTTCGAAGAGGGCGGCCAGCTCACCGAGAAGGTGCGCCGCAAGCCGTTCTCCGTGGTCCTGTTCGACGAGATCGAGAAGGCCCACCCGGACATCTTCAACTCGCTGCTGCAGGTGCTCGAGGAAGGCCGTCTCACCGACGGTCAGGGCCGCGTGGTCGACTTCAAGAACACCGTCATCATCATGACCACGAACCTCGGTTCGCAGGGCATCGCCGGTGGCCCGGTGGGCTTCCAGGTCGAGGGTGACTCGGCCGTCGGCTACGACCGCATGCGCGGCAAGGTCAACGAAGAGCTCAAGAAGCACTTCAAGCCGGAGTTCCTGAACCGCGTCGACGACACGATCGTGTTCCCGCAGCTGTCGCAGCCCGAGCTGCTGCAGATCGTGGACCTGTTCGTGAAGCGTCTGGCGGACCGTCTGCTCGACCGCGACATGACGGTGGAGCTCACCCTCCCCGCCAAGGAGCAGCTCATCAAGGTCGGGTTCGACCCGTCCCTCGGCGCACGCCCGCTCCGTCGCGCGATGCAGCACGAGGTCGAGGACCAGCTGTCCGAGCACATCCTGCAGGGTGAGCTCACCGCCGGTGACCACGTGAAGGTCGACTTCGTCGACGGTGCGTTCCACTTCGAGACCGGGCGTCAGCCGGGCCGCGAAGAGGTCCTCGCCGGCGCAGCCGCGGTCGAGACCGCGACCGACGCGCCCCAGGGTGAGATCGAGTCCTAGGACCCGACACCAGACAGACGGGAGGCCCGGTGCCAGCTGGCACCGGGCCTCCCGTCTGTCCGTGTGCGGACGTATCAGGCCGTGATCACGCCTGCACGTCGCCGCGCCAGCCCGTATCGGTCGGAGCCGACTCGACGCGCTCCTTGTAGTTCTGCAGGTCCTTCTTGATGGCGTGGCCACCGACGCCGACCGCAGCGCCGAGCTTCTCGAGGAAGCCGGACGGCTCCCAGTCGATCTGCGCGGTCACGCGCGTCTCGTCGTCGGAGAGCTTGTGGAAGGTGACGACGCCGGCGTGGTCGGTCTCGCCGTCCTTGACGGTCCAGGCGACACGCTCGTCGGGGTGCTGCTCGGTGATGACGGCGCGGAACTCGCGCTCCTGGCCGGCGACCTTCACGGTCCAGTCGGTGGTCTTGTCGTCGACCTGGACGATCTTCTCGACCTCGTCGAGGAAGTGCGGGAACTCCTCGAAGCGGGTCCACTGACCGTACGCTGCGGAGACGGGGACGTTGACGTCGACGGTTTCGATGATCTGAGGCATGGTGTGGACGGTAGGCGGCCGCGCCTGGGCGCAGTACAGCGGGATGTCCCCCGGAGCGGTCGGCTGCCGCTCGTCCACGCCCGGCTATGGTTGTCGGGATGACAGAGCACGGGAAGCACGCGTTCCACGAACGTGACGAGCACGGGATCCTGGTGCGTCCGGCACTCGCCTCGGACGTCCCGCACATCCAGCGGCTCATCGCCCCCTACGTCGACCGGCGCATCCTGCTCGGCAAGGAGAACGTCGCGCTCTACGGCTCGATCCAGCAGTTCCGGATCGCCGAGGGCCCCGACGGTGTGCCGATCGGCTGTGGTGCCCTCGCCGTCTTCTGGGACGACATCGCCGAGGTGCGCACGCTCGCCCTCGACGCCGACTGGATCCACAAGCGCGTCGGACACCGGATGCTCGAGGCGCTCGAACACGACGGCCGTGAACTCGGCGTCGCGCGGATCTTCTGCCTGACGTTCGAGGTCGACTTCTTCGCGAAGCACGGGTACCTGGAGATCGGCGAGCAGGTCGTCGAACCGGCGGTCTACGCCGAGCTGGTCCGCTCGTCGGACGAAGGGGTCGCGGAGTTCCTCGACCTCGCCCGGGTCAAGCCGAACACCCTCGGCAACACCCGCATGCTGAAGATCCTCTGACGCTTTCGCGCGGCACCCGGCGGGGGTCCCGCACCGGGCATCCGCGGTTGTCTACCCTGTGCGCATGTCGTCGTTGCGTCACCCCGTCGGGCCCGAGAAGCCGGTCGTGTACTGGCGCCGTCGTGCAGCCGTGCTCGGCGCACTCGTGATCATCGTCGTGGTGATCGTGCTCATCGTCGTCGGACGGGGGAGCGCGTCGACCCCGACGGCAGTCCCCACGTCCTCGCCGTCCGCTTCGGCTTCGGCTTCGGCCGGTGGTGCGTCGTCCGCTGCCCCGTCCCGTTCGGCGTCGGCATCTGCGTCGGCGTCCGGGTCGGGCGCTGCCGACGGGTCGACGTGCAGCAAGGACCAGGTCGTCTTGACGCCCGTGCTCGACAAGGAGGCGTACGGCCCCACCGAGGACCCGAAGATCGCCATGTCGATCAAGAACACCGGCACGAACTCGTGCCACCTCGACCTCGGGTCAGCGCAGCAGGTGCTGACGATCAGCTCCGGCGAGGAGCAGTACTGGTCGTCGAAGGACTGCCAGACCGGTGGCACGAACCAGGACGTCACGATCAAGTCCGGGCAGACCCTGACCACGCCCGCGATCGCTTGGGACCGCACCCGGTCGTCCACCACGACGTGCGATGCGTCCCGCCCGGCGGTGTCGGCCGACGGGGCCAGCTACCACCTGCAGGTCGCGGTGGGGAACCTCGAGTCGAAGGCCTCGGTGCAGTTCATCCTGCAGTAGCCCGGGCTGGTAGCCTCGATGCAAGTGGATTGGGAATGCCCGATCGGCGTCGAACCCCCGGAAACCCCGGGGGTTCTCGCTTTCACGGGTACACCTTCAGGCCCCAGCCCTTCACCGAACCAGACGGCGACTTCGGCATGCGCTCGAGGATCCGGTCCCACGCGCGGTTGGGCTGCTCGGGCTTGAGGAGATGTGTGCCGATCGGACGAGCGACGAGATCGGCGATCTGGAGCCCGGCGCTGTTCGTCTGCTTGCTCGCGATCTTGAAACGGAAGGTCTCGGCCATCCCACGCATCTTCGTGGTGCTCATGATTCGGTCGAACTCGGCCTCCAGCTCCCTGTCCTCGGAGCGGCCCCGGCTCTCGAAGACCACGAACGTCTCGCACCGGGACGCTCCTCGATCCTGGAGCTGCAAGAAGACCCGTTCGAGCCCGAACTCGAGCGCGACGTGGCACGGACTCGTGTCCTCCCCGACCCGGCGGACGAACTCGTGCTTCCGGATGGCGGATGCAACCACCCCGAAGCGCTCATCGAACACGGCGTCGACTCTTGCCATGAAGTCGCTGCGGACGGAGGCGTTCAGGAGGATGTCGAACGGCGGAGCTGACTGACGCATCTCCCGCTCGTGGAGGATGACCATGTCGTGGTTGAAGAAATCGAACTTGAGGCGTTGGACGAGCGGAACGATCCGGTCGACGTAGACGTCGACGGGGAAGATGCAGAACGCGAGCACGAACATCGGGTAGTCCGGATTGATGCGCGTGAGACTGTGATCTCCGCTTTCGTCGACGTAGACGATGTATCCACTGCGCACCGGTCCAACACATCAGTGGACAGCAAACGGCCCCGCCATCCAGAGGACGACGGGGCCGTTCGAAGCTGATGTGATCAGCCGAGGACGGTGATGTTCTCCGCCTGCGGGCCCTTGCGGCCCTCGGTGATGTCGAACTCCACCTTCTGGTTCTCCTCCAGCGACTTGTAGCCGTTGCCGGCGATCGCGGAGAAGTGCGCGAAGACGTCAGCGCTTCCGTCGTCCGGGGCGATGAAGCCGAAGCCCTTTTCGTTGTTGAACCACTTGACGGTACCGGTAGATGCCATGATGGCGTTTCCTTAGCTTTCTTGCGTTCCGCCATGGTGCGATCGCACCTGCGGAGCCCCGACGTACGTCGACGGGGGTGATGCGCCACGCGGGCAGGTGCCGGCGGGACGGGTTCGGGGTCAGGCCTGATGGCCAGTGACCCTGGTAGTCCGAGTTGAGGGGCAAACCACCTCGCCCGAACGTTGAGCGCCGCCGAAGCGGTTCCACCAGGCTAGCGTGCTCAGGGCCGACTGGCTACCCGTGCGTCACTGAACGACGAAAATCTGGTGGAATTGCTCAGATGGCAGACAAGGAACAGCGCTTCCGGAGCGAACAGCTCGAGGAAGCCCTCGCGAAGCAGGACGTCGCTGCGGTGGCGTTCGCGCTGCGCAACGACATCGTGATCGTCCCCCGGCTCGTGACCGGCAAGAAGGACATGCAGGTGCGGGTGTTCGGGCGCGAAGGCTCCGAGAAGCGCATCCTGCTGCTGTTCTCGTCGGCCGACGCCTACACGGCGATGGTGCCGGACGAGAAGATCCGGCAGGTCATGGTCTACGACGGGCCTCGGCTCGAGGAGTTCCTGGCCGCCCACCTCGACATGCTCGAGGGCGTGTTCTTCGACATCGCCGGGCCGAACACCATGCAGGCGAGTCCGGAGGACCTGCTGGCCGCATTGCGCGCTTAGTCGATCAGAACGCGCGGTCGAGCTCGCGCTCGCGAGCTGACTGCGTCATCGAGAACGCCACACGCAGTGCTTCGCGCAGATGCCCGGAGTCGGCGCCGAGAACGGTGGTGAAGCCGAGTCGGCTCGCTTCGTTCACCCGTTGCTTGGTCCCCGTGGCCGGACGGATCTCGCCCGCCAGACTGATCTCGCCCACGGCCGCGAGCGTGTGCGGGTACGGGCGGTCCCGTGCTGCACTCGCCAGCGCAAGAGCGATCGCCAGGTCGGCTCCGGGTTCGGTGAGCTTCATCCCGCCCACCGTCGAGACGTAGACGTCGGCATCGGAGAGCTTGAGGCCGGCTCGGCGTTCGAGCACCGCGAGCAGCATCGCCACGCGTGAGGCATCGACGCCGTTCACGACCCGGCGGGGCTGCGGTGCCGAGCTCGGGACGATGAGCGCCTGGACCTCGACCGGGAGCGCCCGACGCCCCTCGAGCGCGACGGTCACGCACGTGCCGGAGACCGGAGTCGCGTTCTTCGACATGAAGAGGCCGCTGGGGTCGTGGACCTCGTGGATGCCGTCGCCACCCATGTCGAAGCACCCGACCTCGTCCGTGGGGCCGAAGCGGTTCTTCAGTGCCCGGACGAAGCGGAGCGCGGTCTGCCGGTCGCCCTCGAAGTGGCAGACGACGTCGACCAGGTGCTCGAGCAGGCGTGGCCCGGCGATCGTGCCGTCCTTGGTGACGTGGCCGACGATCAGGACGGGGAGGGCGCGGTCCTTCGCGATGCGGATCAGGGTCGAGGCGACCTCGCGCACCTGGGACGTCCCACCCGCGATGCCGTCGATCGAGCTCGACGAGATGGTCTGCACGGAGTCGGCGATGAGCAGGTCCGGCTTGACCTGGTCGATCTGGCCGATGATGACGCCGAGGTCGACCTCGCTCGCCAGGTAGAGGTCGTCGTGCATCGCCCCGGTGCGCTCGGCGCGGAGCCGGACCTGGTCGACGGATTCTTCCGCGCTGACGTAGAGGACGCGCTTGCCGGAAGCTGCCGCCCGTGAAGCGACCTCGAGCAGGAGCGTGGACTTGCCGACGCCGGGTTCGCCGGACAGCAGCACCGCAGCGCCGGGGACGACCCCGCCGCCGAGCACGCGGTCGAACTCGCCGATGCCGGTCTGCCACCGCTGCACCGTCGTGCCGCGGGCTTCGGTGATGGGGCGCGCCGCTCGAGCACCGGTGACGGCGACGGCCGCGGTGCCCCTGGTGCTCGCCGAGACCGCCGAGGAGTCCTCGACCGTGCCCCAGGTCTGACATTCGCCGCACCGGCCGACCCACTTGACACTAGTCCAGCCGCACTCGGTGCATCGGTAAAGGGACTGCGGGCGCGCCATGTCGTCGAGGCTAGGCCGTGCCGCCGACATCACCGGAGCGGTGCACCGGCTCGTCGGGCAGGGCGATCGAACCCGTCATCCGGTTGCGGATCCGTTCGACGGGACTCGGTCGGTTGGCGTGGTCGAGTGCCTCGGCGCCGTCGGTGTCCTGCTCGGCCCGGGCGTTCGCGACGGCGCCGGCCTCTCGCCCGAGGTTCTCCGCCTCGCGCGCGGACAGGTAGTGTCGGATCGCGGCGACGGTGTCGACCCGGGCGTCGACCGCGGGCTCGAACGCGCTCGCCCAGACCTCGTACCCCCGGTCGTTCGGGTGGAACAGGTCGCCGTAGCTGTTGAAGAACGTGCGGCGGACCCCGACCCGCTTCGTGATGGTGTGCAGCGGCGCCACGGTCAGCCCGAACTCCGCGGCCACACGGTGCACGATCTCGTTCGCCACCGCCACCTTGCGCTCACGGTCCGGCACGAACATGCACGGCAGCTCGGCCACCACGGCGTGCGACGGCACTGCGCCGTAGATCGCCCGGATGTTCCGCTCGAACTTGTCCGGGTCGAAGTCCGCGATGTCATTCGCCCCGATCGACACCGTGCAGATGTCGGGCGTGTACTGCCGGAGCTTCGGCAACTGGTCGCGTTTGGCGCCCCACGTCGTCGACCCCGAGACACTGAGGTTCACGACGCGCACCGACTCGTGGGAACGGTGCCGGATCCGCCGCGCCAGCAGCCCCACGTACCCGCGGGACGGGACCGTCGCACCGACGCCCTGCGCCGCGGAGTCGCCGATCGCCACGTAGAGCAGCCGTCCGTCGTGCTGCTGTCGCTCGTGCCACCAGTCCGCGTGGATCGGCAGCATGTCGACCACCCGTTGCGCAGCCGCCCGTTGGCCCTTGACGCCGGCCCGGGCCCCGACGGCAGCGGCGCCGAGGACACCGGCCCCACCGAGGACGGACGTCAGGAGTGCGATGAGCGTGCGGGTCTTCATGTCGTGGACGGTACGCCCGCAGGCCGAGTCGACGACGTGGGCGGCCTGTGGGTGTGGGAAGAGCCGTGGGGGCGACCGCCTGTGGAGGGTGAGCCGACGTCGGGTGGCGTGACGGGCCTCCCGGATCGTGTAAACTCTTTCCCGGTACCGTGTCCGAGCGGCCGAAGGATCATGTCTCGAAAACATGTGTGGGGGCAACTCCACCGTGGGTTCAAATCCCACCGGTACCGCCACAGGGTTGATTGCAGGTCTGGTCTCCAGCATTTGCAGGTCTGACCCAACAGAAGAGCCCCCGGCTTCGGCCGGGGGCTCTTCTGGTTCTTGGGGGCTGTTCTATGCCCTGTTTCGGCGTTCGCTGAGGGCTCTGCGGACGTCTGCGCTCTCTTCGAAGCGTCTGCCGCTTGTTTTCCGCCGCGCCGAAGCACCCCGGACGCTCTGCGCCTGTTTTCGGGCGCGTTGGAGCGTCGGGGTGTGAGGGTCTTCGTGTCTGGTTCTGCCGGCGGTGCCGGTACGGGTCAGCCCGCTAAGCGGGCACGGGCGGTAGTTCTAATGGTTCCCAGGGCACCAGTTTCCGGGGTGGAGGGTTCCGCATGTAGCGCGTTTCGCCGTTCCGGTCGCGGGCACGCTTGAGGTACTCATCGGGCTGCTTTCGCGGCTGGGGTGCGCGGCCAGCGGCGGCTCGACGTTCCAATTCGTAGACGTCGTGTTCGAACTGGATGATGCGTCGCATGTTCGATGCGACGGCGAAGAGAGCGAGGGCGAATTGCTGCGCGGCGAGACCGTGCATGGGTCGGGCCATCGTGTTCTCGAGGTTGTGGTCCTTCTGGAGTAGGTCGTTGGAGGACTCGCTGCTGTTCCGGTCCGCGCGGTATGTGTCGAACCATTCCTTACTGCCGTAGCGAAGCTTCTGCCGCTGCTGCACGTGTGTGGTCGGCTTCACGGATACCGACTTCTGGCAGCAGACTTTGTAGTTCTTCTGCCGGTCGGTGATGTTCGCCGGCTGGATGCGAACGCGGTCGGCTTCCTCTTCGGGGACGGCGTTCTTCTGCAGTTCGCGGAGCGGGCAAGACGCTGTCGGGGAAGGGCCGGACGCGGGGCAGCTGAGGCGGAGCGGGCCGTTAGCTTTCTGCTCGTGAAGGATGAGTTCGTACTTCTCGAGCTTCTTCCGCGCCTTCCAGTACTCCTCGTTGGTGAGCTTGCCCTGCTCCCAGCGCTTCGTCGACTCGAGCAGTTCGATGGGGGTGGAGGGGCAGTAGTAGCGGCCTTCGACCATGACGGAGTTGCCGATGGCGCCGTTGGTGATGCCCTTCTGCCGGTCGACGTAATCCTTGACCACGGGGATGCCACGCGCGATGAGCTGCTCGTGGAACTCGTCTTTCAGCTGTGAGTAGCCGCGGTCAAAGCTCAACCGGGTCAGTTCGTAGCCGCGAGCTTGCAGCGAGTCGAGCAGGGAGATGGCGTGACCGCCAATGCGCTTGTTCGGAGTGCCGAGGCTGATAGCTCGGATGAGCTGCGGCGCGTGCTGCTTCTTATCTGCTGTGGGGTCTTCGAGCACATCGATGATGATGTTCGCCATGTAGGCCAGCTCCCACTTGATGCGGGAGATGCGGTCTTCTTCGTCGGCGTTGCGCTTCTTCGCGCCCTTCTTCTTCGTTACCCAGTCCGCCTCCATCGCGCGGACGCGACGCGCCTCTGGCCGATCCGACGTCTGGTCGAGAGCGTTTTTTTGCGGGATTTCCTTGCCGGTCTTCGGGTCTCGCTTCCACCTAGCCATGACCGCTCCGGCCTTCACGCCGCTCTGGTCGATGGTCATGGAAGTCTTCTTCCGCCGGTACTTCCGGGCCTGCTGCTGCAGGGACATCTCGACGAGCGCGTTCATGAACCACTCGGCGCGGGCGTTCAGCTCGGCGATGAACTCATGGTCGACGGCGGCCTCCCAAGCGATGAGGTCCTCGTACGGCATCGCCTTCCACTGGTTTCGTTTCGCGCCGTCGTTGGTGATGTACGGGTCGAAGGTTGCGATGACGCGGTGGATGGCGCGGTGGGCGATGAAGTACCAGTTGGTGAACGGGCTGTCGTAGAGATGACCGATGCCGAGCACTTCCCGGGCTTCGGGCGTGAGCCGATGCTGAAGCGCCCGCGCCATATCCCGCACGCGAACGGACGAGTGTTCGATGACGAGGATGAGCGCGATGGTGAGGATGACGGCGTCGTTGATGGCCGGAGCGGGTCCACCATTGCGCTTCCCGGCGCGTTCGCGGTTCCGTCGACGCCACACTCCAAGCGGCGGCAATACCTGGGACTGGATGACACGGTCGAGCCATGCTTGAGCGAGTTCGGCGTCGATGGGTGTCATCGGACCAGGGCCGGCCGCGACCTCCGCCTCCGTCAGGCCGCCCTCCCCAACCGTCCGCAAAACGTCAAACGTCGCGGCAACTGTGTTGTCCCACGTGTTTGCCAGGGCGGTCATCGCTTCCCGCCTCGAGCGGAACTGCGGGCTTCGGCGAGAAGTGCTGCACGGAGCGCCTCGAAGTTCAACGACGCCGCGTCGGTCGGGCTCTTGGTAACCGCAGCGGTGAGGTCCTCTGACGCTGCCGGGAGGTTGGGGCTGCTGGGCGGGAGGGCCTCGTACCGGGACTTCTTCCGCGGTCGCTTGGGCGTCCAATCAACCTCGAGCGTTTCGATACGTCGCGGCGAGCGCTCCTCCCCGTTGGAGGGCTCGCGAGCACCGTCGACGTGGGGTTCGGACGCAGCAATGCGCTTGAACGGAACCGCGGGGGCGCCTGCGGGAAAGGCGGTGCTATCCGTCGAGACCGCCTGCTCGACACGCTTGAACGGAACCGCGGGGGTGCCCGCGGGGAAGGCGGTGCTGTCTGTCGTGAGCGTCTGCTCGTTGCGCGTGGCCGACATGGGCCGACGCTCGTAGTTGGCGCCCCGGGCTCGGTCACGTGGGCGGGGTCGACCTTCGACGCGCTGTGCGTCGCCGAGCTTCTCGTTTTCGGGGCCGACGTGGTCGCGTAGCTGTGCTGAAGCGGCTTCCCGAGCACGACTGCCGTCCACGCCGGTGGTCTCGGACGTGGCTGCGACGCCGACGGCGGGGTTCCCGAGCGCGTCACGGAGCTTCACTGTGGCCGACGCGACATCGTCGCGCAGCTTCCCGTATGCGGCTCGCCAGGTGTCATCCCCGTAGGCGCTGAAGTTGTCGCCGGTGCTTTCCATGCTCGCTCCGTATGCGGCGGGATTGCGGAGCGCGGACTCCCACATCTCGTACTGCAGCGAGGCGTTGGGAAGGTAGCGACGGAGCGTGGTGACGTCGGGCATACCCGCGGCCTCCATCACGATGCTGGCAGGCAGCGTACGGAGCTGACGGAGCATCCACGTGTCGCGCAGCCACTGCGGGTTCGGCGCCGGGTGCGCTCCGCGGTAGAGAAGCTTGAGCGAGCCGGCGCGGGACTCCGCGCTGGAACCGTCTGGGAACAGCACGAATCGTGCACCGTCGGAGCGAGTGCCCGGTGTGTCGAGGTACCGGGCGAAGTCCGACAGCACCGGTACGACACGGGCGTTGCGCCCGCTGACACGGATGGAGTATCCGCCGGCGTCGGTGAGGACGTCTGCTTCTCGGACGGCGAGAGCTTCCTTGGTCCACAGGCCGGCTCCGCCCATGAGCGCGAGGACGGTGCGGGCCTGCTGTCGACGCTCTGCGGTGCGGTGCGCGCCAGCCCAGCTCTCGAGGTCGGCGAGTTCTGCGGCGGCGTACTCGTGGACCGGAAGTCCGCTACTCGGTTCCAGTCCGCGGGCAGGACGTTGACGGGACGGTGCGATTTTCGCGTTGGAGGGCCAGTGCTGCCTGCAACCGCTCGCCGCCGAGTACCTGGTGCCATGGCTACAGAAGCGGCTGAACGCATGGTTGCGAGCTCTAGCGATCGCGCACGAACGGCAGCACACGGTCGAGTGCTTCCGCCGATTGCAGCCCGGCGATACGAAGCAGCGTTTTCAAGGGCGTGCCAGCTTCGAGGTGACCGACGAGCCAGGTGGCTCGCATTCTTCGCGTCTGGATCTCCGTCGGTGGTGCGGTGCGGGAGACGAAGTCGGTGATGAGGTTGACGTTGCTGCCGCGTTGCTCGGCCCGGAATGCCCAGCCGTGACCGTTCATGTGCTCGGTACTGCGGCGAAGGCCCGCAGCCCATTCGGTCAAAACCGGCACTTCCCGCGCTGCGTCACCGCTGTCGGCGTGCACGACAAGTGACTCCCCGGTCTGCTTCACGTCTTCGACCCGTTGCCGGATGATTTCCGCTGCGGTGAGTCCCGACCCGAAACCGAGCGAGAGCAGCGCAGCTGCAGAGGTCCGTCGCTCATCTGAGGTCTGTGCCCGAGACCACCCTTCGAGAGCTGCTTGCTCGACGACTGTGTATGGCGTGACTGCGTCGGCTTTCCCGAGCGCTTTGAACTTGCCGGCCGCAGCCTCGCCGAGGAGCGCCTCGGAGACGCGTCGGAGGCGGGCGCGGATGGTGTTCCGGCTGGCACGGTTGTAGCCGGCGAGGTGATGGACGACGAAGCGGTTCACCATGTAGGGGTCGAACACGGCGGCGTCGGTGAGGGGTGCGTACTCGCTGCGGGTGAAGTGCGTCAGGCGCGTGACGGCTGGGTAAAGTTCCCGCGCAGAGTATGTGACGAGGGGTTCGGCTCGGGCGACGACGTCGTGCACGTATGGGGCGATGGCGTCCCAGTCCTTGGCCGGCAGCTGCGGACGGTACGGACGGGTTGGTTCAGCCATGGCGTTGCCGGGACTGACGGACCGTGCCCTCTACGCTTTGGGTATGGGTCGTCCGATGCGTGCGTTGCCGGTGGAGCTCGCTGACGCTCCGTGGCCGGAGGTGCCTTCCTCGGATCAGTTCGGGGAGATCGCTCGTCAGTTCGTCTTGAATGTTCGCGATGCGATGGCGGGGCGAAGCCTTCGGGCGGTTGCTGCGGATGCCGGTATTGGACACGTCACCCTCCAGCGGGTGCTTGCTGGTCAGGCGTGGCCGGATCTTGTGACGATCGCACGTCTTGAGGTCGGGTTAGATGCGGCGCTGTGGCCGAGGCATCCTGCGTCGTAAACCTGTCGTTGAACCGGTGCGCCATCTCGTAGAACGCCGCCCACCCCGCTGGGCTTCGCTCCTGCGGCTCCGGCGGGTACCAATCGCCTTCGACTACGGACGCAAGCTCCTGCATTGACGTCCACGTGCCCGGGTCATGCTCGTCGAATGTTGGGGGAGCGGGACGCGTGGGGAGGCCGCCCCGATGGTCATAGTCGTTACGGTCCGCGACGAACTCGAGCGCGAGGCGACGTAGGCGCTGACGGAGCTGCGCGTCGTGGCCAGCGGACGAGATGCTGACTTCTCGTGCGTCGAGGTCCAGTCGGGCGGCCGCATGTGGCCTGCCGAGAGTGACGACAATCGTCACGGCGGAGCTACCGGCGATCGCTTCTACTCGGACCCCTTCGGGCGGTAAGACAGATGTCGGCCAACCGAGTCGCGGGATCTCGCGATTCCGGGTCAGCGCGAGGAACGCCGTGAGACCGTCCGGCGGTGTGTTCATAAGAAGGACTGTGCTACGTAGGCCTGGCGCTGTCTAGACCCACGCAAGACCGGTTCATGCCACACAAGCGAAGGCGGCGATGGCGCTCCCGCGAGGTTCAGCATGCTTGCGACCAAGGTTTCACACCGAATCGCCAACTTTGCTTTGCAAACACTCCTTTGCGGATGTAGCCTCCTTCCATGTCAGCTGCAGAGCGCAACGCGATCAGCCCGGACGTGGCAGCTTTACGCGCCCTCTCTCACCCGACACGGCTGCGCATCTTGGCTCACCTGCGGATAGAGGGACCGGCGACAGCAACCACCCTCGCAACCCGTTTCGGCATCAATACAGGAGCGACTTCCTACCATCTCCGCCATCTCGCGCACCACGGGTTCGTGGCTGAAGACAGCAGTCTCGGTAATGGCCGGGATCGTTGGTGGCGAGCGTCAAGAACCAAAACAAACACCCGAGGGAGGAGGGAGGACCTCGATGCAGAGTTGACAGTCACAGATGGGTACTGGCAGGCGCTCGCTGCATTGCACAACGAGCGAATGCAAGCCAGTATCAACGACCGAGGCCTTCTACCTCCAGCGTGGCGATCGGCCTCCACGATCAGCGACTGGAGTTTCCGCCTTCCGCCTCAGCGGGCTGAACAAGCTATCGAGGCCGTGTTTGCCGTGCTCGCTGCTCTCGAGGATAACGAAGAGGACACAGAAGCGGAAACCGTGATCTTTCAGTTCCAGGCATTCCCGATCAACGCGCACTTGGAGTTTCCCTGATGCCTGTGAGAAACAAGGCGCTTTGGGGCCTAGTCGCCGCGAACGCAGTCTCCGCCAGCGGCACGCGACTGTCGCAAATTGCTATCCCTTGGCTTGTGCTCACCAGTACGGGATCGGCCTCGAAGACTGGGATCGTCGCATTCGCTGAACTCGCACCACTCGTATTGGCGCAGACCTTCGGCGGCCCCTGGGTGGACCGACTAGGGCCAAGGCGCGTTGCTGTCTGGTGTGATGCCGCATCCGCCCTCTTGATCGCCATGTTTCCTGTTCTTTACGCTGCAGATGCCCTCAGTTTCCCGGCAGTGATTTGCATCGTGGCAGCATGCGGCTTTTTGCGAGGCCCGGCAGACGTCGGCCACCACGCCATGGTTCCGGACATCATCAGAGGCACGAAACTGCCTGCTGAGCGCGTTACTGGCCTCATTGGGACTACCGACAATTTGGCGGGCCTGGTCGGTGCGGGTGTCGGCGGCGGAATTGTCGCTGTCCTCGGTGCTGCAGACGCCCTAGCCCTAAATTCAGCCACTTTTCTGATCAGCGCTTTGATACTCCTTTTCGCCACCAACTCACTCAAGTCACCTTCCTCGCGGGCAGGTGACAAGGCGTCAGGCAGCACTGGGTCCTACTGGAGCAAATTGCGTGAGGGCTTCGCCTATCTCCGGTCGGATCGCCTTCTCCTTGGCGTGATCCTCCTCGTCGCGGTGACGAATATGCTCAATCAGGGGTACTCAACCGTGCTGCTCCCAACATGGGCGAAGGAAAGTGGGAACAGTGCTGCAATCATTGGTGTTCTCGGTGCCTGTATGGGCGGATCTGCACTGCTAGGTGCACTTCTAGCAACGTGGTGGGGGCCGAAAATGCCGCGCTTCACTATCTATATGATCGGATTCCTTTTAGCTGGGGCGCCGCGTTGGGTAGCGCTTGCGCTAGGACTCCCAGTTCCTGTCTTGATCGGCATTACTCTGCTGGCTGGTTTCGGCGCAGGGTTCCTTAACCCCGTCCTGAGTGCGCTCCAGTTCGAGCGCATCCCCGCGGATTTGGTCGGTCGAGTGAGCGCGACGACCCTCGCAGTTTCATGGGGACTGATGCCGCTTGGGGGGCTCCTGGCGGGCTTCTCCGTCACGCTGACCGGAGTGGGTTCCGCGCTGCTCCTGTTCGCGGCAATCTACCTTCTGGCGACTATGGCACCCGCATTTCTTCCCCAGTGGCGAGGGATGGGGCAGCGCCGTCCGGTCACCTGAAGCTGAAACAGTGCTCAGGCGTTCGAGGCCAGCGGCATCGCCTAACAGACACACTGATCAGCCCGACCCCTCGGCGGCGGAGAGAAAGCCTTGATGTTTCGCTCCCAGAGGTTGACGTGGGCCCGGAAATGAACTTTACTCGGTCAGTAGCGGCGCAACCGGGGCATCAACGGGGGTTCCCCCCGCGCGCTGAGTAGGGGCAAGAGCATGACTCTGACAACAGTGACGTTTCCTATGCCATCACGCGAGCGTCAAGTACTCCTTGCGGACAGGCGAGCGGAGACGCGCGGAGCATATGTGATTCCACTGGTATACCGCTTTCCAGGATTGCTAGAGCACGATCGAGTCCGGGATGCTTGGTTCGAAACTCAGATGGCGCACCCGGCCCTCCGGACGCGATACGACCTTGAACATTCGGATGGCTTGAAAAGCGTCGAAGATGCTATTCAAGTTGACAACTACCAATTTTTCGTTTCCCTGGATGAGGGGAAAGACCTGAAGCGTGTTGTCGAAGGGTATTCGCTGGCGACACTTCGCCCTGAAATCGGTGACGTTTGCCGTCTTACACACGTGCAGACGGGAACTCAGACAATTCTTGTGTTTGCTTTCCACCATGTAGCTTTCGACGAGGAGTCAATCCGACTTTTCGTTTCGTCCTTCGAGGCTTCGTTTGAGGGCGCACCTGCGGATGCGGCGGCAGATGGTGGTGATCCTGAGAGTGGTCCCGTCTTGTTTGCACCACGGCTCACGCCTCTGGCGGGCATGGGGGACAACTGGCTACCTCTATCACGGGGCCTCGCTCGCGATGGAACGGCTCATGCATCAGCGGGTCGACTAACTTTCGAAGTGTCTGCCGAAGACAACGCGCGCATCGCGCAGCTTCGCAAGCAGTTTCACGTCGGGCCGTTGGCGATCATCGGGGGAGCCGTTTGCGCAGCCCTTCTTTCCTACTCGAATAACACCGAGGCACATTTCGTCTCGCCGGTGAGTCGTAGGAGCAATAAAGAAAACAGCGTAGGCTATTATGTAGATCTTCTTCCCGTAAGGTTGAACCCGGGCAAAAGTAGCACTTTCGCGGGCGTATGTGAGCAGGTGCAAGAGCAACTTCTCGAGAACATAGACGCCGATCTCGAAGCTGCCCTGACGTTTGTGCAGGGCGAACGGCGGACGGCCGACCCTTCGAGCACGTACACACAGGTCACGGTGTCGCTGCACGCGGGAGGAGAGCGTCCTCTTCATCTTGATGGAATGGATGGGGCTCCGGTCGATGTGGCTCCCAAGATCGCCAAAAGCCCTCTAGCGGTACATGCCGAAGGTGTGGCGGTCGAGGGTGCCGGCTTCCGGGTCTCAATTGAATATGACCTTTCTGTCATCTCGGCAGATGCTGCAACGACGGTAGCAAACGATGTCGAGCGGGCGCTCAAATGTATGGTTGAGGATTTTCTTCAACCCCTCAACTCATCGGGGATCGGACGCTCAGTTGGGACGGCGCCGATGCGGAAGAGGTCCCGTCGAGGCCCACGCGCGGGAGGAGTTGATAGCTCCGGATCGAACGCCGCTTCTGCGAAGTCAATCGTCCGAGTCTGGGAGTCGACGCTCGGATTGAAAGGATTGGGGCCGTCCGACGACTTCTTTGACGTCGGCGGTGACTCGCTCAGCGCTGTCTCGATCGTCGGAGCGCTGCGGCACAGCGGGTACGACGTTTCAGTCGTTGATATCTTTCAGCACAGGACGCCACTGGGCATTGCGGCGAAGATCGGCAGCCGCGACCGCGCCGAATCTGCGGTGACGGCAAACGTGGCCTTTAGTCAATTGCTCGCTACCGACGTAGAGCGCCTTCCGCCCGATGCAGTGGATGCTTATCCGCTGACCAGCACGCAACTCGGAATGGTCATCGAGAACCAAGCGGATCCCGTCAGTGCTCTATACCACAACGTAACCGCCTACTCGATGCGGGACAGTGAACCGTTGAACGAACGGGCCTTGACCGCCGCCGTGGCAGCAGCGGTAGAACGACACGAGGTGTTACGCAGCTCAATCCATCTGCGTGACTACTCTGAACCTATCCAGGTCGTGCATGACGTCGCGGAAGTACCGCTGACCTTCGAGTCCGTAGCGGCTTTGTCGTCCGAATCCGGCGAAGACAGGGTGAAGCGATACATTGCCGCTGAGCGGGCCACGCCATTCGCGGAGGGTGAATATCCCTTAATTCGGTTTCACGCGATACAGGAAAGGTTGCAATGGCGCCTCGCGTTCACTGAGTACCACCCAATTCTAGAGGGCTGGAGTCTTCACGCGCTCTTGAACGAGATCCTAGAGGATTATAGAAGGCTGCGCCGCGGAATCGTTCCGACGAGGCCGAGTCCTGCCTTCAAATTCTCACAGTATGTAGCCCTCGAGAGGGAGGCGGCTGAATCCCGCGATCAGCAGGACTTTTGGCTCCGGTCAAGTGAAGGCTCTGCTGTCAGTAGAACACCAGAGGGCTGGTCGTCCGAGGAAGATGGTTATGAACAGAACTATCTTGACCTTTCCGAATACGTCGAGCCATTGCGCGCACTGGCAGTGCGACAATCAGTCTCAATGAAGACGGTATTCCTGACCGCCCACATCGCGGTGCAGGCGGTTCTGGCTGGAGAACCAGACCGCATTTCATCCGGGCTAGTGTGCGACACAAGGCCTGAACTACCGGGCTCTGAATCGGTGCTTGGACTGTTCGTCAACACTGTGCCGTTCGCGGTTGAGGTTGCCGATGCTTCCTGGTCCTCGCTTCTTCAGCGAGTAAGGCAGGCCGAGATCGATGTTTGGCCAAACCGTCGATTTCCCTACGGAAAGATTCTCGCTAAGCAACCAGGGTTGCGACAGGGAGACGTCCTCTTTGCCTACTTGAATTTCCGCAATATGGATCGTTCGATGGCGGATCCGGACGGCGGACTAGACGAGTCCCCAGGAGAATTTAACCTCGAAGTTACGGTTCAGGGCCGTCAAATGTGTCTCGCGGTGAACAAAAAAACAGTTTCGACGGAAGCGGTAGAGATTCTACGCGCGCTTTACCTGGCGGCCTTCGACGGGTTGGTCCAGGACGTGAAGGGGTCTGCGGTGGGGCTAGCGGATCGGGTTGCGCTACGAACCCCGAAGTTCATGTCGGTAGCCACGACGAGTCGACATGGTTATGCAGTGCCACGAGGCGTTTGGGGTGTCAGCGTGCCAGATCTCGATTCCGGCGCGATTGTCCGGCAGCTGGAGACACTGGGCGGCGGAATTCGGTCGCTCGAAGGGGTACCGAAAGGAATGAGCCGACTAACTGACTCTCATTCAGAAGCGGGCGCGGCAGATTCGGTCGAGGAGATCAGCAGGGTTCAGCAGGAGATCCGTGCGATCTGGGAGGCCGAACTCGGCATACGTCAGGTGGCGGTGTCGGACGATTTCTTCGAACTAGGCGGTTCGTCGCTGCTGGCGGTGCGTCTCCGTAGCCGGATTCAGCAGGACTACGGAGTAGCGATCTCCATCCCGAGGTTCTATCAAAATGCGACTCCCTCGGGCCTCGCGTCTCTCGTTGTCGCTAGTCGAGGTCAGCGGAGACAAGAGTCTGATGGAGACGGAGGCCTCTTCAACTTCGAGTCGATCCTCGGTCAGCACACAGATCAGGGTACCGTGGAGAAGAAGACCGCGGTGTTTATACACCCGGTAGGCGGTACCGCCTACTGCTACCGGCGCTTCGCGGAAGCTCTGAGGACGGACTTCAATAGCGTTGGAGTCAACGCCGAAGAATCCTTCGATAGCGACCTCACCGACGTCGAAGTAATTGCAGCGCAGTACGTCGCGCGTCTCACTGAACGCGGCGTATCCCCAGACCTAATCGTTGGATGGTCAGCTGGTGCCCTTATTGCGCTCGAGACAGCACGACAGTATGCGCGGCGCGACGCTTCCTCGATTCCGCCCCGCGTGATCTTGGTAGACCCGCCGTCCCCGCGCGCACAGCCAACAGCGTCGGAGAGACGCGTTGCCGAGGCGTTCCAGCTCATGATAAATGGTGACCGTACGTCGGAAACACCGGCGAGCGGGGCGAATGTGGATGCGAAGGCTCTTCGATCCACACATTCGAGGATTTTCCAAGCAGCTCGACGGTACGAGTGCGATTCGCTTTCCGCGGTCCGCGTGAAGCTTGCACTCGCTTCTGACAACCCGTACGGCACAGAATGGACAGGACTGGGGCTCGAAGAAACGGTGACCCTAAGTGGCGGGCACTTCGATGTTTTTGACGCCGGAAATTTAGACCTGCTTACTTCACTTACAAGAGAGACGACGGAGCACCTATGAGCGAAGAATCGGAACTCCTGCGGCGGCGTGCGCGGGAGGCGCTTGCGGAATGCTTGGGTCCCACGACGGACCTCGACTCATCTGATTCCCTGTTCGAACTCGGTGCGTCGTCGCTAGACATCTTACGCATCGCCCACGCTTTGACTTCTGTCGCTGGAAAACCGATTCGGCCGAAGTTCATTTTCCAAAACCCGTCAGTCCATGCACTGGAACTCGCGGTTGTACGTGCGCGTCGCAGCGCAGACGATGAGGTCAACGATGCATAACTACTTGTCGGGCGCCGCGATCTCCGCGGCTGACCTGCGTTCCCTGATAGCCACTTGCCGTAAACTTGAGGCCAGTGGGTACCCGCGCGACTCGCCGGCGGCCGGTCTCGTTGTAGGTGGGCTTTTCACGCTGACCTCCACCCGCACACGCGCTTCGTTCGCTTCGGCGACGGCACGGCTCGAAGCGAAATGGATCGACATGCCGGCGTCGGGCATGCAACTTGCCACGGGCGAGTCTTGGGAAGACACGTTCTTCGTGCTTTCGAAGTACATGGATGTCTTGGTGATCAGGAGCGGGTTGTCGACGGCAGAGCTCGGGGACCTTTGCTCGCGCTCCTCACTATCAGTGATAAACGCGATGTCCTCAGATGAGCATCCAACGCAGACTGTTGCCGACCTCGCGACGATCGAGTTGATTTGTGGGGGGCTCGATGTAGACCTCCTGTACGTGGGTGAGAGCAACAGCACGACTCACGGTCTTATAGCAGCGGCTGCTCTTCTGCCTGAACTTCGTCTCACCGTCGCTTGCCCAGACGGGTACTCGTTGTCAGCGCCATATCGCGCGATCGCCGACAGTACTCCTAACATTCGAGTCGAGTCTGCGATGGATGCGGTGGAGGGAAGACACTTCGATGTTCTCTACACCACCCAGTGGAACACGACAGGTGCGGAGCCGAAGCCTTTTGGCTGGCAGCAAGCGTTCGTGCCGTTTCAGATCAACGATCAGCTTGTATGGAGCACTAAGGCGAGTTTGGTTCTCCATGACCTTCCCGCGCGTCGCGGTGAGGAAGTGAGCGCTGCGGTCATGGAGCGGTTCAGCTACTCAATTGGAAAGCAGGCGGAAATGAAAATGCACGCAGCGGGGGCAGCTCTTCTCCGCACGATGGGGAGTTCCCTTTGATCGCCGACAGCCTGGCAGCAGTTTTCAGGCACGCGGTTGATCATTTCCCGGACCAGGTTGCGCTCCGAACTAGTACGGAGGCCTTTAGCTATCTTCAGCTGTTTGCCGCGGCGGAGGCTGTTCAGGTGAAGATACAGTTCGCGCCGCCTGGCTCACCGGTCAACATCCTGGTGAGCCGCGACGCGGAGTCTGCTGTCAACATACTCGCCTGTGTGCTGTCTGGCCGGCCTTACGTTCCTGTTGATAAGACCTATCCTGCCGAGCGTCAGAACTACGTTCTCCAGGACTCTGGTGCTTGGTTGACGCTCGACGGACTGACGGTTGCGAGTGCCGCGCCCGTGCTGGACCGGAGACTTCCTGACGGTTCGGCCTATGTTATTTACACCTCAGGATCGACGGGGCGGCCGAAGGGTGTCGTGGTATCCAATCGGGCTGTTTGCAGCCTTCTTGGCGCGACAACGGATATACGTGAGCACGGTCGTCCAAAATCGGTGTGGTCGAGTGTGCATTCTTTTGCGTTCGACTTCAGTATTTGGGAGATGTGGGGTGCGTGGGCCGGGGGACACGAACTGCTTCTTGTAGATTCCCTTTTGACTCGGGACCCGTGGGAGTTGGCTGAATTCCTCACGGCCGCAAAGGTTACTCACCTCTCCGCCACCCCGACGTTGCTGGGGATGCTCGTGGAGGCGGACGCTCGCCTCGCCGATGTGCGGCGGATGTATCTGGGCGGGGAGCCGGTAAATATCGACGATGTGACTTCTTTCCTTTCCTACTCCGGAAGCGCCGACCTCGAGATCCACAATATGTACGGAATCACGGAGAGCACGGTACATGTGACCGACAGCATCGCGCCGGCACCATCTGGTCCTCTCGGTGGTACCTCAATTGGTAAGGCCCTGGATCACCTCGAAGTGAGTATCCGGGATACCGAAGGACGGCTCTTGCCAGATCGGATCGTCGGTGAATTGTGGGTATCGGGAAAAGGCCTCGCGACAGAGTACCTCGGCCTCCCTGACGTGACACGCGCGCGCTTCGTCACCGACGCTGAAGGAAGCCGTCACCTCAAAACGGGTGACCTCTCGTACTCCGATGCCGGGGTTTTCTACCACGTAGGCAGGGGTGACCGCCAGGTTCAGATCCGAGGATTCCGCATCGAACTCGGGGAATTGGAAGCCTGCTTAGCGGGAATGCCGGGTGTACGTAGTTGCAGAGCAATGGCTCGGAACGACGACAGTTTGGAAAATCTTCTGCACGTCGACGTCTCCCTCCGCAAAGGCGAACATGTCGATGCGCGGGCCGTCATTCAGTACGTCCGCGCGCACCTCCCAGCACAATTCGTTCCCAGTTCCGTGAAAATCGTCGAGCAAGGCATCACCACCAACGGGAAGGTTGCTTTCGATGGATGAGACTCCAAGCATCGCGGAGATCGAGGCAGCAGTCACTGAACAGTACCGGTCGCTTCTCAGCGCCGGCGACGTCTCTCCCGATGACGACCTCTTCGCGCTGGGTGGCGACTCGCTCCTGCTCACTCGAGTCCTCGGTTGGGTCCGAAGCGAATACAAGGTTCGCGTCTCGGCGATCAACCTAATCGAGTCTGCGTCACCGCGGCGTGTTGCGCGTCTGATCGTCGACCAGTTATGAGCGTTTACTGAAGCATTCAGGATTGGGGAGAATTGTATGACTATGTCTATTTCGGTCGTGTATGGTTGGGGCAGCATGGCTCCGCGTGACCTTTATCTCGCGGCAAAACGGAATGATGTTCGTGTATCCGTGGTGGTTCCTGAGACGGAGCACGGCACGGTGATGCTTCCGGTACTTGCGGACCTCTTTCCGACGTACGTTGCGAAATCACCCTCGGATGTTCTCGCTGTCGCGCCTCATTTAAGAGGGTCTTCCGCAATGGTCACGTTCTCGGAAGAACTGATTGCTTGGACGGCTCGAGCGGCTGCCGTCCTGGGTATTCGTCATACCGCCGAACAAGACATTCCATCCATCGTGGACAAGACAGCGCAGCGTGAACGACTGGCTCTGGCAGGTGTCCCTTGTCCGGCTTTCGTACGGGTCACCGATGCAGAAGAGCTCGCTCGTGTCCCGGATCGTTTGGGGTTCCCATTCGTCGTAAAGCCAGCTGTCGGAGGTGGCAGCCGGGGAACGTTCCGCGTCGGCAACGTTGCTGAGTTGAAGGCGGTGACCCTTGATCTTCTTCACCCGGACGTCTCAAGCGTAGGGGAAGGTTTCATCGCGGAGTCTGAACTGATTGGCCGGCCGACACCGTCGCCATGGGGCGATTACGTCGCGGTAGACGTTGCCAGCATCGGAGGGACGACGACGACGTTGACCATGCTCGGCAAGCTGCGGTTAGACCCGCCGTTTCGAGAGCGCGGTGCTTTCGCTCCGTGGACACTTGACGAGCACGATGCTGAAGAGGCGGTCACGGTCGCTCACGACGCGGTTCGAGCGCTATCGATTGAAAATGGGATCGGCTGCGTCGAAATGAAGCTTACCGTCGACGGTCCTCGCGTGATTGAGGTCAATGGCCGTTTAGGGGCTTGGGGCGATTGGTGCATGGCCTCCGCGTTCGGGAACTCGGCGTTAGACGCCTTCTTCGCGGCGTTGAAAGGGCAGGAGCAGTCACGCGGAGTCTCGCGGAAGGTCGCGTACGCATACGTGGTCAACCCACCCCTGGGACGTACTCGTTTGAAGTCCGTCGACCGGGAATCCTTGCGAGAACTGCCCGGCGTTGCCTCCCTGAAAATGACGGCTCGCCCGGGTGAGGAACTAGACTCGCGACTCGGTTCGCGGGCCGCGGTCGCTGCAATCTATGGGGAAGCGATGAACCACAAGACGTTCGCAGAATTGGTCCAAGTCATCGAGGTCGGCGAGTTGATCACTTACGACGGTTCAATGAAGGTGAAGTAGATGACTTCGCACTGCTCAGAGGTTCTATCGAGCATCGCAGCGGTGGTGCGCGACACGCCGTTGCGACCCCTCGGAGGTTCGCTGGTCAAATGTGAGTTCCAGCTGCCTTACTCGGGTTCCACGAAGGACCGGTCGGTCCTGGCCGTACTAGAGGACGGTATTGCCTCCGGCGCTCTGATGGAGGGGGGCACGGTAATCGAAGCGTCCTCAGGGAACTTCGCTGTCGCATGCGCGCTCATGTGCTCGCAGATGGGAATCAAGTTCATTCCTGTCCTGGACGGCCATGTCAACAGCACCACCCTTCGCCTTCTCTCCTTGCTGTGCGAGCAGGTGGAGCTCCTGCCTGCCGAGGACGGACGGGGGAAGAGTGCGCTGGAGAGGCGCCGCGATCGAGTTCGGGAAATCGTGCGGACTCGAAGCGACTGTTGGTGGCCTGACCAATACACGAACATGTCGCCCGTACGGGCACACTCCGAAGGCACCTTCAAAGAGATCGTCGATGCCGTTCCGGATGTGGAAGAGATTGTTGTGGCTGTCGGAACAGGTGGAACACTCGCTGGTATCGCGAAGGGGCTCATCGGTCACGATCGGCACATCAAGCTGGTGGCCGTCGACGTGATCGGATCCGAAATTTTCGGTGGGTCCGCGGGACCGCGCCATATCCCTGGAATGGGATCCTCTCTGCGGAGCGCCCTCGTCGACAGGTTTTCTCACCGAGTTGACGAGGTTGTCATGGTGGCAGAAACAGATATTGTCCGCGAATGTCGTCGTCTCGCGCAGTACGAGGGGCTTTTCGTCGGTGGGTCAGCAGGGGCGGTTTCCTTGGCCGCCACTCTCAGAGAGGATGAAGGGCGCCGGAAGCGGGTCATCATCGCGCCGGATCGTGGGCTTCCTTACCTGGACACGATCTTCTCCGATTCCTGGGTCCGCGCGCGGTACGACACAGACGCTCTTGTTTGACGTCGCCGTCGTGGGTTTAGGGGTGCTTGGATCCCAAGTTCTGTTAGCGCTCGCCCGTGAGGGAGTCCCCTGTGTTGGTTTAGAGCAAACGCGTCTCGATAGCAGGCACAACGCATCGAACGGCGGAGACAGTCGAATCTTCCGCAGCCGCTTCCCGGGGCAAGCACCGTTTGAACTCGATTACTCTCGGGACATCTGGCGCGAGTTGTCGGCGGAAGTACGTGGCCCTGTGTTCACTGAGACTCCGATCTTAACGGTGGGGCACGAGGGTGACGAGCGCATTGATGCCTTCTTGCAGATGGCTCGAACCTCGAGCCGGGTCGATGTTCTCGCCCGAGAAGATGCGGTGGACCGCTGGCCGGATCTGTCTGTCACCGATGGCCTAACCGTGATCAGCGACACCAGTGGTGGTGTGATCCGCACGCCGGCGGCTGTAACTGAGGCGATTCGCTTGGCGGTCGTGCGAGGGGCGGTCCTCGCTGCTGAGACAGCGGTGCTCAGCGTGGCTGCTGACAACGGTCGCTTCCGAGTCGATACGACGACTGGCTCCGTGGTTACAGGAGCGGTCATATTCTGTACCGGAGGGGCTCCTGCGATGACGGGTGCGCGCATTCCTAGTGACGACGCTCTACTGGAAGCCGTTCCACGCCGAGTTGTGCTGGGTTGGAGACACCGACCTCAAAGCGACGCTCCGGTGAAGGAACAACCCACCGGCATGCGATACCTCGATCAGGGAGCGGCGCTCTCCTTCTTTGCGCCGATCGACGATTGGGGCCACAAATTCAACTACATTGCTCGTGCTCGCGCACAGGTCGATCGAAGCCACTCAAGCTTTGAGCTTGACGACATCTTGCCATTACTAGAGTACTCCTCGGAACTACTCGGGTCGTTCGATTCAGGTTTATCGCGGGTGGAGAGTTACCGTGAATTCTACGCAAACTCCCCGATCCTCAGAAGCATCAGGCCCGGTATTGCCGCCGGTTACGGCTTCTCAGGGAACGGTTACAGAAATGCTCCTTGGTATGCGCAACAGCTGATACAGCTAGCACTGCCAACGGTCAGCTTTTCTCACCTTTGACGATAAGGAGAACACCAAATGTGGACACTTGCGACTCCACAAGAAGAAAATATCTGGACTGCTGACAAATTGGCCACCGGGGGCTCCGGCTACAACATCCCGTATGCATGGCGCATTCTGGGGTCGTTCGATGCTGGACGTCTGCGTGAAGCTTACGGTCGAGCCCTTCTTTCCTTCCCGGCGCTGACTTCGGTATACGGGCTCCGGGGCACCGCACTCATGAAAGAGAATCGATCATGGCTCGCGCCTGTGTTTGTATGGGCGGACAGTGAGGATATCGAACACGTTAACCTCGAGATCAGTGCCGAGGTGTCGGCTCCCTTCCTCCTTGAGTCGGCCCCGCCAATACGGGCCAAGGTGTTCGCTCTCAGTCCTGGGGATCACGTGTTCTCGGTCACTATTCACCACATTGCTTGTGACGCTGATTCGGCACGCCAATTCTTTGCCTTTCTGTCTGCGGAGTACAACCGCATAGACGCTGTACCGGTTGACGAACGCGCTGCTGTTGGGTCAGGGGCCGTCGGTCCTCCCGGCAGTGCGCTTCAGACGCAGCCCGTAGCCCTATCGACACCCCTTGGGGATGGTGCGTCCCGCTCAGCTGCATCCGAACCTCCTGACCGACGTAGTTCAGCGGAGGATGAGGAAGGCCTGATCTACTGGACAGAGCACTTGGCGGGCGCCTCCACAGTGTCCTTTGCCGGATTCGGCTCGGAGCTCAGCGACCCTTCTTCATCGTTTCTGGAGTGGTCACCGACAGAAGCACGGTGGCAGGACATGCGCGAGCTGTGCAACTCAGCCGCGGTATCGCCGTTCATGTTTTGGTTTTCCGCGTATGCGATCGCGATTCACAAGATGCTCAGCGTCGATGATTTCACAGTGGCATACCCTGTGTCTCTCCGGGAAGTCAATGACCCGATTGACGGGGTCAACGTCAATACGCTGCTTGCTCGCTTCACTTTCACACCGGACACGTTGCTCAAAGACGTCCTGCGTCATACCCGTGCCGAGCTTTTAACCGGCGCCGAGTACAAGCGCGTCGCGTATGCGCACCTAGTCGCTCAAGAGCGCCGCGGAGCCCTCCCGGGTCAGTGGGGCGAATCTGGCGCGCTCTTTACCGCGATGTTCAGCCATGCTTCGGTACCCCCGCTGTTGAAGCTCAAGGGGTGCGACAGCGCTCCGGTCGCGGTGGTCAACAGCGAGCCGATGTGTCCGATGAGACTTGAGGTGCTACAGACTGCAGGTTCGGATGTTCCGACGCTCCAGCTGTCGTTCCGACAGTCATCTCTTCGGGACGTCGAGGCACAAACGTTCCTTCGGCTGCTCCGCACCGTTGCGGACGCGCTCGTGAATAACCTCGAACTCTCGATCGAAGACAGCGTTGTGATCGAGGAGAGAGCGGCCACTCAATGGGGACGTTTGGAAGACCTCGGCTCAGAAAATCTGATAGCTGCCGTCCGCAGTGCCGCTGACCTCCGGCCCGACAGCATAGCAATCAGTCATCAAGGGCTGTCGGTTCGCTACAAGGACCTAGTCCGACGAATCGATCAGGCCCGGCATCACTTCCGGATGGCCGGCCTCGAACGGGGTGCTGTCGTCTCGCTTAGTAGCGGCAGGAGCGTGGACCTCATAGCAATTGTGTTAGCGGCTATCGAATCTTCGATAACATTCTGTCTGCTTGACCCGGACGGACCAGCAGAGAAAAACTCGAACGCATTAGATCGTTTGGACCCAGACCTGTGTCTGGTGGAGAAGTCCTCCATGCGCTTCCCGCACTCCTACACGGCTTGGACAATCGAGGAGTTCCTGGCCGGCCGAGTTCAGCATCGTTCTAGCGCTTTGCACGAATCAGGACCTCGGCGGGGACCGGGACGGGATACCGATGTTGCCTATGTTGTGTTCACATCGGGCACGACAGGCACGCCGAAAGCGATTGCAGTGCCTTCCGCGGGGTTGCGGAACCACGTGAACTGGGCCACGCGCTTCCACGGCCTGACAACTCATGATGTCGTCGGATTCAAGACAAACCCGTCATTCGATGCCGCTCTCTGGGAATTCATCGCGCCGCTGCGAGTCGGGGGAGAAGTAGCAGTCCTCCCTGCTCGTCGCGAAAAGGTGCCAGACTACGTCGCGCAGTGGCTGAGCGAGTCGCGAGTGACGGTCCTTCAGGTGGTCCCCTCATTTCTTCGCCGGCTTCTCGACGAGCCAGGTTTCAAGTTGTGCCGGACCCTCCGGCTCGTGACCTCGGCGGGCGAGGCCCTGCCGGAGGACTACTCCGCTGAGACGAAGCGACTCGTGCAGGCTGAAGTGACCAACACTTACGGGCCGAGCGAGACCTCCGTCGATGTCGCCGCATTCGCCACGCGGGCAGATACGGAGCATCCAGCCCGTGTCGTGCCGCTCGGTCTTCCGATCGACAACACGGGGTTGGTAGCAGTCGACCGTCGAGGTCGGCCTGTCGCGCAGGGCGTGCCGGGCGAACTCCGAGTCCTCGGTGCGGGCGTCGCAAATGGGTACCTCGGGATGCCGGCTGAGACTGAGAAACGGTTTCTCTCCGAGTCTGGCGAGCGGCGCCAACGCGCGTACATGACTGGGGACATTGTGCGGTTCATCGAAGGAGAGGGGTTTCATTTCCTCGGGCGGGCGGACTCGGAGGTGAAGGTGAACGGTGTCCGGATCGATCTCGGCAACATTGAACAGATCATCATGCGTCACCCCAGTGTCTCCGCCGCCCGAGTGGTTGCGGTATCGAATGAGGGAAGCCCCTCGGCCCTTCGCGCCTACGTTTCGGGGGACGCTCATCTGACCTCTTTGGACGTTCGCGAACTGCTTGTCCGTCACCTTCCGCAAGCATCGATGCCCCAGACTGTTGTAGTTCTCGACCATTTGCCGGTCAACGCGAACGGGAAACTGGATCTTGAAGCCCTCGCGAGGTGGTCGGAGAAGGAGAACTCCGAAACGACTATCCTGGCGAATGAGCCGAGATTCGCAGCCGAACTGGCTTCAGCGTGGGAAGCGGTGCTAGGGGAAAAACCTGAAACAGGCGCAGACCACTTTTTCGAGTCTGGCGGCGATTCCATTGCGGCTTTCGCGCTCAGTTCGTGCCTTGCCAGCGTGTACGAACTCCAACTCGATGCCCGGGAAGTCTACACGCGGCCCAGATTCCGTGATCTAACCGCCAGCATACGGCCCCCTGCGCAACGACCGTCATCGAAACCAACTCAGGTCGGGCCGTCGCCAGCGTCGACGGCGGAACTCGAGATGTGGCTTGGCGACCAACTTCACGACGAGCCCGGCGCGTATTCTATACCGGCTGTTTTTTGGGTTGCGACTCTCGACTTTGATCGTTTCGGGGAGTGCATGCTGAGATTGATTCAAATGCACGACGCGCTGCGGACAAAGTATACGTTCGACGGCCAAATGCTTCTTCGGAACGTTACGGAAGTATCGAGCTTCGTACCGAGTCGATCGAGTAGCGCCGCGATGCCGACCGACGACGAACTCCGCGCGGAGTTGACGCGGCCGTTCGATCTCGATCGCGAATTGCCCATTCGCTGCCATCTGTATGAAGTGAGCGGCAATGGTGTCCTGATCACGTTCGTTTTTCATCATATAGTGGCCGATGCGCAGTCACTGGACATCTTCCTGACGCAACTCGAGGCATCCTATGACGGACTCGAATCTGAGACGCCACCGGGGCAGTTCTCGGAGTACGTCGTCGATACGATTGATTCTGCTGGCTCCGCGCAGCGTCAAGCCGACTTCGAGTTCTGGAGAGAATACATTCGTGAACATCGAAGCGGCGAGGCGCGGACAGAGTCCGTCGATTGGGAACGTGCGGAAAGTAGCACGCCACGACGGTCGATGGAGAAGTCGCAAAATCTAGGAGTTCAGACTGCGGTCAAGCTCAGTGCTGTGGAGACCCTCGCAAAGCGGACTCGCACCTCGGTCTTCGTAGTACTGCTCGCCGCGGTCGCACGAGGAGCGCAACTGCATGGGAGCGCTTCAGCGTTCACGATTGGGGTCATTGATTCCGGACGCTACGGTGATCGATACCGCAATGCTGTCGGCTGTTTCGTCAATACCTTGCCACTTGTCGGTCTGGTGGGCGACCTCTCTCGTCCCGACTCACTGATCCAGAGGGCGAATGACCAACTCGGAAAGATTCTCCTCCACTCCCGCGTGACTCTGTCAGAGATCGCGCAAATGGTGCGAGAGCCTCGTGGTGGTGGTCAACTCCCACTCATCGACCTGTTGGTGGCGCCTGAGATGGAGTCGTCGACGACGCGCGTCCTCTTCGGGAATGAACAAAGGGCGGTCTATGAGTCATGGCCGTCGAAAGCCGTCGCGACGCTGGTCATCGAACAGTCGACTAGGTCTGACCGTATCTCCTTTCGATTCGGGTCCGAAGCTCAGGAACTCGCTTCAGTGGAGTTCATCAGGACCATCGTCGATGTTCTCGATGAATGGTGCGAATGACACCGGTGGAGACGATGAGAGCGCATTACAGATCATTCGTCGTTTGCGGGGACATTCGCTCCTTGGCGCTGCCCGACGATCTCAATGGAGAGGACGCTGGGGGGCTCCCCAATCAGAGCTACGAGGCAATCTCGCCCATTGAGCGCGTCCGCCGCGAATCCTTCTGGTGTCGCAGGATCGCGCGCGTCCTGATCGGCGAGGCTACGGGAGTGGCTCCCCGCTGGGTGACGCTTACGCAACGATGCGCGGAGTGCGGGGGACCGCACGGCCAGCCAAGGGCTCTCGGCAGCAACGTCTCTTGGAGCCACAGCCACGGTCGCGTGGCGGTTGCCGTCAGTCCAAGGCCCATAGGTGTAGATGTAGAGCTTTTGTCGCGTTTTCGGCCCGCGAACGAAACTCTTCAGTGGTTGCAGCCGTCGTTAACCGGTCGAGAGACACGTATGCTTCTCCGAGCTGGCGGCTCGCCAATGACTATGGCGCGAACATGGACGCGGAAGGAGGCCGCCGTCAAGATTGCCTTATGCACGCTGGATTCACTGAATTGTATAGATGTTACTGAGAGTCATCCGCTCCGCTTTGAACGCACGTTTCCGGAAGTGAAACGAGAGTTGCCGTGGCGGTTTGAGACACGAGAGTTTGATGAAGTTGTCTGCTCAATCGTGCACGACCCGGACCAGTTAGCGCTTTTCATCGAGTTGAACGAACAGAGCATCAACTTGGGAAGGTTCGTTGCTTAGATCTCGCTTGTCAACCGCGTTGCAAATCGTGTAAGGGAGGACCGGATGCGGTTCTTTGCAACCGCGTACAAATCTTAGGGCAGAAGCTGCCGTGTGGCACCGATCATTCAAGAGGACCTTTAGCCTTCTGAAGGGCACCGGGCCAGCAAACTAAGCCTGTGCAGTTGAACCGGAACGACTCGACGACGACTAAGGATCCGCTTCTGACCACCGATAGTGCGTAAAAGGACGCGGCCCGCGTGTGACTGCCCCGCGCGCTCTTTTGCCATTGCGCTGTTAGAGCGGCGTTAGAACGGTCCGGGGTTTTCTCGGACCCGCACCACGCCGTTGATCGGGACTGCCGGTCGCGGCATTCAAGCGCCCCCGGAACGCGGGACCCGGCAGGAGTGCGGGCGTATTCTGTAGGCGCGAACCTCGAAGCGGCTAGCAACTGCACTAGATGTACTCGGCCGTGACATTTGTGACGCTGCGGGTCGCGTGAGGAGACGAGGCACCTTCGCCTGAGTGGAGCCGATCAGTTCCCTCGCCGCCGCAAGGAGGCCTCAGTGGCGCACGCTAACGCCTGTCTCAGCGTGCACGGAGGGGGACTGCTCGTTGCCCGTCGTCAATAACGGTTGGCCGGTCGCGCACGTTGCGAAGAGCTCGGCGTTTCACGTCAATGTGTGCACCGATGGTGCTCCGGTTCCGCGCTGAAGGCGTATCCGGGTTGGTAGACAGGTCGAGCCGATCGCACCGGATGCCCTATAGGACAACCTGGGACGAGAGCGCGCGGTCTTGGAAGCCAGGAGCCCGCTTCGCTTCGGCCCCGCCCGGCTGCGTGCCGACTCCGTATTGCCTGCTCGGACGAGGATCCGGAGCCTGAACCGGCGCCGGGTCCCACCGTTGGCGCGATCGCAGCCGGCCACCGGGGCGCTGATCCGGGCAACGAAATCAACCGCGAACCGTGACGAGCACAAGCACCCCGGGGACCTGGTCCATGTCGATGTGAAGAAACTTGGCCGGATGCCGGCAGCTACCACTACCGTTACCACCACTCCGTGGCGGGCAATGTTTGAGCCCGAGGTTCAGCCGTAGCTGGCCCTAGTGAATCAAGACCAACGCCGATGTCGAGCGGCGCAACTGTACCTGAGCAGCGGGAAGTATACCGATCTTGATGACTAACCGGATTGTCCGGATCAGGACATTCATCACCGAGCTCATTGCGCCCTCCCGACCGCGCCTCCTGCCTCAATCGAATACGGTCTGCGAGTTCACGAGTGCACGGCGTCTAAAGCTTCTCCATAGCACTCAAGATGGGTCGAGCGAGGACGTAAGCGTCCGATCGTGTACTGAACATTGTGAGCGCCGCGGCGCCTCTGGTAAATTGCTCGACACGTCCGTCGAGCGCGTCCACCAGGATCCGGCCGGCGGCGGTATCCCAGACCGGGAGGCCGGCAGAGATGTAGACATGTAGGTCGCCGGCCACGAGGCGGAGCAGATCGCAAGCGGCCGAGCCGCTCCGGGCCACCTCGAAGGAATTCGACAGAGTACCAATGAGCTGGTACGCGTGCCGTGATCTGTCTAGTGCGTACGGGACGCCGACCGCGATACGGGGCGGATCGCTGTTTCTTCGTTTGATAGGGGCTCGAAGTTTGGATGAGACCTTCCCTTTTAGCAGGTGCGCGTATTCGCCCGTGCGAGGCTTCAGAATCGATGCCCCGAAAGCCCTGGTTTCTGAAGATACGCCGACGCTAATCGCGTAATCTTCTTTACCGGCGAGGTAGTTGCTCGTGCCGTCGAGGGGGTCGATGCACCATTTGATGGGGCCGCCGTGGAGGTTGAACCCCTGTTCCTCCGCCATGATGGAGTCACCCGGAAAAGCCCGGCGTATTTCATTCACCAAGAACTTCTGAACCCGCACATCGAGATCGCTGACCAACTCAGTCGTATTGTTCTTGTGTCGGACGTTAGCGGGGGACGCGAAGCCATCGACCATCTCGCCTGCTCTTATCGCAATCAAGGCGCAGAATTCGGCCCTTCCTCCATTGTCGTCTTCCGGCCTGAGTCGCCGGTCAATCACGTTCGACCGCGTACTCGTCATACAAGGTCTTCAGTTCGGCGGCTACCTCAATTACATCGTCCACCGTGAATTGTGGGCAGTCGAAACCGAGCTCTTCGCGCATAACGTCCGAACTCTCTTCCGTGAACGAGATAACCCCTTGGTCCGAAATGCCGTCGATGCCGTCGGACTGGCCACTGAGTTCGTTGATCGCTCGAGCCTGACCGGCGGAAACAGCGGTTGGAAGCGAGAGTTGACCGCACCACTGTGACAACTCGACGGGATATGCCCCTGGGAGCCCTAGGAAGCCAGGAGAATGTACTAGACGCGGTCGTCCGCCGAGAAGGGCACCGAGCACAGACATTGCGGACAAGGCAGTCATGTCCTGTCCCGTCCGGCCCCCCAACCGTCGGTATTCGCGCTGACACAGTGCGAATAGCTCGGCGTCGAAGCTCGGAGTGTTGATCGTCTGACCGGCTTTGTCCGTTACCTCGAGGTGGTAAGGGGAGGTTCCGGTGTTTCCGCTCCGGGAGAGCCTGTGGCTGACGTAGTGATACGCCAGCATGCGGACAGTTATGTCGGCGGGTTGAAGCCCTGTGAGGTCTGCTGCGCCTAATGTGAGAGCAGGGATGGAGTTCGCCACGTTACCGATTCCGTACGTCGGCGAGAGCCCGCGCGTCTTCAAAGCGGGATTGACCGCATCCGGGAATGCAGCGTTAACGACTACGCTGTTGACACCCGAGTCGCGCACTGCCCGCATCAATTGTAAAGCTGGGGCAAGATGCATGGGTAGCCAAGGCCCAAAGTGGGCCGCGGATATGCGTTCATTCTTCCCTGCTTCAAGTTCGCTTAGCTTGTACCAGGGTTGAATGCTCGCGGTATTGAAAATTACATCTGGCTTGAAGTGCGCGATGACCTCGGAAGACTGCGCGACGTCGCCGAGGTCCGACACAAGTGCGCTCACGCGAGTGAACCTGTTGGACTGCACAGAGCCGAGCGTTGCGAGATTTGCCAGGCGCACTGCCGCATCGCTATTTCGGCCCAGTACGGCAAAGCATGCATCCGGCACGAGCTGGGTTGCCATGATCAAAACCCTTTGGGCTAGATCGCCCGTGCCGACTATGAGCAATCGTGGCATACGTAGATCTGCAGCAGGCGCATGTTCTGTGCGGATGATCTCTTCAGTGGACTGCATAGCACCTCGGCCTTATCGTTTCGGTCTGACCCAAAGCCAGGGCGAGTGCAGGGCATCTCGCCGAAGCTGTTCGTGATGCGAACGAGAGGCGAGCCGGGAAGTAAGGCGCAGTGCGCAAGTGATGCTAAAAATCGGCTCCCCCAGCCGCGTGTACCCCCTCATCCGACACCGTAACACCTCCCCGTGTCAGATGTGAGGCTCAATCATGAACTAATGTGCAGAACCGGGAAGGTTCGCTCGGAGCGGTGACGCTCCCGAACACGCAGCTAACTAGGGCCGGCAGGCGTCGACGCTTCTATCGCCCTCCGCGAGCAGCCCGTCGCGCGCTGCCACCACACCCGCACCCGCCACCAGCCGCCGTCATCGGACGATGGACGTGACGCAGCGGCAGAGGCAGCGACCGTCGTTGCGCCGGCCATTCCTCCCGTAACCGTCGACCAACGTTTTCGGTGCCTGTCGTGTGTGGGTCGCCGTCCGCCCCTTCTTGCGGGACGAGCCAGCCCGCCCGTTAGCTCGGCAGGTTGTGTCTGAGGTCGTACCACAAGCATGGATCAGCACTCCTTCATTGAGATTTGTTCGCATACTACGGTCACTTCGCATGCTGTGTTGGAACCGCTCTCGACGGGCTGCTCACCAAGTCCTGACAGCTGGTGCTAGCGAATCGTCAGGCAGACGGGGGCCGGTACCCGATCGTCAACCGGTCGTATTCGCACGGTCCCTCTTTGTCGGTGATGCACGGTATGTTCCTGAGCATTGCCCAAGTCAGGAGCTTCTGTGTCAGAGTCGATCACCACGCCCGTCGGCGCCCACTGGATCCGAGCCGCCCTCCAGGTCAACCCCTTCTCCTACGAGGGGCGTAACGCTCCGTCGAACTTCTTCGACAACGAAGCCGACTACAACGAAGCCCTCCTGGCGGAGTGTGCTTCGCTCGGTATCTCGCTCATCGCGATTACTGACCACTGGAGGGTGGACTCCGCCGCGGGGCTGGTCGCTGCGGCGAAGGAGAAGGGCATCGTTGCACTCCCGGGTTTCGAGGCCAACTCCTCCGAGGGTGTCCATATTTTGGTGATCTTCGACGCAAACACCGATTTCTCCTCGATCAACGCTTCGATCGGTCGGTGCGGAGTGATGCCGAACTGCCCGAACGGGACCACTGGGGACTCGTACGCGAAGATCATGCAGAAGATGAGTGAAGACGACGCGCTCGTCATCCCAGCTCACGTCAACGTGAGGCCCGCCGGACTGCTCACCACTCGCTCGGGCCAACCCCTTGCCGCCATGATTCAAGCGCCCGACCTCCACGCAATCGGCATCACCCCGTCCGTGGAGGATGCTCGTGATCAGATCGCGGTGATCGAGGGAACTGGGATTTTCAAGCGGCCGCACCCCCTCGCCGTCATTCACGCCGACGACGTCATGGGCCCACGCCAGCTGCGTGCCGAAGGGGCGAGCTCGTGGTTCAAGGTCAGCGCTCCTACGCTGCGCAGCCTCAAGCTGGCGGTTCGGACGCCCGCCACCAGGATCTCGGTGACCGATCCATCGATCCAGCCTCGGACGAGAATCAAGAGCGTCTCCTGGACTGGTGGATACCTGGGCGGTGTAACTGTGCCGATCGCTGAGGACCTGACCGCACTCATTGGAGGTCGCGGCGCCGGCAAGTCCACGATCATCGAAAGCATCCGACACGCCCTCGCGATTGAACCAATCACCCCTCAGGTGAAGGCGGACCACAAGAGCATCGTCTCCTCAGTGCTCCACGGAGGGACGATCATCCGAGTTGAGGTCGAAGCGGTCAGTCCGGTCCCGAAGCGGTACACGATTGAGCGCGAGATCCCCCACCCGCCCGTTGTCCTCGATGCTGCTGGAACGCGCACCAACCTGTCGCCCATCGAAGTGCTGGGGCCGGTCGAGATTTTCGGCCAGCACGAGCTCGCTGAATTGTCGGGCAGCACTGAGCGCGTCGCCGAGCTGGTCCGCAGGTTCAACGGAGAACTCGGCGACGACGCCGACATGCGACGCACGCTGCAGTCATTGCGAACAAACCGCGAAGATCTCATCCGCGCCGAAGATGCCCTCGACGCTCTTGATGCTGAGCTGGGGCGCATACCCGGGCTCAGCGAGCAGGTGGCCCACTACGAGACAACTGACGTGCCGACCAAGCTTGCGGGCCAGCAACGAATCGGCCAAGACGCAGCGGTCTTTTCGGAAGGCACCCGGCGAGTCCGCGCAGTAGACGACGCCCGGGGCGTGTTCGTGCAATCGCACGCGCTGCGGGATCTCGCCGCACCCCTCGCGAACGTCGAAGACGCGCCCCAACGCCAGCACCTGGCGCGTGTTGAGCAAGCAGTCACCCAGCTACAGGGTCAAATGGAGGAGCTGCTCGAGGAAATGACAGCCGCTGTGGCCGCGTCTCGCGACGAGATCGAAGCCGCCCGTCTCGCTTGGGAGACCGACACGGCAGATGAGAAGGCGTCGTACGGCGAAGTAATGCGGGAGCTGCACGAGCGCAACCTCGATCCCGACACCTTCGTGGCGATCAAGGAAGAGCTCGACAAGCTACGGACAATCGAACCGCGCCGGACCGCTCAGCAGAAGGACCTCGAGAACCTGCTGTCAACGCGCGAGACCCTGCTTGTCGAACTCCGCGGCCATGAAACGCAACGAACCGAGCGGCTTCACGCCGCGATCGGCGCCGCGAATACAGCCACTAGTGGGGTTGTCGTCGCGCGCCCCACCGCTACGACCGAACGCAGCCACGTTCTTGACACCATAAAGCCCTACATCAGCACTCAGCGCACACAGATCTCGGCCGCGATCAACGCCGATTCCTTCTCACCGCGAACCCTCGCAGCAGCAATCCGCGGTGGGACCGAGGCGCTGAACGCCCTCGGCATCCGCGGCGCTCAAGCAGCTGCACTCGCGGCCGCAGGCGAACGGCTCGCCCGCGAACTCGACGAGCTGCGCATCGAGCTGGCCGTCGAGGTGTTGCTGCAGGTCAACGACACGGGACTTCGGTCAATGGACCAGCTGTCAAAGGGCCAGCGCGCCACCGCGCTGCTCCTCCTATTGCTTGCCGCATCCAATGCTCCCCTGATCATCGACCAACCAGAAGATGACCTCGACAACAACTTCGTCTACCAAGGTGTGGTCACAAAGCTCCGCGAACTCAAGGGCAAGCGCCAGATCATCGCCAGCACCCACAACGCAAACGTCCCCGTGCTTGGGGACGCCGAACTCATCGTCGCACTCGAGAGCGATGGTACGCATGGCCGTCCTTCCCCGGACGGCATCGGCTCCCTCGATGACGCAGCGATCCGCGGACTTGCCGAGAACATCCTCGAAGGTGGCCCAGCAGCTTTCAACGCGCGGCAGCACCTATACGGCTTCTGACGGGAGAGGTCTAGAACGCCATCCGGCCTCTGTCGGGTGGGCGTTCTGTCGTCGATCCCATGGCGCACCGGCCGTAGCGGTCGTACCGAGCTTCCACCACCAGTCTCACATAGCTGGTCCGAACACATTCGCGGTGGAGGGGCGGCGGATTCTGATGGTCGACGCAACAGATGGTCGATTTAGGGCTGGTTTCAGGGTAGCTGGATGGCAGTGATGCGGCGCTTCTCGGCGTTGAATCGTTCGGTTGGAGTGTCGTAGTCGAGGCGCTTTCGCGGGCGGTTGTTGAGATCGTTCATCACCGCGGTGACGTGGCTGCTGCTGTGGAGGGCAAGGTTCGTGCCCTTAGGGAAGTACTGCCGGAGAAGCCCGTTGAAGTTCTCGTTCGCGCCGCGCTGCCAGGGGCTGGAACGGTCGGCGAAGAACACGGGGACGCCGGTCGTGGCAGTGAGTTGTTCGTGGGCAGCCATCTCGACGCCCTGATCCCAGGTCAGCGACCGTTTCAGGTGCTTGGGGATCGCAGCGAACGCTTCCGTGATCGCGGAGTTGACGCTGCGCGCAGTGTGATCGTTCGGGAGGTTCACGACGATGCCGTAGTGGGTGGTGCGTTCACGGAGAGTGGCCATCGCGGACACGGAGCCGACACCGACGATGAGGTCACCTTCCCAGTGGCCCGCGGTCTGCTTGTCGGCAGCTTCCGCGGGGCGCTCGGTGATGCTAGCCATGTTCCGAATCCGGGATCCTCGACCGATGGGGTTGTTCCACCTGGTGCGTCGGACTCGACGTCCGGTGCGGAGTTTGCCCGTGTAGCGCTTGTGCAGGCCGGCACCTTCTCGGAGGAGCGGGGCTCGGTAGATGGTCTCGCTACAGACGCGCATGGCAGGGTCCGCGGGGTAGGTCTTTCGCAGCCAGCCGCTGATCTCTTCCGGTGACCAGAACCGGTTCAGCTTCCGCTGCACCAGCCGCCGAAGCGCGACATCGGCGACGAGGCGGTGCGGTTTCGGACGAGCGCGTTGGCGCCTGGCGTCATCGTCAGCAAGATGCGGCAAGTAGTCCCCGCTTCCCGTCCGGTGCCGTCGGAGCTCGCGGCTGATCGTCGAGGGGTGCCGGCCCAGACGGACGCTGATCTGGCGAATCGAGAGTCCCAGGCGGTGGAGGTCGGCGATCTCGAGTCGTTCCCGCAGTGCCAGGTAACGTCCCGACGACGCCGGCTCGATAGGGCTCGCTGGCGGGATGCGGTAGCCGGCTCGTTGGCGAATCAGGGTGCCGGAGCGTCGAGACATGCCAAGCAGTCTGCAGGCGTCGGTGTTGCTCATGCCCTGCCGCATCAGCTGCCAGTACTCGTCCTCAACGTCGCGCGCCTTCCGCCCTCGCCGCGTCGTCGTCAGTGACAGCTCAGCAACGCGCGCCGACGCTGCCAACGCCTTCCGCAACGCCGCCGCGGCGGCGATCTGGTCGCGGCGGAGTCTGCTCCGCCGTTCCCGTTCAAGCAAGTCAGCGCGCTTCCCGCTCAGCCGAAGCGTGCCGGCGACAGATGCGGCGGAGCTTCCCTCCCGGAGTTCGTCGAATCGACGTCGTAGAAGCCGGTAGCCGGTCGCGCGGCCCAGCCCGGCTCCGGCCGCGGCAGCTTCGACGGATGCGCCTGCGTTGAACGCCGACCAGAACCGGTCCTCGACGCTCAGCTCGACACGCAGATGATGCCTGCCGTCGAGGTTCAGACGCGCTTCCCACGAGGCCACGCGACTGCTCGTCACACCGACGACGGTCAACGCTGCTGCAGGGTCCGAACCGGAACGGCGCAGCTGCAAGTACCGCTCGCGCAGGAACCGGTACCCGGTCTCCTTGCCGATGCCAGCGATTCGGGCGGAAGGTTTGAGACCTCGCCCCTCCGCAACCAGCGCGAGGAACCGGACAGCTTGCGGAGACGACAGGGACAAGTACAAGGGCAACACCTCGGAGGAAGGTGTTGCGTCGACCAAGTGAATCCGGGGGGCGCTATCCGGACGCCCATCGCGGTCAGACGCTCCGCGTCCGCAATGCTCTCGGTAGCGGGCATACCCAGTCATCGCTGTGGTGCAATTTGGTGCACCACCACCCGTCCGGGAGCGGCTTTGACTGGCCCGAGCGGTCGGCCGCTTCCCCATAAATCCGGCGATCGGCGTCTCGCCCGAGCGGGTTCGCCCACAGAGCGATGGGTTCAAATCCCACCGGTACCGCCACGAGAACCCCCGGCTCCGGCCGGGGGGTGCTTCCCCTTCCGGGCTGTCAGACAGCGTCGCGGTGCCGGCGCAGGGTGTTGCTGATCACGATGAGGTCGCCGCGGTAGTACCCGACAGCGAACTCGATCGGTCGACCGGTTGCGTCCGTCAGGAGCCGGTGCTGCACCAGCAGGGGCGCGGACCGCTCGGTGGACAGCAGTTCCGCGACGGCGGGATCCGCCGGCACGGCGCCGGTGCGCACCGCCGCCTCACCCAGTTCGATGCCTGCCGCCTCCAGGAACCCCCACGTTCCAGCGTCCACTCCGGGGGTCTCCTCACCGGGCTCTTGCAGCCCGAGGTCGCTCCGGAAGTAACTGGTCCACAGGACGAGGGGGTCGCGCGACGCCGTGACCCGCTCCCACCGGATGACGGGTGTCCCGAGCGGGACGAGCAGGTTCACGGCGACCACCTGTGGCGCGGGGACGAGCTCCCAGGAGAGTTTGCGGTAGTGGATCGCGTTGCCCTCGACGGTGCTGTGGCCCGGTTCGCCGATCGCGCGGAGCTGGTTGAGGTGGTGGACGATGACGTGCGCCGTCGGTTCGGTCCCTTGACCGCGGACGCGTCGGATGAGCCGCTCCGACACGAGCAGGTCGAGTGCTTCCCGGACGACGTTCCGGCCCACCTGGTGCCGTCGGATCAGTTCGTCCTCGGAGGGGAGCGTCGCGACCCCGCCGTCTCCGCGCAGGAGCTCGTCGCGGAGCATGTCGCGCAGCAGCCGGGCGCGGTGGTGGCGACGTTCGAGGTACTTCGGCATGGGACCTCAGGGTCGCACACGCCGGTCGCCGTGGCACGAGGACGCGTGGACTTCGTGGCGTTGCGTCCTCGGCGGCGCGCGGAAGTCCCGGTCAGGAGGCATTCGCGGCCAGGTGCGTGGTGGCTTAGCAGGGGCGTAACGAGGGCGTGACGGAGTGGAAACCGCCGTCGATCACGCTCTCCTCATGCCCCTCACCACCATCGCCACCGTGTCGATGCCGGTCGTGTACGACCCGGACACGAACCTCACCGTGATGCTCGGCCGCATCCGGGATGCTGCCGAACTCGGCGCCGACCTGGTGGTGTTCCCGGAGCAGGCCCTGCAGGGCTACCTCACGGACACGCTCAGTCTGGACTTCGAGAACGTCCGCTACCAGCAGCAGAACGCCGAGACGGCGCCGAACGGTCCGCGGGTGAGCGCGTTGATCGAGGCTGCGGTCGAGCAGAGCCTGCACGTCGTGTTCGGGCTGACCGAGCGCGACGACCGGTTCGCTGACGTGCTCTACAACACCGTCGTCCTCGCCGGCCCTGACGGGTACATCGGCCGGTACCGCAAGGTGCACCAGCCCGGGGACGAGAAGCACGTCTACCACCCCGGTACGGGGTTCCCCGTGTTCGAGACGGGCATCGGCCGGATCGGCATGCTCATCTGCTACGACAAGTGCTTCCCTGAGACGACCAGGGCCCTGGCGCTGCAGGGCGCGGAGATCCTCGTCATGCCGACCGCGTGGGCCTACGACGATGCCGCCGGAGCGGCCGAGGACGACGTCCGCGTCGACCAGTACACGCTCTTCGGCCGCGTCCGCGCGCTGGAGAACCAGGCGTGGATGGTCGAGTCGAACGTCGTGACCCCGCAGGGGAACCTGAACTACCACGGACACTCGCGGATCATCGACCCGAACGGCGTCATCCGCGCCGACACCGGGCCGACCGAGGGCATCGCGTGCGTCACCGTCGACGTCGAGGACACCATCCTCCGTGCCCGCGGCATCGACTACATCGGCTACCACTTCCTCAAGGACTACGTCCCCGTGCCCGCGACAGTCGGGCCGTACGGGGCAGGAACGGAATGACCATGTCCCACGCGATCGAGGTCCAGGGCATCGGGAAGCGCTACGGCGACGGCCCGCTCGTCCTGGACGGCATCGACTTCCACGCGAAGGCCGGCGAGTTCGTCTCCTTCGTCGGCCCGTCCGGCTGCGGCAAGTCCACCCTCTTCAACATCATCACCGGGCTGCTCGCGCCCAGCGAGGGCCGCGTCCTCGTCAACGGGACCGACACCACCGGCAACCCCAACCGCTCGATCGGGTACGTCCTGCAGAAGGACCTGCTGATGCCGTGGCGGACGATCATGCAGAACGTGGTCCTCGGCCTGGAGGTGCACGGCGTCCCACGGCGCGAAGCCCGGGAGCGGGCGTCGGCGCTGTTCGACATGTACCACCTGTCCGGTCGCGAGGACAGCCACCCCGGTCAGCTCTCCGGCGGCATGCGCCAGCGCGCGGCGCTGATGCGGACGATGGTGACCGACCCCGACATCATCCTGATGGACGAGGCGTACAAGGCCCTCGACTACCCGCTCAAGATCCAGCTCGAGAGCGAACTCATGGACACCGTGAAGGCTGCGGGCAAGACGGTCGTGTTCGTCACCCACGACATCGAGGAGGCCGTCACCCTCAGTGACCGCGTCTACGTCCTCAAGGCTCACCCCGGTCAGGTCGTGCAGGAGATCGAGATCGATCTCGGCACCGACAGCCACGCCATCAACGAGCGCCGTCTCGCGCCGGCGTTCAACGACTACTACGAGGCGATCTGGCGCTCCATCGGCACCGGGTCCCGGACGGAGCGCGCAGCATGACCGCCATCCAGATCGAAGAAGCAGCCACCGGGGCGGTCCGGACCGCACCCGAACGTCGCACCCGACCGCGGTCGTCGAGGCGACGCAGCGTCCTCGTGTCGATCCAGGTCGCGATCGTCGTCGCGTTCCTCGCGGCCTGGCAGATCGGCGCGTCCGCCGGCTGGATCAGCACGTTCCTGTTCTCGAGCCCCGGGCAGATCGTCACGGTGCTCACGCAGAACATCGGGACCGGCGAACTGTGGACCGACCTCGGGGTCACGGCGCAGGAGGTGCTCATCGGCTTCGTGATCGGAGCCCTCGGCGGGTCCCTCCTCGGCCTCCTTCTCTGGTACTCGCGATTCGTCGCCGACCTGTCCGCGCCGTTCATCACCGCGATCGGTTCGATCCCCGTGCTCGCCGTCGCTCCGATGATGATCATCTGGTTCGGCACCGGTCTGGTGTCGAAGGTCGTCATCGTCGCGTTCTCGTGCGTCATCGTCTCGCTGACGAACGCGTACCGCGGGGCGCAGAAGGTCGACACCGACCTGCTCGACCTCATGCGATCGTTCGGGAGCTCCAAGACCCAGGCGTTCACCAAGGCCATCGTCCCCGGTGCGATGTCATGGGTCATCGCCGGCCTCAAGCTCAACGTCGGTTTCGCGATCATCGGCGCCGTCGTGGGGGAGTTCATCTCGTCCTCTGCAGGAGTCGGACACATGATCGTCACCGGATCGTCGAGCTTCGCCATGAACCAGGTCCTCGCTGGCGTCGTCGTCGTGATGGCGATGGTCCTCGTCTTCGGGCTCCTCATCGACCTGCTGGAGCGCATCCTGCTCCGGTGGGACCACCGCTGACCCACACAGCGGATCACACCACCATCCTCGCCTCACCCGTCCTTCCCTGCACTCCTCCCACCGAAAGGGCTGTGCCCCCATGCGATCTCCCCTGCCCCGACGCGCCCGCGTCGTCACCCTCGCCGCGGCCGGAGCCGCCGCGCTCCTCGTGCTCACCGGATGCGCTTCCGGCTCCGACGCCGCCGACTCCGCCGACGGCGGAACCCAGGACGTCACCATCAACCAGGCCGTCCAGACCCTCCTGTACCTGCCGCTCTACGTCGCCGAGGAGAAGGGGTACTTCGAGGACGAGGGTGTGAACGTCAAGATCGACACCGGCGGATCCGGCAACGCCTCGTTCGCCGCGGTGCTCGGAGGCTCGGCCGGGTTCTCCATCCAGGACCCGGTGTTCTCCGCCAAGTCCCACGAGCAGGGCGGCGAAGGCGTCATCGTCGCCGGCGTGCAGAACGCCCCGGCGGAGTTCCTCGTCGGCAAGGACGGCACGAGCGCGCAGGACGACCCCACGATCCTGAACGGCAAGAAGGTCGTCGTCTCCCCGTCCCCTGACTCGACGTGGGCACTCATGACGAAGATGATCGACACCTACGACCTCACGGGCGTCAAGCTCGTCAACGTCTCGCTCGGCAACGAACTCGCCGCCGTCGCGTCTGGTCAAGCCGACTACGCGGTGGTCCCGGAGCCCTCGGTGAGCCAGGCCGTCGACCAGCAGGACATGCACGTCGTCTACTCGTGGCCCGCCGCCGGAGACGAGTGGAACCCGTTCGCGTTCTCGTCGCTCACCTCGACGCAGAAGTACGTGAAGGCCAACCCGGAGGCGACGCAGGGTGTCGTCAACGCCTTCCAGCGGGCGTACAACTACATCTACTCGGACGAAGCCGGCACGATCGAGGTCGCCGAGAAGTACTTCCCGAAACTCGACAAGTCCACGGTGGCCTCGGCGGTCAAGCGTGAGATCGAAGCAGACGGCTACCCGCACGGTGCGACCGTCACCGAGGAGGCATGGGACCACAACCTCCAGCTCGCGGCGGACATCGACAACGTGAAGAAGTACCCCGCCGATGCCACGTCGTACAAGACGAACGTCGACACCACGTTCTCGGGCAAGGCCGAGAAGAAGTACCCCGCGAAGAACTGACCCATCCCACGCTCGGCGGGGCCGCCACCTGGTGGCCCCGCCAGCTCCCCATCGGAGGATCCCCATGGACGACACCGCCCGCCAGGCGCTGACCGACGAATGGGTTGCGCGAGGCCGCTCCATCGCCGCGTTCGTCGCCGCGAACGTCCCACCGGAAGTCGTCCCCGTCGCCGTCTTCGACCACTCGCACACCGAGCGGTCGGAGCAGACCGGGGACACCAACGTCGACGACGGAGCCCGCTCGTGACCGATCTGTACCGACCGATCGCTGAACTCGCCGGCATGCTCCGCTCCGGCCAGACCTCGGCCGTCACCCTGACCGAGCAGAGCCTCGCCAGCATCGACGAGCAGGCAGACCTCGCCGCGTTCGTCCACGTCGACCTCGAGGGCGCCCGTGCAGCAGCCGCGAGGGCGGACGCCGAACTCACCGCAGGTGTCGACCGCGGACCGCTCCACGGTCTCCCGGTCGCGGTGAAGGACAACATCGACGTGCAAGGCCAGCACACCCGCGCCGGCAGCCTGCTCCTCGGCGACGTGCCCGCTGCGCGCGACGCCACCGTCGTCACCCGCCTCCGCGCCGCCGGCGCGGTGCTCATCGGCCGGACGAACATGCACGAGCTCGCCTGGGGCGGCACGACGGACAACCCGCACACCGGCCGTGCGCGGAACCCGTGGAACCGTGATCGTGTGCCCGCTGGCTCCTCCGGCGGGTCCGGCATCGCGGTCGCTGCCGGCATGGTGGTCGCGGCGCTCGGCACGGACACGGGAGGCTCGGTGCGGCTGCCCGCATCGGTCAACGGTGTCAGTGGGTTGCGTCCCACCATCGGTCGGGTCAGCAACGCCGGCGTCGTCCCGCTCGCGTGGACCATGGACACCGTCGGTCCCCTCGCCCGGACGGCGGCGGACGCCGCCGTCGTGCACGATGCGATCGCCTGGTGGGACCAGCGCGACCGGACCACGCGGCGTGAGCCGGTCCGCCTGGCCGCGCCGGGCCTCCAGGTCGACGACCCGGCCACCCACCTGCGCGGCCTGCGCGTGGGCATGATCGCGGACTACGCGCTCGTTGGGAACCAGCCGGACGTTACCGCCGCCGTGCGGGACGCGCTCGACGCGCTGGCCGCATCAGGCGCCGTGATCTCGGAGATCCACGTGTCCGGCGTGGACGAGCTCGTGGACGCGCAACTCGTCGTCGACGCCGTGGAGCCGAGCGCCATGCACCTCGACCTGCTGCGCAGCCGGCCGGACGACTACGGCGACGACGTCCGGACGCACCTTGAGATCGGACTCCGCTACTCGGGTGTCGAGTACGTGCAGGCGCAACGCTTCCGGGCGTGGTTCCGCGACGGACTGCTCGAGGCGATGCGCGACGTGGACGTCCTCGTGACCCCGACCCTGCCGTTCACGGCGCTGCCGCACGGCGCGGAGTCCGTCGAACTCGACGGACGGCCCGCCTCGTTGACGGCGGGAAACATGCGGTACACGGCGATCGGCAGCATGGCGGGGTTCCCTGGGCTCTCGGTACCGATCGGACTCGACCACGACGGTCTGCCCATCGGGATGCTGATCACGGCCCGCGCGTTCGACGAGTCAGCAGTCCTGCGTGCCGGACACGGGTACCAGGCGATCACGGACCACCATCTCCTGCGACCGGATCGACGCTGACCTGCGCGGGGCATCGAGCAGATCACCGGGCATGACAGCCCCGTCGACGTCCGGCCCCGCTCGTCAGCGCCGCTTGCGGAGTGCGTTCGTCGCCCAGAGCGCGACGGCGATCAGCACGGGCTGGAACAGGAGCCGGACGAACCGCTTGGTGTCGGTGTCCAGGCCGAAGCCGTCACGGTGGTGCATCCACTGGGCGATGTTGCCCGGGAAGATCGCGGTGAAGAACACCGCTGCGACCCACCCGACGGTGGCCTGCCGACGCACCAGCAGCACGAGGGCGGCGCCGAGGGAGATCTCCGCGATGCCCGAGGCCAGGACCGTGACGTCCGGGTCCAGGGGGACGAACTCCGGCACCTGGGCCCGGAACTCCTGGCGTGCGACGGTGAGGTGGCTGATGCCGGCCCAGGTCATGGCGGCACCCAGCAGGATGCGGACGACGGTGCGGGGCTTGGTCGAGCGGGAAGTGCGGCGGCGGGAGGTCATCAGGGGCACGTGCCTTTCACAGGGGATGGTGGAGCGGTGCGTCAACCGACGCTGCGGATGCGACGCCGGCGGGTGAGCTCGAACACGACCAGTGCACCGGTCCCCACGAGGAGGCCGACGCGATGCGCGCGGGCCACTGCCGTCGCGCCGGAGACGGCCAGTACTGCGGCGGCGACGGTTCCGACGGTGACGGTGCGGTCCTCGAGGTCGATGCCGGTGCGCACTGCTCCGAGTGCGGTCGCTGCGGCAGCGGCTGCGACCGCTGTCGCCGACCGTCGTCGGCTTCGTGCGAGGGTTGCGCCGGCTGCGATCTCCAGCAAGGGCACCAGCACTGCGTGCGGGAGGCCGGGGACGAAACCGCGCTCCCGCATCCGGTGCGCCCGGACCGGCAGGGGTCGCGTCATCGACGTGCCTGCTCCGTGCAGGGCGAGGAGCGTACCGGCGGACCGGATCATCGGTTGAGCGCAATCATGTTGTGCACAACCTAACACGATGGCCCGCCGAGTGCGCCTCAGCGGCCCGCGTCCCGCGCAGCCACGCGTCGCCGGACCGCCGCCGTCCACCCGAGCGAGATGGCACCGGCACCGAGCAGCGCCTTCACCGCACCGCCGAGGACGAACGGGTACAGCCCGAACTCGAGCGTCTGCTGCAGGTTGAGCCCGAGCGACACCGCGAGCCAGACCATGCCGACCGCGAAGGTCACGACGGTGCCGAGCACGAAGGACAGCACCGAGTTCCGCAGCGGACGGTCGCCGAAGCGTTCGGCGATCCACCCGACGAGGGCAGCGGCGGCGACGAAGCCGACGATGTACCCGCCGGAGGGACTGACGAGCACGCCGACCCCGGCCGAGCCACCCGCGAAGACCGGCAGCCCGATGACTCCGAGCAGCGCGTAGACGAGCATCGACAGGGCACCGCGGCGCGCACCGAGGGCACTACCGACCAGCAGGACGGCGAGCGTCTGCCCGGTGATCGGGACGGGCCAGAGCGGGACGGACACCTGTGCGGCGCCGGCAGTGAGCAGTGCGCCGCCGAGGACGAGTGCCGTGCTCACGACCGCGGTGCGGGGGAGCAGGGCGTCGGCGAGCGGACGGTGTGCGGTGGGGGAGAGCGCGGTCATGGCAGAACCTCCAGATGGGGCGACGGAGACGAACGGAAGAGCTGGTCAGACGGTGACGGCGGCGAGCAACGACTCGGCCTCGCGCCGGGCATCGGCGACTGCAGCGGTGTCGAGTCCGCACGCCCGCAGGCAGGTCGCGACGATGGCGTCGCGGTCGGCCTCCTCGACGCCGCCGACGCGGCGGAGCTGGATGACGGTCTCGGCGAGCTGGATGAGGATCCCGCCGAGCCGGGCGGGATCAATCGAGGCATCGACGTCGGCGGCGGCGGCGAGCGACCCGAGGCGCCCGTAGGCGTCTCGCAGCTCGATCCGCTCGGCCCGGAACCCGTCGTAGCGCTCGCCCTGCACTTCTGGCAGCAGGTAGAGCGTGCCGATGTTGTGCGGGGTGCGGGCGAGGGTCTCGACGTCGATCAGGACGAGCGCGGCCAGGGCACCGGCGGCCGATGCCGACGACGGCACCCGGGCTTCGAGGCCGCGGACCACCTCGAGACTCGGCCGGACCGAGGTCGTCAGGAGTTCGACGAGCATGTCGTCCTTGCCGGCGAAGTGGTAGTACAGCGACGCCTGGCGGATGCCGACCCGCTCCGCGATGGCTCGGGTCGAGGTCGCGCTGATGCCGTTCTCGACGAACAGGGCGGCGGCGGCGTCGAGGATCTGGTCGCGGGGACTGAGCGCCGAGTCGGCGTTCGGGACGGCCCTCGGGCGACCGGGCCTGGCCGGTCGGTCGTCGGAGGACATGGAGTCATCCTCCCAGCGCGGCGTCATGCTTGCTCGCGGTAGGCCCGCCAGCCGCCGAACGCCGTGATGTCGGCGGCGCCCTCGACGGCGAACGGCTCGACCAGGAAACCGGTGACGTCGGTTCCGTCCTCGAGTGCCACGGTGCCGATGGCCATCGGCGTGGGCAGGGACGCCACGAAGGTGCCGAACCCAGCGGCGGGCAGCCGCCAGACCTCACCGGCGATGCTCGAGCCCGACCCCGAAGCCGAGCCGGAGCCCGAGCCCGACCCCGAGCCGGAGCCGGAGCCCGAGCCCGACCCCGAAGCCGACCCCGACTCGGGCGCGTCAGCGCCGGACGCGACCGGCCCCACCCGGACCAGCCCGGGCTTTGGCGGCACCGTGTCGAGGGCGTACAGCCGGTAGTCGGACGCGGTGCGGGCCTCCCGGACGAACGATCCGCCGGACGCGACCAGCTGGCCGTTCAGCGGCTGGTCACGGAGGTGCGCTCCGACGACCAGCAGGTCGACGGTGGGCGCGAGGAACGCGGCGCCGAGCGCCGCGAGCCGTCGGTCGGTGAACGCGGGACCGGTCAGCATGACCCCGAACGGCAGGCCGTCGACGAACCCGGCGGGGACGGCGAGCGAGGCCATGTCGAGCAGGTTGGCGAAGTTCGTGTACCGGCCCATCCGGCTGTTCGCGCCGATCGGATCGGCCGCGACCTCGTCGAGGGTGGGGTGCCACGTCGTGGTGGGCGTGAGGAGCGCTGTGGTGCCGGCGAGGGCGGCGCGTCCCGCGGCGCCGAGCACGTCGAGGCGTTCCTGGTCCGCGAAGAGGTCCGCTGCCGTGGGTCGGGCGCCACCCAGGACGATGGAGGCGACCGACGGGTCCAGGTCGTCGCCGACCAGGTCGCGGTGCGCCTCGACGTGCGCGCCGACGGCGGCGTACCGCTCGGCGACGAACGCGCCGTCGTAGAGCAGCGACGCTGCGTCGAGCAGGGGTGCGATGTCGACCTCGACCACCTGGTGGCCGAGTGCGCGGAAGCGCTCGACGGCGGCGGCGAAGGCCTCCGCCCAGCCCGGCGCGAGGCCCTCGAGCTGCGACGGCAGCGGGATCGCGATCCGCGGGACGGCGGGCACGTCGGCGAGGGCGACGTCGATGCGGGCGAGCGGGTCGGTGTCGTCCGGACCGGCCATCAGCTCCGCCGCCGTGCGGGCGAGGTCGAGTGATCGGGCGAAGACCGTGACGCAGTCCTGCGAGCGGCAGGCCGGCACGACACCGGTGTTCGGCACCAGGCCCTTGGTCGGCTTCACACCGACCAGGTTGCCGAGCGCCGCCGGCACGCGGCCGGAGCCCGCGGTGTCCGTGCCGAGTGCGAAGTCGACGATGCCGAGCGCGACGGCTGTGGCGGAGCCGCTCGACGAGCCGCCGGAGATCCGCGTCGGGTCCCACGCGTTCCGGACCGCGCCGAAGGGCGACCGGGTGCCGACCAGGCCGGTGGCGAACTGGTCGAGGTTCGTCTTGCCGACGACGACCGCGCCGGCGGCGCGCAGGCGGGCGACGGCGGTCGCGTCGGCGGCGGGTTCGTACGCGTAGGAGCGGGCGGCGGCGGTCGTGGGCAATCCGGCGACGTCGATGTTGTCCTTGACGGCGAACAGGAGGCCGGCGAGGGGGAGCGTCGGGTCGACGGCCTCGGCCTCCTGCAGGACCGCGGCGCGGTCGCGCAGGGTGATCCAGACCTCGGGCCGGTCGACGGCGTCGATGCGGTCGAAGGCGTCGCGGACGCGGTCCGCGGCGGCGCTCGCCGCGCTCATGCTCCCGCTCCGATCGCGGCCAGGACCTGCCCCGGTGCGACCTGGTCGCCCGGCTTGATGTAGACCTCCAACACGTGGCCTTCCACCGGTGCGTGCACCATCGACTCCATCTTCATCGCCTCCACTGCCAACAACTTCTGTCCCTCGTCCACCCGGTCGCCCGGCCGCACGTCCACCTGCCACACCGTCGAGGTGAAGGGCGCGGTCACGGCCGTCGCCCCGGCGGGCAGGACGACCTCGTCCGCCACGACGGCGGCCGGTTCGTCGCGCACGTCGAACTCGCCGGACGCGCGCCAGCGCTCCTTCTCCTCGCCGAACGCCCGCGCCTGCTGCGCCCGGAAGTGCGCGATCGAGCCCGCGTTCGCCTCGAGGAAGCGGTTGTACGACGCGATCGAGAACTCGCCCTCGACGGTCTCGAACGAGCCCCGTCCGGCGTCGGTCTCGGCACGCAGCTCGAGCAGCTCGTCCGCGCCGACCGGGTACCACTCGATCCGGTCGAAGAACCGCAGCGCCCACGGGTTCTCCTGGAACAGTCCGCCGCGGCGGAACCGGTTCCAGATCTGCACGGTGCGGCCGACGAACTGGTAACCACCGGGCCCTTCCATGCCGTAGATGCAGAGGTACGCACCGCCGATCCCGACGGAGTTCTCGGCGGTCCAGGTGCGGGCCGGGTTGTACTTCGTCGTGACGAGCCGGTGCCGGGGGTCGAGCGGCGTCGCGACCGGGGCGCCGAGGTACACGTCGCCCAGGCCGAGCACGAGGTAGCTCGCTTCGAAGACGGTGCGGAAGACGTCGTCGACGCTCTCCAGACCGTTGATGCGCCGGATGAACTCGATGTTCCAGGGCGTCCACGGGGCGTCGTTCCGCACGCCGTTCATGTACCGCTCGATCGCCAGGCGGGTGGCGGGGTCGTCCCACGAGAGCGGCAGCTTCACGGTGCGCGAGGGCACGACGAGCTGGTCGGTCGGCGGGATCTCGTCCTCGAGCTCGCGGAGCAGCGCGGCGACGTCGCGCGCCTTGAGCACGGACGCGTCGGTGTGCACCTGCAGCGAGCGGATGCCCGGCGTGATGTCGAGGATCCCCTTCGGCGTGTGTTCCTGCAGCTTCGTCATGAGCGCGTGCACGCGCATGCGCAGCGCGATGTCGAGCGTCATGTCGCCGTACTCGACGAGCACGTTGTCGTCGCCGTCGCGTCGGTAGGCGACGCTCGGACGGACGTCGGTCGCCTCCAGGCGGGTGATCACGCCGTCGTCGCCGTCGCCTCCGGTGCGGGGGACGGTCCGGGAGGCCCGGTTCGCCTCGAGCGCGGCGGCGTCGGCTTCGCGGACGGGGACGAACCGGACCGTGTCACCTGGTCGGAGTTGGCCCAACTTCCACAGGTCGCCGCTGGCGACCACGGCGGGGCAGACGAAGCCGCCGAGCGAGGGCCCGTCCGGACCCAGGATGATCGGGGTGTCGCCGGTGAAGTCGATCGCACCGACCGCGTACGGGGTGTCGTGGATGTTCGAGGGGTGGAGGCCGGCCTCGCCGCCGTCCGTCCGCGCCCACTCGGGTCGGGGCCCGATCAGCCGGATGCCGGTGCGCGCCGAGTTGTGGTGCACGCCGTAGTCGGTGGCGTAGAAGACGTCGAGGTCGGCGCGGGTGAAGAAGTCCGGTGCCGCGTGCGGGCCCTCGGTGACGCCGATCTCCCACGTGTCGGTCAGCGCGGTGCGCCGATCGGCCGGGGTCGGGCCGCCGACCAGGCCCAGGCGGGTGCCGGCGGGGAACGCCGGGTGCGCGGCGTCGGAGTCCGGTGAGCCCGGCCGCAGGACGTCGCCGGCGAGCAGCGCACGGCCGGCGTGCCCACCGAAGCCGCCGAGCGTGAAGGTGGCGGTGGAGCCGAGGTAGGTGGGGACGTCGAAGCCACCGCGGACGGCCAGGTAGGTGCGCAGGCCGGGCCCGGGGGCCGTGCCGATCGCCAGGGTCTGTCCGGCGCCGACCTCGATCGGCTCCCACGCCGCGACGGGTTCGCCGTCGATGGTCGCGGGCACGGGTGCGCCGGTGATCGCGATGACGCCGGCGGTCGAGAAGCGCAGGGTCGGACCCGCCGCCGTGATCTCGAGCGCGGGAGCGCCGTCGGGGTTGCCCACGGCGCGGTTCGCCTCGGCGAACGACGCGGCGTCGAACGGGCCGCTCGGCGGGACACCGACCTGCCAGTACCCGACCCGGCCGGGCAGGTCCTGGATCATCGTCATGGTGCCCGGTGCGATGACGTCGATGCGCGGGTCCGGGTCGTCGGTCTCGTCGAGCGTCGAGGTGGAGTGCGTGGCGGTGCGGAGCTCGAGGTCGTCGGTCAGTGCTCGGAGCAGCCCGGTGTTCGTCACGATGCCGTCGATCCGCGTGGCGGCGAGGCCGTCGCGCAGCCGGTCGAGGGCGTCGTCGCGGGTCTCGCCGCTGGCGATGACCTTCGCGAGCATCGGATCGTAGAACGCCGAGACCTCGGAGCCGGTCTCGACCCAGCCGTCGACGCGGAGTCCGCTCGGGTCGTCGGACTCGGTGGTCGCGCTCGGGAACACGGCCTGGGTGACGAGGCCGCTCGAGGGCAGCGAGCCCTTCGCCGGGTCCTCGGCGTAGACGCGTGCCTCGACGGCGTGGCCGTTCGGGGTCCAGGTGCGGTCGAAGACGTCGTCGTCGATGCCGTCGGCGCCGTCACGAGCCAGGCGGAGCATGAGGTCGACGAGGTCGACTCCGAACACCTCCTCGGTCACCGGGTGCTCGACCTGCAGGCGGGTGTTCACCTCGAGGAACGACGCCTCTTCGCGGACCGGGTCGTAGACGAACTCGACGGTGCCGGCGCTGCGGTACCCGACGCTCGCGGCCAGGCGACGGGCGGACTCGTGCAGCTCGCTGCGGACGTGCTCGGGCAGCGCGGGCGCCGGGGCCTCCTCGATGACCTTCTGGTTCCGACGCTGCAACGAGCAGTCCCGGTCGCCGATCACCGCGACGCGCCCGTGGCCGTCGCCGAAGAGCTGGACCTCGACGTGCCGGGCCGGTCGCACCAGGCGCTCCAGGAAGATGCCGGCCGACCCGAAGGCCGCGGTGGCCGTGCGGGTGACGCTCGTGTACGCCGCGCGGACCTCGGCGAGGGTCGCGCACGCCTGCATGCCGATGCCGCCGCCGCCACCGGTGGCCTTGAGCATCACCGGCAGGCCGATGCGCTCGGCCTCGGTCACGGCGTCGTCGACGCTCTCGAGCAGGCCGGTGCCGGCGAGCATCGGGACGCCGGCTGCGGCGGCGAGCTCGCGAGCGGTGTGCTTCGCGCCGAAGCGGACGATCTGGTCGGCGGTCGGCCCGACGAACCGGATGCCGGCGTCCTCGCAGGCGCGGGCGAAGTCCGTGTTCTCCGACAGGAACCCGTAGCCGGGGTGGACCAAGCCGGCGCCGGTGTCCTTCGCTGCCTGCACCACGGCGTCGATGCGCAGGTAGGAGTCGCGGGCGGGCGCCGGGCCGAGGCGGACGGCGACGTCGGCTTCGCGCACGTGCGGCGCGGCCCGGTCGGCGTCCGAGTAGACGGCGACGGTCCGCATGCCGAGGGCCTTGGCGGAGCGGATCACCCGGCGGGCGATCTCGCCGCGGTTCGCGACGAGGACGGTGTCGGTGGAGAGCGCGGGTGGTTGGGGCACGGTGTCCTCCGTGTCGGGTGCGGCGATCACGGCTGGACCACGATCATGCGCAGCGGGGTGCAGGAGAAGTCGTTGCACGGGTTGTTCATCTGGGGGCAGTTCGACACGATGACGAGCACGTCGCGTTCGGCCCGGACGGCGACGCGCTTGCCCGGTGCGCTCATGCCGTCGACGATCCCGAGGGCGCCGTCGGCCTCGACCGGGACGTTCATGAACCAGTTGAGGTTCGAGACGATGTCGCGGGCACCGAGGCCGTGCCGGCCGGCCTCGGCCAGGAAGTTCTCGCGGCAGCCGTGCTGGTACTGGGTGTGGTGGCCGTACCGCAGGGTGTTGGACTCCTTCGAGCACGCGCCGCCGATGGTGTCCTGCCGGTCGATCTCGTTGGCGACGACCGTCATGAGCGGGTGCCCTTCGTTCGACATCAGCACGGTGCCGGTGCGGACGTAGGCGTTCCCCTGGGCCGCGAGGGTGTCCGGGACGCTGTAGCGCTCGTCGGGGTCGTGCGCGTCGTAGACCAGGCAGTCGGCGCTCTGGTTGCCGCCGACGTCGACGATCGTGAGCACCTGGCCGGCGCGGACGACGGCGGACCACGGTGCGAGCGGGGCGACCCGGTCGTCGCGGACGACGTCGCCGGGCACGAGGGACTCGCTCCAGTCCAGGGCGACGTCGGGGGCGTGGACGGCGCCGACCGGGACGGTGGAGGTGCGGGTGTGCGTCGTCGTGTCGGGCATCAGAGGCCTCGTGCTTCCGCGTAGTCGATGGCGTTCAGGTAGGCGCGGGTGAGTTCCGGCGTCGCCGTGAACCGCTCGTCCGCGTCGGTCGTCGGTGCCCCACGCCAGGCGTGCACCCGGAGCGGGCCGACGGCGTACTCCGGCCGGGGGTCGATGGGGTGCGCGACGTTCGCGACGAGCACGAGCAGCGGCAGCTCGGCGACGAGGGTGACGTGGTGCCCGGCTCCGGCCGACCCCGTGAAGGTCATCGCGCCCTCGTCGTCGATCCGGACGCCCTGGAAGAACGAGACGCTCGGCGGCAGGTCACGCCTCTTCAGCCCGTGCTTGGCGGCGGCCTTCACGAAGAGCGACCGGCCGCTCGGGCTGGGCCCCTCGGGTGCCGCACCGCCGTACTTCCGCTGGTTCCAGGCGTCGGTCGACGTGCCGCAGAAGGCGTCGTGGTGCCCCGAGGTGTCCTCGACCACCGTCGCCAGGGCACGGCCGTCCCCGCTGAGCAGCGGCGTGCCGACACCGAGGTAGGCCTGCCACGGGATCTTCTGCGTGTCGGCGACGTTCAACCGCTCCCACGGTTCGAGCGCGTTGAACACCAGGAGGTTGGCGCAGGCCTGCCCCGTCGGGTCGTCGAACCGCAGCCGCGAGCCCCTGGCCAGGACCTTGTGCGTGTACCCGCCCGGTGCGACGGTCTCGGCCCACACCAGCTGCGCGGGGTCGACGCCGTCGGGGGCGAACGGGGACGTCGACGCCGGCAGGTACGGCATGTACTCGGACTGCGTCCCGGCCTGGGCGCGCGCATCGGAACGCGAGGCGAGCACGCTGTCGGTCTCGTGGAGGTCGCGCATGGGGTTCCTTCGGTCAGGCTTCGACGGTCGCGGTCGCGGAGGCGGGTGCCTGGACGGCGGGGACCGAGGCGGTGGACGGGACCTCGGCGAGGGTGATCGGTCCGTGCGCACGGTGCCGCCGGGCCGACCACACCCAACCCACGAGCAGGACGGCGCCGATGAAGAGCAGTGCGCTGTACTGCAGCCACCACGAGTTCCCGGTCAGGTCGTAGATCTCCGGGCGCGGCCAGATGAGGTTGACCGCCATGCCGATCTGGAAGGCGACGGCGAGGGCGTTGAGCGGGATGCCCCACCGGCCGAGTGTGAACAGCGGCTTGCCGTCCTCGTCCACGCCGGCGGGGAAGCCGGACCGTCGGAGCCGGATGCGTTGGACCAGCAGGGGGCCGGTGACGCCGAGGTAGGCCAGGTAGAGCATCGCGATGCACAGGCTGGACAGGGCGGTGAAGATCGCGGACTGACCGATGTTCACGGCGAGTGCGAGGCCGGCACCGACACCGACGACGATCGACGCGGCGATCGGTGTCCCGGTCCGGGGTGAGACCCGAGCGAGCGTGCGGTGGAAGGGCAGGGCCTTCTCGCGGGCCATCGAGTAGACCATGCGCGCACCGGCGGTCTGCACGGCGAGGGTGCAGGCGAACACGGCGACCGCGACGGTGCAGAGCAGCAGCCGGCCGAAGACGTCGCCGAGCGTCGAGGTGATCACCCAGGCGAGTCCCTGCGTCGCCAGCTTGCCGTCGGTCAGGCTCGGGGCGGCGACCAGGGCGCCGATGATGAGCAGCCCACCGCCGAGGCCGGAGACGGTGAGCGCGCGGACGATGGTCTTCGGGGTGGTCCGGCGGGGGTTGTGCGTCTCCTCGGCGAGCTCACCGGCGGAGTCGAAGCCGACCATCACGTAGGCAGCCATCAGGGACGATGCCAGGAACGCCCAGACGTAGGGTTCGGTGCTCGTCGAGCCGGCGGTCGTGAACACCACCGCAGGGCTGCGGTGCGGCAGCAGGAAGAGCGCGCCGATGAGCACGACGACGCCGATGATCTCGATCAGCACGCCGAAGCTCGTGACCCGCGCCATCAGCCGGACGCTCGTGATGTTCACCAGGGTCGTCACGACGAGCATCACGATGCCGAGCACCACCGCGTTCGCAGCACCGGTCGACGAGGCGAGGGAGGGGTCGGCTCCGGGGCCGCCGACGACCTGGAACCCGTTCCAGATCGCGGGGAGCACGGCCTGCACCGCGATGGCCGCGACGGCCACGGTGAGGATCTGCCCGATGATCATCGTCCACCCGGTGAACCACCCGAAGCGCGCGCCCGCCAGACGACTGGACCACTGGAAGATCGCGCCCGAGATCGGCCACCGGGCGGCGAGCTGCGCGAAGTTCAGCGCGACGAGCAGCTGGCCGCCGAAGACGAGTGGCCAGGCCCAGAAGAACGCAGCACCGCCGAGTCCGAACCCGAGGCCGAACAGCTGGAAGACGGTGGTCAGGATCGAGACGAACGAGAACCCGGCCGCGAACGACGAGAACGAGCCGACCCCGCGGTGGAGTTCCTGCTCGTAGCCGAGTCGGGCGGAGCCCTGGGTGTCGACGGGGTCGACGCTGGACGTGGCGCGCGGTGCGTGGAGCGGTGACTCTGGAGAGCGCATGGCTGCAGACCTTTCGCGGAGTACCTGTCGGGCGACAGGTAGTGCGACCAGTGTCGTGCGGACCCGTGTCGCCGTCGTTGCCCGGCTGTTTCGGGCACGTGACGGAAGGGGGCCGCGTGTAAACGTTCGGAGTCGAGCGAGGAGCTCGGCGACACGTGTGGACAAGAGGGATCCAAACCGATGTAGATTGGATCCGTCAAGTCCGCCACCGCGAAAGGCACGTCGTGATCCAGACCGTCCTCGGCCCCGTCGAGTCGTCCGGGATCGGTGCGGTGTCGATGCACGAGCACCTGCTGACCGACGCGAGCGCCCTGCAGCGGCCCGGTGTCGAAGCGCTGGAACCGAGCCTCGCGGTCACCGCGGACCTGGCTGCCGCCCTGCGGTGGAGCCAGCTCGCACTCGCGGACAACCTGCGCCTCGACGACGTCGACCTGCTCGCCGACGAACTCCGCACCGCGCGGAACAGCGGCCTCGGGCTCGCCGTCGACCTGAGCTCCCTCGGCTTCGGCCCCGACCACGCCCGGCTGCCCGAGCTGTCACGGGCGAGCGGCGTCGGGATCGTCGCCGGATACGGGGCCTACCTGCCACGACTGCTGCCCGAGTGGTACCTCGACCTGGACACCGACGGGCGACAGGGGCTCTTCGAACGGGCACTGACGGACTCGGTACCCGGCACCACGTACCGTGCCGGGCTGCTCGGCCTGATGGGGACGACGACGGCGTTCGCGACCGCCGACGGACTCGAGGAACGCCGCAGTCTCACGGCGGCTGCACGAGCGGCGGCGACCACCGGCGCGGCCGTCGTCGTCCGGCTGGCCGCCGACGCCCGGAACGGCCTCGAGGTGCTCGCGCACGTCGTGGCCGAGGGGGTCGACCCGAGCCGGGTCGTGTTCTCGACCGTCGACGAGTTCCTCGACCTGCCCTACCTGCGCGACCTCGGCCAGGCAGGAGCAGTGCTCGAGCTCTGCTTCGGCAACGAGGGCTCGCACGTCGGTCGCATCCGCAACGCCAGCGATCCGCAACGGCTCGACGCCTTCCTGGCCCTGCGCGAGAGCGCCCCCGACACCCGCTGGGTCTTCGGCCACGCCACCTGGACGAAGGGCCAGCTCCGTCGGTACGGCGGACACGGCCTCGACCACCTGACCGCCCGGGTCGTCCCCGGCCTCCGCGCGCTCGGCGTGCCCGACGAGGTCCTCACCCGGATCACGGTCGACGAGCCCGCTCGGCTCCTCGACCGCCCCTGACCGAGCGCCCCGACCCACCGAACCCACGTCCCACGTCCCACGGAGGAACCGTCATGAGAGACACGCTCGCACCCCTGGCCCCGCTCGAGCCGTTCCTCGTCGACGGCACCTGGACCGCACCCGACGGCGCCGAACTCCTCGACGTGCTCGACCCCGCCACCGAGGCGCTGATCACCCGGGTGCCGCAGGCCGGTCCCGCCGACGTCGACGCCGCTGTGGCCGCCGCGCGCCGGGCACACGAGGACCGCCGGTGGAGCGGGATGAGCCCGCACGACCGCAGCCGCATCCTGAACCGGGTCGCGGACCTGATCGAGGAGCGGCTCGAGGAACTCGCCGTGCTCGAGACCCGCGACAACGGCAAGCCGATCGAGCGCTCCCGCGCCGACACCGCGACCTCGGCCCGGGTGTTCCGCTACTACGCCGGCGCTCCCTCGCGCCTGACCGGCACGGTCGTCCCCGTCGACGGCGGAGCGCACCACGTGTACACGACCCTCGAACCGGTCGGCGTCGCGGCGCTCATCCTGCCCTGGAACTTCCCGATCATGACCGGCGCGTTCAAGCTGGCACCGGCGCTCGCCGCGGGCTGCACGGTGGTCGTCAAGCCGGCCGAGCAGACCCCGCTCACGATGCTCCGCGTCGCGGCGATCTGCGAGGAGGCCGGTGTGCCCGCCGGCGTCGTCAACGTCCTGACCGGTGACGGCCGGGTCGGTGCCGCCCTCACCGCGCACCCCGGTGTCGACAAGGTCTCGTTCACCGGCAGCACCGAGGTCGGCCGCAAGGTGATGACCGCCGCGAGTGCGGACTTCAAGCGCCTGACCCTCGAGCTCGGCGGCAAGAGCCCGAACATCGTGTTCGAGGACGCCGACCTCGACGCCGTCGTCCTCACCGCCATGCGTGCGTCGTTCGGGCACTCCGGCCAGATGTGCACCGCGGGCAGCCGCCTGCTCGTGCAGCGATCGGTCCTCGACGAGGTCACCGAGCGCCTGGTCGCCGCCGTCCGGAAGGTCGCCGTCGGCGACGGGCTCGACGGTGGGATCACGGTCGGACCGCTCGTGTCCGAGGAGCAGCGGCAGCAGGTGCTCGGGTACATCGAGCAGGGCAAGGCCGAGGGGGCGACGGTCGCGGTCGGCGGCGGCGTGCCCGAGCGCCCGGGCTACTACGTCGAGCCGACGCTCTTCACCGGCGTCTCGAACACGATGACCATCGCGCGCGAGGAGATCTTCGGGCCCGTCGTCGGCGTCATCCCCTTCGACGACGAGGACGAGGCGATCGCCATCGCGAACGACCAGACGTACGGCCTCGCCGCCGGGGTCTGGACCCGTGACCTGTCCCGCGCCCACCGGATGGGCCAGCGGCTGCACGCCGGCACCGTGTGGGTGAACACCTACAACCTGTTCGACCCGGCACTGTCCTTCGGCGGGGTCGGCGAGTCCGGCCTCGGCCGCGACCTCGGCGAAGAGGCCCTGCGCGCGTTCTGCGAGTCGAAGAGCGTCGTCATCGCGCTCTGAGGTCGCGACCGGTGCCGCCGCCGTCGTGCCTGCCGAGTGCGGGCACCGCGGCGAGCTGCAAGGCGGCGAGGACGACGAGCGCCCACCCGGAACCGACCGCAGACACCAGGACCCCGCCCACGAGTGAGCCGACGGCGTAGCCCGCGCTGGTGACGGCCGAGAAGACGCCGACGCCGGTGGCCCGGGTGCGGTCGTCGAGCGTCCGGGTGCTCAGGATCGTGAGCGTCGGGAACAGCGGCGAGTACCCGGCACCGACCAGGACGGCACCGGCGGCCGCGGTCGGGAAGCCGTGTGCAACCGCGAGGACGACCAGCCCTGCGGCGAGGACGACCAGGGCTCCTCGTGCGGTGCGGACGGGCCCGATCCGGTCCGGCAGTCCGCCGAGGAGCAGTCGCACCCCGACGACGCTCGCTGCGAAGACCGTGAAGACGTTCGCGGCCCCGGTCAGTCCCTGCGCGCCGACGCCCTGCCCGACCAGGTGCTGGATGAGGAACGCGATCATGAAGCCCTCGGCCGCCCAGGCCACGAGTCCCGCCGCACCCGGTCGTACGACGGCCCGCAGCACCGCCGCGAGACCCGCACCGGCCGGTCGTGCCGGGCTGCGGTGCACTGGAGCCGACCCGCCTCGCGTGAGCAGTGCCACTCCGAGCCCGGCGAGCTGGATGCCGATCGCGACGACCCACACGGTGCGGTGTCCGGCCGACTGGTACAGGTTCTCGCCGACCACGGGCCCCAGGGCGAGCCCGATCCAGACGGCGAGCCCGAACAGGCCGAGTGCGCGGCTCCTCTGGGTCACCGGGACCTCGGCGACGACCCAGGCAGTCAGGGCGGTGGCGGTGGCCGCGTTGCCGGCGCCGAAGACGAGCCTGCTGACCGCGAGGCTCGGGACGCTCAGCGCGACGAGCACGATGCCGAGTCCGGCTGCCGCCAGCAACCCGGCACCGAGGAGGACACGTCGTGGACCGAGCCGGTCGCTCAGGATGCCGGCGAGTGGCATCGCGCCGATCGCCACGAACCCCGCGAGCGACACGAGCAGCCCACCGACGGCGGGGTCGGCGCCGAGCTGGTCCGTCGCCACCCGTGGCACCACCGGGGTGCTCGCACCGTTGACGACGTAGCCGGCGGTCGACGCCACGACGAGGAGCCAGAACGCGGTCCCCCGCGTGCCGGCCTCTGCGAGCGGTCTCACTCCCCGGCTCGGCGGGGGCGGCACTCCAGGCTGAGCCAGAGCTCGAAGCAGGCGCTCCGCGACAGGGCGGTCGCACCGATCGACGCGCGGCCCATCCGGCCGACGTCCGGTCCGAAGACGTCGAACAGCAGGTCGCTGGCCGCGTTCGACACCTGGTTGAGCTGCTCGAACCCGGGCGGGCAGAGGACGAAGCACAGCCCGCGGGACAGCGCAGTGACCTCGTCGAGCGAGCCGAGGGCGTAGCGGATCATGCCGAGGGCGTTGACTGCGGTGTAGCGGGCCGCTTCACGAGCCTGCTCGAGGGTGATGTCGACCCCGACCGACCCCGGGTGCAGCATCGTGCCGTCCCGTGACTCCGGGGTCATGCCGCTCAGCTCCAGCAGGTCCCCGGTGCGGTGGAACGCGCGGAGCGAGCTGCCGTACCGGCCACCGTAGGGCGGGTTCGCGTAGTCCGGGATGACGAGTCCGAGTTCCTGTGCGCGGGCTTCAGCGGAGTGCTCCATGGCTCAACAGTATCCGGCGGTGGCGGTAATGGATACAACCTGTTTATGATGGGATCCATTCAGCGTCCGGGGTTGGCGCGCACGAGGGAGGACCCGCGACATGACGATCGGTCTCGAGGACGGCACGATGGCCGCCCAGGCAGTGACGGCGATCGACGTGGCCGCCGAGCGGTCCCGCACCGCCGGCACCGCAGGGCGTCACTACTTCAACGCGGCCGGCGCGGGCCTGGTCAGCGACGGCGTCCTGGAGGCAGTGGTCACCCACCTGCGCCGGGAACAGCGGGTGGGTGGGTACGAAGCCGCCAACCAGGTCGCCGACGAGGTCGCCGGCGTCTACACCGCGGCCGCCACCCTGCTCGGGTCGGCGCCGGACGAGATCGCCCTGTTCGACAGCGCCACGAGCGGCCTGCGCGGTGTCTTCGACGCGCTGCGGCTCGGTGCCGGGGACACCGTCGTCGCACCCCGCTCCAGCTACGTCAGCCAGGCGCTCCGGTTGCTGGCCATGCAGCGGCACGACGACGTGCGGCTCGAGGTCGTGCCGAGCGACGCCACCGGTGCCATGGACCTCGAGGCCCTGGACCGCGCCGTCGCCGGAGCGAGCGGCCGTGTCGTCGTGAGCGCGGTGCACGTGCCGACCTCGTCCGGCCTCGTCGAACCGATCGCGGAGATCAGCGCCGTCGCCCGTCGCCACGGCGCCCTGACCGTCGTCGACGCCACGCAGTCCGTCGGCCAGATCGACATCGACGTGCGCGCCGTCGACTGCGACGCCCTCGTCACCACCGGCCGGAAGTTCCTGCGTGGGCCGCGCGGCACCGGGATCGCCTACCTGCGCCGCGGGATGCTCGAGGGCGTCGGTGCGTGGGCGCCGGATGTCCGCGGAGCCGTCTGGACCGGCGAGGATGAGTGGACGATGGACGGCACCGCGCGACAGCTCGAGACGTGGGAGTGCTCCGTCGCCGCCCGGCTCGGCCTCGGGGTGGCGCTGCGCGAGGCCCTCGACCGCGGGCCGGCGGCGACCGAGGCGCACCTGGTCGGCCTCGGCGCCCACCTGCGCACCGCGCTCGACGCCGTGGACGGCGTCACCGTGGCGGACCCGTCCGCGTCAGCGTCCGCGATCGTCACCTTCACGGTCGACGGCGTCGCCGGCAAGGAGGTCTCGGCCCGGCTCCGGCAGCGCCGCATCGACTCCATTTCCGTCCCCGCGAGCCACGCGCAGTGGGACCTGGGCGCCCGTGGCCTGCCGAGCGTCGTCCGCGTCTCGCCGCACGTGTACAACGACGACGAGGACGTCCGGGTCCTGCTCGAGGGCGTCGCGGACGTCGTCGCCGAGGTCCGCGCGTGACGGCCGTGCACGACGTCGTCGTCCTCGGACTCGGCATCCACGGATCCGCCGCCACGTACGAGCTCGCGCGCCGCGGCCTCGACGTCGTCGCGGTGGAGCGCTTCGCACCGGGGCACGAGCGCGGCTCGTCGCACGGCGCCACCCGGATGATCCGCCGCGCCTACCCACACCCGGTGTGGAACGACCTCGTCGACCGTGCGTACCGCGGGTGGGACCGCTGGGGAACCGCAGCCGGCGCGCCCTTCCTGCACCGGACCGGTGGACTGTACGCGCACCGGGGCGAGCCGACGATGCAGGGTGGGGCGAGCCTCCCGGTCGACCGCGCAGCCTGGCCGACGCTCGCGCCCTCGCTGCGTCCGCCCGAGTCGTACGGCGCGGTCCACGACCCCGACGCCGGTGTGCTCGAGGCCGCGCGGGCGCTCGCGTTCGCGCAGTCCGCCGCCGCGGCGGCCGGCGCCGACCTGCGGTACGGCGAGACCGTGCTCGACTGGCAGGTCGACGACGGCGTCGTCACCGTCCGGACCGACGCCGGCAGTGTCCGCGCGCGACGGCTCGTGCTCGCCGGCGGCGCCTGGGCGTCGCACCTGGTACCCGAGGCCGCCGCGTTCTTCGAGGTCTGGCGCATCGTCACGCTCACCGCGCCGACGGGGCAGACCGTGGCGCAGCCGCCCGCGCTCGGGTGCTTCTCGATCGACCTGCCGGAGGGGCTCGTCTTCGGGCTCCCGGAGACCGCCGGATCCGGCGCGAAGATCGGCATCGACGCCGGACCCGTGTGGGACCCGGACGTGCCCGTCGCACCGCCGACCGAGGCCGAGGTCGCGCACCTGGCCGAGCTCCTCGAAGGGTTCGTCCCCGGCATCGTCACCGCCGGTGCCCAGGCCGTCGCGTGCCTGTACACGATGACCCCGGACAAGCGGTTCGTCGTCGGCGCCCTGCCCGAGCAGCCCGAGGTGCTCCTCGCCGCAGCCTGCTCCGGCCACGGCTTCAAGTTCGGGCCGGCGATCGGTGCGGCCGTCGCCGACCTGGTGCAGGGCATCGACCGCCCCGACCTCGCGTTCCTCAGCCCCGCACGGATGGTGACGACCGCATGACCGCCCCAGCTGCACGCTCCACCCGACGCGTCGCCGTCGCCGCGCCGCACCCGGCCGCCCTCGACGCTGCGTCCGAGGCGGTCGCGGCCGGCGGGGACGCCATCGACGCCGCGCTTGCGGCGGCCACCGCACTGACCGTCGTCTACCCGCACCAGTGCAGCATCGGCGGGGACCTCGTCGCCCTCGTCCGTCGGCCAGGACGGCCCGTCGTCGCCGTGGTCTCCGCTGGCGCCGCACCGGCCGGCATCGACGTCGCGGCGCTCGCGCAGCACGACCGGATGCCCCGGCAGGGCGCCCAGACCGTCACGGTCCCCGGCGTCGTCGCGGGATGGCAGGCGATCGACGCACTCGGCGGCCGACTCGGGCTCGCCGACCCGTTGACCCGCGCAGCACGACTCGCGGCCGACGGGGTCCCCGTCTCCGCCGGACTCGGCCGTGCGATCGCGGTCCGGACCGACGAGCTCCACGCCGACCCCGGGATGCGCGAGGTCTTCACCGACGACGCCGGGGCGCTCCTGGCCGAAGGCGACCCGCTCGTGCAGCCGGCACTCGCCGCGACCCTGACCGAACTCGCTGCCGACCCGGGCGCGATGTACCGGGGACGGATCGCCGCCTCGATCACCGCCCGGCTGCGGGAACTCGGGGGCGCACACACCGAGGCCGACTTCGCCTCGCACGACGCCGAGCTCGTCGAGCCCCGCGGCACGACGATCGGCGGGGCCCGGTGGTGGGTCGCGCCGCCGCCCACGCAGGGCGTCGTGCTGCTCGGGATCCTGCCGGAAGCGCTCGCCGACGGCAGCGAGCACGGCACTGCGACCGCCGACCTCGTCGACGCCGTGCACCGTGCCGCGCTCGTCCGCCAGGCCGAACTCGGCGACCCCCGCGGCGGCTCCATCGACGTCGCGGCCATGCTCGACCCACGCGACTCCGGTCGGGTCGGCGCACTGCCCCGTGCCGGCCGTGCCCTCGGCGACACCGTCGCGGTGACCGCTGCGGACAGCGACGGCACCGTCGTCACGCTCATCCAGAGCGTCTACCAGCTCTTCGGCTCCGGCATCCTCGACCCGGGGACGGGCGTGGTGCTGCACAACCGCGGCTCCGCCTTCAGCACCGACCCCGCGCACCCCGCCCACGTCGGACCGGGCCTGCGGCCGCCGCACACCCTGTTGCCGGTGATCGCCGAGACCGACGACCTGGTGCTCGGCCTCGGCTGCCAGGGCGGCAGCGCCCAGCCGTGGATCCTCGCGCAGCTCGCCCGTGACCTGGTCGCCGCGGGCAGCGACCCCGACGAGGTCCTCGGCCGACCGCGGTTCGTGATCGGTGCGCGCGACCTCGGGCACGAGGTGATGACGCTCGTCGCCGAACCCGGTTCCGAGGACGCGATCGCCGCGGCCGACGCCCTCGGCCTGCCCATTGCCCGCACGGGCGGCCCCGTCGACGAGGCCGGGCACGTCCAGACCGTCCGGCTCCACGCCGACGGACACCTCGACGCCGCGAGCGACCCCCGCGCGGACGGCCGTGCCGTCGTCCTCGACGCCCACTGACCGCACGATCCACCCGAGAAGGAAGCCCATGAGCAGCACCCACGTCCTCGATCCGCTGACCTCCGTCGAGATCGCCTCCTTCGTCACCGCCGTCCGTGCCTCCGGGCGCATCGGGGCCCGGCCGCGCTTCTGGGGGATCGCGCTCGACGAGGAGAAGGCCAGGGGCACGACCGCCGGTGGCGCCCGTCCGGTGCGGATCGTCGTGATGGACCCGGACGCCCACGCCGCGTGGGAGGTGCGCGGGTGGACCGCCGGCCCGGACTCGCCCGCGATCGTCGAGCTGTGGACCGACGTGGACCACCGTCGCCCCGGCGTCTCGAGTGACGAAGCACGGCTCATCGCGCAGGCCGCACGGAAGTCGCCGCTCATCATCGAGGCGCTCGCGAAGCGCGGGATCACCGACACGTCGCTCGTCTGGGTCGACCCGGAGTCGATCACCGGCTTCGTGCCCGAGGACCTCGCCGACCGCCGCCTGAGCTGGGGCACGGTCTGGTACCGCGAGTTCCCAGAGGACAACGGTTACGCACGACCCGTCGCCGGGCTCGTCCCGATCCTCGACCTCGACACCCTCGAGGTCATCCGGATCGAGGACCACGGCGTCATCCCGATGGCGAGCGAGACCGGCGTCTACACCTCCGGCACCTGGGGTCCCGACCGCGAGGTCTCCGCGCTCGACATCGTCCAGCCGAACGGTCCCGGCTTCACGATCGACGGGCACGAGGTCCGCTGGCAGAACTGGACGTTCCGTGTCGGCTTCTCACACCGCGAGGGGCTCGTGCTGCACGACCTGTCCTACCGTGACGGCGACGTCGAGCGCCCGGTGCTGCACCGTGCGGCCGTCAACGAGATGTACGTGCCGTACCTGGACAGCGACCCGACCGCGTACCGGAAGAACTTCTTCGACTGGGGCGAGTACGGCGCCGGCCCGCTCACCGCGAGCCTCGAGCTCGGTTGCGACTGCCTGGGGGAGATCCGCTACTTCGACGTCGACTTCCTGGACGGCCACGGCGAACCGCAGACCATCGTCAACGGCATCTGCCTGCACGAGGAGGACGACTCGATCCTCTGGAAGCACGTCAACACCCGCACCGGCAGCGCCGAGGTCCGTCGCAGCCGCCGACTCGTGATCTCGAGCTTCGCGACCGTGGCGAACTACGACTACGGCTTCTACTGGTCGCTGTACCAGGACGGCTCCGTCGAGCTCGAGGTGAAGCTCACCGGCCTGATGTCGGTGTCCGGCATCGCCGACGGCGAGACCCCGCGGCACGGCCGGATGGTCGCACCGAACGTGCAGGCCCCGACGCACCAGCACTACTTCGCCGTCCGGCTCGACACCGCCGTCGACGGGCCGTTGAACCGGCTGGTCGAGGTGCACGCCGAGCCCGAGCCCGACGAGGCCCTGAACCCCTACGGCAACGCCTGCATCGCGGTCGAGACGCCGATCGGTTCCGAGGCCGACGGCGCCCGGATGACCGACCCGGCCCGCGCGCTGCACTGGCGCATCGAGAGCGAGTCCGCGCAGAACCGCTACGGCGAGAGCACGGCCTACCGACTGGCGGTCCAGAACACCGCGCAGCTGCACGTCCGCCCCGGCAGCATCGTCGAGCGGAAGGCGCCGTTCGTCGCGAAGCACCTCTGGGCGAGCGCCTTCGACCCCGAGGAGCGCTTCATCGCCGGCGAGTACCCGAACCAGGGCGAGCTCGGCGACGACGGGGTGCACGTCTGGCAGCAGGCGGACCGGTCCCTCGAGAACGAGCGCCTCGTGCTGTGGCCCGTCCTCGGCGTGCACCACTTCCCGCGTCCCGAACAGTGGCCGATCATGCCCGTCGACACGATCGGCTTCCGGCTCGAACCGGACGGCTTCTTCGACCGGAACCCCTCGCTCGACGTCCCGCCGTCGGCGACCAACCACTGCGCGCCGGGTGCCGGCCACGACCACGCGGCGCACGACCACGAGGGCGGCCGCTGATGCCCGCGCCCGAGCACACCCCGGAGCACCTCGCCGACTGGTCCGCCGTCCGCCTGGCCGACGCCGTCGCGAACCGCGAGGTGTCGGCGGTGGAGGTGATGCGCGCCCACCTGGACCGGATCGAGGAACGCAACCCGCGCCTCCAGGCCGTCGTCTCCCAGCAGCCGGACTCGGTCTCGCTGGCCGCGGCAGAAGCGGCCGACCGCCGCACCGCCGAGGCCCGCGCCGCGGGCGAACCGCTCCCGCTCCTGCACGGCCTGCCCACCGCGGTGAAGGACCTGATGGACGTCGCCGGGCTGCCGACCACGAACGGTTCCGCGGCGTTCGCCGACGCGCGACCCGCCGAGCACGACAGCGTCTTGGCGACCCTGCTCCGCGACGCCGGTGCGCTCATCATCGGCAAGACGAACACGCCGGAGATGGGCCAGGGCGTCCTGACCTTCAACCCGGTGTTCGGCACGACCGTGAACCCGTGGGACACCTCGCGGCACGCGGGCGGGTCCAGCGGTGGTGCCGCAGCGGCGCTCGCAGGGCGGATGCTGCCGATCGCCGACGGCTCCGACAGCGGCGGGAGCCTGCGCTACCCGGCCGCGTTCTGCAACGTCGTCGGGGTGCGGCCGACCCCCGGCCGTGTGCCGAGCGGCCGGACCGGCAACGCCTGGACGCCGCACGGGGTCACCGGCCCGATGGCGCGTGACTCCGCCGACGCCGCGCGCTTCATGGAGGCGCTCGCCGTCGAGAAGACCGTCTGGCCGATGTCCGCCATGACACAGCACCCGGTCCGTCCGGTCGAGCTCGCCGGTCTGCGGGTCGCGTGGAGCGACGACGCCGGCGGCCTGCCGATCGACCCGGCCGTGCGGGCCGTGCACCGGGCGTTCGCCGAGCAGCTCGCCGACCTCGGAGCGGTCGTCGAGGCGGACGAGCCGACCTTCGCGGGTGCGGACGAGGCGTGGGAGACCATCGAGACGTTCGAGTTCTTCCTGGGCGGCCGGCACGCCGTCGACGCCGGGGCCAGCGGGTTCCGTCCCGACTACGTCCGGAACGTCGAGCAGGGGCGCGCCACCACGGCGGCGCAGCTCGCCGACGCGTACGAGCGTCGGACCCGGATGTACCGGGACACGGCTGCCGTGCTCGACCGGCACGACGTGCTCGTGCTGCCGGCGACGCCGGTGGCCGCGCCGCCGGCCGAGGTCGAGTGGGTCGACCAGGTCGACGGCCACCGCTTCGACCGCTACTTCACGTGGCAGATGCTCGCCAACCGGCTGACGTTGACGGCGCACCCGGTCGTGGTGACCTCGGCCGGGTTCACGCCCCAGGGGCTGCCGGTCGGCGTGCAGGTCGTCGGGCGGTACGGCCGCGAAGCCCAGCTGCTCGCGGTGACGCGCGCGATCGAGGAGGCCACCGGCTGGATCCGGCGGGCGCCGGTCCTGTAGACGGTCGGGCTGGCCGGACTGGAGGCGCGGGTCGGCCCCGCCCCGTCGGTGCGGCGCTGAGCGGTCCGGTCTCTCGCGCCGCTTCCGCTGGTCGCGCCGGGTCAGCCGGGTCAGCCGGTGAAGACGGTGGAGGAGCGGCGCTCGTACCAGTGCGCCAGGTGTTCGCCGGCGCGCAGGACGTGGTCGCGCATGAGCTCGGCGGCGCGCTCGCGATCCCCGGCGACAAACGCCTCGATGAGCTCCTCGTGCTCGCGGAAGTTCTCCTCGCGGTGCCGGGAGTTCTCGCGGAGCACCAGGGCCGAGACGTTGCGCGGGAAGGCGTCGTTGATCTCGACGAGCATCCGGGTCAGCCGGGTGTTGCCGGAGGCCTGGTAGATGAGCCCGTGGAACTGGTCGTTGTCGCTGCCCTCGCGCTGCTTCGGCTGCTCGCCCTCGGCCGCCGCCAGGGAGCGCTCGTACATCGCCTGGTTCACCGAGCGGAGCTGCGCGATCGTGGCGTCGTCGAGCCGGTCGACGGCGCGACGGGCTGCGAGCGACTCGAGCTCGGCGCGGACCTCGTAGGCCTCGCGGACCTCCCACGGCACCGGCACCCGGACCACCGCGCCACGGTTCGGCACGACCTCGATGAGGCCGCCGGTCTGCAGCTGCCGGAGCGCTTCGCGGACCGGGGTGCGGCTGATGCCGAACTGCGCGGCGAGGTCGGCCTGCCGGAGCGGTGCGCCGATGGGGATCTCGCCGGACATGATCTTCGCGCGGATCCGGGCGGCGAGGTCGTCGACGAGTGCGTTGCCGTCGCTGGTGGTCACGTCGTGGTCTCCCTCGGTACGTCGTCACAGCGAGCCCCCGCTGCGGATCCAATCCTGCCAGGTGTTGGATCCCGTTGCCGTATCCGACTCGCTCGTGATTGGATCCAATCATGTCCGTACTGCTCGTCGTCATGCTCGTCGCAGCCGTCGGTGCGCTCGGGCTCGGCATCGCTGGCGGGCGACGGGTCGGGCCGGTCGCACTCGTCGCCGAGGCGGTGATGCTCGTCGCGATGCTCGACGTCCACGTGCCGGCGCTCCACGTGGTGCCGGCGCCGTTCTGGGCGCTCCTGCTCGGTGGATGCGCGATGGGCACGGCTGCGGTGGACCGGTGGCGTCGCCGGAGTCGCCCCGGTGGTGACCACCTGCACGCGCTCGGGATGCTGCTCGGCGCGGTGTTCGTGCTGCTCGCAGGTGGCCATGCCGGTGCCGGTGCCGGCGCGGGGCACTCCCACGGTGCGGTGCTGCTGCCGGTCGGGGTGGCGGTCGCGGTGCACGCCGGTGTGGTGCTGTGGAACGTCGTCGGCGGCCGGGTGCCGCGGGTCGAGTCCGTGCGCCGGGCGGCGTCACTGGTGAGCGTGCTGGCCATGGGCGCGATGGTCGTCGTGCACTGAGCCGGCGCGGCGGGGGTGCGTCGCGCCTCCAGGCTGCGTGTCTCGCACCCCAGTGCTACCAAATTGGATCCAATTCTGGCAGTATCGGATCACATGTGCGGGAGTTTCGCCCCACGAGCCGCCGACGAGGAGACGCCCACGATGATCATCGACGCCTACAACACCACCCAGGACCGCCGCGGCCGCAGTGACTACCTGAGCGGCGTGCGCCCGGGCGAGGAGCCGCCGGCGTACACGCCGTTCGACGCGAACCGGATCCTCGACCGCATGGACGCCGCGGGGGTCGACCGCGCCATGGTCTGCTCGCTCGCGCAGGGGATCGAGAACGACTTCCTGATGGACCTGGTCGCCGCGCACCCGGACCGGCTGTTCGGCTTCGGCCAGGTCATGCCGCAGTGGGAGAACGCCACCGACGAGATCCGTCGCTTCGCCGAGGGCGGGCTGGTCGGCCTGAAGCTGCACCCCAGCCTGCACGGCTACCACGTCGCGGACCACGGCCTGCTCGACCCGCTGTTCGAGGTCTGCGCCGAGCTCGGCCTGCCCGTGCTGATCAACGCACTCGACGACGCGTTCTGTGCACCGTTCTCCATCGAGGAGATCGCGAAGAACTTCCCGACGGTGCCGACGATCATCGCCCACATGGGTGCGGTGTGGAACGTGCCGGAGGCGATCATCGTCGCCGAGCGGAACCCGCACGTCTACCTCGAGACCTCGGCCACCCTGATGTCCGACGTCAAGCGGGCGTACGCGCGCCTCGGCGCGGAGAAGATCCTGCTCGGGTCGGAGTGGCCGGGCAGCGACTTCGACCTCGAGCGCATGAAGATCGCGAAGGCGATCCCGGACGAGGCCGACCGGGCCCTGGTCGAGGGTGGCAACATGGCGCGGATCCTGGGCTGGTCGTGAGCAGCGGCTCGCCCGCGTCTGACCGACCGGTGCTCGCCGGCCCGCCGTCCGGCATGGACGCCGCGGACCAGGAGCTGCTCCGGATCGCGACCGACGTGCTCGACCGGCGGTACCGCACGGGGGTGCACGAGGTCGCCGCAGCACTCCGGCTCGCCGACGGCAGTGTGGTCACCGGGCTGCACGTCGAGGCATCGGCCGGTCGCGCATCGGTCTGCGCCGAGTCCGCTGCACTGAGCGCGGCCGTCGTCGCCGGTTCGCCGGTGGTGTCGGTCGTGGGTGTGCTCCGCAGGCCGGGCGGGACGAAGCACCTGATCGAGCCGTGCGGGGTCTGCGCGGAGCTGCTCGGTGACCACGCGCCCGACGCCCAGGTGTGGGTCGCGGTCGGGAACGGGTTCGGGCCGGTCGGGGTCGCCGAGCTGCTTCCCTTCCGGCGGCGGCGGAGCGCGCGGGCGGCGGCTGGAGCGGTGACGGCGCCCGCGGGGACACCGCCCGGTTCGGCGACACCGCCCGGTTCGGCGACACCTGAGGTTTAACACGGCGGAAACACCCCGGACCCCTGCGGTGCCGGATCCCGTCAGAGGATGACGGCGACGGCGCGCACCGGCCCCCACCCGCTGCACGATCCGTCCCGGAAGGAACCACCAGCATGCTCGCCGTCTCCGGCAACCCCGTCCTGATCGTCGTCGACATCCAGGGCGGAGCAGCCTCGACGCTGCCCACGCCCGGCATCCCCGTGATGGGTGGCCGCGCCGAACGCGCCCCGCGCGTCCGCGACCTCATCGAGCACTGCCGCTCCTCGGGCGTGCCCGTCGTCTTCATCCAGGAGGTCCACAAGCCGGACCTCGTCGACATCGGCCGTGAGCTCGACGGCGCCGAGGGCCCGCACTGCATCGAGGGCGAGGAGCAGACCGAGCTCGCCTCGTGGATCGACCCGCGGCCCGAGGAGTTCGTCATCCGCAAGCGGCGCTACTCGGCGTTCTTCGGCACCGAGCTCGAGATCGTGCTCAAGGCGTACAAGGCCGGCACCGTCCTGCTCGTGGGCGGACTCACCGACGTCTGCATCCACTACACGGCGGCCGACGCCCACCAGCACGACTACGCCGTCCGGGTCCTGACCGACTGCGTCGCCGGGTCGAGCGAACGCGCGCACGACGCGGCACTCGAGGCGATCGGGTACCTGCAGCGGGACGCCCTGGTGACCGCGGCGGACGTGCGCACCTGGCTCGACGAGCGGGAGCCCGCCGGTGTCTGAGTCGGTCGGCACGTCCGCGCGGATCGTCGTCGGGCACATCCGGACGATGGACCCGGCGCAGCCGACGGCCGACGCCCTGCTCGTCGTCGGGGACCGGATCGCCGCGGTCGGGGCGCTCGACGACGTCCGGGCCGCGGCTCCGGAGGGCACGGTCGAGGACCACGTCGAGGGCACCGTCCTGCCGGGGTTCACCGACGCGCACGCGCACGCGCAGCGTGCCGGACTCAAAGCGCTGCAGCTCGTGGACGGCGACGCCGACGCCGCGACGTTCTCGGCCGCGATGCTCGCCGACGGCGATGCGGACCCGGACGCCCCGGACTGGATCGGTGACGCACCGCCGACGCTCGACGACCGGCTCGCCGCGATCCGGCGCATCCAGCCCCTGCTGCACGCGATGGGGTTCACCGGCGTCGTCGACCCGGCCGTCACGCTGCCCGAGCTCGAGGGGTACCGCGAGGCGCACCGGCAGGGGCTCCTGACCCTGCGCGTGGTCGCGATGCCCTACCCCGAGCTCGGCACCGCAGCGGTCCCCGACGTCGACGCTGCCCTGGCGGTGCTCGACTCGATCGACGGCGTGACCGGTGACGGCGACGACCGCCTCCGACTCGGCCCGATCAAGGTCTACTACGACGGCGAGGGCATGAAGGGGCAGGCGCTGCTCGAACGGCCCTGGACCGGCGACGACCACGGCGTGCAGCGGATCTCGGCGAGCGACTTCGCCCGGCTCGCCGCGTCGTGCGTGGCCGCGGGGTGGGGGCTCGGCGTCCACGCGGTGGGCAGTCGTGCGGTCGCCGAGGTGCTCGACGGGCTCGAGGCAGCGGAACGGGACACGGGACGATCGGTCGCCGGACTCCGCTGCCAGCTCATCCACGCGTACCTCGAGCCGAGCGTCGCGAGCGCCGACCGTGCCGCACGCCTCGGTGTCGTGGCGTCGCTGCAGCCCTCGATTGCCTGGAAGAACGCCGCTGGGCTGCAGCGCCGGCTCGGCAGCCGTGTCGACGAGGTCAACCCGATGCGGACCTGGGCCGACGCCGGTGCCACGGTCGCCATGGGCTCGGACGCGCCGTACTTCCCCTTCGACCCGCGCGAGGTGGTCCCCGTCGCCGCAGCCCGTCGGATGCGCGGCCTCGACGAGCCGATCGGCCCGGCACAGGCGCTCTCGGTGCTCGAGGCGGTCGAGGCCTACACGCGCGGTGCGGCACACGCGTCCTTCGCCGAGGATCGCCGCGGCGTGCTGCGCGCCGGCGCCCTGGCGGACTGGGTGCTGCTCGACGTGGACCCGGCCGCGTGCACGGTCGACGAGTTCGCCGCGGCGCGGGTCCTGCGCACCGACGTCGGCGGCGTGACGGTCTTCGACGCCGCGGCTCGTCCCGGGCAGATGTAATCCACTCGAAACATAGTTGGATGCGGATTGTTCTAAATTGGATCCAAGTTGGACCCGACCCTGGGACTGACTCCCTGGCATCACCCCGAATCCCACTGGAGGACAGCACCATGGTGAGGAAGCGCATCCTCGTCGGCGTCGCGTTGGCGACCGCCGTCGGACTCTCCCTGAGCGCGTGCACCGCGTCCGGCTCCGCTGACGGCGGCGACAGCTCGTCGAGCACCGACACGATCAACGCAGAGCTCTGGTACGCCCCGGCCACCTTCGACCCTGCGAAGGCCTCGGCCAGCTCGGACGTCGAGGTCGCACGACTCGGCTTCGACACCCTGCTCCGGCAGGGCGAGGGCGACGACGGCGGCTACATCGGCGGGCTCGCGACGAAGTGGGACGCCGAGTCGGCGTCGAAGTACGAGTTCACGATCCGCGACGGCGCCACGTGCTCCGACGGCACCGAGATCACGCCGACGGTCGTCGAGAAGTCCTTCGAGTACCTGGTCGGCCTCGACGACTCGGGTGCGCAGACCTGGAAGAACCAGGCCTTCGGCTCGGGTGACCCGAAGTTCACCGCCGACGACGCCGCCGGCACGCTGACGATCTCGCTCAGCGAGCCGTACTCGCAGCTGCTCGGCGGCCTGACCCGCCCCGGTACCGGGATCATCTGCCCGGCCGGTCTCGCCGACACGAAGGGCCTCGCGGCCGGCACCGTCGACGGCGCCTGGTCCGGCCCGTACACGCTCGCGAAGTCCTCGGCCGGCAAGAGCGTCTCCTACGCGCTGCGGTCCGACTACGACGCCTGGCCGGCGTGGAAGACCGTCACCGGTGAGCCGGCCAAGACGATCAACCTGACCGTGCAGGGCGATTCGAACACGAGCGCCAACCTGCTGCAGTCCGGCGGTGTCGACGTCGCACGCTTCTACGACTCGAACGCCGAGCGCTTCAGCGGCGACGACTACTCCACCGTGAAGTTCGCCAGCTCGGCCTACAACCTCGTGTTCAACGAGGCAGAGGGCTCCGGCTCGGTGTTCGCCGACGACCAGCCGCTCCGTGCCGCGGTCGCCCAGGCGATCGACACGAAGGGGTTCAACAACGCCGGTCTCGACGGACTCGGGGTCGAGCAGAACACGGTGAACGCGGCGAGCTACCGCTGCGCGGTGGACGACTCGTCGCTCGTGCAGTCCTACGACGCGAAGGCCGCGACGAAGGAGCTCACGGGCAAGACGATCCGCCTGCTCATCATGTCGAACTGGGACCCCGCCGCCGACTTCCTGGCGGAGTCGCTGCGGAACGCCGGTGCGACCGTGAAGGTCTCGGCACCGGACCCTGCCGACTGGACCAAGCAGATGCGCACCGAGCCCAAGACCTGGGACGTCGCCGTGGCGGCCGAGGACGCGCAGACCGGGCTGATCAACACCTCGATCGCGCGCTACGTCGGACCGACCTACGCCGAGGGCGGCACGAACGTGTCCTCGAGCGACAACCCCGAGGGATTCGCGGCCTACCAGGCGGCGATGGCCACGTCGGACGCCGACCAGCAGTGCGAGGACTTCGCCACCGCGCAGAAGTCGATCCTCGAGCGTGTCGACATGACCCCGCTCATCACGGACACGCACCGGTACGTCGCCCGCAAGGGCTTCGAGACCCACGTGTTCTCGGGCTACTGGGACGTCTCCGCGATGCGGATCGTCTCCTGATCGCCTGACCGAACGAGCACCACGCACCACGCACCACGCACCACGCACCACGCAACGAGCACCACCGCACCACCCCAGCCCGGACCGGAGCACCAGGAGGACCCGCGATGAGCACCACCACCGTCGACCATCTCCCCGTGCCCGGTCCGGGCACCCCCGGGTCTCCGGGAACCCCGACCGCCGCCGCACCCCGGGCCGCGAGCCTCGGTGGCGCATGGCGCCGCTTCCTGCTCCGCCGTGCCGTCGGACTCGTCATCAACCTGGCGCTGCTCGTCCTCGTGACGTTCCTCATCGTGCAGCTCATCCCCGGCGACCCGGCAACGGCCATCGCCGGCGACACCGCGACGCTCGCCCAGGTCGAGCTCGTCCGGCACCAACTCGGTCTCGACCAGCCGATCCCCGTCCAGCTGTGGCACTACGTCGCCGGCGTCGTGCAGGGCGACTTCGGTGACTCGTACAAGTACCGCGCGCCGGCGATGGACATCGTCATGACGGCCGTGCCGTACACGCTGACGATCACGATCGCCGCGGTCCTGCTGCTGCTCGTCCTCGGACTCGCACTCGGCATGACCGTCGGCGTCCTCACCCGCGGTGACCGGCACCGCTGGCTCGACGTCTCGTTCTCGGCGGTCACCGGCCTGATCTCGTCGATCCCCACGTACGTGCTCGCCACCGGGTTCGTCGTCGTCTTCGCGGTCCTGCTGCACGTGCTGCCGCCCGCGTACTCGCCGGCCTACGACTTCGGCGCGGCGGCGGTCCTGCCGATCGCCTCGCTCACCGTGGGCGGCACGTGCTCGGTGGCCCGCATCGTCCGCCGTGAGACCGCCGTCATCCTCGAGCAGGACTACATGCGCACCGCCCGCGGGTGGCGGCTGCCGGCGCTGTCGATCTACGCCAAGCACATGCTGCCGAACCTGCTCACCACCGCACTGACGCTGTCCGGGATCATCCTGACGGCCCTGCTCGGCTCGGCACTCATCACCGAGGCGGTCTTCGCGTGGCCGGGCCTGGGCGGCGTCATCGTGCAGGCGATCGCGGTGGACAAGGACTACCCCGTGATCCGCGCCGCGGTCTTCGTGATCGGGCTCATCTCGCTCGTGATCACCCTCGTCATCGACATCATCCTGGGTCTCATCGACCCGCGCACCCTCGGGGAGAAGCGTGGCTGACACCATCACCGCCGTCCAGGCGGCCTCGACCGACCCGGCATCGCGTCCCCGCACCTTCGCGTGGAACGGCGGGCTGATCGTCGGCTTGGCGATGTTCGGGCTGATCCTGATCGTGGCGGTCGTCGCACCGTTCGTGTTCGGCGCCCAGGCCACGGGCATCGGCGGTACCTCTGGGCTGGGGTCCACCGCCGAGCACCCGCTCGGTACCGACACCCTCGGCCGCGACATGCTCGCGCGCACCCTGGTCGCCACCCGGGCCACGGTCCTGATGGCGCTCGCCGCCACGGCCCTGTCCGCGATCGTGGGCATCGCGCTCGGTATCGGCGTCTGGCTCGCCCCCCGCCGGGTGCGCGAGCTCGGGCTGCGCGGGATCGAGTTCGCGGTCAGCTACCCGACGATGCTCGTCGCGATCATCGTCGCCGCGATCCTCGGGCAGGGCATGGTGCAGGTCGTCGTGGCCATCGCGGTCGCGAACATCGCCGGCTTCGCCCGTCTGACCGCCAACCTGGCGGCGAAGATCTCCACCAGCGAGTACGTCACGACGGCACGCCTGATGGGGGTCCCGGCGCACCGCGTCGCGATGCGACACGTCCTGCCGAACATGGCCGAGCCGACGCTGATCCTGATCGCCGGCGCCTTCTCCGGATCGCTCGTCGAGATCTCCGGACTGTCCTTCATCGGCCTCGGCGCGCAGACCCCCGCGTTCGACTGGGGCACCCTGCTCAACGACGGGTTGGACCGGATCGTCGTGAACCCCGTCGTCATCGTCGGCCCCGCGGTTGCGCTGACCTTCGCCTCCCTCGCCGCCCTGCTCGTCGGGGACGGACTGGCCGCTGCCGCGAACCCGCGGTCGAACACCACGCGGTCCCGCACCACCCGGGCGACCGGCCCGTCGACGCTCGCGGTCGAGGACGACGCCGTGCTCGTCGCGGACGGCATCTCGGTGCAGCACGCCGCCAGCGGACGCGCCCTGGTCAAGGACGTCTCGTTCACCATCCGGCGGGGTGAGGTGCTCGGGATCGTCGGCGAGTCCGGTTCGGGCAAGTCGCTGACGGCCTCGCTCGTCGCCAAGCTGCTGGGTGAGGGGCTCGAGGGCTCCGCGCGACGGCTCGAACTCGGCGGTGTCGACCTGCTCGGCCGCGTGCCGGACCGGGTGCTGGCGTCCCGCATCGGGCTCGTCTACCAGGACCCGGGCACGGCGCTGAACCCCGCCATGGTGCTCGGAATCCAGCTGTCCGACGTGCTCCGGATGCGGCTGCGGCACAGCCGACGTGACGCCATCCGGCTGCTGACGCAGGGCTTCCGCGCCGTGATGCTGACCGATCCCGAGGGCCGACTGCGCCAGTACCCGCACCAGTTGTCCGGCGGGATGAAGCAGCGCGCGATGATCGCCTCGGCGATGAGCACGAAGCCCGATCTGCTCATCGCGGACGAACCGACGACCGCACTCGACGTCACCGTCCAGCGCGAGGTCCTGACCGTGCTGAAGCGGATGAACGAGGACTCCGGCACCGCCGTGCTGTTCATCTCCCACGACCTGGGGGTCGTCCGGGCCCTGTGCGACCGGGTCCTGGTGATGCGGAACGGCGAGATCGTCGAGCGCATCGACGACGTCGCCGGGCTCTCCCCGGACACCGTCGACCACCCGTACACGAAGCAGCTCCTGGCGGCCACTCCGGTCGTGACCGTGCCCACGGAGTCCACGCGCACCGAGCAGGCGGAGGCACACGCATGACCGACACCACGACGACACGCGAACGCCGCGCAACCGACACCGGCACGGCCCCCATGATCGACGTCCGCGCCCTCGACGTCGCGTTCGGCTCGACGACCGTCCTGCACGGCGTCGACCTCCGCCTCGAGCGAGGTCGCACCGTCGGCGTCGTCGGCGAGTCCGGCTCGGGCAAGTCCACCCTCGCCAAGGTCCTGGTCGGCACCGTGAAGCCCGCCTCGGGCAGCGCCGCGGTGGACGGCGTCGACCTGACCGCGGCCGACCGCTCGACCCTGCGCGGGTACCGCCGCCGGATCCAGATGATCCCGCAGGACCCGTACTCGTCCCTCTCACCACGGCGTACCGTCGCGCAGACCCTGGCCGAGGCGATCGACCCCGTCCGCCCCCGGGTCGCCACCCACGAGGACCGCATCGGCGGCTGGCTCGAACGCGTCGGGCTGTCCCGGGACATGATGCACCGCTACCCGCACGAGTTCTCCGGCGGGCAACGGCAGCGCATCGCCATCGCCCGCGGCCTGGTCATCGACCCGCACCTGGTCATCGCCGACGAGATCACCTCGGCGCTCGACGTCTCGGTGCAGGCGCAGATCCTGGAGCTGCTCGCCGACATCAAGGAGTCCCTCGGCCTGACGATGATGTTCATCTCGCACAACCTGGCGGTCGTGCAGCGTGTGAGCGACGAGGTCGTCGTGCTGTACCAGGGTGAGGTCGTCGAGGCCGGTCCGGTCGAGCAGATCTACGCCGATCCGCAGCACTGGTACACGCGTCGTCTCCTCGACGCGGACCCCGGTTCCGCCCGTTTCAGCCTGGCCGGCTGACCGACCCAGGAAGGCCCGCAGTGGCGGCACGACTCCCGACGACCCCGCACGCCGACGGCGTGCTCCGACTGGTCGGCGCGACCCTGGTGGACGGCACGGGTGCTCCGCCGCGCGCCGACGCCGAGGTCGAGCTGCGTGACGGCGACGTCACCTACGTCGGTCCACGGCGCGCCCCGGCTGCGGACGTGCCGACGGTCGACCTGTCCGGCCGGTGGCTGCTGCCCGGGTTCGTCGACGCGCACGTGCACCTCAGCATGGTGCCGACGACGCCCGAGGAGCAGCGGGCACGGTTCCCGGAGGAGCACGTGCTCGAGGTCGCCGAGGTGCTCCGGAGCTCCCTGCACGCCGGCGTCACGACCGCGCGGGACCTGGACGGGCTGACCCCCGGCTACCGCGACGCCGTCGCCCGGGGCACGGTCGTCGGTCCGCGCCTGCACCTCGCGATCGCCATGCTCTCGCCGACCGGTGGCCACGCCGACCCGGTCCGACCGAACGGGTCGCTGCCGGCCTGGGCCGTCCGGCCGGGAATGCCTGCGCCGGGCGTCGTCGACACCGACGAGGACGTCGTCCGGACGGTCCGCTCGCTGCTCCGCACCGGCGCCGACGCGATCAAGGTCTCCACGTCCGGAGGGGTCGGTTCGCCGACCGACGACCCGGACGACGTCGGCATCACCGAGGACCAGGTACGGCTCGTCGTCCACCTGGTCGGCGAACGCGGCGGCCGCCCGGTCACCGCCCACGCGCTCACCGACGCCGCGGTCCGTGCCGCCGTGCTCGGCGGAGCCGCCAGCATCGAACACGGCTACGACCTGCACGACGAGACCATCGCGCTCATGGTCGAACGCGGCACGGTGCTCGTCCCCACCCTCAGCACGCTCCTGCGCGAACTCGACCCGTCCACCGCCTCTGCGGAACGCCTCGCACAGCGCGCGGCACTGCACGCTCGCGGCCTCGACAGCGTGCGACGTGCCGTCGCCGCCGGCGTGCCCGTCGCGCTCGGCACCGACGCGGGTGTGCACCCGCACGGTCGGAACCTCGCCGAGCTCGCCCGCCTCGTGCAGGTCGGGCTCTCGCCGCTCGACGCGATCACGGCCGGCACGCTGCAGGGTGCCCGGCTGCTCGGTCTGGAGGCCCGGCTCGGCTCCGTCGAGCCCGGCAAGGCCGGTGACCTGGTCGTCTCGGGCGTCGACCCGCTCGCCGACGTCGGCGCGCTGGCCGACGCTGCCAGCGTGCGCGCGGTCCTGCAGGCGGGTCGTGTGGTCAAGGACCTGGACGGACTGGTGACCACGGCCTCCTGACCGTGGCACCACCCGCGCAGCCGACGGTGGTCAGCGCAGCGCGGCCACCGCGCGCTCGATGACGGCGACGACCCGGTCCGGAGCGGCGTGCGCGACCGCGTGGCTCGTGTCGACCTCGTGGACCACTGCACCCATCCGGGCGACGAAGTCGCGCTGGATCGCGGGCAGCAGGTGCCGGTCGCTCGTGGCGACCAGGTACCAGCTCGGGCGGGTCCGCCACGCGGGCTCACCGGTGGGCTGCTGGAACGCGGCGTCGGCGGTGACCCGCCCCTCGGCACGTGCGGCGAGCAGCACGTCCTCCGGGACGTCCCAGGCGAGCGCCAGCCGCGACTCCTCGTCGTCCTGTGCGATCCACTCGCCGGCCGGGCCGCGGTGCATGTACTGCGAGACGAGAGCGGGTTCCCGGGTCTCGACGATCCCGGAGACCGACTCGCCCGCGTCCGGAGCGAAGGCCGCGACGTAGACCAGTCCGACGACGCGGTCGTGTGTGCCCGCGTTCGTGATGACGGCGCCGCCGTAGGAGTGGCCGACGAGCAGGACCGGGCCGTCGATGCCGTCGACCAGGGCGCGGACCGAGGCCTCGTCGTCGCGGAGCGAGGTCATCGCGTTGTCGGCGAGCGTGTGCGGGATGCGGCGGTCGCGCAGGAGCGGGGCGACGGACGACCAGGTGGACGGCGAACCGCCGGCACCGTGGACCAGGACCACGTGGACGCTCATGCGTGGGTCGCCACGGCGAGGGGGAGCAGGACGGTCGGAGCGGGAGCGGCCTCGCGCCCCGCGAACGGCACCGGCTGGCAGACCATCAGGTAGTCGCCGGGCTCGACCTCGGACAGGTCCGCGTTCTCGAGGATCACGACGCCGGCGCCGCACAGGGCGACGTGTGTCGGCCACGCCTCGGTGTGCGCCGGGGCCTCCATCGTCATGTAGTCGATGCCGGCGAACCGGACCCCGCGGTCGACCAGCCACTGCGCGCCGCTCGGGCCGAGGCCGACCCACGTCTCCGACCGCTCGTTCCGGGTCAGCGCGTCGGTCGAGTTGCGCGTGCGGAACAGCACGCGCTCGGCGCCGGCCGCACCCGCCTCCTCGAGGTCGTCGGCGGTGATCTCCTCGACGACGTGTCGCAGGTCGAGGACGCGGACCGGGCCGACCACGCTCTCGAGCGCGATCTCGTCGACGGTCGTCGCGCCGGGCACGAAGTGCGACGGGGCGTCGACGTGCGTGCCCGTGTGCGCACCGATCAGCCAGCGGGACACGTCCGACGGGTACCCGTCCGCGATCTCCTCGACCATCTCGAAGGTGGGGCGCCGGCCCCAGTGCAGCATCTCGGGGGAGATGGGGATGTTGATGTCGATCGCGTCGGTCATGGCGTCCTCCCGGAACTCCGGCACAATGGATTCGGATTGCTACAAATTGTATCCAATCACCACGGAGGTGCAAGGCATGGCGAACGCGTTCGACGAGACGACGCGCGCTGGACTCGTGGTCGGCGGTCGGCCAGAGCGGGTCGTGCCGCTCGTGCTCGGGTGGGAACCGATCCCCGAGTCGATCTCCCTGCGGGGCGGCGATCCCGCACGCTTCCTGCTCGAACCCGTCACCGCCGCGGCCGTCGTCTTCGACCACGGCTGGGTGCTCCTCGACGGTGGGTTCAACGTCGACCGCGTGCGCGACCCCGAGGAGCGGGCCGCGCACTACGAGTACGAGAGCTACACGGCGGTCGTGCCGCCGGGCGACGCGCTCGCCGAGGGGGTCGCGGCTGCGGGACTGGCCTGGGACGACCTGGCGCTCTGCGCTATCTCGCACGTGCACCTCGACCACACGGGCGGCCTGCGGCTCGTCCCACCGGGCACCCCGGTCGCGCTGCAGCGACGGGAGTGGGACTGGTTGCGGAGCGGCATCGGCCGGCGGGAGACGGTCGTCGTCGACGACGTGCTCGACGCCGACGTCCGGGTGTTCCTGCTCGACGGGGACACGGAACTGGCACCCGGCCTGACTGCACTCGACACCCGCGGACACACGCCGGGGCACCAGTCGTTCCGCGTCGACCTGCCGGATCGGACCGTGGTGCTCGCGTGCGACGCCGCCGACCTCGAGCGGAACCTCACCGAGCGGACTCCGTGCGGGTGGGTGGGGAGGGCCGGGGACGAGCTCGAGGCGCAGCGTTCGATCGACCGGCTGGCGGACCTGGCCGCCGAGCCCGGCGTCGAGGTCTGGCCCGGGCACGACCCCGAGTGGGCGGCCTGGCGGCGCTGAGCCACCACCGTCACTCGATGTCGACGTCCCGCTTGCCGCGCCGCACGATGAGCGGGTCCGGCTTGCCGATCACGTCGACCGCCTTGTCCGGGTAGTCGAACTGCGTCAGGAAGTACCGCATCGCGTTGAGACGGGCGCGCTTCTTGTCGTTCGACCGCACGATGGTCCACGGCGCGTACCGCTTGTCGGTGCGCGTGAACATCGCCATCTTCGCCTCGGTGTAGTCCTCCCAGCGGTCGAGGGACAGCAGGTCGATGTCGGACAGCTTCCACCGGCGCACGGGGTCGAGCTGCCGCATCGCGAACCGGGTGCGCTGCTCGCGGCGGGTGACCGAGAACCAGAACTTCGTCAGGTGGATGCCGGAGTCGACGAGCATCCGCTCGAACTGCGGCACCTGGGTCATGAAGGACTCGTACTGGTCGTCGTCGCAGAACCCCATCACCCGCTCGACGCCGGCGCGGTTGTACCAGGAGCGGTCGAACAGGACCATCTCGCCGGCCGACGGCAGGTGCTGCACGTAGCGCTGGAAGTACCACTCACCACGTTCCCGCTCGCTCGGCTTGCTGAGCGCCACCACGCGCGAGGTCCGGGGGTTCAGGTGCTCCGTGAACCGCTTGATGGTGCCGCCCTTCCCCGCGGCGTCACGCCCCTCGAACAGCACGACGACCTTCTGGCCGGTGTCCTCGAGCCAGTACTGGCACTTCAGGAGCTCGATCTGCAGCTGGTACTTCGCGTACTCGTACTCCTCGCGCGGCAGCCGCTCGTCGTACGGGTAGTCGTCGCGCCACGTCAGGACGGGGTTGCCGTGCGGGTCGATGAGGTCCGGGTCGGCGGTGTGCCCGTCGGCGACGCTGTAGCCCTCGGTCCGGAGCTGCTCGATGTACTCCCGGAGTGGTTGCGAGTACGGCGCTGTGTCCACGGTGTCTCCTCTGCCCGCCGATCGGTCGGCTGGTCCCATCCTGTCCTGTGTGACCCGACAACTGCCCAACCGGACGTGTCCCTCAGGTGACCAAGCGGCTGCGTGACCCGAAGCGGTAGCGTTCTCGATGGCCTGTCCCCGACCCCGGATCGAGCAACGATGCCTGACGTCCACCTGCCTGCCGCCGACCGCTACGAGCAGCTCCCGTACCAGCGCGTGGGAAGGAGTGGCCTCATGCTGCCGCGCATCTCCCTCGGCCTGTGGAACAACTTCGGCGCCGACCGTGCACTCGCCACGCAGCGCGACATCGTGCTGCACGCCTTCGACCGCGGGATCACCCACTTCGACCTGGCGAACAACTACGGTCCGCCTCCCGGGTCGGCCGAGGAGCAGTTCGGCCGCATCCTCGAGTCGGACCTGCGTCCGTACCGTGACGAGATCGTGGTGTCGACGAAGGCCGGCTACGACATGTGGCCAGGCCCGTACGGTGACCGGGGATCGCGCAAGTACATGCTCGCGTCGCTCGACCAGTCGCTCGGGCGCCTCGGGCTCGACTACGTCGACGTGTTCTACTCGCACCGTCCCGACCCCGAGACCCCGATCGAGGAGACGGTCAGCGCGCTCGTGACCGCGGTCCGTTCGGGCAAGGCGCTCTACGCGGGCATCTCGAACTACGACCCGGCGCAGACCGCTGCGGCAGCCGAGGCGCTCGCCGCCGAGAACATGCACCTGCTCATCCACCAGCCGCGCTACAACATGTTCGACCGGGTCCCCGAGGACGGGCTCTTCGACGAGCTCACGCGTCTCGGCACCGGTGCGATCGTGTTCTCGCCGCTGGCCGGTGGGCTGCTGACGGACCGGTACCTGGACGGATCGGTTCCGGTGGGGTCGCGTGCAGCCGAGGGCCGCTGGTTCGGCGCGGACCGCATCGACGACGAGTACCTGACCACGGCGCGAGCGCTCAACGACATCGCTGCGGCCCGCGGGCAGACGCTCGCGCAGCTCGCGATCACGTGGGTGCTCCGGCAGCCGGCCGTCACGTCGGCGTTGGTCGGGGCATCGAGTGTCCGTCAGCTGGACGGCACGCTCGACTCGCTCGCGGGTGCCCCGCTCACCGACGAGGAGCTCGCGGCGATCGACGCACTGGTGCCGCGCGGCTGACGCACGCCGGATGCAGTGGGCGTGACCCCTGGACGGACGGGAGGCACGGTGCCAGCTGGCACCGTCCCTCCCGTCACGGCCGTCGCCCCGCTGGCGCGGTGCGCCGGTACCGGCGGGTGGGGCCCACCTCCCGTCGCTTGGTGGGTTGCCCCTAGACCGCCGCGGTCGCCTCGTCGCGGTGCGGGAGCTTCCACCCCGGGCGCACGAAGTGGCACGTGTACCCGGCCGGGTACTTCTCGAGGTAGTCCTGGTGCTCCTCTTCGGCCTGCCAGAAGTCACCAGCGGGCTCGACCTCGGTGACGACCTTGCCGGGCCAGATGCCCGAGGCGTCGACGTCGGCGATGGTGTCGCGCGCGACCTGCTCCTGTTCGGGCGAGGTGAAGAAGATCGCCGAACGGTAGGCGCGGCCGACGTCGTTGCCCTGGCGGTCCTTCGTCGACGGGTCGTGGATCTGGAAGAAGAACTCGAGCAGGTCGCGGTACGAGATCACCGACGGGTCGAAGACGATCTCGACCGCCTCGGCGTGGTCACCGTGGTTGCGGTACGTCGCGTTCGGGGTGTCGCCACCCGAGTAGCCGACGCGGGTGCTGATGATGCCGGGACGGCGGCGGAGGAGCTGCTGCGCTCCCCAGAAGCAGCCGCCGGCGAGGATGGCGGTTTCGGTGGTGGTCATGGTGGCCTCCTGAGGTCGTCGTGCCGCTGGCTGCGGCACCGTGTGGTGCAACCGGCAACGGGGCTGCGGTGTTCCCGCGTCGCCCGATGTCCGATCGCGTCAGTTCGTGGTGTCCTCGAGCGCGGCCACGTCGTCAGCCGACAGCACGAAGTCGACGTCGGCGTTCGCGGCGATGCGCGACGGGGTCGTGGACTTCGGCAGCGGCAGGACGTCCTTCTCGAGCAGGTAGCGGATCGCGACCTGGGCGACGGACTTGTCGTACTTCGCCGCGATCTCGGCGATCTGCGTGTTCTCGAGCAGGCCGCCGGTGGCGAGCGGCGAGTAGCCCTCGGTGAGGATGTCGTGCTCGCGGTCGAACGCGGTGGTCTCGTCCTGGGTGTTGCCGATGAACCAGCGGATCTGGTTGGCGTGCGGGACGACGTCGGTGCGGCCGAGCAGGTCCTCGAGGTCGGCGACGGCGAAGTTCGAGACACCGATCGAGCGGGTCCGGCCGGCGTCGTAGACCTCTTCCAGGACCTTCCACACCTCGACGTTGCCGTCGCGGTGGTCGGAGCCGATGGCGTCCCAGGGCCACGGTGCGTGCACGAGGTACAGGTCGATGACGCCGACGTCGAGGTTGCGGCTCGAGGTCTCGAAGGCCTCGCGGGCGCCGTCGGCGGTCTTGATCTCGGCGGGCAGCTTCGTGGTGACGAAGACCTCGTCGCGGGGGACGCCGCTGTCGCGGATGGCTTGGCCGACGCTGGCCTCGTTGCCGTAGGCCAGGGCGGTGTCGATGTGACGGTAGCCGGCGTCCAGGGCGGTGGTCGTGGCGGCGTAGGCGTCGTCGCCGGACGGGATCTGCCAGGTGCCGAAGCCGATCTTCGGGATGTGCAGGCCGTTGGACAGGGTGAACGTGTCGGTGAGAGCGGACATGCGACGGACAGTACGCCGCGGGTTGGTGGGCGTGTGGAGCGCCGCCGCCGCGCACCGCGCCCCTGTACGGCCATCGCGCCCCGACTCACGTGGGCGCGATGCCCGCCTGGGGGCGCGAACGCGTCAGGCGACGGTCGACTGTCAGCGCGTGCGCGCGCCGATGCGCGGCAGCACGAAGCCGAGGACGATCATCGCCACGGCGAGGAACGCGTGCAGGACGTTGTCCGCGCTGTTCAGGGGGACGAAGTTCGCGGGGTCCGCCATGCCGGCCGTGAACAGGCCGTAGACGAACAGGACCGCATAGACGATGCCGCCGACGATCAGGTACAGGCGAGCGCCCGACGCCGAACGGGCTGCGATGAGTCCGACGATGCCGAAGAGCAGGTGCACGATGTTGTGCAGGACCGACACCTGGAACAGGCCCAGGAGCAGGGCCATGGAGCCGTGACCGGCCATCGACATCGAGCCCATGTCCATCGTGAGTCCGGGGATGAAGCCGGCGATGCCGACGATCAGGAAGACGACACCGAAGAGGAGCGCACCCTTCTGGGTCCACGTCGAGCCGGTGCGGTTGCGAGCGGTTGCTGCGTTGCTGGTCATGGTGAGACCTCTCTTGTCGAGCGCGCCACGGATGTTGCGCACAGGGTATTCGGGGCCGATGCGCAGTCGGATTGCAGGGGGCATCCGATTTCCGAACGTGCGGGTGTTCGCTGAACCGGCCCGCATGCCCCGCTGCCTACGCTCCGCCGTACGGCAACACCGACGGAAGGCAGCACCATGGCAAGCGGAGTCGCAGCGGTATGGGTCCCGGTCACCGACATGCAGCGGGCGGTCGCGTTCTACCGCGACACCCTCGGACTGACGGTCACGGACGAGTCCGACGACTGGAGCGAGATCGATGCGAACGGCTTGATGATCGGGCTGAACGGCCGTGAATCGGCGAGTCCGTCGAGCGGCGGGGGAGCGGTCATCACGTTCCAGCCGGACGGGTCGATCGAGGACGAGTTGGCCAGCATCCGCGAGCGTGGTGCGGACGTGCAGGGCGAGATCAGTGAGCACCCGTGGGGCAAGATCGTCCCGTTCAAGGACAGCGAGGGCAACGACCTGCAGTTCTACGCGCCGCCGCAGGGCTGACGCGGTCCCAGGACGGACGGGAGGCCCGTGGCGGTGTCGCCACGGGCCTCCCGTCCGTCATACGGTCCCGTCGAGAGCGCTACGCGACCGCGATCTCGTTGGGTACGCCCGGCAGTGCGTCGCTGGAGGCGACGACCTTCCCGGTGGTCAGGTCGACGGCGTGCACCTTCCGCTCGGCGGGGTCGGTGACGTAGGCGATGTCACCGGCGACCTCCACGGCGGGGTGGGCGTCCTGCCACTCGGCCGGGCCCTCCCACGCGTCGATCACGGGGAACGAGTCGAGATGCTCCCCGCTGGTCTCGTCGAAGGTGTGCAGGGCGCCGTCGTCACCGAGGACCACCGCTTCGTCGCCGGGGCCGCGTGCGAGGTCGCGGAACGTGAAGCCGACGCCGTCGGGCAGGTCCGCGACGGTGTACTTCCCCGAGGCCGCGTCGATCAGGGCGATCTGGTCGAGCAGGTAGCCCTCGCTGTCCGGGTCGTCGTTGTAGTCACCGACCGCGACCGACGAGTGTGGCGTGGTGAACAGGTTGCCGGTGCGGCCGTACTCGGTGGGTGCGCCGATCTTCTCGAAGGCGCCGTCGGCGTAGACGAGCGCGCCGTCGGTGCAGCCGAAGACCGCGACCTCGTCCTGGACCGCACCTTCGCCGTGCACGTCCGGGCACGATTCGGAGCGGGTGCGTTCCTCGCCGTCGGCGTCCAGGGCTCGGACGCCCGTACGGCTCTCCTCGGTGCCGATGGTGGTCAGGAGCGTGCCGTCCTCGAGCTCGATCGCGACGCCGTGGTGCGCCGCCTCGGACTCGGTGGTCCGGGCGTCGGGCAGGGCGTCGCCGTCGAGGTCGGTGTTGGCGAAGGTCGTCACGTCGCCGGTGCCGTCGGCGAACAGGGCGGTGCGGTCGCCGTGCACGACGGCGTGCCCACCGGTGTCGGCCGGGAAGACCTCGTCGGTGAGGGCCGGGTCCGCTGCGGTGTCGAGCACCCGGAAGCCCTCGGGCACCGTGACGAGCACGTGGCGGCCGTCGCCGGCGGGGTTCACGCGGGTGAAGCCGTCGACGGCGTCGTCGGCCACGACCTGCAGGTCCTGGTCGAGCACGAGCAGGCCGCCGTCGTAGGTCAGCGTGATGCGGGTGCTGTCCGCCTTCGGGGTCGAGGTGCTCTCGGCGTCGGCGGCGTTCGTGGCGCACCCGGTCAGGGCCAGGGCAACGGTGCCGAGCAGCGCGGCCGGCAGTGCTGCGGCGCGGAGGGTCTTGGTTCTGGTCATGGGCATCACTGTACTGATTCTCATTCTCATCTAGAAATCGGAGCCGTCAGGCCGTCGACGATCGAGTCGGTGTTCGAGCGCATCATCCCGAGGTAGGTCGACGCAGCGCCGTCCTCGGTCAGGGACTCGGTCGCCAGCGAGCGGATCGACACCTGCACGTCGACCTCGTCCGCCAGGACCTCGGCCAGGCGTGCGGGTTGGGAGGCGTCGGCGAAGATCGTCGGGACGCCCGCCTGCTCGATCGCGTCCGCCAGGTCACGCAGGTCGGCGGCGCTCGGGGACGCCAGGGTCGTGCCGCTCGGGATCACGGCACCCACCACCCGGAACCCGTAGCGGTCGGCGAGGTAGCCGAACACGTGGTGGTTCGTCACCAGGGCCCTGCGATCGGCGGGGATGGTGTCGAACGCGGCGGTCATGTCGTCGTCGAGGGCATCGAGCCGGTCGGTGTAGGCCTCGGTGCCGGGAGCGTCGATGCCGACGGCGTCCAGCTCGTCGTCGAGGGCCTCGACCACGTCGATCATCCGTGCGGGGTCCGTCCAGAAGTGCGGATCGGGGCCGCTGTCGTCGTCGGTGGTCCACTCCAGGGCGTCGATCGCGTCACCGGCGGTGAAGACGGCCACGCCGTCGTCGGCCGCGGCGCGGACGTGGTGGGCCACGCCTTCCTCGAGCCCGAGGCCGTTCTCGACCACCAGGTCTGCGCTCCGGAGTCGCGCCGCCTGCTGCGCGGACACCTCGAACGAGTGCGGGTCGCCGCCAGGGGGCATGAGCACCATGACGTCGACGTCGTCGCCGACGACCTCGGTCACGACGTCGCCCAGGATGTTCGTCGTCACGGCGACGAGTGGACGGTCCGACCCGGTCGTGGTGCAGCCGGCTGTCGTGACGGCGAGGGCGGTGACGACGAGGGCCGCTGCCACCGCACGCGCGGTGCGCCCGACCGGCGTGGTTCCGCTCACAGTCCCACCTCGGCGAACGCGACGGGCGCGAACGGGAGCTCGATGGTCCGGGCCACGCGGGCGCCGTCCGCGAAGTCGACCTCGTGCACGACGGCGGCCGTGGGGTCGGCCACGTAGGCGCGCTGCGCGTCGAGCTGGAGCAGCGGCGCGGTGTCGGTGTCGGTGTCGCTGTCGACCAGGGGGTCGGTCGTCGCGACCTTCCCGGTCGAGGCGGTCACCACGACCACCCGACCGGCGTCGTCGACCCCGACCGCGTGCTCGTCCTGGTCGTCGACGGCGACCACCGCACGCAGCGGCCGTTCGGTCGGCACGTGCTGCCAGGAGCCCTGTCGGACGTCGAGCAACCAGAAGCCGGTGTCGCCCGCGAGTCCGGCGACCGTGGGGCGGCCGGCCCGCGCGGCGAAGGCGGTCGGACGCTCGGCGTCGTCCGGCAGCGCGACGAACGAGGTCGCGCCGGCATCGTCGACGACGACCGCCCCGTCGGCGCAGCCCACCACGGCGCCGGCGCGGGTGACGATCCCACCAGCGGGGTCGGTACAGGCCTCTCCGGCGCTGGTCGACCCGGTCGGCTCGGTCGACCCGGTCTGCTCTCCGTCGGTGTCGAGGACGCGGACGGTGTCGCCCTCGGCGGCCACCAGGTGCTCGCCGAGCGGCAGCAGCACGGTCGCGTCGAGTCGTGCGGTCTCGTCGAGCTCGCCCTGCCCGAGTGCCGCGCGGTCGAGCACCACCGCCTCGCCGCGCTCCGGCCAGGCGATCGTGGTCATCGTCTCCGACGAGTGCACCTGGACCGGACCGCCGCCCTCGAGCGTCCCGACGACGCGCGGCTCGGCGGCGTAGTAGTGCGTGTGGTCGCCGTGGTCGACGGTCCAGGAGCCCCCGTCGACGACCGTGGTGCGGTCGCCGTCGCTCGTCACCAGGAACCGACCGTCGGTCGCGGAGTGCTCGGCTGCGCCGACGCGGTCCAGGTCGGTGGTCTCGCCGGTGAGCAGGTCGTGCAACGCTGTCTCGCCGGTCGCGGAGACGGCCAGGAGGCCCAGCTGGGGTTCCTGGGACTCGGTCGCGCCCGCCACCCAGCCGTGCGGGGCCGTGGTCGCGCTGGCGTCGTCGGCCGGCGGTGTCGACGCGGTGGAGCACGCCGTGACGGTGAGCGCGAGGCCGGTCGTCAGGCCCAGGGCGCCCAGGAGTCGCGTGCGTCGTGCGCGTGTGTGTGGGCGGTCGGTGGTCGGGTCGTGGTTCATGGTGCCTCTCGTGCTGGTGCTCGGACGGGGTGTTCGACGGGCCTGGTGGTCGCGCGCGCGGTGCTGCGTGCGACGGCTGCCAGCCCTCGGGACAGGGCGACCCCGGCGACGGCGACGGCCGCGATGCTGGCGCCGGCGGCGGTGCCGGCGTGCCACGAGACGAGCAGGCCGACCAGGACGGCGGCGACACCGAGCACCGCGCCGAGGAGCATCGTCGAGGCCACGTGCTTCGTCCAGGCGCGGGCCGCGGCGGCGGGCGCGAGCAGCAGTCCGACGACCAGCAGGGTGCCGACCGCGCGGTACGAGGCGACGACGGCGAGTGTGACCAGTCCGATGAGGACCACCTCGGCGAGGCGGGGGTGCAGGCCGAGCGTCGCGGCCTTGCGGACGTCGAAGGCGAGTGCCGTGAACGGTCGGTGGAACACGGCGGCGGCGAGCAGGGCGACGGCGACGGCGATCGCCAGGCCGACGAGGTCGGCGCGGGTGACGGCGAGCACGTCGCCGAACAGGATCGCGGTGACGTCGGTGGCGAAGGACCGCGATGCCGACACGATGATGACCCCGATCGCGAGCATCCCGACGAAGAGCAGCCCGATCGAGGTGTCGTAGGACAAGCCACCGCGCCGTCGCAGCGCCCCGACGCCGAACACCATCACCCCGGCACTCACGGCGGCGCCGAGCACCGCGGGGACTCCGGTGAGCGCTGCGATCGCGACGCCGGGCAGCATGCCGTGCGACAGCGCCTCGCCCAGGAACGCCATCCCGCGCACGAGCACCCACGTCCCGACGACGGCGCACAGCACCGCGGCCAGGGAGCCGCCGGTCAGGGCGCGCACCATGAAGTCGACGGTGAAGGGGTCGGTCAGCCAGGTCACGATCCGAGACGCTACATGAAAACGACTATCGATACTGATAGCGTGTTCAGGTGCCAGCAGCCGACACACGACCAGCCGTCCGCCTCGAGCAGGTGACCGCCCTGCGCGGGGAGCGGACCGTCCTCGACGGCCTCGACGCGGCCTTCCCGGCCGGCCGGGTCACCGCGCTGACCGGACCCAACGGATCCGGCAAGTCGACGCTGCTCGACGTGGTGGCTGGCGTGCTGCGGCCGACCGCCGGGCGCATCACGGGCCTCCCGTCCGACGGCGTCGCCCACGTGAGCCAGTCCGTCCCGCCGACCACGCTCCCGCTCACCGTTCGCGCGACCGTCGCGATGGGGCGGTGGCGTCACCGGGCCTGGTGGCGACCGCTCGGACGCGACGACAGCGCCGTCGTCGACGCGCAGCTCGAGCGGATGGCGATCGCGGACTTGGCCGACCGGCCCCTCGACGCGTTGTCCGGCGGGCAGCGGCAGCGCACGCTCGTGGCACTCGGGCTGGCGCAGCGGGCTCGGGTGCTGCTCGTCGACGAACCGACGGCCGGCGTCGACGCGGCGTCCGCGGCACTCGTGGTGGCGGCGCTCGCTGCCGAGGCTGCCGACGGCGTCGTGGTCGTGCACGCCGCACACGATCCGGTGGCGATCGCCGCAGCCGACGCCGTGGTCACCCTCCCCGCGCCCTGAGGACCCACGCGAGCGCGCGTGCCGACGACGAGTGCGCATGTTCCTGCGTGTGCACTCGTCGTCTGGCGGTGCAGTCGGGGCGCCGCAGGCTTCAGTGAACCTCGACGGTGCGGCCCGACGCCACCGACTCCTGCGCCGCGAGCACGATCGACAGGGTCCGCAGCCCGACGTGCGCGTCCGGCTGCGGCTGCACGCCCGCCCGGACGGCGTCGACGAACGTCCGGAGCATCACGGCGTCGGGGTCGGCACCGGTGCGGGACTCGATCGGCAGCCCGGTCTCCGCGACGATCCCGCGAGCAGCCGCCCCGAAGAAGTCGAGCGACACCGTGCCGCCCGTCCCGGCGACGTCGAGCGTCAGCCCACCCCACACCGCCGAGGTGTCCGGCTTGCTCCACGAGCAGTCGATCGCGGCGACGACGCCGTTCGCGTACGTGATCGTGACGAGTCCGGCGGTCTCCGCCTGCGCCCGGGCCGCGTGCAGTGTGCGGTTCGCCACCGCGGTCACGATGACGGGTGCCGACCCCATCAGGCCCTCGAGCAGGTCCGCGATGTGCACGACGTGGTCGACGATCGCGCCGCCGCCGGACAGCTCCGGCTCGGTGAACCACGACCGGGTCAGGGGGAGCATGCCGTTGTTCGCGCCGCGGATCGAGAACAGCTGCCCGAGCGCCCCGGAGTCGTGCGCCGCGCGGAGCTTGTCGAACGCCGAGGTGAACCGCACCGGGAACGCCACCATGAGCATGACCCCCGCCGCCTCGACGGCGTCGCGGATCGCGAGGCCGTCCTCCCACGTGGTCGCGAGCGGCTTCTCGCACAGGACGTGCGCACCGGCGGCGGCCGCGGCCTCGACGAGTTCGCGGTGCCGGGCGTTCTCGCTCGTGACGACGACGGCGTCCGGGCCCCAGGCGAGCAGCTCGTCGTACGTCTCCGCGTAGTCGACCCCGAGCTCGTCGGCCAGGTCGCGGCCGCGGAGCTCGATGACGGTCTCGCCGGTGCTGACGCCGCCCGGATCGGCACCGCGGACCTCGACCCCCGGCATCGCGGTGAGGGCGGTGAGGTAGCCGATCGCATGGGTGTGGGCGAACGACATCACGGCGATCTTCAGAGCGGTCACGCGCGAGCTCCCGTCGTCAGGGACACCGGCTGCCCGGTGTCCATCGACTCGAGTGCCGCGTTCGCGATCCGGACCGCCTCGGCGCCGTCCGCCGCCGTCACCCGCGGAGCGGCACCGCCAGCGAACGCCCCGAGGAACTCGGCCAGCTCGAGCCCGTACGGGTCGTCGGCGGGGTCGACCTCGGGCAGGAAGCCGTCCGCGGCGTCGGGCACCGCGAGGTCGGCGACGTAGTCCTGTTCGTCGAGCGACCGGTGCGCCAGGCTGCCGCGCGTGCCCGTCACCGAGTACTCGGTCGAGAACGCGAGGTGCTGCGGTCCCCAGATCCCGGCGACGTGGCTGATCGCCCCGGACTCGTGCGTGAGCAGGACGTGTGCTGCCTCCACCGGCTCGGCCTCGGTGCCGGCACGGACGCCGACCGCCGACACCGTGGTGACGGGTCCGGCGACCCACCGCGCGATGTCGAGGTCGTGGATCATCTGGTCCATCACGATGCCGCCGGACAGTGCCCGGTCGGCGAACCACGCGGTGCGGATCGGGAAGGCCCCGGAGCGCACGAACCGCAGGACCGCCAGGTCGCCCAGGAGGCCCGTGGTGACGGCGTCGTGAAGGCGCACGTACGCGGGGAAGAAGCGCACCACGTGGGCCGGGAAGAGCTGTCGGCCGGCGTCCTGCGCACGGGCCACCAGGTCCGCGGCATCGGCGTCGGTCCGGGCGAGGGGCTTCTCCGACACGACGTCCTTGCCGGCGGCGAGTGCGGCCCGCACGACCTCGGCGTGGGCGAAGGTCGGCGTCACCACGTCCACGACGTCGACGGCCGCGAACAGGTCGTCGAGCGAGTCGACGACGGTGATCGACGACCCCACGGCGGCTGCAGCAGGGGCGAACGCCGCCGCGAGCTCCGGTGCACCGTCCTGCGCGTACACGACGACCGGGCCGAGGCGGAGCAGGCCGGGCATGTGCGCGTGGGCGATGCCGCCGGCGCCGACGAGGCCGATCCGGGGAGGGGTCGGGGGCATCGGGGCTCCTTCGCGGGGTGGACCGGTCGACGGTGACGGGGACCGGGCCATGCTACCGAGCCGCCGGTCGGAGGGTGGTGCTCAGGCGGACCCGCGCCAGACCACCTCGGTCGGCAGGATGAGTCCGTGCGGGCCCTCGTCGGCACCGGCGATCTGCGCGAGCACCTGCTGCGCCGCGCTCTCGCCGAGGGTGTGCGCGGGTTGTCGGACCGTCGACAGCGGCGGGTCGCAACGCAGTGCCCAGGCGCTGTCGTCGAAGCCGACGACGCCGACGTCACCGGGGACCGACCGGCCGCTGCGCTGCAGGACGTCCATCGCGCCGGCGGCCACGGCGTCCGAGGCGGCGAACACCCCGTCGAGGTCGGGGGCCCGGTCGAGGAGCTCACGCATGCCCTCGGTGCCGGCGGTGTAGCTGAACAGCGGGTTGCGGGCCACCAGCTCGGGGTCGAAGCGGTCGCCGAGCGCCGCGGTGAAGCCGGCCAGTCGGTCCTGCCCCGAGTCGCGGTCGAGCCCGGACGCGAGCATGCCGATCCGCTTTCGGCCGGTGGCGACCAGGCGCCGGGTGATCTGCTCGGCGGCCGCGCGGTTGTCGATGCCGATGTACGAGATGTTCGCGGCGTCGGACGGGTGGCCGACGAAGCACGCCGGCATGCCGATCTCCTCGATCGCCCGGGTGATCGGGTCGCCGTCGCGGGCGGACAGCACGATGGCACCGTCGACGAACCCGCCGCGCAGGTACTCGACGACGCGCTCGTTGTCGCGGGCCGAGTCGACCATGATCGTGACGAGCTGCTGGTCGGCCTGCGACAACACCGTGTTGGTGCCGATCAGGATGTTGCCGATGTTCGGGTCGTCGAGCACCTGGACCGACGGCTCGTGCACGATCAGGGCGATCGCTCCGGAGCGTCGGGTGACCAGGCTCCGGGCCGCCGCGCTGCGCACGTAGCCGACGCGCCGGACGGCTGCCCGCACGGCTTCGCGGGCTTCGGGCGACACGTACGGTTCGTCGTTCAGGACCCGTGAAACGGTGCCCCGGGAGAGTCCTGATTCGTCGGCGACGTCCTGGATCGTGGCGCGCTGGCGTGCGGTTCGGACCTCGGACATGCGGCAACCATATCCGTCCCACGACGGGCTCCAGCACGCGTCTTGTTGACAGCGGTCCGCTTCTGGTGTTCACTCTGGGAGCGCTCCCAGAACGATCCGAACCCGTTCGGTCCGGCTGGACTGGGAGCGCTCCCAGAACCTGGGAGACCTTCGCCGTCGAAGGGGTCGTCAACGACCGGAGCGGCAGCGGTCGCCCCGATCAGCGAGGACCCTGACGTGACCACGACCACCCTGCCGACGCCCGCCACCGGGGCGCTCGGGCTCGGCTCGACCGGGCTCGCCTTCGGGTGCGACTACAACCCCGAGCAGTGGGACCCTGCGGTCTGGGTCGAGGACGTCCGGCTGATGCGCGAGGCCGGGGTGAACCTGGTCGCGATCAACGTCTTCGGCTGGTCGCACGTCGAGCCGCGTCAGGGCGAGTACGACTTCACCGCGCTCGACACCGTCATCGAGCTGCTGCACGGCGCGGGCATCGGCGTCGACCTCGGCACCGGCACCGCCTCGACCCCGCCGTGGCTCACCACGCTGCACCCCGAGGTCCTGCCCGTCGTGGCGGACGGCACCACGCGCTGGCCCGGCGGGCGGCAGGCGTTCTGCCCGAGCTCCCCGGTGTACCGCGAGCTCGCCCTCGCCCTGGTCCGCGCCACGGCGGAGCGCTACGGCGACCACCCCGCGGTGAAGCTCTGGCACGTGTCGAACGAGCTCGGCTGCCACAACGCGCACTGCTTCTGCGACGTCTCGGCCGAGGCGTTCCGTGGCTGGCTCCGTGCCCGCTACGGCACCGTCGACGAACTGAACGCCGCGTGGGGCACCTCGTTCTGGAGCCAGCGGTACTCGGCGTGGGAGCAGGTGCTGCCGCCCCGCGCGACGCTGTCGTCCACGAACCCCGCGCAGACCATCGACTTCGACCGGTTCTCGTCCGACGAACTCCTCGGCCACCACCGTGCCGAGGCCGCCGTGCTCCGTGAACTGAGCGACAAGCCCGTCACCACGAACTTCATGGTCGCCGCGCACATCACCGCGCTCGACTACTGGTCGTGGACGGCCGACATGGACGTCATCGCGAACGACCACTACCTCGACCACCGCCTGCCCCGCCCGCACGCCGAGCTCGCCTTCGCCGCGGACACCACCCGCGGACTCGCCGGCGGAGCCCCGTGGCTGCTGATGGAGCACTCGACCGGCGCCGTGAACTGGCAGCCGCACAACGTCGCGAAGGCACCGGGCCAGATGCTGCAGGACACCGTCGCGCACATCGCCCGGGGCGCGGGCGGCGTCTGCTTCTTCCAGTGGCGCGCGTCGGTGCAGGGCTCCGAGAAGTTCCACTCCGCACTGCTGCCGCACGCCGGCACCGATTCGCGCACCTGGCGCGACGTCGTCGCCCTCGGGGCGCTCGTCGAGCGGCTCGGCGAACTGCGCGGATCCCGGGTCGTCGCCGAGGTCGCGCTCGTCTTCAGCTGGGAGAACCAGTGGGCCGCCGACCTGGAGGCCCACCCCACCACTGCGCTCCGGTACCTGCAGCAGGTGCACGCGTTCCACGCCGCGCTCCGAGACCTCGGGGTCACGGTCGACGTCGTCGCGCCGGGCGCCCCGCTCGACGGCTACGCCGCGGTCGTCGTCCCCGAGCTCTACCTGGTGCGCGACGAGCACGCCGCCGTGATCGCCGACCACGTCGCCGCCGGTGGCCACGCGGTCGTCACCTTCTTCAGCGGGATCGTCGACGAACGCGACCGGGTCCGCACCGGCGGCTACCCCGGCGCCTTCCGCGACCTGCTCGGCATCCGGGTCGACGAGTTCCTGCCGCTCGCCGCGGACCAGGCGATCGCGCTGTCCGACGGCACCACCGGCACCGTGTGGTCGGAGCCCGTCGCGCTGCGCGGCGCCACGAGCGTCGTCGAGTACGCCGAGGGCCCGCTCGCCGGCTCCGCCGCGGTCACCCGCAACGACCACGGCGCCGGATCCGCCTGGTACACGTCCACCGTGCTCGAGGCCGACGCGCTGCGCGACCTGCTCCGCCGCGTGCTCGCCGAGGCCGGCGTCTCCCCGGATCCCGCGACCGCACCGGGTGTCGAGGTCGTCCGGCGCCGCGACGACCAGCACGAGTGGGTCTTCCTGCTCAACCACTCCGACCAGCCCGCCTCGCACACCGTCACGGGCCACGAGCTCGTCACCGACCGACCCGTCGACGGCGTCACCGTCCTCGACGCCGGCAGCACCCAGATCATCCGCACCGACAGGAACCGATCATGACCACCACCACCCAGCGGCCCCGCGCCGTCCGTCGTCGGGGCGGGGGCTCCCGCTACCGCCTGGCGATCGCGATCTTCGTGGTCCCGTTCGCCCTGCTGTTCACCGCGTTCTACCTCGTCCCGATCCTGTACGCCGTGTGGCAGTCGCTGCAGAAGATCGAGCGCCAGGGCACGTTCGGCGCCCCGACACAGGTGTTCGGCGGGCTGAGCCAGTACGCGCTCGTGTTCCAGAACAGCGCGTTCTGGGACTCGGTGCTCCGCGTGCTGCTGTTCGGTGTCGTGCAGGTCCCCGTGATGCTCGGGCTCGCGCTCCTGTTCGCGCTGCTGCTCGACTCCCCGCTGCTGCGTGGCAAGCGGTTCTTCCGCCTGGCCTTCTTCGCGCCGTACGCGGTCCCCGGTGTCATCGCCGCGATCATGTGGGGCTACCTCTACGCCCCGGACCTGTCGCCGTTCTCCGCCGTGACCTCGAAGGTCGACTTCCTGGGGTCCGGCACCGTGCTCTGGGCCGTCGCGAACGTCGTGACCTGGGTCTTCGTCGGCTACAACATGCTCATCATCTACTCGTCGTTGTTGGCGATCCCGGCCGAGATCTACGAGGCCGCCAAGCTCGACGGGGCCTCGCAGCTCCGGATCGCGCTGTCGATCAAGATCCCCCTGGTCGTGCCGGCGATCGTGCTGACCGCGGTGTTCTCGGTGATCGGGACGCTGCAGCTGCTGACCGAGCCGACCGTCTTCCGGCAGTTCACCTCGACGATCTCGTCGACGTTCACGCCCAACATGCTCGTCTACTCGACCTCGTCGGTGCCGAACTTCAACCTGGCGGCCGCGTTCTCGGTCGTCCTCGCCCTCGCCACGTTCATCCTGTCGATCGGGTTCCTCCGACTGACCCAGCGGAAGGCCGCCCAGTGACCGTCCACGCACCCACCCCGGGCGACACCGTGCGCGACGCGGGCCGACCGCTCGAGCCGAACCGGGCCTCCCGTCCGCACCAGCACGGTGCACGCGGGCCGCGGGAGAGCGTCATCTCGCGCAGCGCCGCGATGATCGTGATGGGTGTCTTCACCCTGTACTTCCTGCTGCCGATCTTCTGGCTGCTGGTCTCGTCGACCAAGACGGCCGCGAACTTCAACACCACGTTCTCGCTGTGGTTCAGCGCGACCTCGGTGCAGGACTTCTTCGCGAACCTCGCCGAGCTGTTCACCCGGCAGGACGGCATCTACCTGCGCTGGCTGCTCAACAGCATCGCCTACGCCGGTGTCGCCGGGCTGCTCGGCACCGTGCTGTCGGCGATGTGCGGGTACGCCCTGGCCAAGTACCGGTTCCGTGGGCGTGAGGCGCTGTTCAACACGTTCCTCGGCGGCGTCCTCGTGCCGGCCACGGCGCTCGCCCTGCCGCTGTTCCTCATCTTCAGCCAGGTCGACCTGACCGACACGTTCTGGTCGGTGTTCCTGCCGAGCATCGTCAGCCCGTTCGGCGTCTACCTGTCGCGGTTGTTCGCGGCGTCGAGCGTGCCCGACGAGATCATCGAGGCCGCGCGCATCGACGGCTCCGGCGAGGTCCGCACGTTCTTCACCGTCGCCGTCCGGCTCATGTCGCCGGCCCTCGTGACGATCTTCCTGTTCCAGTTCGTCGCCGTCTGGAACAACTTCTTCCTGCCGCTCGTGATGCTCCGCGACTCGTCGCTGTTCCCCGTCACGCTCGGCCTCTACACGTGGAACTCGAGCGTGAACCAGTACCCCGACCTGCGCACCCTCGTGCTCATCGGGTCGTTCGTCTCGATCATCCCGCTGCTCATCGCGTTCCTGAGCCTGCAGCGCTTCTGGCGCTCCGGCCTCGGGTCCGGCGGTCTGAAGTAGCCACCCGACCAGCACTCCCTCCGCACACCAGCCCTCCCCACACCACATCCCGAACGGAAACAGCATGAAGACAACGAAGTTCCTCAGCGTCGCCGCCCTGGCGGTCGCCGCGACCGTCGCCCTCGCCGGTTGCAGCGCCGGCGGCAGCGGCAGCGGCGGCGGTTCCTCCGACACTGCAGCCGCGAGCTGCAAGCCCTCGAGCGGCAAGGTCACGCTCGACTTCACGACCTGGGTGCCGAACATGGACAAGGTCGTCGCCATCTGGAACAAGGCGAACCCGGACATCCAGGTGAAGACCTCGATCGTCGCGAACGGCAACAGCGGGACGTACCAGAACTTCTTCAACCAGCTCAAGGCGAAGCAGGCGCCCGACATCGGCCAGGTCGAGTACGACACCCTGCCGGCCTTCCGGGTGCAGGGCGGCCTCGAGGACATCGGTGCGTGCTCCGGCATCTCGGCGGCGAAGAAGGACTTCTCCGACGGCCTCTGGAACCAGGTCACCTTCGGCGAGTCGAAGTCCGTCTACGCCGTGCCGCAGGACTCCGGTCCGATGGCGCTGTACTACCGCAAGGACCTGTTCGAGAAGGCCGGGCTCGACGCCCCGAAGACGTGGGAGGAGTACGCCGAGGACGCCGTCAAGATCAAGGCGCTCGGCGGCAACATCACGAACTTCGCCAAGGGTGACGTCAACCAGTTCGCCGGGCTCGTGTCACAGGCCGGCGGCCAGTGGTTCGCGAACTCGGGTGACTCGTGGAAGGTCGACCTGACCGACGCGAAGTCGAAGAAGGTCGCCGACTACTGGCAGGACCTGATCGACAAGAAGCTCGTCAACACCCTGCCGAGCTTCACCGACCAGTGGAACGCCGCGTACGACAGCGGCCAGGACTGGACCTGGGTCTCCGCCGTCTGGGGTGCGAACACCATCTCGAGCGGTGCGCCGTCGACCTCCGGCAAGTGGGCCGTCGCGCCGATGCCGCAGTGGAGCGAGGGCGAGTCGAAGTCGGCCGCCTGGGGCGGTTCGTCGAACGTCGTCTTCGCCGGCAGCGAGCACCCCGCCGAGGCGTCGAAGTTCCTGGTCTGGCTGAACACCTCGACCGAGGCGCTGTCCGCACTGAACAAGGAGGCCAACCTCTACCCGGCGTCCTCCACCGGCGCCGAGCTCCCCGCGCTGACCGAGGGACTCCCGTTCTACGGCAACCAGAAGATCTACGAGGAGTTCGCGACCGCAGCGAAGGACATCCAGCCCTTCACCTGGGGTCCGACGATGACGCAGACCTACTCGGACGTCTCCGACGGTTTCGGCTCGGCGGCGTCCGGTGACGGCACGCTGCTCGAGGCACTCGAGTCCGGGCAGTCCAAGACGGTGGCGGCGCTCAAGGCGCAGTCGATCCCGGTCAAGGGCTGACAGCGCTGACGCGCTGACGGCGGACGGGAGGCACGGTGCCAGCTGGCACCGTGCCTCCTGTCCGTTGCTCGGTCACGCTGGCAAGCGCGGCATGTGATGTGTTGCCGTTTGCGATAATCGCAAGTACGCTAGCGACATGGCCGGATCCCTGGAACAACGTGTCGAAGCCGTCATCACATCGGTCGACCTCGGGCGAGCGGACTTCGCAGCCTCCATCGGCATCGACGCGAGCAAACTCTCGAAGTCGCTCTCGGGTCGGCGACGGTTCTCCTCCCTTGAACTGGCCAGGATCGCCGACGTGGGCCGTCGCAGCGTCGATTGGCTGATCACTGGGCGTGAGCCGTTCCGACCGGTGTTCGCCCAGCGCGCCCGGCTCGCTGGTGTCGATGACGAAGCGGGGGCGAGGACGGTCGAACTCCTCGCCACTGGCGTTCGTGGCCTCGCAGCGGTCGACCGCCCGTTGGCCCTGCCTGAGCTCCCGCAGCTCGCCCAACGGTCGAGCTGGTACACGGTCGAGGCGGCTGAGCTCGCGCGTCGCTTCGTCGCGGCGATCGGTCGACCGCTCGGCGGCCTGTCGACGCACGATCTCATCTCGGCCATCGAACGCGTCTTCGGCGTGATGGTCGTCGTCACCGACCTGCCGGAGGGGATCGACGGTCTCTCGTACGAGGACGCGCACTGCCGGGTGATCCTCCTCGCGACCACCGACCGGCCCCTCCGTCAGCGGTTCACGCTCGCGCACGAACTCGCGCACATCGCCTTCGGTGATGCTCGTCAGGGCATGCTCGAGGAACGAATGGGGACGGCGCGCTCGAACGTCGAGCGGCGCGCGAACAGCTTCGCCGCGGCCTTCCTCGCCCCCGCGGACGAACTCAGCGCGGCGATCGGCGGGCGCTCGACGGCAGCGGCGTTCCCGGAGCTGGTCGGGCACTTCCAGCTCTCGCCCGAGTCGATGGCATGGCGGCTCTTCAACGAGAAGCACATCGGCGAGACCGACCGAGCAGGTCTGATCGGCCTGCGCGCTCGCTCGATCTACATGCAGCTCGGGAAAGCGGCCGAGTACGTCGACCTGTCGCACGCTGCGGGGGAGCCACGTCCGAGTTGGCTGCTCGTCAACGCTGCCCTCGATGCCTACCGCGACGGCGACACGACGGTGAAGCCCGTCGCGACGCTCCTTGGGTGGGCACCGCAGGATGCCGAGGAGTTCTTCGCGCTGGACGATGGATCGACACCGGTCCCAGAAGCCGGCATGACCGAGAACTGATCGTGGCGCTCCACTGGTTTCCGGACAACTCGCTGATCTGCAACTTCGCTGCCGTCGACGAACTCGACCTCTTGCGTGCCAGCCTCCACGGTGCAGGGAGGGTTGTGGAAGCCGTTGCGTTCGAGATCGAGCGTTCCACAGCCCATGTTCCGAACCTCGCCCGGCTGGACCTCCACGACTGGTTCGGTCCGGCGATCGAGTTCCGCGATGTAGTCGATCAGCTGCAGATCGAAGCGGTGCGCACGGCTCGCTTCGGCGGTGGCGACGAGAAGCCCCTCGAACACCTCGGTGAGAGTCAGACGCTCCACCTGCTCCGGACCCGCGCGGAGTTCGCGGGAAGCGTCTGGATGAGTGAGGACGGCGGGTCGCTCAGAGTGGCCGGGCGCATGGGCATCGTCACTCGAGACACGCGTGCTGTCCTTGAGGAACTCGTCGCGTTCGGTGAGGTGACGGCGCAGCGGGCTTACACGATCGCCGTCGCGATCGAGCAGGCCGATCGGCCGATCCTCAGGATGCCGACGTCCTCCCGCGACCTGTCGTAGTCGGACCGGAGGCACGGCGCGAGGTGGCTCCGTGCCTACCGTGTGGTCGGTCAATCTCAGAACCCAGCAGTCAGATCTTCTGAGGTAGCGGCACAACTCAGAAGATCTGGCCGAGTTGTTCTGAGGTCGGGAGGGTTCGACGGGCGTCGCGGCTGACGCGGGCTCGGTGTCAGGCGTCGAGGGCGCGTCGGGCGGCCGTCACGACCTCGGCATCGGTGACGAAGTGCGCCGAACCGTCGTCGGCGCCGCCCATCGGGACCCCGGCGTGGGCGCTGTCCGGCGCGGCACGCTTGGCCGACAGATGCACGGCGGCGGCACCGGTCGCGACGAGCGCCGGGATGTCGGCCGGGGTGACACCGGCTCCGGCCATGACCTGCACGGGCCCGGCGGCGTCGACCATCCGGGCGATCGTGGCAGCGCCGGCTCCGGCGGTGGGAGCGCCGCCGGAGGTCAGCACGCGGGTGAACCCGAGGGCGGCGAGCGTGGCTGCTGCGGCGACGGGGTCCACCGCGTGGTCGATCGCCCGGTGCAGGGTGATCTCGGCGGTCGTGCTGACCGAGCGGGCGGCGTCGACGAAGCGGCGCAGGGCGTCCTCGTCGAGGGTCCGGTCCGGGCGCAGCGCACCGACGACGACACCGGCGGCACCGGAGCGCAGGACCGTCCGGACCTCGCGCACCATGAGCTCGACCTCGTCGGGGGTGTGCACGAACCCGCCGGGGCGGCACCGGACCAGCGCGTGCGCCGGGATCCCGGTCTCGTGGGTCGTCTCGACCAGGGCCTGGGACGGGGTCAGCCCGCCGAGCTCGAGCCCGACGCAGAGCTCGACCCGGTCGGCCCCGCCGTCCCGTGCGACGACCGCACCCTGCGGCGAGGTGACCGCGATCTCGAGTGCAACGGGCGAAGGGGTCATGCAGAGGCTCCGAGTGGCTGGTCCGAGGCCGGGATGATCCTGGCGGTCAGGTCCGGGGCCTCGGGGAACACTCGATCGTAGGGGAACATCGGCCGCTCGATCCTGTGGTGCCCGAGGCGGAGCAGGTCCTGGTCGACACCACCCGGGGTGAGCGCGAGCATCCAGTCGGCGGCCATGTCGAACAGCTCCGGCTCGAGGTACCCGATCTTCACCACGACGACGTCGGCCTGCCGCGGTGCCAGGTCGAGGTCGGTGAAGTCGTGCTCGTGGTGGTACGGCTTGCGCAGCTTCGTCAGGATCGCGAAGACGCTGCCGACCTGCAGCACGACCTCGGTCTCGGCGTCGCGGTCGCCGTGCTTGATCGCGTGGACCCGCCCGGTCATGGTGATCGGTCCGGCGTGCACGGCATCGACCGACGCACCGGCGGTCACCGTGACGGTCGCACCCACACCGGCCTCGACCGCGGTCGCCACGGCGGCGGCGCCGGGGACGCTCGCGTAGATCAGGGTGGGGCCGTCGGCGCTCGCGAAGGCCGGGTTCGCGAGCACCTGCGTCAGACCCCAGGTCATGTCGCCGGAGCCGCCCGCGGTGGGGTTGTCGCCGGAGTCGGACACGAAGTAGGGGTGTGCGGCGCCGGGTGCGAGCGCGGCGGCGAGGCACTCGTCGAACGTGCCGGTGGGGGCGACGAAGACGAAGTCCTCGCGGACGTCCCAAAAGGCACGGGCGAGTCGCTCGGCACCGGCGGCCACGGCGGCCTCGTCCCACCCGGTGACGACGGTGACGGCCTGGTCGCGGGGCTGGTCCGCCCAGGCGTAGCCGACCCAGATCGCGGCGTCGAGCACGCCGTCGGTCTGCTCGACGAGCGGCACCTGCGCGTACAGCGAGGCGGCGGGTTCGAGGCGGGTCGAGGTCTGCTCGCCGGGCAGCAGAACGGGGATCGGGATCCAGGCCTTCACGGGGCGCTGCGCTCCGGCAGGACGCGTGGTGAGCACGTCGACCAGGTTCCGGACGGCACGTTCCTTGGTCTCCATGGCGTCCTCGTGCGGGGCCATCCGGTAGCAGGTGACGAGGTCGACCTGGTGGGCGAGCTCGCCCGTGACGTTGCCGTGCAGGTCCATCGACGCCGACACGATGACGTCCGGGCCGATCACCGCACGGATCCGGCCGAGCAGGTCCGCCTCGGCGTCGTCGAGGCCCTCGACGACCATCGCGCCGTGGATGTCGTACCAGAGGCCGTCCACGTGCTCGGCGTCGACGATCGCGCGCAGTCGCGTGACGATCTCGGCCGCGAGCTCCTCGTACGACGCCCGGTCCACGATGCCGCCGGGCAGCGCGTGCCCGATGAGCGCCCCGCGGAAGTCCGCCGCGTCCGACATCGCGGACAGGAACGGGTACCGCGCCACGACCTCGTCGCCACGGTCCGGGTGGAACGCCGGTGCGTGGGTGCGGGTGGGGGTGAAGGTCGACGTCTCGATGGCCAGCCCGGCGATGGCGACGACCGGACGACGGGCACCGGCGGGGACGGCGGGGGTGGCGGACACGGTCTCAGACACGGACGCTCCTGTTCCTGGTGGTGGACTGCGGGATGGGGGTGGACAGCTCCTCGAGCGACGCGGCGAGGCCCCGCTGCAGCGCGAACTGGCCGGCACCGACGAGCCCGGCATCGGCACCGAGCGACACCGGCTCGATGGCCAGGTGCTGCGTCATGAGCGGGTGGCAGCTCTCGTAGAGCTGACTGCGCACGGCCGCGATGAACGGGTCGAGGGTGGAGAGGATGCCGCCCAGGTAGACGGCGTCCGGGTTGAAGAAGTTCACGTTGGCCGCGAGCACCTCGCCGAGGTACCGACCGGCCAGGCGCACGGCACGGGTGGCCTCGGGATGGGCGTCCGAGGCGAGTCGGACGACGTCGGCGGTCGAGGAGACGTCGACCCCGGCGCCCGACAGGATCCGCACCAGGGCAGCTCCGGACGCGACGGTCTCGAGGCACCCGGTGTTCCCGCACGAGCACGGGGTGTCGCCGGCGGCGTCGATCCGCACGTGGGTGATGTCCCCGGCCGAGCCCGTGGACCCGCGGTACAGGCGGCCGTCGATGACGATGCCCGCGCCGATCGCCGATCCGGCCTTGATCGTGATGGTCTGCCGGCGTCCTGGAGGCTGCACGCTCTGCTCGCCGGCGGCCATGCAGTTCGCGTCGTTGTCGACGATCGCCGGCAGGCCGAAGCGGTCGGACAGCCAGGCGGCCACCGGGAACCCGTTCCAGCCCGGCATCCGGCTCGGCAGGTCGACGACACCGGCCTCGACGTCGACGGGTCCGGGCAGGCTGAGCCCGACTCCGCGCAGACCGGCACGGCCACGGTCGTCGGCGAGCCGCTCGAGCAGGCCGGCCAGTCGCTGCAGGCCGGCGGTCGGACCGTCGGAGAGCGCGAACGGGACGTTCGCGACCGACTCGAGCGCGCCTCCCGGCAGCACGATCCCGACCCGCGCGTGCCCGCCGCCGACGTCGGCGGCGACCGCGTACTCGTCGACGCCGCCGATGCGGAGCACCTTGCGAGGACGGCCGCCGGTCGAGACGTCGGTGCCCTCTTCCGCGAGCAGCCCGTGCGACAGCAGCTGGGTGACCACGTGCGACACCGTCGACGGAGCGGCGCCGAGCAGTGTGGCGATCTCGGTGCGACTCGCGGCCTGACCCGACGCGACGAGTTCGAGGACGCGAGCAGAGAGGTCCGTCACGACTTTCTCCAATCCGGGGGAAACGACGGCCGAACCGACCGAACACCCGGAGCCTAACCGGCGGAACGGCCCGTTCACCCTTTCGTCCAAACGGCAGAAACGCAGTTTTTACACGAAGATGTTTGTTTTTCCAACGGCTTTGGCCATTGACTGTGTCCGTGCCGCTCGGCACGCGTGCTCCACCTCCCCAGAACTCCCACGCACCAGGAGACACACATGACCAAGCCCCGCCGCTGGGCGCTCCTCACCGGAGCAGCGATCGCCGTGAGCGCCCTGCTCGCCGGATGTTCCGGGGGCGGTTCCGCCACCTCGAACGCGAACCCGGACGAGATCAACTACGCCCTCCCCGCGAACTTCACGCCCAACTGGATCCTGCCGATCGGCACCGCCGCGCACCTCAACACGAACAACGGCTCCATCGCGCAGTCGCTGTACGAGCCGCTCGTCGCGTACGACGGCTCCACCGGCAAGATCGCGTGGAACAAGGACGGGTCCGTCGCCACGGACGCGGAGTTCGCCGACGACGGCAAGAGCGTCGAGATCACCCTCGGTGACCGGCACTGGTCCGACGGCGAGGCGATCACCAGCCGCGACGTCGAGTTCTGGTTCAACCTGATCAAGGCGAACAAGGACCAGTGGGGCTCGTACTCGAAGGGCAAGGCGCCGGACAACTGGACCTCGTTCAAGACCGTCGACGACACCCACTTCACGATCACGTTCGACAAGGCGTACAACTCCGACTGGATGCTCGCCAACCAGCTGAGCCACATCATCCCGCTGCCGCAGCACGCCTGGGACAAGACGAGCGCGAGCGCCAAGGTCACCGACGCCGACGAGACCACCGCCGGCGCGAAGCAGGTCTGGAAGTACCTGAACACCGCGGCCGGCAAGATCTCCGACTACGCCACCGACAACCTGTGGAAGACCATCTCCGGTCCGTACGGCGTGAAGGCGTTCACCACCGCCGGCAAGGTCACCCTCACCGCGAACACGAAGTACGACGGTGGCGAGAAGCCCTCGATCGCGACGGTCAACCTGCTGCCGTTCACGACGGCCGACGCCGAGGTGAACGCGGTCCGCTCCGGCGAGGTCGACTACGGCTACATCAACGCCACGGACATGGACCAGGAGTCCTCGTTCACGGCGAAGGGCTACGAGGTCGAGCCGTGGACCGGCTGGGCCATCACCTACATGCCGTACAACTTCAACAACCCGGACATGGGCGCGGTCTTCAAGCAGCTGTACGCCCGCCAGGCCGTGCAGATGTCGATCGACCAGAAGTCCCTGTCGAAGGTCGTCTTCAACGGCACCGCCACCTCGACCTACGGCCCGATCCCGCAGGCGCAGGAGTCCGACTACGTCTCCGACGTGCAGAAGGACAACCCGTACCCGTTCAGCACGTCGAAGGCCAAGGACCTGCTGACCAGCCACGGCTGGGAGGAGCAGGGCGGCACGATGGTCTGCACCGACCCCGGCACGTCCGACAGCCAGTGCGGTGAGGGCGTGAAGAACGGCACGAAGTTCACCATGGGTGTCCTGTCGCAGTCCGGCTCGACCGTGACCGACAACATGATGAGCGCGATCCAGTCCTCGCTCGCGAAGACCGGCATCGGCTTCACCATCAAGACCGCGCCGGTGTCGAGCGTGCTCTCGCAGACCCCGACCTGCACGAGCGACGAGGCCAGCTGCGACTGGGACCTGTCGTTCTTCGGCACCGCGGGCAGCTGGTACTTCCCGGCCTACCCGACCGGTGAGTCGCTCTTCTCGACCGGTGGTTCGGCGAACTTCGGCAGCTACTCGAACAAGCAGGTCGACGACCTCATCGATGCGACCACCACCTCGACCGACGCCACCGCCGTGCAGGACTACAGCGCCGCGGTCGCGAAGGACCTGCCGGTGATCTGGCTGCCGAGCCCCGACTACCAGATCTCGGTCGTCAAGAAGGGCCTGTCCGGGTTCGACCAGGACTCGCTCGCCAACTTCCACCCGGCCCAGTGGAAGTGGAACAAGTAGGACCGTGACCACGGACGGAAGGCGCGGTGTGCGCCCGACGCACACCGCGCCTCCCGTCCGCTCCGACGCAACAACCCAGACGACGGAAGCCGCATGACCACAGCTCTCTACCTCACCAGGCGCGTCCTGCAGGCGCTCGCGGTGATCCTCATCGTCACGATCGTGGTGTTCTGCCTGCTGCACGCGCTGCCCGGCGGACCCGCCCGCGGTGTCCTCGGCGTCTCCGCGACGCCCGCGCAGATCACCGCGTTCAACCAGGCGCAGGGACTCGACCAGGCGCTGCCGGTGCAGTACCTGCGGTTCCTCGGCCGCCTGCTCACCGGTGACCTCGGCACCTCGTACACGCTCAACGAACCGGTGTCGCAGCTCATCGCCGAACGCCTGCCGAAGACCCTCGTCCTCACCGGCATCTCCGCCGTCCTCGGCCTCGTCGTCGCGATCCCGGTCGGCATGCTCCAGGCCGCCCGCCGCAACGGCGCGGTCGACTACGCCGCCACCGCGCTGGCCTTCGTCTTCTACTCGACGCCGGCCTTCTTCCTCGGCCTCATCCTGATCATCGTGTTCAGCCAGCAGCTGCCGTGGCTGCCGTCGCAGGCGCCGAGCGGCACCACGCTCGCCGAGGTGTTCCAGGACCCCGCCGGGCTCGTCCTGCCCGTCGTCACCGGAGCGCTCGCGATGATCGCCGTGTTCAGCCGGTACATGCGGGCCTCGACCCTCGAGAACCTGCAGGAGGACTACGTCCGCACCGCCCGCGCCGGTGGTGCCTCGACGATGACGATCCTGCGCCGGCACGTGTTCCGGAACTCGCTGACGCCCGTCGTCGCGATGCTCGGCTACTACCTGCCCGTGCTGTTCGGCGGCGCCCTGGTCACGGAGCAGCTGTTCAACTACCCCGGCATGGGGCTCCTGTTCTGGAACGCGGCGCAGTCGTCGGACTACCCGACGCTGCTCGGCTGCGTCCTCGTCATCTCCATCGCGACCGTCATCGGCACCTTGCTCGCCGACGTCGCGCAGTCCCTCATCGACCCGCGAGTGAAGGCGAGCCGCGCATGACCGCCGCGTCAATCATCGACACTGCGTCCACCCATGACGTGAAGGCGAGCCGCGCATGAGCGCCGTACAACTGGCACCCGAAGCACCGGGCGCTCCCGTCACCGTCGCGGCCACCGGGTTCCGGCTCGCCGCCCGCCGGTTCCGCGGCAACACGCTCGCCGTGATCGGCCTGGCCGTGATCGTCGTCATCGTCCTGTTCTGCTTCGTCGGGCCGTTCCTGTACCCGACCGACCAGACCCACACCCTGCTCGAGCAGGCGAACCAGGGTCCGAGCGCGGCGCACTGGCTCGGCACCGATGCCGTCGGCCACGACGTGCTCGGCCGGCTGATGTACGGCGGCAAGGTCTCGCTCATGGTCGGCATCGCCGCCGGGGTCCTGGCCACGGTCGTCGGCACCCTGTGGGGTTCGGTCGCCGGCTACGTCGGCGGCTGGGTCGACGCGCTGATGATGCGCGTCGTCGACGCGGGCATCGCGATCCCGGCGCTGTTCATCCTGCTCGTCATCTCGGCCATCACGACCCCCGGTGTCGCCGGGCTCATCCTGATCCTCGGGCTGGTGTCGTGGCTGGTGCCGTCCCGCCTGATCCGCGCGGAGACCCTGACGCTGAAGAACCGCGACTACGTGCTCACCCTGCGCGCGATCGGCGGCTCGCACGCCCGCGCCATCGGCAAGCACCTGCTGCCGAACTCGGTGTCCACCATCGTCGTCGCCGCGACCTTCCAGGTCGCCGACGCGATCCTGCTCGTCGCCTACGTCTCGTACCTCGGGCTCGGCGTGCAGCCGCCCGCGACGGACTGGGGCGGCATGCTCTCGGCGGGACTCACCGCCGCGTACTCCGGACGCTGGTGGCTCATCGTGCCCCCGGGTCTGGCCGTGATCCTGATCGTCTGCGCGTTCAACGCCGTGGGCGACGGACTCCGGGACGCCTTCGACGTGAGGGGCCGCTGATGACCACCGAACCGATCCTGCGGACGACCGACCTCGGCGTCTCGTTCAGCACCGAGTCCGGCACCGTGTCAGCCGTGCGGGGCGTGTCCCTGACGGTCGCGCCCGGCGAGACGCTCGCCCTGGTCGGCGAGTCCGGCTCCGGCAAGTCCACGGTGGCGCTCGCCGCGATGGGGCTGCTCTCCGGCAACGCGACGGCGACGGGCAGCGCGCTCGTCGCCGGTCACGAGGTCGTCGGTGCTCCCGAACCGTCGCTCCGTGCCCTGCGGGGCTCGACGGTGTCGATGGTCTTCCAGGAGCCGGCGACGGCCCTCGACCCGCTCACCCGGGTCGGCGCGCAGATCGCCGAGGTGATCCGGAACCACCGAACGGTCACCGCCGCGCAGGCCGCGGCCGAGGCCGTCGACCTGCTCCGCCGCGTCGGCATCCCCGACCCCGAGTCGCGCACGCGGTCGTTCCCGTTCCAGCTGTCGGGTGGGCAACGCCAGCGCGTGGTGATCGCGATGGCGATCGCGAACTCGCCGAAGCTGCTCATCGCGGACGAGCCGACGACCGCCCTCGACGTGACCGTGCAGGCCGAGATCCTCGAACTGCTCCGCAAGCTCGCCGTCGACACCGGCACGGGCGTGCTGCTCGTGACGCACAACATGGGCGTCGTCGCGGACTTCGCAGACCGCGTCGCGGTCATGCTGCAGGGCGAGATCGTCGAGACCGGCAGCGTCGAGGACGTCCTGCTCCGTCCGGAGCACGAGTACACGAAGCGGCTGCTCGCCGCGGTGCCGCGGCTCGACGTGGCGGGCGACCGTCCTGCCGCCCCGGTCGACGCGGGGTCCGCTGACGCGGCGGCCGGGAGGCCCGGTGTGGCCCCGGTGGTCGACCTGCGGGACGTCACGGTGACGTTCGGGCGCGGGGCGCGCGCCGTCCACGCGTTGCAGGGGATCGACATCGCCGTGCACGCGGGCGAGACGGTCGGCCTGGTCGGCGAGTCCGGCTCCGGCAAGTCCACCGCGGCCCGGGTGGCGCTCGGGCTCATCACGCCGACGTCCGGCACGGTGTCGCTGTTCGGGCAGGACCTGCGCAGCGCCCGAGGTCGTGACCGCCGTGCACTCCGCGCCGGCATCGGCGTCGTGCTGCAGGACCCGGTGGCCTCGCTCGACGCCCGGATGTCCGTCGCGGAGTGCATCGCCGAACCGCTCGCCGTGCACCGCCGTGGGATGTCGTCGGCGGACCGTCGTCGGCGGATCGACGAGGTGCTCGACGCCGTCCGGTTGCCGCGGTCGCTCGCCTCGCGTGCACCCCGCGAGCTCTCGGGTGGCCAGCGCCAGCGGGTCTCGCTCGCCCGCGCCCTGGTGCTCGAGCCGCGGTTGCTCGTCGCCGACGAACCGACCTCGGCGCTCGACGTCAGCGTGCAGGAGACCGTGCTCGAGGTCCTCGGTGAACTGCAGGACGACCTGGGGTTCGCGTGCCTGTTCGTCTCGCACGACCTGGCCGTCGTGCAACACTTCGCCGAACGCGTCGTGGTGATGCGCCAGGGCGTCGTCGAGGAGCAGGGCACCACCGGCACGACCCTGCTCCACCCCACCACCGACTACACCAGGCGCCTGCTCGCCGCCGTACCCGTGCCGGACCCCGTCCTGCAACGGCAGCGCCGGACGGAGCGTCTCGCCTCGCTCGCGGCGGTGACCGCGTGACCCGGGTGATCGCCGGCGTCGACGTCGGCGGCACGAACACCAAGGTCGTCCTGACGACCCCCGACCTCGAGGTCATCGACCGCGTCGACCTGCCGACGCCCGCCCACGCGGGTGGGGCGGCGATCGTGACGGCCGCCGTCGGGGCGGTGACGGGCCTGCTCGTCCGGCACCGGGCCTCCTTGACGGGTGTCGGGGTGGGCGCGGCCGGCGTGGTCGACGCGGCCACGGGCACCGTCCTGGTGACGGGCAACTCGTTCACCGGCTGGGCCGGTTACGGCGTGACCCGCGCGGTCAACGACGCCCTCGGCGTGCCGGCGACGCTCGACAACGACGTGAACGCGTTCCTGCTCGGCGAGATCGCCACGGGTGCCGTCGCGGGGGAGTCCGACGTGCTCGGGATGACCCTCGGCACCGGGGTCGGCGGTGCGTTCGTGCTCGGCGGACGGCTGTTCGCGGGGCCGCGCGGCGCCGCCGGTGAGATCGGCCACGTGCCGGGCTTCGGTGACGCGCTGTGCACCTGCGGACAGATCGGACACCTCGAGACGATCGCGGGCGCGCGTGGCATCGCCGACCGGTACGCCGAGCGATCCGGCCGGCGGCTGTCGGCGCGCGACGTCGCGGTCGCAGCACGCGCCGGTGACACGGACGCCGCTGCCGTCTTCCAGGCCGCGGGGTGGGGCCTGGCGCGCGCCGCCCTGCTCACCGCGGGGATCCTCGACGTCACGACGATCGTGATCGGCGGCGGCATCGCGCGGTCGTGGGACCTGCTCGAACCGGCCATCACCGCGGCGATCGCGGCCGAGCCCCCGGTGAGCGGCGCGACGATCCGGCTGGCGCAGTCGACCCTCGGGTCGGACGCCGTGGCGCTCGGTGCCGCGTCGCAGGTGCGCGCGCTCGTGCTCGAGGCCGAGCCGGCGTAGCGACGGACCCGCGGCCGGCTCCGGTCAGCGCACCCAGACGACGATGCCGCGCAGGTCGTGCAGCACGGCCGCCAGACCCGCACGCAGTGCGCGGTCGGCGCGCTCCTCGGTGAAGGTGGACGGGTCGTAGTGGCTCGACGGTCCGAGCCCCTCGCCGCGGAAGCCGCCGCCGGTCCAGTCCGCGGCCGTCACGTTCGAGGTCGGCTCGGCGATCTCGGCACCCACGACCAGGAACTGCTGGTGCAGCGCCGTCGGCGACACCGCGGCGAGCGGATCGACCATGTGGTTGCCGACGCTGATCACCAGGTCGGACCGCTCGTCGATCGCCCGGGTGACCGCCGCGATCCGGTCGTCGGCGTCCGTCGCCGACACCCTCGTGACGGTGACGTCCTCGTCCGCCGCCCACGACGCGACGGCGTCGAGCAGGGTCCGGGTCGGGGCGTCGTCGGCGTCACCGGCGTCCGACAGCAGCACGACGTCGTAGTCGTCGGGGGCGTGGACCCCGGACCACGAACCCGGCTCCGGGTGGATGGTGGCCTCGGGTGCCGGCGGCTGCGTCGGGTCGGAGAAGCCCGCGCCGAGGGCACCGGCCGTGGCGTGCGCCGTCGCCGACGTGCCGGTGCCGGCGTCGGTTCCGGATCCTGCGTCGGTCCCGCCGGGTGTCGCCGAGCACCCGGCCAGCAGGGCGACGCCGGTGCTGACGAGGGCGACGGTGGTCAGCAGGACGGTCGTCCGGGCAGCGAGGCGAGTCACTGCATCATCGAAACACGTCGGTGTGCCGCACCGGGCCGGCTCCGGCGGCTGTCCGGCACCTGTCCCACTGCTGGTCACCACCTGTTCACCTGCCGGTCGTCCGAGGGCCGGATCGTCTGCGCGTGCCTTCCGGAACCCCCGTCGCGCTGCTGCGCGCCCGCCCTGCCCGTCCGTCCCGCCCGTCCGCGCTGATCGCACGGGTCGTCGCCGCGCTCCTGCTGGTCGGGATGGTCGTCGTCGGCGTGCTGGCCGGGGCGTCGCCGGCATCGGCGCACGGCTTCAGCTCGGTCGTCTACGCGAAGGTGACGTCGACGGAACCGACCGTCGTGCACGCGGAGCTCGGGCTCGAGTACGACCTGATGCTCGTGTCGGTCGCCACGAGCGAGCACGACGACGCGTTCCACACGCAGGGGCAGGCGGCCTGGGACGACGGCGACTTCCCCGGCATGGTGTCGGCGGCCGAGGCGCACACCGACGCGCTCGGGAAGTACGTGTTCGACCGGTTCTCGGTGACCGGCGCGGGTGGGCAGGCCTGCACGGGCGTGCTCGGCGACAGCGTCACGGTCGACCTGCAGGACGAGGTGCCGTACGCCCACGTGACGGCGGACTTCACCTGCCCGCCGCAGTCGGAGACGCAGACCGGACACGTCGTGACGTCGACACTGTTCCCGGACAGTGAGACCTTCGTGCGCGACACCAAGACGATCGTCACCTACGACGTCGACGCGAAGCAGGGGTCGGCGACGCTCGACGCCTCGCAGCCGTCGTTCTCGACCGAGCAGTCGGCCGGGCAGCGCTTCTGGGAGTTCTTCCGCCTCGGTGCCGAGCACCTGCTGACCGGGATCGACCACATCCTGTTCCTCGTCGCGCTCATCGCCGGGTCACGGCGCCTGCGCGAGGTGGTCTACACCGCGTCGGCGTTCACCATCGCGCACTCGATCACGTTCATCCTCGCCGCGCTCGGGGTGGTCAGCCCGCCCGCGATCGTCGTCGAGCCGCTCATCGCCCTGTCCATCGCCGCCGTGGCCGGTTGGTACCTGTGGCGGCTCTGGCGGCGCCGGTCGCGCGCCGACGAACTCGTGGTCGGTGAACACGGGCACTTCTCGCTCGACCGGGCGGGCTGGACACGCCTGGCCGTCGTGTTCGCGTTCGGGCTCATCCACGGGCTCGGGTTCGCCGGGGCGCTGGGCATCCACGAGGCGTTCTCGTGGCAGCTGCTCGTGTCGCTCCTCATCTTCAACGTCGGGATCGAGGCGGTGCAGCTCGCGATCATCGTCATCGTCTTCCCGCCGCTGTCCCTCCTGCGTCGGAAGGCCCACCGGGTCTCGCTCTGGGTCACCGGAGTCGTGACCGCCGGGGTGTTCGTGATGGGGATGATCTGGTTCGTCGAGCGCCTGGCAGCGGGATGACGGTGGTCCGTTCCTGAACAGCGACGACTTGTCACTCAGCGTTTACCAAGACGTTTCGCAGTGCATGCAGAGTCTTCCGTGCTGCACCATCCCACGTCTGAGAAACGGACCACCATGAGTCTCCTGTCCGGCGCCACGTCACGGCGCAGAACCACCACCCTCCGCGTGTGCGGAGCCGTCCTCGGGGCCGCGCTCATCGCCGGCGCCTCGATGGTCGGCACGAACGTCGCCTCCGCCGCGACGAACACCCCCACCACCAACATCTCCACCGGCGGCCCGCTCCACATCCTGCTGGGCGTCGGTGCCACCGAGAGCCAGCGCATCGCCTCGTGGTACTTCCCGACGAACGTCGCGCAGTCGCTCGAGATCCAGAAGACCGCGTCGATGACCGATGGGGTCTTCACCGACGCCAAGTCGACGATCGCCGCGTCGAAGGCCGCCAACACCGCAGTCGACACGAGCACGACGGACTCGAACACGAAGAGCATCGACGGCATCGCCGCCGAGTCGGGCTACATCAATGCCCACGCCACGATCTCGGACCTCGAGCCGAACACCTCGTACACGTACCACGTCGGTGCGGCGGACGGGTCGGCCTGGTCGGCGTCGTACACGTTCACCACGAAGAGCTTCTCCGGCGACTTCGACTTCCTGTTCTTCGGTGACCCGCAGATCGGTTCGTCGGGCTACGTCGACGACGACGGCGCCGGCTGGGCGGACACGCTGCGGTACGCCACGACGACCGAGCCGGACGCCGAGCTCCTGGTCTCCGGTGGCGACCAGATCGAGCACGCCAACAACGAGTACGAGTGGGGTGCGTTCGCCGACAGCAGCGACGTCCTCAAGCGCTACCCGTGGGCCTCGACCATCGGCAACCACGACGTCGGCGGCAAGGCGTACGAGCAGCACAACCAGGTGCCGAACTCGCTCAAGGTGCCGGACTTCTACCCGGGCGGCAACACCACCGCGAACTCGGGTGGCGACTACTGGTACATGTACAAGGGCGTCCTGTTCATCGACATCAACTCGAACGCCTACGCGGCCGGATCAGACGCTGCCCACGTGAACTACGTGCGCGACGTCATCAACCGCTACGGCGACGACGCGAAGTGGACCACGCTGGTCTACCACCACTCGATCTACTCGCCGGCCGACCACGCGAACGACAAGGACAACCAGCAGCGCCGGTTCGACTTCACGCGTGCGTTCTCCGACATGGGCGTCGACCTCGTCCTGCAGGGCCACGACCACTCCTACTCGCGCAGCTACGCGATCAAGAACGGCAAGAAGGCCAACGTCAACGAGCAGCCCGCTGCTCCCGAGGTCTTCTCCGGCCCCGGCGGCGTCATCTACATGACGGCGAACTCGGCCTCCGGCTCGAAGTACTACGACCTGACCGCTCCGGACGCCACCCAGAGCGGCTACGGCGCAGACCCGCTCGACCCGACCGGCAAGCGCCACTGGGCCAACTCGGTCGAGAACCAGGAGCACGTCCGCTCCTTCGTCAAGGTCTCGGTCACCGACGAGAAGCTCTCCGTGCAGGACATCCGCGCCGGCGACTGCACCACGCTCAACTCGGCGGTCCAGCACGGCAACGTCGACAGCTGCGGCGTGACGCTCCAGCCGACCGCCACCGCCGACCCGGCCGCGATCGGATCGACCGTCGACCAGTTCGACCTGCACGCCACGCTGCCCGCGACGACCACGACGCTCGCCGTCTCCGCCGCGTCGCAGACCTTCAACGCGGCGAAGCCGGCCACGGTCACCGCGACCATCGCCGGTGGCATCGGCAAGCAGCAGGGCACGCTGACGGTCTCGGACGGCAAGAAGGTCCTCGGCACCGTCCCCGTCAAGAACAGCACCGCGACCATGACGCTCCCGAGCGCCCTGGCCATCGGCACGCACTCGCTCACCGCCAAATTCGTCAACGCGGACTCGACCTTCTCGGGCACCGACTCGGCGACCGCGAAGGCCGCCACCGTCACCGTCACGAAGGCCCCGTCCCGGACGGCGCTCAAGTACAGCGGCGGCAAGGCGACCGTGCAGGTCAAGGCCACGGGCTTCACCGTGAACGGCACCGCGCGGATCTACCAGGGCACGAAGCGCCTGGCGACCGTCACCGTCAAGAACGGCAAGGTCACCTCGGCGCTCGCGCTGAAGAAGGGCACGCACAAGCTGCACGCCGTCTTCGCCGGCACCGACACCCTGACGACGAGCACCAGCCCGGTGCAGTCGATCGTCATCAAGTAAGACCAGCGCACCAGCGCACCAGCGCACCAGCGCACCAGCGCACCAGCGCACCAGCGCACCAGCGCACCAGCGAGGGCCCCGCGACTCCGGTCGCGGGGCCCTCGTGCGTCGTTCAGGACTGCGCGATCGTGAACGCCCAGCCCGCGATCGGTGCTGCGACGAGGGCGACGCCGACGGCGATCAGCCACACGCGGTGCTCGCGGGCGTATGCACCGCAGGCAGCGAGGACGACGATCGCCACGGGCGTGCCGAGCACGGCGACCACCGCTGCCCGCGCACCCCGATCCGTGCCGTCGTGTCAGCGATCGTTTCCAGACTTCGTGTAATCGATCAATCACAACGGACGCTTGTCAGCGATCGGTGACAGCAGAATTCTGTGACCGGACGATCAAAGCGGAGGTGCTTATGCGAGTCGACACTGCCCTTGCACTGGGCGATCTCGTCCACGAGCGCCGCACGCATCTCGGTTGGTCCCAGGCTGAGCTCGCCGAGCGGATGGGTGTCAGCCGCCGATGGGTCAACGAATTCGCGGGCGGGAAGGCACCGCACAGCTCCGTCTTGCCTTCGAGCGCTGACCGTCCTGGGCCTGGTTCTCGAGGCGCACGAGCGCGACCGATGAGCGAGCTGCGCACGTTCCTCGACGACGAGCCGGTCGGCGCCTTCGCGATGAACGCCGGTGGGAACACCACCTTCACCTACGACGAGGCGTACCGGAACCTGCCCGACGCGACCCCGGTGTCGTTGTCGATGCGAACCGGCCGCGCCAGATGGAAGGCAAAGGCGGCCGGACCGTTCCTCGCGGGGCGGCTTCCCGACAGCCCGGAGCGGCACGAGGAACGCCGGACGGTGGTCGCTCGCCGCTCGATCTCGTTCTGGAGCACTCGCTGACGCCCGGCGTCGGCGTCAGTTCACAGCCAGCACGTGGTCATCCTCCAGGACGATTCGCCGCGATCCGCTGCGTCCCTACTGTTGGCTCCGGAGCGTGCGGTGGCGCACGCCCGCAGCCTCCGGGGGAGAACCACCGTGAACCGTTCGCCGAGACGTCGTTCCGCCGTCGCACTGCACGTCGCCTGTTCGGCGCTGATCGCCGGAGCGCTCGCCGTCGGCGGTGCCGTCGTCGCCCTGCCGGCGAGTGCCGCTCCGGGCAACCCGGGCGCCACCGGCACGACCCCGGCCGGCGCGACCCCGGGTACGGCTCCCGTGGCGGCGGGCGACGACTGGACGGTCACGCCGACCGACGGCGGGTACACCGTGACGCTCGACCTCGACGAGCCGCTGCCCCTCCGTGCCGCGGCACCGGTGCTCGTGGTCGACGGCGAGGACATCGGTGTCGCCCAGACGAGCCTCGACCAGCGGCAGCTCACGGTCACGACGACCGACCCCGCCGTGGCCGATGCCGACTCCGTCGAGCAGGGGTGGACCGGCGACGCGGAGCGGCAGTCGACCGGCCAGGCGCCCACCGCACCGCAGGCCGCTCCCGGTGCCGCACCCGCGCCGCTCACCGACGACCCCTCGGCTCCCGGGCAGTACGCGGTGGTCCGGGCCGACTACGACCTGGGCAACGAGGCTGTGACCCTCGCCGGCTTCGGTGGCCGCAAGGGCGAGATGCGCGCGGCGGTCTTCCTGCCGAAGGACGCCCCCGGCAAGCGTCCGGTGGCGGTGTTGCTGCACGGCCGCCACGAGGCCTGCTTCGGCGGGGCCCCGAACCGCCGAGCCTGGCCGTGCGGCCCGGGGCAGACCGACATCCCGAGCTACCTCGGCTACAACGCCGCCGCGACGGCGCTCGCCAGCCACGGCACGGTCGTCGTCTCGATCTCCGCGAACGCGATCAACGCGCTCGACGGCGCCCTGGCGGACGACGGCGGGGCAACGGCCCGCGGACAGCTCGTCCTCGACCACCTCAGCCTGCTGCAACGTGCGGACGCGGGGCAGGAACCCCGGCTGTCGCCACTGCTCACCGGCAAGCTCGACCTGACCGACGTCGGGCTCATGGGTCACTCTCGTGGCGGCGACGGTGTCGTCCGTGCGGCGCTGCTCAACACGCAGCGCACGAGCCCGTTCGGGATCAGGGCCGTCCTGCCGCTCGCACCCACGGACTTCGGGCGGATGACCCTCCCCGACACGAACCTGGCGGTCGTGCTGCCCTACTGCGACGGCGACGTCTCCGACCTGCAGGGTCAGCACTTCTTCGACGACTCCCGCACGGCCTTCGGCGACGACGTCCTGCGCTCGTCGGTCCTGGTGATGGGCGCCGACCACAACTTCTTCAACACCACGTGGACCCCGGGGAAGTACCCGAAGGCGTCGTCCGACGACTGGTGGGACGAGTCGGACGCCGTGTGCGGTTCGAAGGCGAAGAAGACCACGCGGCTGTCGTCCGACGCGCAGTACGCGGTCGGCACCAGCCTGATCAGCGGCTTCTTCCGCCTGACGCTCGGTGGCGAGCAGCAGTTCCTGCCGATGTTCGACGGCAGCAACCGCCAGCCCGCCGCGCTCGGCAAGGCCGACCTCCGGGTCAGCGCATCCTTCCCCGGCTCGAGCCGTCGTGACCTCGCCGTGTTCGACCACAAGGACCCTGCGATCACCACGACGGGGTCGATCACCTCGGCGACGTGCGCGAGCACGGACTCACTCACGACGAAGCAGGGGCTGCCGGCCTGCGTGTCGATCTCGTCGAACGTGCCCGACTACACGCCCGCGTGGCTGGCAGCCTCGGTCCCGTCGACGCCGTCCTTGCACCTCACGCCGATCGGCGCGAAGTCCGGTGGGCAGCTCCACATCCCGGTGGCCGCCGCAGCCGCGGACTTCTCCGGCTTCCGAGCCCTGTCGCTCCGCGTCTCGCCCGATGACACCACGGCGACGAACGCCGACCTCTCGGTGAGCATCCGTGATGCGGCCGGTGCGGTCGCCACCCGGAAGCTGTCCGACGTCAGCCGCGCCGGTCAGCTGCTCCCGGGCACGCGGAACTCGCCGCGGAAGACCCTGCTGCAGCAGGCGCAGATCCCGCTCGCGTCCTTCACCGGAGTCGACCTGACCACGGTGCGCGAGGTGACCGTCGACGTCCCGAAGCAGAACGGCGGCGTCCTGCTGAGCGACGTGGCGCTGCTCCCCGCCGCGACGCTGGGCACGCCCGCCGTCACGGACCGGCCCACAGCACGGATCGCCGACCGGTTCGTCGACGAGGGCAGTCGCCGCGCCTGGGTCTCCGCCGCCGTCGTCCTCTCCCGACCGGCGGAGGCGGCCACCACGGTGTTCTTCGACCTCGACCAGAGCTACGACAGCCGCATCCGACCGACCGTGCAGCCGGTGACCTTCCAGCCGGGCGAGGTCTGCAAGGCCGTCCGGGTCGCCGTGACCGGTGATCGGCAGCCGTCCGAGACCCGCACGTCCGCCTACCCGATGACGCTCAGCAACACCCAGGGCGGGTCGGTGATCGGCGACTCGATCGGGGCGCTGACGATCCGCGAGGACGACGGCGTGCGCACGGGGAACGATCGTCCCGCGGCGTCGGCCCCCGCCGTCGGGACTCCCGGCGATGCCTGCACCGAGGCCCAGGCGACGACCGCCGCCGCCACCGCCACGCTCGGCAGCGCCAGTCGCCCCGGGACAATCGCCGTCTCCGCGAGTGGGTTCCGCGCCGGTGAGTCGGTCGCGGTGAGCATCGACCGCACCAGCCTCGGACGTGCGACCGCCGACGCGAACGGCAAGCTCCGCTTCAAGACCACGCAGGCCGGTTCGTTCGCTGCGGGGTCGCACGTCGTGCACGCCCTCGGCTACGGCTCCGGTCAGCGCGGGCGGGGGACGTTCACGACCCGGTAGGCCGTCGCCCGTCGCCGGACCCTTACCGGACTCCCAGCCCGCGGCGGGGTGCGCTCCATGCCCGACCGCGACGGTGGACCCATGTCAGGCACGTCGACCGTCACCCCCGTCCGTTCCACCCGGCTGTCCGCGCGACTGCGATCGGTCGGCCGTAGGCGGACGGACCGGGCGCGGTGGGAGCGACCAGCGTTCCTCGGGCTGCTCGTGGCGACCGGGGTGCTGTACCTCGTCGGTCTCGGCGTGAACGGGTGGGCGAACTCGTTCTACTCGGCCGCGATCCAGGCCGGCAGCCAGAGCTGGGAGGCGTTCTTCTACGGTTCCTCCGACGCCGCGAACGCGATCACGGTCGACAAGCCGCCGGCGTTCCTCTGGGTGATCGGGATGTCGGTCCGCCTGTTCGGGCTGAACTCGTGGTCGATCCTCGTCCCCCAGGCGCTGATGGGCGTGGCCTCGGTGGCGATCCTGTACCGGATCGTCCGTAGCCGGTTCACGGCAGGCGCCGCGCTGGTCGCCGGAGCCGCCCTCGCCGTGACCCCGGTGGCGACACTGATGTTCCGCTACAACAACCCGGACGCGCTCCTGACGCTCCTGGTGGTCGGGGCGATCGCGCTGACCCTGCGAGGTGTCGAGTCCGGACGGATGCGCTGGGTGGTCTGGGCCGGCGTGCTCGTCGGACTCGGGTTCCTGACGAAGCAGCTGCAGGCGTTCCTCGTGCTGCCGCCGCTGGTCGGGGTGTACCTGTACGCGTCGCCGCGGCCGGTGCTGCGACGCGTCGGCCACCTGCTGGCGGCAGCCGTCGCCGTCGTCGTGTCGGCGGGGTGGTGGGTCGCCATCGTCGAGCTCGTACCCGCGTCGTCCCGGCCGTACATCGGCGGCTCGCAGACGAACAGCTTCCTCGAGCTCACCTTCGGGTACAACGGTCTCGGCCGGGTCACCGGCGACGAGGACGGCAGCGTGGTGCCGGGCGGGGGTACCACGGGGGCCGGGTCGTGGGGTTCGACCGGCCTGACCCGGCTGTTCGGCTCGGAGTTCGCGACGCAGATCACCTGGCTGCTGCCGACCGCCCTGGTGCTCCTCGTCGTCGCGGTGGTCGCGGTCGGCGTCCGGAAGCACACCGACCCGAGGCTCGCCACGGTCCTGGTCCTCGGGGCATCGCTGCTGACGACCGGCCTGGTGTTCAGCTTCATGGGTGGGATCTTCCACCCGTACTACACGGTCGCGCTCGCACCGTACATCGCCGGACTGGTGGGCATCGGGGCCGGGGTGCTCTGGCAGCGTCGTGCGGTCCTCGCCTGGCGGATCACGGCCGCCGTCACGGTCGCGGTGACGGGAGCATGGTCGTTCCGGCTGCTCGACGACACGGCCTCGTGGCAGCCCTGGATCCGGTGGGTGGTGCTGGCGTCCGCGGCTGTCGGTACCGTCCTCGTGCTCCTGCCGCCCCGCCGACGGAGCATCGGCGCAGCGACCGTGGCGGCGGTGCTCGTCACGGCGCTGCTCGGACCCACGGCGTCCTCGGTGCAGACGGCGTCCGTCGCGCACAGCGGCGCGATCCCCTCGGCCGGCCCGGCCGTCGCCCGCGGCACGGTTGGCGGCGGAGCCGCCCCCGGTGGCACCGCCCCCGGCGGTGGCACCGCCCCCGGCGGCGGAACCGCACCCGGTAGCACACCGCCCGGCGCGAGCACGGGTGGCGCGACCCGGGCCGCCCCGACCGGAGGCGCCGCGAACCTGCTCGGCGGCTCGACGGAGGTCTCGAGCGAGCTCGTCGCCGTCCTGTCCGCCGATGCCGGTGACGCCACATGGGTCGCCGCGACCGTCGGCTCCAACAGCGCCGCGAGCTACCAGCTGGCGACGGGCGACCCGGTGATGGCGATCGGCGGCTACAACGGCACGGACCCCGCCCCGACGCTCGCACAGTTCCGGTCCGAGGTAGCAGCCGGGGCGATCCACTGGTTCATCGCCGGCTCATCCTCCGGGTCCGGCTCGACCACCACCTCGGACAGCACGACTGCCGACCAGATCACGGCGTGGGTCGCGGCGAACTTCACGTCGACGACCGTGGACGGTGTGACCCTCTACGACCTCACGGCCGCCGCGTGACCGACCCGCTCCGCTCCGGAGCGGGTCGGGAGGCTCGGCGTCCGCCGAAGTGCGGACTGGCGCGGCCCCCGAACGAGGGTCAGGATGCTGACCAGTTGCACAACGCAACGGGTCAGGTGCTTCCCCCGACAGAGGAGTCGTCATGAAGAAGTCCATCGCAGCCGCGTTCGCCGCCGCGGCCGTCATCACCGCGGGCGTGTTCGCCGCGTCACCCGCCTCGGCACTGCCGGCCAGCACGAAGGTCGTCGGCGGCGAGAAGGCCCCCACCACCTCGTGGGCGGTCCAGCTCGAAGCGTCGGGCGGCTCCATCCCGTCGGGCTACGTCAGCAACTGCACCGGCGAGCAGATCAACGCCTCGTGGATCCTCACCGCCCGTCACTGCATCGACGGCATCGGTGCGATGAACGTCTACCACTCGAACTCCACGACCAACCGGGGCACCGCCGTCGCCGTCGACCGAGTCAGCGCCTCGCCCGCGGGTGACATCGCGCTCGTGCACCTGCGGACCGCCTACTCGCTGTCCACCTACGCGCCCCTCGACCTCACCGCGACCGCCAAGTCGAGCGGCACCGGCACCATCCAGGGTTACGGCCTGCGCGCGAACGCGACCCAGTCCGACGGCCTCTACCAGGCCACCGTCTCGCTCACCGGTGCGAGCACCGACGCCTACAGCGGTCGTGCGCAGCACCTCACCGGCGTGACCGGTGCTTCGAACCACGGCGACTCCGGCGGCCCGCTGCTCGTGAACGGCAAGGTCGTCGCCGTCTGCTCCACCGGTGACAGCGCCGACCCCGGCGCCGACACCAAGGCTGGCTCGAACTACGCCCTGCTGTCGCAGGCCTCGTCCTGGATCCGGACCACGGCCGGCGTCTGAACCACGTGGCGGACGGGAGGCCCGTGGCGACGCCGCCACGGGCCTCCCGTCCGTCATCAGCCGTGTCCCAGGACCGCAGCGGCTGAACGCGCGTCCACGCGCGACGACGACAGTGGATCGCATGAGCCAGTACGACAAGCGCGACCCGAACACCCTCTACCCGGCACCGCCGTACCCGAAGCAGGAGCAGTCGCTGCCGGGTGCCGCGTGGAAGATGGACCCGAAGCCCGACCACGGCGAGGAGAGCTACGTCGGCCGGGAGCGGCTGACCGGCTACCGCGGCATCATCACCGGCGCGGACTCCGGCATCGGTCGCGCCGCCGCCATCGCCATGTCGCGTGAGGGCGCCGACCTGGTGCTGTCCTACCTGCCGGACGAGCAGGAGGACGCCGAACAGGTCCGCGACCTACTCGAGTCCGAGGGGCGTCGCGCCGTCCTGTTCCCCGGGGACATCTCCGACGAGCAGTACTGCAAGGACCTGGTGCAGAAGGGCGTCGACGAGTTCGGCGGTCTCGACACCCTGGTCATGGTCGCCGGCCGGATGGACAGCAACGAGGACATCCTGACCCTCGACACGTCGATGTTCGACTCGACGTTCAAGACCAACATCTACTCGCTGTTCTGGCTGACCAAGGCAGCGGTGCCGCACCTCGAGCCGGGCTCCACCATCGTGACGACCGGTTCGATCCAGGCGTCGACGCCCTCGGCCGACAAGATCGACTACGCCGTGTCGAAGGGTGCGATCAAGCTCTTCACCGAGGCCGTCGCCCAGCAGCTCGCGCCGAAGGGCATCCGTGTGAACTCCGTCGCCCCCGGACCGGTGTGGACGCCGCTGCAGCCGGGCTCCGACGACGCCGAGACGGTGTCGCACTTCGGCGAGACCTCGCCGTTCGGCCGGCCCGGACAGCCCGCCGAGCTCGGTGCCGCGTACGTGCACCTGGTGAGCCCGGAGTCGAGCTACCAGTCCGGGTCCACGATCACGATCGCCGGCGGAACGCCCGCGTTCTGATCGGCGTGGAGACAGACGAGGAGACCACGTGTCAGGAGTGACGCACACCGTGCTGGTCGAGTGGGACGGAGCGGACCGGTCGTCCGAGGCTGACGCCCTGTCGCGAGAGCAGCTGCCCCGTATCGACGGTGTCGAGTCGGTGCAGTCGGGGACGAGCGTGAGCACCGAGGGGCTGGAGGGCGGGTTCCACTGGATGCTTGTGGTCCGATTCCGCGATCGGGCGGCGCTCGCCCGGTACCTGCCGCATCCGGAGCACCGGCCGGTGGCCGAGTTCATCGGTGGTGCGAGTGCCCGGGTCGTGGTGTTCGACGTCGAGGACGCCGCGTAGCCGGACGCGCTCACTCCACCAAGGACTGCGTCCCCAGCACGATCGCCAGCGCCAACCGCTCGGCGTCCACCGACCCCGGCACCGCCGTGTACGCCAGGATCCGCAGGTCCTCCGGCCCGACGACCAGGGTGTCGCAGTCGAGCGTGATGAGCCCGACGTCGGGGTGGTCGATCACCTTGCGGCGGGCCGTCTCGCCCAGGGTCGTCGCACCCGAGTCCCAGAGCTCGACGAACCGCGGGCTCGCCGCCCGCAGGTCCCGCACGAGCTGCTGCAACTGCCGATCGAGCGGGTAGCGGGCCGCGGTCATCCGGAGTCCGGCGACCAGGTTCTCCTCGAACGCCGCCTGTTCCGCGGGCGTGTGCACGGCGCGGCTGCCGGAGCCGACCAGGTGTCGCCAGGCCGTGTTGCGTTCGTTCCCGCGCATCCCGCCGATCGGCCCCATCAGGGCTTCGTGCGGAGCGTTGGTCACGAGCAGGTTCCCGGCGGCGTCGAGCACCGCGACCGGGGTGTCCGCCAGCCGGTCGAGCAGCCGCTGCACGCTCGGCGGGATCCGCGACGGCACGACGTCCGCGCCCGGGGCCGCGTGCCCGGCGAGCCGGTAGAGCAGCTCGCGCTCGGCGTCCGACACCCGGAGGGCACGGGTCAGTGCCTCGACCACCTGGGCGGACGGCGACGTCGCGCGACCCTGCTCCAGGCGGGTCAGGTAGTCGGCGGAGATCCCCGCGAGGCCCGCGAGTTCCTCACGCCGCAGTCCCGCCGCGCGACGTCGCGGCCCGACGACCATGCCGGCAGCTGCGGGGGTGACGTGGTCGCGGAGCCGTCGCAGGGTGTGCCCGAAGTCCGTGTCCGCCATGTCACCAGTCTGCGCGCACGTCGCGGCCGCGTCCTGGCCCCAGCAGTCCTACGACAACCGGGCGACTCCCTGCCGACCTCGTCGAGCGTGACGCTGGACCCATGACAACGACACTCATCACCGGCGCCACCCGTGGCCTCGGCAAGGAAACCGCCCGCCAACTCGTCGCAGCCGGCCACGCCGTCTGGATCGGCGCTCGCGACGCCCACCAGGGAGCGGCCGTCGCCGCCGAGATCGGCGCACGCTCCGTCCAGCTCGACGTCCGCGACGATGACTCGGTCGCCGCGGCCTTCGCGCACATCGACGCGAACGGCGGCCTGGACGTCCTGGTCAACAACGCCGGCATCGCGATGTGGGGTCTGAACGGTCCGGACGCGCTCGCCGTCTTCGACACGAACGCCGTCGGGATCGTCCGCACGACCGAGGCCGCGTTGCCGATCCTGCGCAGATCGGCCAGCCCCCTCGTCGTCAACGTCGGGAGCGCACTCGGCTCGTTCACGGCGGTCCACGACCCGGACAGTGCGGCGTCGACCGTGCAGGCCGCGGTCTACGGCGCGAGCAAGTCGGCCGTCTCGATGCTCACGGTGCAGTACGCCCGCATCGCACCCGAGGTGCGCTTCGTCGTCCTCGAGCCCGGCTACACGGCGACCGAGCTCGGTGGGGTGCCGAACCCGCACGGTCGCCCCGTCGAGGTGAGCGCGGCGACCGTCGCTGCCGCCGCGAGCGTGGGCCCGGAGGGCCCGACCGGCGTGTTCCTGGAGGACGGCCAGCCGCTCGGGTGGTGACGTCGTGACGGACTGGAGGCACGGTGCCAGCTGGCACCGTGCCTCCAGTCCGCCGTGCGGTCGCGTCTACAGCAGCTGACGCGCGTTGGTCGACGCGAGGTCCAGCAGCTCGTCGCCGCGACCGGACAGCACCGTGCGGATGGCGTAGAGCGTGAAGCCCTTCGCCTGCTCGAGCGTGACCGCCGGGGGCATCGACAGCTCCTGCCGGTTTGCGCGGACGGACACGAGCGCGGGGCCGTCGTGCGCGAGTGCGGCGGCCATCGCTTCCTCGAAGTCGTCGGACACGTCGACCTTGAAGCCCTTGATGCCGATCGCCTCGGCGACCGCGGCGAAGTCCGGGTTCTGCAGCTCGGTGCCGTAGTTCACGAACCCGGCGGCCTTCATCTCGAGCTCGACGAAGTTCAGCGACGAGTTGTCGAACACGACGATCTTCACGGGAAGCTTGTTCTGCACGATCGTGATGAGCTCGCCGAGCAGCATCGTCAGCCCGCCGTCACCCGCGAGCGCGATCACCTGGCGGTCCGGGAACGCCGTCTGTGCACCGATCGCCTGCGGGACAGCGTTCGCCATCGTGCCGTGCACGAACGAGCCGATCAGGCGACGCTTGCCGTTCATCGTGAGGTAGCGCGATGCCCACACGACGGGGGAGCCGACGTCCGGGATGAACACCGCGTCGTCGGCGGCGATCCGGTCGAGCACCCGCGCGACGTACTGCGGGTGCAGGGGCTTCTTCCGGCCCGCGGGGACGGCCAGGTCGTCGAGCTTCTCGCGGGTCTTCCGGTAGCGCTTCAGCGATTCCTCGAGGTGCTTCGTCGGGTGCGAACCGGTCAGCAGCGGGATGAGGGCGAGCGCGGTGTCCTTGATGGTGCCGACCAGGCCGATGTCGACGGGGTGTCGTCGGCCGAGCTGCGACCCGCGGATGTCGACCTGCACGTGCTTCGCCTTGGCGGGGAAGAACTGCTGGTACGGGAAGTCGGTGCCGAGCATGAGCACGACGTCGGCGTCCTCCATCGCGCGGTACCCGGACGCGAAGCCGAGCAGGCCCGTCATGCCGACGTCGTAGGGGTTGTCCCACTCGATGTGCTCCTTGCCGCGCAGGGCGTGCACGATCGGGGCCTGCAGGCGCTCGGCCAGCGCGATGACCTCGTCGTGCGCCCCGGCGACACCGGCACCGGCCAGGATCGTGACCTTGTCGGCGCCGTTCAGCAGCTCGGCGGTGCGGAGCAGCTCGGCCTCGCTCGGCACGATGCGCGGCGTCGTGCGCTCGATGCGGGTGGTGCGGTCGTCCTTCGCCTCGGCGAGCAGGACGTCGCCGGGGATCACGAGCACCGCGACCCCGCGCTTCTCGACGGCCTCGCGCATCGCGATCTCGAGCAGGCGGGGCATCTGCGTCGGGTCGGCGACGTACTCGACGTAGACCGAGCACTCGCGGAACAGCTCCTGCGGGTGGGTCTCCTGGAAGTAGCCGGAGCCGATCTCGGCGGTGGGGATGTGCGCGGCGATCGCGAGGACCGGGACGCGCGACCGGTTGGCGTCGAACAGGCCGTTGATCAGGTGCAGGTTGCCCGGGCCGCAGCTGCCGGCGCAGACCGCGAGCTCGCCGGTCAGTTCGGCCTCGGCGCTCGCGGCGAACGCAGCGGCCTCCTCGTGGCGGACGTGCTCCCACCGGATCGTGCCGTCCTTGCGCAGGGCGTCGGTGAAGCCGTTGAGGGAGTCCCCCGGCAGGCCGTAGACGCGGGCGACGTCGTTCTTGCGGAGGGTGGCGACGATGTTCTCGGCAACGGTTGGCATGCCTCCTGTCTACTCGCGGGCGGCTGCGCTGAGTGCTTTCAGAGGCTCGCCGGGCCCGTGGTCGGAGTCCGGGCTGGGACGATGGTCGGATGACCGACGCGCCGCTGCTCCGCCCCCGCCGACCGGAGTCCGACGGCACCGGGATCCTCGAGCCGTCGCCCTACCCGCTCGTCTCCGTCGCGATCGCGGTCATCGCCGTGGTCGTCATCACGCTCGTCGGGTTCGCCCTCGGCACCGTCGACCTCGGACTGTCGAAGGCCCTGAACGCCCTGCACACCGGCGCGATCGGGGCGTTCACCACGGCGGTCTACCACGTCATCAGTCCGGGTCCGGCGATCGGGATCACCGTCGTCGTCGTGGCCGTGATCTGGTGGCGCACCCGGAGTCTCCGTCCGGCCCTGGCCTTCGGCGGCACGATCGCCATCACGTGGGTGCCGTCCGCGGTCGTGAAGGAGATCGTCCACCGCGCCAGGCCCGACGTCGCCGTGCTGCCGCACCCGTTCCCGGTGCAGCCCGACCCCGGGTACCCGAGCGGGCACACCGTCTACATCACGGCCTTCGTGATCGCGCTGATCTGGCTGCTGCGCGAGACCCGGTGGCACCGACTCGCGCTGACGCTCGGGGTCGTCGCGATCGTGGTGGTGTTCTTCTCGGTGTCGATCGACGCGGTGCACTACCCGACCGACGCGGTGGCCTCGATCCTGTGGGCGCTTGCCGTGGCCCCGGGGGTGCGGGTGGTGTGGGTCGACTGGCTCATGCCGCGGATCCCGTTCCTGCGGGGGCGGTAGTCGACGGGCCTGCCGACCCGGAACGACGTCCTGGTTGTCGTGCGACGTCGATGATGTCGTTCCGAGTCGGCCCCGACCGGGTCAGGCCAGGCGGGTGCGACCCCGGGCGACGAGCAGCGCCAAGAGGGCGACCACGGCGGACGCGAGCATCACGATCGCCAGCGGTGCCGCCGTCACCGAGCCGCCGATGCTGACGAGCGGGGACACCAATGCCGCGAGCCCGAACTGCAGCGCCCCGAGCACGGCCGACGCGCTGCCGGCAGCGGCGGGCACTGCACCGAGTGCCAGCGCCGTGGCGTTGCCGAGCACCAGGCCGAGCGAGCCGACCGCGGTGAACAGCGGGACCGCGAGCCAGAACACCGGCGCCGCGAAGACGACGAGCAGCGCGAACGCGACCGTCGAGGCGAACACCAGCGCGATGCCGAGCGACAGCACGCCGGTGACCGAACGCGTCTCGGTGAGCTTGGCGGACACGATGCTCACACCCATCAGGGCCAGCGCGTTCAGCCCGAACGCCAGGCCGTAGCCGACGGTGCCGAGCCCGATCATGTCCTGGTACAGAAACGGCGAGGCGGAGATGTACGCCATCATCACGGCGAACGCGAAGCCGAACACGGCGATGTACCCGAGGAAGGTGCGGGAGCGCAGCGCACGGAGCGGCGAACCGGAGCCCTTCCGCTCCTCGCGCAGCACGTCGCGGTGCGCTTTCAGGTGGGTCTCACGGATGACGGCGAGCACCGCGACGAGCATGACCACGGACAGACCGAGGACGATCGACAGCAGGCCGCGCCAGCCGATCGGACCGGTGAGCAGGCCACCGAGCAGCGGAGCGACGACGGGGGCGACCCCGCCGACGATCATCATGAGCGAGAACGCGCGGGCTGCGGGCTTGCCGGTCGCCAGGTCGGAGATGACCGCACGGCTGATCACCATGCCGGCTGCACCGCCCAGGCCCTGCAGGAGTCGAGCCGCGATGAGCACGCCGATGTTCGGTGCGAACACGGCGGCGACGCTCGCGAGGACGCACAGTGCCGCGCCGGCGATGAGCGGCGGCACGCGGCCGAACCGGTCGGACAGCGGGCCGAAGACGAGCTGGCCGGCCGTGACGCCGACCAGGAACGCGGTCAGGGTGAGCTGCACGGTGGTGGCGCTCGCACCGAGCTCGGTGGTCATCTGCGGGAACGCCGGCAGGTACAGGTCGGTGGCGAAGGGGGCGACGGCGCTGAGCAGGCCGAGCACCAGCAGCAGCGGTGTCGTGATGCCCTGCTGCCTGGTCGTGGGTGTCGCGACGTGCGCGCGGATGGTTCCGGTGTCCGTGGTCATTGTTATGAAAGCATAACTCATTGCCGATCCTCGGTACAGTACGGACATGCACTCCGCCGTGTCCGACCACGTCCTCGCCGACCTCGCCGACGTCGTGCTGCGGATCTCGCGGGAGATCGACCCGCACGGTGCCGGGGCGCTCGAGATCGTGCCGCTCACCGGGACCGAGGCGCTCGTGATGCGCTGGGTCGACCGCAACCCCGGCACCTCACCGAGCGCGACGGCCGAGGCGACGGCACTCAAGCGCAGCAACCTCAGCGTCGCGCTGCGGTCCCTGGTGGAGAAGGGGATGGTCGAACGTCGGCAGGACCCGGACGATGCGCGGACCGTGCAGCTGCACTCGACCGACGTGGCACGGGAGAGCATCGGGCGCCTCCGCGCGCACTGGGCCGGCAAGCTCCGCGACGCGCTCGGCGACGACGACGCCGGGTTGCCCGGGGCGCTCGCTCTGCTCGACCGGATCGACGAGGGGCTGCGCGGGGTCTAGTCCTGCGGGGCGTCGTCCTCGATCGGCAGCAGCCGCCGAGCGCCGTGGCCTTCGTCGCCGAGCGTGTCGCCCGGGTTCACGACCGAGCACGCCCCGAGCGAGACGCAGCCGCACCCGATGCACTGCGTCATCTCCTGCTGCAGCCGCTCGAGTTCGAGCTGACGGGCCCGCAGCCGTGCGCGCCACCGCTCGTTCAGCCGGTTCCAGTCGCGCAGGGACGGCATCCGGTCGGCCGGCAGCGTGCCGAACTGCTCGGCGACCTCGCTGAGCGGGATGCCGAGGCGCTTCGCCACCTGGATGATCGCGATCCGCCGTTCGACGTGTCGCGGGTACATCCGGGTGCCGCCGTCGGTGCGCTCGGGCCGGATCAGGCCCTTGCGCTCGTAGAAGTGCAGGGCCGACGCGGCGACGCCGGTGCGTCGGACGATCTCGCCGATCGGGAGCAGGTCGGTCGGGCGGGGTGGCTGGATCTCGACCATGGTCGAGATCCTACGGTGGATCTCGACGCGACGAACGGGCGGACGGGAGGCCCGTGGCGGGCCCGCCACGGGCCTCCCGTCCGTCCGCTGGCCACGTCTACCGCTGCTGGAACGACTCCCAGAGCAGGAACGCGGTGAACATGACGAACGGCGTGCACGCCACCACGTTGAGCCAGCGGTGTTCGACGACCACCGCGACGAACTCGCGCAGGAACGCGCTCGGCACGTAGTACGGCGCCGTCCGCGAACCGACCACCTGCGCCGGCAGGTCGAGCCGGCGGGCCAGGGTGGCGGCGCGGAGCACGTGGTAGTTGTTCGTGACCACGACGACCGGACCGTCGCGCCCGGCCTCGGCCTGCACGGCGCGCGAGAACCGCAGGTTCTCGCGGGTGTTGCGGGACTCGGTCTCGGGCCGCACGTCGTCGGGGTCCGCACCGTTCGCCAGTAGGTACTCCGCCATCGCGAAGCCCTCGGCGCGCGGTTCGTCGTCGCCCTGCCCGCCGGAGGGGATCAGCAGCGGCCGACGCCCGGCGGCCCGTTGGGCACGGTACACGACGAGTGCGCGGTCGAGGCGGCTGCGGAGCAGGGGCGGCACCTCACCGCGGATCAGCCCGGAACCGAGGACGACGATCGTGTCCGGCACGGTGCCGTGACGCATCCGGCCGTAGACGACGGAGTACACGGCGAACGCGACGAGGGACACGGCGAAGTACCCGCAGACGAACACCATCAGCACGGCGACCGCGATCCGCGTGCCGTCCCAGAGCGTGAACCCCTCGCCGCTCGCGGACACGAACAGCGCGATCGCCACCGCCGGCAGCACGAACACCAGCACCCCCGCGACCAACGACAGGGTGTTGCCGAGACTGCGCCCCTCGGAGCGGAGCATCCGGAACCCGTTCGCGATGAGGGCCACACCGAGGACGGCCACCGCGAGCGGGACGAGCAGCAGCACGGTGCCGACGACCAGGCTGAACCCGGGGACCACGAGCGTCAGTGCGGTCACGGCCGTCGCGAGCGCGAAGAACGCGGCGGCCGTCAGGAACACGCCGTTCCGGAGCATCCGCGGATCGCGGCGCCGTCCCAGGGCGTACAGCAGCAGGAAGACCAGCGCGAAGCAGGCCGGCACCCCCACGGAGGTCATCGGTCGGCCGAACGGAGCGCGGTCATGCGCTCACGGTACCGGCCGCGGGGTCAGGCGACCGCGCGGCGGATCAGGTCGGCGACGGTCGCCTCGTCCGCCTCGGAGAACTCCGGCGTGATCGCCCACGACGTCGGCCAGAACGTCCCGTCGTCGAGTGCGGCAGAGTCCTGGAACCCGAGCGTCGCGTACCGGGCCTTGAACTTCGCGGCGTCCTGGAAGAAGAACGCCGCCTTGCCGTCCTGGTAGTACGCGGGCATGCCGTACCAGAGCTTCGGCGCGAGGTCGGGCGCGACGTCGAGCGCGATGCGGTGGATGCGTTCCGCGAGACCGCGGTCTGGCTGGGGCATCTCGGTGATCTTCGCCTCGACCGCGGCGGCGTCCGCTGCCGCCTTCTCCGCCTTGGTGCCCTTCGTGCCTCGGGTGCGTTTGACCTCGGCGGCGTGCTCCTGCATCGCCGCGCGTTCCTCGTCGGTGAAGGTGCCCTCGGTCTTCGTCGTCCGTGCCATGGTGGTGCCCTTCCGTGTCGGTGCGTCGATCATGCACCCGATCACGCTCGTGGCGCTCGTGGCGCTCGTCCGATCGCGCTCGTTGCGCTCGTTGCGCTCGTCCGATGGCGCTGGTGGCAGGCTCGGGCCATGACCTACATCGCCAGCGACGACCGCTACGACTCGATGACGTACCGCCGCACCGGCCGCTCCGGGTTCGACCTGCCGCTGCTCTCCCTGGGGTACTGGCACAACTTCGGTGACGACGTGCCGTTCGAGACGCAGCGCGCGATCAGCCGTCGAGCCTTCGACCTCGGCATCACGCACCACGACCTCGCGAACAACTACGGCCCGCCGTACGGAGCCGCCGAGGTGAACTTCGGGCGCCTGATGCGTGAGGACTTCCGGCCGTACCGCGACGAGATGGTCGTGTCGACCAAGGCCGGGTGGGACATGTGGCCGGGGCCGTACGGGCAGGGCGGCGGTTCGCGGAAGTACGTGCTCGCCTCGCTCGACCAGTCCCTGCAGCGGACCGGCCTGGACTACGTCGACGTCTTCTACTCGCACCGACTCGACGCCTCGACCCCGCTCGAGGAGACGATGGGCGCACTGCACACGGCGGTCCAGCAGGGCAAGGCGCTCTACGTCGGCATCTCGTCGTACGACGCGGAACGCAGCCGCCAGGCCGCCGCGATCCTGCGCGACCTCGGTACCCCGCTCCTCATCCACCAGCCGTCGTACTCGATGCTCAACCGCTGGATCGAGACCGAGGGGCTGCTCGACGCCGCCGGCGAGCTGGGCTTCGGCGTGATCGGGTTCACCGCGCTGGCGCAGGGCCTGCTCACCGGCAAGTACCTGGACGGGGTGCCGTCTGATTCCCGAGCCGCCGCCGGCAAGTCGCTCGACGCGTCGAGCATCACCCCGGAGGTCGTCGGGCACCTCCGGGCACTGAACGACGTCGCCGCGGCTCGTGGACAGTCCCTGGCGCAGCTCGCCCTGGCCTGGGCGCTCCGTGACGAGCGGGTGACCTCACTCGTGATCGGGGCGTCGAAGGTGTCGCAGCTCGAGGACAACGTCGCGGCGCTGGCGAACACCTCGTTCACCGACGAGGAGCTCCGCACCATCGACGAGCACTCGGTCGGCATCACCGACGTCGACCTGTGGGCGGGAGCGCGTGCCGGCGAGGTCTCCTGACCGCGGACCTACGAGCGGTTCGGTCCCGCGCCCACCGGGGTGCGACCGCGCAGTCGCTCGCGGCTGAGCGCCGGCAGCGCGAACCCGGTGTCCCGCTCGAGCACGTGGGTGCCCGGCGCGACGATCGCGTCGATCGCGTCGAGCAGCCCATCGTCGAGGACGATCTCGGACGCCTGCACGTAGGCATCGACGTGCGACACGGTGCGCGGCCCGATCACCACCGAGGACACGTCCGGGTGGGTCAGGGCGAAGGCGACCGCGAGCTCCGACACCGTGAAGCCGGAGTCGTCGGCCAGGCGTCCGAGCCGGTCGGCGACCTCGAGCTTCCGACGGTTCCGCGGGGCGCCGATGTCGTACGCGTCCGGGTGCTCGTCGACGTGCGGTGAGCGTGGTTGGACGGTGCCGTTGCGGTAGGTGCCCGCGAGCCAGCCGCCCGCGAGGGGTGCTCCGGCCAGGACCCCGAGACCGAAACGACGGGCGACCGGGAACACCGTGCGCTCCGCCGTGCGGGTGAGGATCGAGTAGGGCACGTGCGTCGCGGTGGCGCTCTTCGACCCGGACCGGAGCCACTGCGCCTCGACGAGCTCCTCGGCCGGGAACCCGGGGAGGCCGAAGGCTCGGATCTTGCCCTGTGCCACCAGGTCGGCGAGGGCGTCGAGCGTCTCGTCGAGCGACGTCGCCGGGTCCGGCAGCGCCGGCTGGTACAGGTCGATGACGTCGGTGCCGAGTCGCTGCAGGCTCCGCTCCACGGCACGGAACATCCACCGCCTCCCGTTGCCGCGGTGCGCCGGGTCCTGGTCGACCGGGGCGCCGAACCGCACCGACAGGAACACGTCCTCGCGCCGTCCGGCGATCGCCGCGCCCACCGCGGTCTCGGCCAGGCCCGCGCCGTCGGCGTCCGAGACGTCGACCGACGTCACGCCGCGGGTGAGCGCCTCGAGCACGAGGGTCACACCGGCCGACGGGTCGTGGGCCGCGACGCCGGCGACGGCACGCGTCCCCAGCGTCAGCGAGCTGACGGGCGCCCCCGTGCGCCCCATGCGTCGCTGTTCCATGCGCGCCACGATATGGGCCGTGCGGGCCGCAGGACGGTCCGGTGACGAAGCATTACCCCTGGCCCTGACCGGAACGGTTGGTACGATGGGCGCAGTTCTGAAACACGCAGTGTGTATCTACCGGCCGCCGGCTCCCCGGCGGACAACGGCGGCACCCGATGGGTCCGCCCCCACCGAACCGGGCCGGGCCGAGAAGGCACACCCCCATGCTCCACACCAGTCCCACCCCGTCCGCGCCCGCCCCGGAGCGCACGGACACCGCGACCGCCGGAGACGCCTCGCTCGTCTCCCTCGCCGGACGCTGGTACTTCCCGGTGGCGTTCATCGCCCGCCTGCCGTTCGCCATGATGGTCGTCGGGGTCCTCACCCTCGTCGTGGCCGCGCGTGACTCCGTCGCCCTCGGTGGCGTCAACTCCGCCTCGGTCGGCATCGGTGCCGCGGTGTTCGGACCGATGGTCGGCGCCGCCGCGGACCGGTTCGGCCAGCGTGCCGTGCTCGTCCCCGTCGGCCTCGTCAACGCGGCGCTGCTCGGCGCGTTCCCCTTCGTCGTCAGCGGCAGCGCGCCGGACCTCGCCGTGCTCGCGATGGCGTTCTGCATCGGGGCGTCCGCGCCGCAGGTCGCGCCGATGTCCCGGACCCGGCTCGTCGCCATCATCGCGCAGCGCATGCGACCGGCCCGCCGCGAGAAGACCCTCAGCGGCACGATGGCGTACGAGTCCGCCGCCGACGAGACCGTCTTCATCATCGGCCCGTTCCTCGTCGGCATCCTCGCCAGCGCGATCGCACCGTGGGTCGCCGTGGCGGGCGCCTCGGCCCTGACCTTCGTGTTCGTGACCGCCTTCGCGCTGCACCCCACCGGCAAGCTCGTGCTCGGGCAGCACGAGGAACTGACCCAGGCCCCGGCGCGCCAGCTCCTGCGTCCGCGGCTCGTCGTCGTGGTCGTCGGGATCCTCGGCATCGGCCTGTTCTTCGGCTCGACGCTGACGTCGCTGACGGCGTTCATGGAGACCCACGGCGAGGCGTCCCAGGCCGGCCTGCTCTACGGCCTGATGGGCATCGGTTCGGCCGGACTCGCCCTCGGGTCCGCAGCGTTCCCGCGGTCGTTCGGCCTCGGCTGGCGCTGGCTCGTGTTCGGTGTCGTCCTGCTCGGCGGCGCGATCGCGTTCTCGCAGGCCGACTCCGTCGTGGCGGCCGGCATCGTCCTGGCGATCATGGGCGTCGGCATCGGCCCGACCCTCGTCGCCCAGTACAGCCTCGGGTCGGACCGTTCACCGGTCGGCCGGTCCGCGACCACGATGACGATCCTCGGATCCGCCGTGATCGTCGGGCAGTCGATCGCCTCCGCCATCACCGGCGACCTGGCGGAGCAGCACGGCACGTCCGTCGCGATGGTGCTCCCCGCGGCCTCGGCAGCGGTCGTCGTGCTCGCGGCCGTCGTCAACCTGCTGCTGCGGCGCCGCACCGCCGCCTGACGATCAGGACTCGGTGTCGTCGACCAACAGGTCCTCGTGCCGGTAGTCGTCGGCACGCAGCCCGGCGCGGGCGATCATGTGCGTCGAGACGGGCACCAGGAACAGCTGGAACACCATGATGGGCAGGACGACCCAGAACGCCGTCCAGGTCCCCACCGCGACGACGATCGCGGCCAGCCCGAACGCCAGCCCGAGCACCTGCGGCTTCGCCATGGCGTGCAGGCGGACGAGCGGGTCCGGGAAGCGCACGATGCCGACGCCGGCGCCGAGGGACAGCAGCGAACCGATGAGCAGGAGGGCGAGCGCGATCCACGCCCGCACGCCGGCGCCGTCGAGGAACGCCTGGATCATCTCGGTCACGACTGCTCCTCTTCTTCGGCGGCGTGCTCGGGGGTGGTGACGCTCAGGCCTTCGTCCGACGGGTCCGACGACGGCGTGACCGCTCGGGCCACGGCGACGGTGGCGAACACGCTCGTCGCCGCGATCACCACGAGCACGGGGATCCCGGTCAGGTCGCGCCGGACCACCATCGACGCCGCGATCACCACGAGCACGGTCGTCAGGACCATGTCCGATCCGATCATCCGGTCGAGGATCGTCGGGCCGCGCACGATCCGGAACACCGCGAGCGCGAGGGTGGCGCCGAGCAGGGCCAGGACCAGGGCGATGCCGATCCCCATGACGACGACGGCGGCGCTCATCGGGTGACCTCCGGCAGCGGTTCGGACAGTTCGGAGACGTCCTGCTTCGAACCGAGGGCACGGATGACCATGGCCTCGATGCTGAGGGCCTCGCGACGGGCGGCCTCGACCTGTTCGACCCGCTCGGTGTCGAGCACGTGCAGCAGCAGGCGCCGACGGCGGAGGTCGACGTCGGCGACGTACGAGCCGGGCACCAGCGAGATCGCGAGGGTCGCCAGCGTGAAGGTCATCTCGGCGGTGGAGTGCAGCTGCACGAGCGTGATGGAGCTCCGGCGGACACCTCGCGGGCGGAACGCGACCCAGGCGACCCGGAACGACGCCGTGATGACGAGTCCGGACCACACCACGAGGAACCGGACGGCGTGCACGATCGAGAACCGGGCCGACAGCGGGACCGGCGGGAGCGGCAGCGCCTGGGTGACCAGGAGCGCCACCACGATGCCGCAGAGCAGGGTCAGTGGTGTCCACGAGCCCCAGAGCAGGGCCCACAGGACGGTCAGTCCGGCGACGAGCGGGACGTCGTACCGCCACGCCACCGCGATGCGGCGGGCGTTCGCGACGTGTCGGGTGTCGGTGTTCACCGGTCACCCCCGAGGACGGCCTGCACGTACCGGTCCGGCGACTCGAGCGACTCCGCTGCGCGGCTCGCGTACCCGTAGAGCGGGCCGGCGACCACGGTGAGGGCGACGGATCCGAGGACCGCGACCGTCGTCACACCGACGAGCATGCGCGGCAGCCGGACCTTGGTCGGCGCTTCGCCGACCGTCTCGGTCGACCCGGTGGCCGGACGGGAGGCACTGCTCGCGTGGGGTGCGTCGGTGACCGTCACCGAGCCTCCTGGGTGGAAGGCCTCACCCGTCTCCTCGGAGACGGTCAAGGGGGCGGGTTCCGGCGACCGCAGGGCTGCGTGCGGTTCGGCGGTCGTCGCGTGCGGCGCCGCGGCCTCGGCCGCGGGCTTCGGCCGCCAGAAGGCGGCGTCCCACACGCGCATCAGCGCGTACAGCGTGAGGAGCGACGTGACCACGCCGGCGGCGATCGTGACGTACGCCAGCGGGGAGCCGTCCTCGGCGGCGGCGCGGAACAGCCCGAGCTTGCCGATGAAGCCGGAGAACGGGGGGATGCCGCCCAGGTTGAACGCCGGGATCAGGTACAGCGCGGCCAGCAGCGGCGCGGCCTTCAACAACCCGCCGAGCGACCGGGTCGACGTGGTCCCACCGACGCGTTCCATCAGGCCGGACACCAGGAACAACGTGGTCTGCACGACGATGTGGTGCACCGTGTAGAACACCGCGGCCGCCGTCCCCGCGACCGTCCCGAGCCCGACACCCATCACCATGAAGCCGATGTGGCTGATGAGCGTGAAGGACAGCAGGCGCTTGACGTCGGTCTGCGACACCGCGCCGAGCACCCCGACGACCATCGTCAACACCGCCACCACGAGCAGCACGTTGTTCAACTGCGGCCCGGGGAAGATCACCGTCTCGAGGCGGATGATCGCGTAGATGCCGACCTTCGTCAGCAGGCCGGCGAAGACGGCCGTGACCGGGGCAGGGGCGGTCGGGTACGAGTCCGGCAGCCAGAACGCCAGCGGGAAGACCGCCGCCTTGATGCCGAAGCCGATGAGCAGCATCGTGTGCAGGAGCAGCTGCACGTGCTCGGGCAGATCGGCGACGCGCTCGCTGATCTGGGCGATGTTGACCGTGCCGGTCGCGCCGTACACCAGGCCGATCGCGGCGAGGAAGATCGCCGACGCGATCAGGCTCGTGACGATGTACGTGGTGCCGGCCCGGACCCGCTGCTCGCTGCCGCCCAGGGTGATGAGCACGTAGCTCGCCACGAGCAGCATCTCGAACGCCACGTACAGGTTGAACAGGTCGCCGGCGATGAACGAGTCGAGCACGCCCGCGGCCAGCACGAGGTAGGTCGGGTAGAAGATCGTGACCGGGGCTTCACCGTCGTCGGCTGCGAGCCCCTGGCCGATCGAGAACAGCAGGACGATGAGCAGCACGCTGGCGCTCACCGTGAGGAGCAGGGCGCTCAGGCGGTCGACCACCAGCGAGATGCCGTACGGGGCGTCCCACCCGCCGACCTGCACGACGATGGTGCCGTGGTGGTCGACGAGCACCATGAGGGTCGCGGCGACGGCGAGTGCGACGACGAGCACCACGACGGTGATCGCTCGCTGGAGCTTCTGGTGCCGCAGGAGGCCGAGTGCGACGGCTGCGCCGAGCAGCGGGACGAGGACGAGGAGCGGGACGAGCCAGGTCATCGGTTCACTCCGTCCTGGTGCGGTTGGTGTTCGTGCGGATCGTCGGCGTCCTCGGGGGACTTCGGGTCGAAGTCGGCTTCCGGGTCGTCGTCGGGGTCGTCGCGCGTGCGGCCGATGGCGACGTCCGCTTCGTCGACCTCGACCTCGTCGGCACGGGACAGCTGCCACGAGCGGTGGATGAGGGCGAGCAGGAACGCGCTGACGGCGAAGGTGATGACGATCGCGGTCAGGGCGAAGGCCTGGGGGAGCGGGTCGGTGATGCCCTCGGCGGACTTGCCGATCGGCGGGTTACCGGCGGCACCGGACATCACCAGCAGGAGCAGGTTCAGGGCGTTGCCGAGCAGCAGGAAGCCGAGCAGCATCCGGGTCAGGGACCGTTCGAGCAGCAGGTAGACGCCGCAGGAGAACAGCACGGCCATCGCGATCACGAGGACGAGGGTGACGGTCATGTGGCGCTCCCTTCCGGGGTGGGGGCCTCGAGGGTGTCGCGGACGGACCCCTCGGTGGTGTCGCGGGTGGGCGCCCCGGCATCCTCGAGGCGCTGCCGGTCCACCTCGGCGCCGAGGCTGCGGAGCACGTCGAGCACCAGGCCGACGACGACCAGGTACACGCCGATGTCGAAGAACGTCGCGGTGACGAACTCGACGTGGCCGAGGATCGGGACGGTCGCCTCGAAGAACTCGGAGTACAGCGCTTCGCGGCCGAAGAACAGCGGCACGATCGCGGTGATCGCTGCCGTCGCGACACCGAGTCCGAGCAGTCGACCGGCACGGACCGGGGCGGCGGCGCCGAGTTCGGCCGGGCCGCCCGCCAGGTAGCGGGCCGCCAGCGCGATGCCGGCGACGAGGCCACCGGCGAAGCCGCCGCCGGCCGCGTTGTGCCCGGCGAACAGCAGGTAGACCGACAGGACGATGAGCCCGTGGAACAGCAGTCGGACCACGACGTCGAGGAGTGCCGAGCGGCCGGTCGGGATGGCGGCGCTCGTCGGCAGCCAGGCGCGCGGCTCGCCGTCGGTGCGCTGACCGTCGGCCGTCAGCTTCTCCGGCAGGTCACGGAGCCGGGGCAGCGTGTCCTCGCGGGAGTTCACGAAGATGAGGCTCGCGACGCCCGTTGCCGCGGCGACGACGACGGTGAGCTCACCGAGGGTGTCCCAGCCGCGCAGGTCGACGAGGGCGACGTTCACGACGTTGAGGCCGTGCCCGAACGAGCTCGTGAGCGCCGGCAGGTCCGGCCAGATCGGGTCGGCGGTGCGCGCCGAGGCGGCGACGATGACAACGATCGCCAGCGTGAGGCCGGCGAGCCCCGCGAAGAGCGCACGAACGATGCGGAACCGGCTCGGGTTCGTCGTCGCGATGCGCGGGGGGAGCCGCCGGAGCACCAGGACGAACGCGATGAGGGTGACGGTCTCGACCACGAGCTGCGTGAGCGCGAGGTCGACCGCGCCGTGCAGGACGAACAGGACGGACATGCCGTAGCCGGTCACGCCCACCAGGACGGCGGCGGCGAACCGGGTCTTCGCGGTGAGGACGGCGATGGCGCCGACGGACATCACGATGACGACCGGGATCTGCCCCCACGAGTCGGAGAACCGGACGTGGAACTCCCACGGCCCGCCGAGCACGAGGTTCGCGAGCGCACCCGCCACGAACACCGACAGGATCACCGTCAGGTAGTAGGGGAGCGACCCCCGCTGCACACCGGCGGTCAGGCCCGTCGCGAACCGGTCGAGGCCGCGCATGAGGTGCCGGTAGGTGCCCGAGGCACTCGGGAACCCGGCGAGCTGGTGCTGCAGCGCCTCGACCGGACGTCGGAGGGCGAACAGTGCGAGACCGCCGACCAGGGTGACGGCCGAGATGCCGAGCGCCGGTTCGAGGCCGTGCCAGAGCGCGAGGTGGGGGACTTCCTCGCCGGGGAGCGAGGCCGCCGTCGCGGCGGGCTCGATGCCGTGCGCGACGACCGGGGTCAGCAGGCCGAGGGCGAGACCGGTCAGCGCCAGGATCGACGGCACCACACCCAGGCCGTGCAGGGCGTGCGGTTCCGTCTGGGCGACGTCGGGCTTGCGGGCGAACGCTCCCCAGAAGAAGCGGAGCGAGTACGCCACGGTGAGCACCGAGCCGAGCGTCACACCGACGAGGGCGAACCAGGCCCAACCGGCGTCGGGGCCGTGCAGCGACTCGGTGAACCCGGTCAGCACGGCTTCCTTGGCGACGAAGCCGATCGTCGGCGGGATGCCGGCCATGGACACGAGCGCGAGGGCGGCCACGACGGCCAGCCACGGCGCCTTCCGGCCCAGGCCGCTCAGGCGCCCGAGGTCGCGGGTGCCGGTGGTGTGGTCGATCGCCCCGACGACGAGGAAGAGTGTGGACTTGAACGCGGCGTGCGCCACGAGCAGGGCGACCCCGCCGAGCGCCACCGCGGGCGCGCCCCACCCGGCGGCGAGCACGAGGAACCCGAGCTGCGCGACGGTGCCGTAGGCGAGCAGGAGCTTGAGGTCGGTCTGGCGGAGCGCTCGGTAGCCACCGATGAGCATGCCGAGGACACCGAGCACGGTGATCGTCTCGCGCCAGCCGTCGAGCAGTGCGAACGCCGGAGCGAGCCGGGCCACGAGGTAGATGCCGGCCTTCACCATCGCTGCGGCGTGCAGGTACGCGCTGACCGGGGTCGGAGCTGCCATGGCCGCGGGCAACCAGAAGTGGAACGGCACGATCGCCGACTTCGTCAGCGCGCCGAGCAGGACGAGGACCACCGAGACGGTGACGATCGGTCCGGTCGGCGGGGCGGCGATGATGCCGGAGAGCGAGGTCGTGCCCGCCGTGACCGACAGCATGACCAGACCGGCGAGCATCGCCAGACCGCCGGCGGTGGTGACGACGAGGGCCTGCATCGCGGCCGCACGGCTCGCACGCTTGTCGGCGTCGTGTCCGATGAGCAGGTAGGAGAAGACCGTGGTGGCTTCCCACAGGACGAAGAGCACGATGACGTCGTCGGCGAGGACGAGCCCGAACATCGACCCGGCGAAGGCGGTCAGCACGCCCGCGAACCGGCCGATCCCCGGTTCGTCGTGCCCGAAGTACGAGGCGCAGTAGACGAGCACGAGGGCCCCGACGATCGACACCACGAGCGCGAGCACCCACGACAGGGCGTCCATCCGCAGCGTGATCTCGAGGTCGAGCTGCGGGACCCACCGGTGCCGTTCGACGACGCTGCCGTGCAGGGCCGCGTCCGTCTGCAGCACCGTCAGCACGGCGGCGGCTGCGGGCGCGAGGGCGGCCACGGTGAACACGCGGCGGCCGAGGACGGGGGTCAGGGCGGGGACGATCAGGGCGACGATCGCGAACGCGACGAGGACGAGGACCATCGGGCACCTCCTCGGGGTCGGGCTGCAGTCCGGCTCACTGGGCCCTCACAGCCTACGAAGAGTGGGATGTGGAGAACCTGTGCGACCGGACAGCCTGCTCGCGCTCGGTTCACACTGTGAACACCACTCTGCCCGTGCTCCCGGCGGGCTGTCCGGCCCACGTCGCCTCGACGTCCGCCAACCGCACGGCCGTCGCGTCCACCCGGACGGTGCCGTCCGCGATCGCACTGACGATGCCCGAGAGCTCGGCGACGAAACCGGCACGCCCGACCGACCCCTGCCCGCTGCCGACGATCGTCAGGCCCGAGGCGCGCAGTGCCGCGGACGGGATCGTCGCCTCGTGGCCCGCGGTGGAACCGATCGCGATCCAGTCGAGTCGGCGACCCGGTTCGGTGCGGGCGGTGACGACGGCGCGCATCACGTCGGCCGCGGGCTGGCCCCAGACGTAGTCGATGACCACGTCGACGTCGGCTGCCGCTGCGCCGAGGGCGTCGACGTCGGCCAACGGCAGCACGACGTCGGCGCCGAGGGCGGTGAGCGCCGCCAACCGCTCCGGGTTGCGCCCGCTCGCGACGACGTGTGCGGCACCGAGGTGCTTCGCCACCTGCACCGCCGCGGTGCCCGAGGCCCCGGTAGCGCCGAGCACGAGGACGCGGCTGCCCGGGGCGAAGTCGATCCGCCGGCGCAGGGCCACCCACGACGACAGCACCGGGTTCACGCCGGCGGCCACGGTGACCGGGTCGGCACCGTCGGGCAGGACGACGCTCGCCCGCGGGTCGACCGCGACGCGCTCGGCCATGGTGCCGCGGGTGTCGCTCGCGACGGCGACGTAGCGGAGCGTGCCGTCGGGGAACCGGGCGACGCCGTCGACGCCGGGGACCAGGGGGAGCGCGCCCTCGCTGGTGTAGTGCGAACCGTCGGCCTGCGAGCGGACCCGCGGGTGGAGACCGGCCGCGACGACGTCGACGACGACCTCGCCGGGTCCGGGAGTCGGTTCGTCGAACTCCTGCCAGGTCGGGGCGTGGCCGAACTCGGTGACGACTGCTGCGTGCATGGTGTCCTCCATTTGCTTCGTGTTACGAACAAAGTAGTTCGCATCACGAAGCTCGTCAACTAGGCTGGAGTGGTGCAGGAGATGACCGAGGACGAGCAGCTCGTCGATGCCCTGGGCGAGGCCGCGTTCCGGACGATGGGGCCGCTGACCGGGCTCGCGGCCGATGCCGGGCTGTCGCTGACGCAGCTGCGGGTCCTCGCGATCCTGCGTGACCGTCGTCTGCGGATCGGTGACCTGGCGCAGTACCTGGGGCTCGAGAAGTCGACGATGACCGGGTTGGTGGCGCGCGCGGAGAAGAAGGGACTGCTCGCACGGCAGCCGAACGCGGACGACGCCCGCGCGGTGGACGTCGTGATCACCGACGCCGGTCTCGAGGTGGCGCGCTCGCTCGAGGGCGCGATCCGCGATGCACTGCTGCCGCTCACCGCCCGGTTGCCGGAGCGGGACCGGCGGCAGCTGCGCGCACTCCTGGAGCGGATGCTGCGCTGAACCCTCAGCGGCCGTGCGCGCGTGCCGGGATCTGTGTCGCGAGCTTGCCGCCGGAGACGTCGAGCAGGGTGCCGGTGACGTAGCCCGAGGCGTCGCTCGCCATGAAGACGAGCAGGTCGGCGACGTCGTCCGCGGTCTCCCACCGGCGCAGCGACAGGGTGTCGAGCAGGCGGTCCTGGGCCTCGGCCGGCATGGTCGCGAACCCGTTCATCGCCGTCGGGACCATGCCCGGCGCGTACGCGTTGACGGTGATGCCCCACGGGCCGAGCTCCGACGCCAGCACCCGGGTGAACGAGACGACCGCGGCCTTGGACGCCGCGTAGGCAGCGCTGCCGACACTCGGGACGATCGCGGCGAACGAGGCGGCGTTGATGATCCGCCCCCGCCCCGCGGCCTGCATCACCGGCGCGACGGCCTGGCTCATCAGGAAGGTGCCGCCGAGGTTGACGTCCATGCACCGGCGCCAGGCGTCCCACTGCAGTTCGGCGACGGTGCCCTCGACGTTGATGCCGGCGTTGTTCACGAGCACGTCGATCGTGCCGTGCCGGGTGACGACCTCGTCGACGGCGGCCCGGACCGAATCCGGGTCGGCGACGTTGCACACGACGTGGTCGAGCGGGAAGTCGGGTTCGAAGGCCAGGTCGAGGGCGACGACGCGGCACCCCTCGGCGACGAAGCGATCGGCGAGCGTGCGTCCGATCCCGCGTGCTGCGCCGGTCACGACCACCACGCGGTCGGTCAGGTCGAGGTGCATCGTTGCTCCTGTCGTCGGTTGCTGCAATAGGCATACTATTGCAGCATGGCGAAGCAACGGGTGCTCTGGGTCACCGGCGGCGGCAGCGGCATGGGGGCCGCGAGTGCCGAGGCCGCTGCGCGCGACGGGTGGACGGTGGTCCTGAGCGGGCGGCGCGTGGACCGGCTCGAGCAGGTCGCGGCGACGATCACGGCCTCCGGCGGCACGGCGGCGGTCCTGCCCCTCGACGCTGCCGATCCCGCTGCCGTCGCGTCTGCGCGGGACACCGTGCTCGAGCGGTTCGGACGACTCGACGCGGTCGTGCTCGCCGCCGGGCTGAACGCGCCGCGGCGCCGGTGGGACGACCAGTCGTTGCCGGACTTCCGCGCGATCGTCGACACGAACCTCACCGCGGTGGTCGCGGTCGTCGACGCCGCACTGCCTGCGCTCCGCGAGTCCGGCGGCGTGGTCGTCGTGGTGTCGTCCTACGCCGGGTGGTCCTTCCAGCCCGGCGCCGGCGTCGCGTACTCCGCCTCGAAGACCGCGCTCGGTTCGGTCGTCCGGAGCCTCAACCAGCAGGAGGCAGACCACGGGGTCCGGGCGACGCACCTGTGCCCCGGTGACGTCGCGACCGACTTCCTCGACCAGCGGCCGTCGGTGCCCGACGCCGCCGCACGATCGGTGATGCTGCAGCCGGAGGACATCGCCCGCGCGGTGTCGTTCGTGCTCGAGGCGCCGTCGTACATGCGCGTCGACGAACTCGTGGTCAGCCCGGTGTCCCAGCGGTGACCAGCACGTTCGACCGCGTCCTCGACCAGATCGGTGCCGCCGTCGTCGCCGGCGCCATCGCCGTGGGTAGCCGCCGGAGCATCGACGACCTGGTGGCGTCGACCGGGGCCAGTCGCAGCATCGTCCGCGAGGCCGTCCGCGTCCTCGTCGCCCTCGGCCTGGTCACCGCGCGGCGCCGGGTCGGCGTGACCGTCCTCGGCGTGCTGGAGTGGGACGTCCTGGATCCGCGGGTCGTGCGGTGGCGCCTCCGGGGCCCGGACGGTGACCGCGTGGCGGTCGAGCTCCGCGAACTCCGCGCGGCGGTCGAACCCGCCGCAGCCGCCGCAGCAGCCCGGCGGGCGCCCCTCGACGAGTGCGCGGACCGACGGGAGGCGCTTCGCACCACCGCGGACGAGCTCGCGGCCGCAGCGGCCCGCGACGACCGCCTCGACTTCGTGGCCGCGGACGTGCGGCTCCACGCGCTCGTGCTCGACCTGTCCGACAACACGCTGTACCGACGCCTGCACCGCGTCGTGGGCCAGGTGTTGCGCGAACGCGGGAGCATCCGCCCGGACCGGCACGACGTCGGCCTCCACCTCGCGCTCGCCGCTGCCGTCGTCGACGGCCACCCGGACGACGCGGCCGCGGCGATGCGGGCGATCGTCGAGCGCACGTGAGCGGTGCCCCGCCGACCTGGGAAGATGGAGTCCGGTGCGCTCCTCCGGCGCCCGTGGAGGGTGAGCGTGGACGCAGCACAGGACCTGGTCGTCCAGCTCCTCGGCACCCCGTGGACGTTCGTCGTGGTCGGCCTCGTGCTCGCCGTCGGCAGTGTCGCGGTCTTCCTCCCCAGCCAGGCGCTCGTCGTCGCGGTCGGCACGCTCCTGGTGGGCGGTGACGGCGGCCTCCTGCCGGTCCTCGTCCTCGTCGTCGCGGCCTCGATCGGCATGGTCCTCGGCGACCTCGGGTTGTACCACCTGGCGCGCTCGGTCGACCTCGGCTCGAGGTCGTGGTTCGCGCGTCCGAAGGTCCGTAAGGCCCGGGACGCCATCGACGGCCGCTACCGTGCCGCTCCCGGGCGCATCGCGGTCCTCGGACGCTTCATCCCGATGGGCCGGCTGACGACGAACCTGGTCGGCGCGGACAGCGGGCTCGACGTTCGGCGGTTCCTGGTCAGCTGCGTGCTCGCCGACGTCGTGTGGGCCGCGTACTGCGTCGGCATCGCGGCGGCCACCGGGCGCTGGAGCCGCGAGCAGCCCTTCCTCGTCACGACCCTCGCGGTCGTGGCGTCGATCCTGCTCGGCCTCGCGATCTCGGCGATCGAGAAGGCCGTGCGACGACGCAGCGAGGCGGCGGCTGCGGCCTGACGAACGTAGGGTGGGGACACCGTTCGAAGGAGAACCCGTGCTGCTCGACGACCTCGTGCCGGACCCTGACGCGCTCGAGCGCATCGCCACCGGCAGCACCTGGGCCGAGGGGCCCTGCTGGATCCCGTCGTCCCGCACCCTGCGCTGGTCGGACATCCCCGGCGACCGGATCCTGCAGTGGCACGCCGACTCCGGCGATACCTCCACGTACGCCGCGGGCGTCGAGTTCACCAACGGCCGGACGATTGACCGCGACGGCAGCGTCGTCCAGTGCTCGCACGGACTCCGGCGGGTGGAGCGCGACCGCGACAGCGTCGTCACGCCGATCGTCGACGCCTGGGCCGGCGTGCGGTTCAACTCGCCGAACGACGTCGTCGTCGCCCGGGACGGCAGTGTGTGGTTCACCGACCCGGCCTACGGCATCACCCAGCCGCGCGAGGGTCACCCCGGCGTGCGCGAGTACGGCGACCACTGGACGTTCCGGTGCGGACCGTCCGGTGAGGACCTGCGCCCCGTCGCGACCGACGTCGACGAGCCGAACGGACTCGCCTTCGACCCGTCCGAGCGGGTCCTCTACATCGCGAGCTCGTCGGGGGACGAACCGGTCATCCGCGCCTACGACCGCGTCGGTGACGGCGGCGACCTGCTCAAGAACGGCCGGGTGTTCGCGCGACTCGAGCCGGGCGAGGGCGCACCGGACGGCATTCGGGTCGACGAGCACGGCAACGTGTGGTCGTCGTCGCACCGCGGCGTCGTGGTGTTCGACCCCTCCGGCGAGCGGATCGGCGAGGTGGCCGTCCCCGAGGTGACGTCGAACCTGTGCTTCGGCGGCGACGACGGCACGACGCTGTTCCTGACGGCGACGACGTCGGTCTACCGGATCGCCACGACGACGCGGGACGCTGCCGTATCCTGACTCGGCCATGCAGTGCGACTACTTCGACCGCGGGGTGTGCCGGTCGTGCACGCTCATGGGGCAGCCCTACGCCGACCAGGTCCTCGACAAGGAGCTCCGCACCCGCGAACTCCTGCACGACGCCGTCGAGGCGGCTGGTGGCCCCGGAGCCGTCACGTGGTCACCGGCGATCACCAGCCCCGAGTCCGGGTACCGGAACAAGGCGAAGATGGTGGTCGGCGGCTCGACCGAGCACCCGACCGTCGGCATCCTCGACCACCGGCAGCGCGGCGTCGACCTGCGGCACTGCGGCATCTGCACGCCCGGCATCCGACACGCGCTGCCCCTGCTCGCCGACTTCGTCCAGACCGCGGGGTTGATCCCGTACGACGTCGCTGCCCGACGCGGCGAGCTGAAGTACGTCCTGGTCACCGAGTCGCCCGACGGCGAACTGATGGTGCGGTTCGTCCTGCGGTCCGAGGGGCAGGTGGCTCGGATCCGGCAGTACCTCGATGTGCTGCGTGACGCCCTGCCGAACGTGGTGGTCGTCACGGCGAACCTGCTTCCCGAGCACAAGGCCGTGACCGAGGGCGACCGGGAGATCATCCTCACCGAGCAGGAGACGCTGCCGATGCGCCTCGGCGGGATCACGATGCACCTGCGGCCGCAGAGCTTCTTCCAGACCAACACCGCCGTCGCCACCGAGCTGTACGCGCAGGCCTCGGCGTGGATCGACGAGCTCGACCCGGCGTCGATGTGGGACCTGTACTGCGGCGTGGGCGGGTTCGCCCTGCACGCTGCGCGACCGGGACGAGCGGTGACCGGCATCGAGACGAGTGCCGAGGCGATCCGTTCGGCGAAGCAGTCCGCGCGCGAGGCCGGGCTCGAGGGGCTCCGGTTCGCCGCCGACGACGCCACCGAGCACGCACTCCGCGCCCGACCCGACGCGGTGCCCGAGCTCGTCCTGGTGAACCCGCCACGACGCGGGATCGGCGAGGCGCTGTCGACCTGGCTCGAAGAGTCCGACGTGCAGCACGTCGTCTACTCGAGCTGCAACCCGGTGACCCTGGCGAAGGACCTCGCGCGCATGCCCTCGTTCCGGCTGCGCCGCGCTCGTGTGCTCGACATGTTCCCCCAGACCGGCCATCTCGAGGCCGTCACGCTGCTGTCGCGGGCGTGATCCGGGCCTCCTGGCCGGCATTGCCAGGGAATTGCCAAGGTGACGTACCCGGGTACGGGTCGATGACCATGGCCATGGGCATCGAGGCGTACAGGTTCGAGTGCGGGGTACATAGCACCAACGGGTAGAACCGTTTGTCTCGGTTTGATAACGGTGAAGAGTTTCCTATGGTTGCCGACCGAGGTGCCGCCGGCCCGATGACCACTGCCCCCGGTGGCGCACCCCACAACTGACCGCGATCGGTCGGGGTGGGCAGTGGATTCCGCGTTCGAAGCGGCTCGTGACCCCGGTGGAGCAATCACATGAAGAAGCTTTCCCGTACCCGCACCATCGTCGGCGGCCTCGCGTTCGCCGGCATCGCCGCGACCGGTGTCGGCCTCGCGGCAACCCCCGCGAACGCTGCGTCCGGCTCGACCTGGGACGCCCTCGCGCAGTGCGAGTCCGGCGGCAACTGGGCCATCAACACCGGCAACGGCTACTACGGCGGCCTGCAGTTCAACCTCGGCACCTGGCAGGCGAACGGTGGCGTCGGCAGCCCCGCCGGCGCGAGCCGCGAGGCCCAGATCGCCGTCGCCGAGCGTGTCCTCGCCACGCAGGGCTGGGGCGCCTGGCCGGCCTGCTCGGCCCAGCTCGGACTGAGCGGCACGAGCGGTGCCGCACCGGCCGCCGCTGCTCCGGCTCCGGCAGCCCCCGCTGCTCCGGCCCCGACGCAGCAGGCCGCACCGGCTCCCGCTGCCCCGGAGCAGGCCGCACCGAGCACCCCGGCTCCGGCACCCGCGCAGGAGGCCGCCCCGGCAGCCACCACGCCGAGCAAGCCCGCCGCCGTGAAGACGAGCGGCAAGACGTACACGATCGCCTCGGGCGACACGCTCGACACCATCGCCACCAAGCTCAAGATCGACGGTGGCTGGAACAAGCTGTGGGCCGCGAACACGTCGACCATCGACGACGCGAACCTCATCTACTCGGGCCAGGAGCTGCAGCTCCCCGCCTGATCGTTCCGCCGGACGAACACGACGACGCCCCGCGACCTCGGTCGCGGGGCGTCGTCGTGCGTGACCGGTGGTGGGAGCCTGCGGGCGCTACTGCCGGTTGTCGGCCAGCCAACCGGCGACGTCGTCGGACCGCAGCGCCTGTGACAGCGAGCCGACCGCCAGGTCGTTGAGCGTGACGTAGGACTGCCCGTCCGGCGAGGTTCCGGAGCCCGCAGTCGGCACCGTGAACGTCTCGAGGTCGTCGGTCCGGACGTCGCGCAGCGACCACCCGAGGCCGATCAGGGTCGGGAAGGTCAGTCCGGCATCCACTGCGAGGTGCTCGCTCGTCGCGGTGACGAAGTCCTGGATGCGCCCGGGGTCGGTGAGCGTGCCGCGGGAGAGCAGCCCGCCGACGACCCCGCGCATGAACGCCTGCTGGTTCAGCACGCGGGTGTGGTCGGCATCGGCGAACGAGTACCGCTCGCGCACGAAGGCGAGTGCGGCGTCACCGTCGAGCCGGTTCGCGCCGGCGACGAACTCGTGCTTGCCTGCGGCGAACGCCTGCCCGGAGTCGACCGTGACACCGCCGAGGGCGTCGGTCATGTCCTTGAACCCGGTGAAGTCGATCTCGGCGACGTGGTCGATGCGGACGTCGAGCAGCTGCTCGACGGTCTGCACGGTGAGCGGGACGCCGCCCCACGCGTACGCGGCGTTGATCTTGGCGCTCCCGTGACCCGGCACGTCGACCCACGAGTCACGCATGATCGACATCAGGTACACGGCCTGCCGGTCGGCCGGGACGTGCGCGAGCATCAGGGTGTCCGAACGGCCACCGGCCTCGGATGGCTTGCCGTCCGGTCCGCGTGCAGCTCGTGAGTCGGACCCGATGAGCAGGATGTTCTCGCCGCCGGACGCAGCGGGTCGGGTCCCGCTCGGGAACGGGTTCGCGATCGTGTCGTGGCGGGCGTCGAAGCTGCGCGCCAGGCCGCCGACGAAGATGCTCGCGACGACGGCGATCACGGTGGCGATGCCGACCAGCGAGCCGACCGTCGCGAGCAGTGCGACGAGGAGCGGGCGTCGGCGCCGCGGGTGGCGTCCGCTTCGGGTGGCGGTGTCGGCGGCCAGGCGGGCCGCCCGTCGTTCGGACATGCGGGACTCCAACGGGTTCGCGTCGGCGTGCCACCGACCGACCCATCGTACCGCATCTGGTATTTCAGGTACAGCGTGTCAGTTGTTCGGTTGCCGTGACTTCCCGAGCAGTTCCGTGAGTGCCGTCCGCAGTGCCGGGTCGTCCGGCAGGACCTCGCGCTCGATGTGTCGAGCGGTCTCCCACGCTCGGCGTCCGTGATCGGTCACGGTCACGAGGCGCCGGCGTCGGTCGTCGGGGTGCGGGGTGCGCTCGACCAGGCCGTCCCGCTCCATGCGCTCGAGGGTCCGTGACATCGTCTGCGGTTGCACCCGTGCCGTGCGGGCGATCGTGTCGGCACCGGTGGGGCCCGTGCGGATCAGGATGTCGACCGCGATGAGGGCTGCGTGCGGCAGCCCGATGGCGCGGAGGCGTTCATCCCAGTCCCGCTCGACCGAGCGTGCCGCGGCCGACAACAGCCGGCCGAGGGGCCACTGCTCGGTCGTGTCGTCCATGGGCGCAGTCTACGGTCGCCAGCTGTCGCGGTCGGCGTCGCAGTCGGCGTCGCAACCGGCGTCGCAGCCGTCTAGTAATCAGCATGCTGATGACCGGTGTACGCTCACCGTCGTGTCCCGCTTCCTCCGCATCGTCCTCCCCGCGCTCGTCATCGTGGTCTGGCTCGCGATCGCCTCCGTCGGCGGTCCGTACTTCGGCAAGATCTCCGAGGTGTCGACGAACGACCAGACCTCGTTCCTGCCGGCGTCAGCCGACGCCACGAAGGTGCAGGAGCGGTCGTCGGATTTCCGGCAGGAGTCGGGCGCACCCGCGATCATCGTGCTCGAGCGCGACGGCGGCATGGCGTCGTCCGACCTGACCGCGGCGAAGGACCTCGCGACGCAGCTCGGTGACCGCGACGACGTCGAAGCCGTCAGCCCGGTGATCCCGAGCGAGGACGGCGACGCGGTGGAGATCGTCGCGACCCTCACCACGGCAGCCGACACCGGTGACGCGGTCGAGGCGATCCGCGCCGACGTCGACGACGCCCTGCCCCGCGGAGTCAGCGGGTACGTCACCGGACCGGCCGGGTTCACCGCCGACCTGACCGAGGCGTTCGCCGGCATCGACGGCCTGCTGCTCGGGGTGGCGCTCGCCGCGGTCTTCGTGATCCTGATCATCGTCTACCGGTCACCGCTGCTGCCGATCCTCGTGCTCGGCACCGCGACGTTCGCCCTGTGCGCCTCGATCCTGGTGGTGTGGTGGCTCGCGAAGGCCGGGATCGTCACCGTGAACGGCCAGGTGCAGGGGATCCTGTCGATCCTGGTGATCGGTGCGGCGACGGACTACGCCCTGCTCTACACGGCGCGCTTCCGCGAGGCGCTGCGCGACCACCGCACCGGCTGGGGTGCGACGAAGGCGGCCCTGCGGGGGAGCCTCGAACCGATCCTGGCCTCCGGCGGCACCGTCATCGTGGGCGTGCTCTGCCTGCTGCTCTCCGACCTCAACTCGAACAAGGCGCTCGGTCCGGTCGCGGCGATCGGCATCGCGTTCAGCCTGCTCGCCGCCCTGTCGCTCCTGCCCGCACTGCTGCTCGCGTTCCGTCGAGCGGCGTTCTGGCCGCTGCGTCCCGCCTACGGCAGCGCCCACCCGGTGCTCACCGGTCCGGAGGCCCGCGGCGTCTGGGCCCGGGTCGGTCGGCTCGTCGCCAAGCGCTCCCGGATCGTGTGGATCGTCTGCACGGTGGGCCTGGTCGCGATGGGCACGGGCCTGGTCGGGCTCAAGGCCGACGGGGTCCCGCAGAGCGACCTCGTCATCGGTGCCTCGCAGGCACGTGACGGGCAGGACGTCCTTGCCGACCACTTCACGGGCGGCTCCGGCAGCCCGGCGCAGGTCATCGGGTCGGAGCGTGACCTCGCCGCCCTCGTCGACGCCGTCACGGCGGTCGACGGCGTCGACGGGGTCGTCGCCGCCGCGAAGGACGCCCCGTCCGGCACCGTGCCCGTGACGAGCGACACGAGTTCCGCCGGCGGCGCCGCCGCCGCCGAGCCCACCGTCTCGCGCGGGGACGTGCTGCTCGAGGCCACGTTGTCCGACCCGGCCGACTCCGACGCGGCCGAGCAGACGGTCCGTGACCTCCGCACCGCCGTCGAACGGGTCGATCCCGACGCGGTCGTCGGTGGCGTCACCGCGACCGCCGTCGACACGAACGACACCGGGATCCGTGACCGCACGCTGATCATCCCCGTGGTGCTGGTCGTGATCCTGCTCATCCTGATGCTCCTGCTCCGCAGCATCGTCGCCCCGCTCGTGCTCATCGGCAGCGTGATCGTGTCGTTCGCCGCGGCCCTCGGCGTCGGGGCGCTCGTGTTCGACCACGTGTTCCACTTCCCCGGTGCGGACCCGAGCGTGCCGCTCTACTCGTTCGTGTTCCTCGTCGCGCTCGGGGTGGACTACAACATCTTCCTCATGACGCGGGTGCGGGAAGAGGCACTGCAGCACGGCCCGCACGAGGGGGTCCTGCGCGGACTCGGGGTCACCGGCGGGGTGATCACCTCGGCGGGCGTGGTGCTCGCGGCGACGTTCGCGGCCCTCGGCGTCATCCCGATCCTGTTCCTCGTGCAGATCGCGTTCGTCGTGGCGTTCGGCGTCCTGCTCGACACGATCGTCGTCCGTTCGCTGCTCGTGCCGGCGATCGCGTACGACCTCGGTCGGCGGGCGTGGTGGCCGTCGCGCCTCTCGCGCGCGAACCATCACATGTGACACGCTGGGTGCATGCCAGTTCCTTCGACGCAGCCCGCCGCCGAGCGCAAGCTCCTCCGTGACACCGTGCAGGACAAGATCCGCGACGCGATCATGGACGGCACGCTGGAGCCCGGCGAACGGCTCAACGACGACGATCTGATCTCGTGGCTCGGGGTCTCCCGCACCCCGATCCGCGAGGCACTGGCGGAACTCGCCCGCGCCGGCCTGATCGAGATGGCACCGAACCGCTACACCCGCGTGGCGGCCCCGACGAAGGACGAGCTCCTCGACGCCTACCGCACGCTCGGCGTCATCTACGGGGGCGTCGTGCGCCTCGCGGTGCCCAACTTCACCGAGCCGCAGCGCAAGAAGATCGTGAAGATGCTCGACGACGTCATCGCGCGGGTCGGCGCCGACGAGCAGGACCAGGTCGCCCGCAACGGCGCCGACATCTACTCGCAGTGGGCGGACGCCTGCGGCAACCCGTCGCTCGTGCAGCTCTGCCGGTCGACCACCGACGGGCTGTCCTTCAAGCTCCGGGTCCCGGAGCTCGCTGAGCTGATCCCGGCCGCGGTGATCCTGCCCGAGCTCGACAAGCTCAAGGCTGCCGTCCTGGCGAAGGACCCGATCGCGGCAGAGCTCGCGATGGAGGCCATCCACCTGCTGCCGTCGCGCGCGTAGCGCCCCGTCGCCCAGCGCGACCAGGAGACGGACAGGAGGCCCGTGGCGATCCCGCCACGGGCCTCCCGTCCGCCGTCGCGCGCGTCTCGAGCGCGAAAGCGACAGATGTCCGCGAACATTCCGCGGCAGACTGTCGCTTTCGCGGGAATCTCGGCGGGCGGCGGGCGGCGGGCGGCGGGCGGCGGGCAGCGAGCGGCGCGCCGCGACCAGCGCGTCAGTGCGCGACGGCGCTGATCATCCCGAGGCCGACGCTGATGCGGTCGGCGACCTCGATGAGGTCCTCGGCGAGGGAGTCCAGGTCACGGTCGCGCAGCTGCGTCAGGCGCCCCGAGATCGACAGCGCCGCCGCGATCCGCCCCGAGGCGTTGCGGATCGGTGCCGCGATGCAGAACCGGCCGAGCGCCAGCTCCTGGTTCTCCTCGCACCAGCCGCGCTTCGCCGAGGCGGCGAGATCGGCCGTCAGGGCGTCGTGCGTCGTGATCGTGTGGTCGGTGTACCGGGCCAGGTCGTCCCCGAGCAGCGAGCGCCGTTCGTCCGGAGACAGGTCGAGCATCAGCGCCTTGCCGAGTGCGGACGCGTGCATCGGCTGCCGCATCCCGATCATCGTGTGCGACTTCGGCGCGAGCGACCCCTCGAAGTGGCAGAGGTAGATGCACGACGCGGCGTCCTGCACGCCGACGTTGGCGGTCAGCCCGACGCGGTGCGCGAGTTCCTGCGCCGCCGAGCGGCTCTCGCGGTGCACCGGGTTGTGGTTGAGCCCCTGGCTGGCGAGCTCGAGCACGGCCCGACCGACCGAGTACGCCTGGGTCTCCGGGTCGCGTCGGACGTACTCGAGCGACTCGAGCGTCGCCAGGAGCCGCCCGGTGGTCGAGGTCCCCAGCCCGATCGCCCGCGCGATGTCGGAGGCGCGCACCGCGCCGTCGGACGCGCCGAGCGCACCGAGGACCGCTGCGGCTCGCTCGATGCTCTGGTTCGGAGGGGTGGTCGCCATCCCCTCATTCTGGCCCGTCCCGGCGGCCGTCAGGAGACCTTCACGGCGCTCGCGGTGACGAACGGGGACCCGTTCGTGGCGGTGACGACGACCCGCAGGGCGGCCGTGCGCACCGGATCGACGTCGTGGATGCGATGGCGGTGTCGGTTCGCGTCGACCGCGGCGAGCGTCCGCCAGGTCCCGTCGACGCACGCCTCGATCCGGTAGTCGCGGGCGAGTGTGGGCACGGCGTCCCAGGGGGTGCGGTGGTGGTGCAGGTTGATGAGGTCGGCGTCGACGTCGTCGTTCCAGACGATGCGCACCTGGCGGACGTCGACGGGCTCCGCCCAGTCGAGCGAGAGCACGGCTGCGCCGGCACCCGCGTCGGACGACCACATGTGCGGTCCGCCGAACGGGCGCTGGTGGCCGTCGCTGACCCGGGAGGCCCGCCACGCGTCCGTCTCGCCGGCTGCGGTGAACGCGAACGCGTGTCCGCGCAGGGCGCGCGCCTCCCAGTCCGTCACGGGCTGTCCGGACTCCTCGGGGATGTGGTCGTCGAACTGCTCGTCGTCGGCGGCCCGGGCGCGCAGGGCCATCACGCCGTAGGGGTGGCCGTCGGTCAGGACCAGTCGGACGCCGGGCTGCCGACGGACCACGACGACCGCGTTGCACGGTGCGTCCGGGTGGAAGTCCAGGTCGACCACTGCTTCGCCCGGTCCGGCGGCGACGTGTGCGGTGTGCGTGCGGACGTGGTCGATCGGGGCGTAGTTCTGGGGCTTGCCGGTGGTCCAGAGCTCGATGGTGAGGTCGGTGTCGTCGTCCGCCTCGGTGCGGAGCCGGAACTCGCCGAGCGCGGGGTCGGCGGGCAGGAGGATCGCGACGTGGCGGTCCAGGTCGAAGCGGTCGGCGGTCGCGAACGGCGTCGTGTCGATCGTGGTCAGCTCGCTGCTCGCGGTGATGCGGGCGGTGCGGGCCAGGTCGGCGGGGTCGTCGGCGCGGACCCCGATGACCGGTGCGTCCTCGCGCAGCAGGGTCTGCTGCAGCAGGGCGATCTGCTCGGTGCCGAGGGACCGTGGCGTCGTGCCGTGCCGGGCGACCAGGTGCGCGGCGGTGCCGGCTGCCTGCCCCTGGGCCGCGCAGGTGGCCATCACCCGGGTGGACCCGAACGCGACGTGCGACGCGGAGATGTCGCGGCCGGCGAACAGCAGGTTCGACACGTTCGCCGAGTACAGCGACCCGAACGGGATGTCGTAGGTGCCGTCGGTGTACCGCTGCTGGGCGCCGGCGGTCTCGGCGTAGACGCCCTCGACGGGGTGCAGGTCGATCGACCAGCCGCCGAACGCCACCGTGTCGGGGAACGAGCGCTGCTCGAGCAGGTCCTGCTGCGTCAGGGTGTGGTCGCCGACGAACCGGCGGTACTCGCGCTTGCCGGGGATCGCGCCCACCCAGTCGAGCGTCAGGGTGTCCGCGTCGAACGCCCCCGAGTTCTTGATGTGGTCCCAGATGCCGTAGACGACGCCCCAGAGCTCGTCGCGGATGCGTTCGTTCTCGGCGACGGTGTCGAGTTCGCCGCCCCACTCGATCCACCAGTAGTTGCAGCCGTTGTCGCCGGTCCGGATCGCCCGGTTCGCCAGGATCGGTGTCGTGCCGAGGTCCTTCGCGATCGACGGCGGCACGAACTTCTCGGGGCGGCCGGTGTCGTGCGTGGAGAAGAAGATCGAACTGCCGAGCAGTTCGTCGTCGGCCGTTTCCGGCGCCCACTCCTCTCCGTGCTCGTCGCGGCCCTCGCGCCCGATGCGGTACTCGGCGCCGGCGAGGGCCCCGACGAGGCCGTCGCCCGTGCAGTCGAGGAACACCGGTGCCGTGAACGTCGTCTCGATCTCGGATCCCATGGTCCAGCCCGTGACGGCGGTGATGCGCGGTGCGCCGCCGGCGTCGTCCGTCGTCTGCACGGTCCGGACGTCGGTGCTGAGGTGGAGGTGCACGTTCGGCTCGGCCCGGACCAGGTCGAGCACCACCTGGTCCCAGTAGACCGCGTTGCCCTGCGGGTTCCGGTACTGGTTCTCGAGGAAGAGCTCGCCCATGATCCCGGTCTCGCGGGCGAACCGCTGCGTGCCGTGCGCCGTCGCGCCGACCACCCACACCCGGATCTCGCTCGAGGCGTTGCCGCCGAGGACCGGCCGGTTGGTGACGAGGGCGACGCTCGAGCCGAGGCGGGCGGCGGCGACGGCCGCGCTGACACCGGCGAGACCGCCGCCGACGACCACGACGTCGTGGTGCTGTTCACGGGATTGCATGGTCGGAACGGTATCACTCGGTGGCGTGTCTTTCCCACTGTGTGGCAATGTGTGCCCGGCGAGTGCTATCGTCAACGAATTCTCGACAACGAAGTGTGAGGCCCCACCCATGAGCGACGGAACCCGGACGCAACCCAGCGTCGATGCCGCCACCGCCCCCGACGTCCAGGTGGCCCTGGGCGACGACGCACGCCGCCAGGGCATGCGGAAGGTGATCGTCGCCGCGGGCGTCGGACACTTCGTCGAGTGGTTCGACTTCGGCCTCTACGGCACGTTGGCGACCGTCATCTCGCTGTACTTCTTCAAGCAGGGCGACCCGCAGGTCGCACTGCTGTCGGCCTTCGCCGTGTTCGGTGCCGGCTTCGTGATGCGTCCGCTCGGCGGGCTGTTCTGGGGGTCGCTCGGTGACCGGGTCGGCCGGAAGACCACGCTGGCCACGGTCATCCTGATCACGAGCGGCGCGACCGCCGTGATGGGCATCCTGCCGACGTACCAGAGCGTCGGGATGCTCGCACCGATCCTGCTCGTCGTGGTGCGGCTGGTGCAGGGCTTCGCCGCCGGTGGCGAGGGGGCCGGGGCGACGACGCTCCTGGCCGAGTACGCCCCGTCGAACCGGCGCGGCTTCGTGACGAGCTTCATCGACGTCTTCGGCTTCGCGGCGTTCATCGTCGGTGGTGGCCTGGTCTTCCTGTTCACGGCGATCGCCGGGGACGGAGCGCTCGAGTCGTGGGGGTGGCGTGTCCTGTTCCTCGTCGCGGTGCCGCTCGGTCTGGTCGGGTTGTACTTGCGCACGAAGCTCGAGGACACCCCGGAGTTCCGCGCGCTCAAGGCCAAGGGGGAACTCGCGAAGAACCCGCTCCGCCGCTCGCTCCGGACCGGGTGGAAGGCCCTGCTCTTCTGCGTCGGGTTCGTCGTCCTCAAGGCCGTCGGTCACTGGATCCTGCAGACGTTCATGCCCTCGTACCTGCAGGCGGACCTCGGGTACTCGCCGCTCGTCTCGTACGGGGTCGTCGTCATCGGCTTCCTGGTGATCGCCGGCCTCGTCCCGTTCTTCGGGCTGTTGTCGGACAAGATCGGCCGGAAACCCGTGATGCTCGCCGGGTGCGCGGGGTTCCTGGTGCTGACCTACCCGACGCTCATGCTCATGGACGCCGGCAACTTCTGGGCCGCCGCAGCCGCGATGGTGCTGCTCGGGCTGTTCATGGCCGCGTTCGACGGGGCGGTGAGCGCCGCGATGGCCGAACTGTTCCCGACCGCCATCCGCTACGGGTCGATGGGCATCGCCTACAACATCAGCGTGGCGCTCTTCGGTGGCATCACCCCGTACTTCGCCACGTGGCTGATCAGCGCGACGGGCAACACGTTCGCGCCGGCCTTCTACGTGATGGCCGCCGCCGCGATCACCGGCGTGACGGTGCTCCGGGCGCGCGAGACGAACAAGCAGGGACTCGTCGCCGAGTGAGTCGAGCGCGGGCCGGTCGCAGGGGCTGTGGAGTGACCTTCCAGGCGGATTCCATGTCCCCTGCGCGCGCTCCGGTTATGGTTTCCCGGTGAGCAACGAACCCGAGCAGACGACGGAGCCCGCGCGCCGCGGTGCCGTGACGCCGCGCCACGGGCGCCAGAAGCGACGAGCGGGTGTGGTGTTCCCGGCGATCGCGGGCGTGCTCACCATGGCCGTCGTGCTGAGCGGTGGCTACGCGGCGTACGCGTACAACCAGCTGTCCGGCGGGGTCACGATCGTCAACGCGATCACCGGCAAGAAGGACACGAAGGACGACGTCGACGGCAAGGCGCAGAACATCCTGCTCGTCGGCGACGACCACCGGCCGGACAACGCCACCCCCGAGCAGATGGCGGAACTCAGCACGACGTCGGACGGCGGTGCGACGAACACCGACACGATGATCGTCCTGCACATCAACGCCGACGGCACGCAGGCGACGATGATCTCGTTCCCTCGTGACTCGTACGTCGACATCCCGGACGTGGGCAAGGGCAAGCTCAACAGCGCCTTCTACTACGGCACGCTCAACGGTGGCGGCGACACCGGTGGTGCGAAGATGCTCATCAAGACCATCGAGAACCTGAGTGGCCTGCAGATCGACCACTACGTGCGCGTCTCGCTGCTCGGCTTCTACCAGGTGGTCAAGGAGCTCGGCCCGGTCGAGGTCTGCCTGAACCAGGCGACCAACGACCCGTACTCCGGCGTCGACCTGCCGGCCGGCAAGTCCTCGCTGAACGCGAAGGAGGCGCTGTCCTTCGTGCGGCAGCGCCACGGCCTGCCGAACGGTGACCTGGACCGCAACGTCCGCCAGCAGTACTTCCTGTCGCAGGAGGCCCGGAAGGTCACCTCCGCTGGCACGCTGCTGAACCCGGTCAAGATGGGCAACATCCTCAAGGCCGTCGGCGGATCGATCCAGACCGACACCAACCTGATCGACCTCGCCTCGCAGATGCGGAACCTGCGCCCCGCGAACATCCAGTCCGCCACGATCCCGACCCTCGGCACGCCGACCATCTACGTGAACGGTTCGGCGCTGTCCATCGTCGAGGTCGACACCGTCGGGCTGCCCGCCTTCGTGCAGGGCCTGGTCGGCGAACCGGAGGCCTACGCCAAGGCCGGTCGCGCCCAGCCGGCCAACACCTCGGTCACCGTGCTGAACGGCAGCGGCGTCGAGGGTGCCGCGACCGCGGCAGGGCAGGTCCTGACGAGCCGCGGGTTCCAGGTCGCACCGGCCGGTTCCTCGGACACCACCAAGGCCACGCAGGTGCAGTACCCCGCCGGCCAGGAGTCCCAGGCGAAGGCGATCGCGGCAGCCGTGCCCGGTGCCGTCCCCGTGCGCACCAGCGCGGTCACCGGCGTCACGCTCGTGCTCGGCACCGACGGTAAGACCGCGAAGGCCGCCAGCGAGCCGAGCGCGACCGCGTCGAAGCCCGCGAGCACCGGTTCCGGGTCGAAGCCGAGCAAGCAGGCGTCCAAGGAACCCGCGCCGAAGTCCACCGACGTGCACAACTACGGCACCGAGGGCACCTGCATCAACTGAGGCCGTGGCCGGACCGGGTCGCTAGGTTCGAGGGGTGAGCAGCGCAACGCGTCCGATCGTCCTGATGACCTACAACATCAAGAACCCGGATCCGGAGCACGACTGGCCGGCCCGGCTCCCCGTGCTCCTCGACGTCATCCGCCGGCACGACCCCGACCTGGTGTGCGTGCAGGAGGCCTTCGCGCACCAGCTCGACGACCTGCGCGCCGGGCTGCCGGACCATGCCGACGTCGGACAGGGGCGTGAGGGCGGCACCGCGGGGGAGCACCCGGCGGTGTTCTACCGACGCGACCGGTTCCGACCGACGGACGAGGGGTCGTTCTGGCTGTCGGACACCCCGGACGAACCGGTCTCGAACACGTGGGGCAGCCTGTTCCCCCGCATCGCGAACCACGCCGTGTTCCTGGACACCGACGGGCCGGCGGTCACGGTGCTCACCACGCACCTGGACCACGAACTCGGCGAGCACGGCGACGAGGTGCGCGGGAAGAGCGCGGCGCTCATCGTCGAACGGCTCGCGCGGGAGACCGGTCCGGTCATCGTCGCCGGGGACTGCAACGAGCCGGCCGGCGCCGGAACCGCATCACGGGTCTTCGCCGACGCCGGGTTCGACGACACCTGGCTGCTCGCGGGCGACCCGGGGGACCGGACGGCGACGTTCAACGACTGGCAGCCGCCGGTGGACACCGGGGAGCGCATCGACTGGGTGCTGACCCGCGGGGTCGCCGGCGTCGAAAAGGTCGTCATCGACCACGACGGGCCGGAGACGTGGTTCGCGAGCGATCACTTCCCGGTGATCGCGACGATCCGCGTGTGAGTCAGCAGCTCCGCTGGGCGTGCACGGGCATCGGGGAGCCGAGCACCGTGACCGTGGTGTCGTCCGTCAGGGCCGAGACGCCGTTCGTGCCGGAGGAGTCGTGGTCGTCGGAGGAGCCCCAGCCTGCACGCAGCAGCAACTGCCACGCGCGGAAGTCGTCGGAGCCGAAGGACACCCGTTCGGAGCGCGGGGCGTCCGCGATCTCGTCGGCGATGTCGTCGCCGACCTGGACGCCGCCGGGGCCGGTCAGCTCGATCCGTGCACCGAGCCGGCTGCGGACCTGGTCGCGCAGCACACGGACCTCGACGGCGTTGCCCGCCTGCGCATCGGTGGTCAGGGCCGCGACCCGGATGGCGCCGCCCCACGTGTAGGTGGTGCCGGCCGGGAAGCACGCGCCGCCGTCGCCCTCGGCGGTCTGCGTGCGCGACGGGGTGCCGAGCAGGCGGTCGAGCAGGCTCACGGTCAACCGGGAGTCGCGCATCGACGACTCGACGACGGTCTTCCCGCCGTTGCGGAGCACCAGGGACTCGGCGTCGAGCTCGATGGAGTCGACCCGCCGGAGCTTCGCGTTGGACACGTGCACCGGAGCGGCGTCGTGCGACGTCTCCGCCGCCACGGCGGTGTCCGCACCGAGCCCGGTGGTGCCGTCGAGCGCCAGCGCACCGGCCGAGAAGGCGAGCACGGCAGCGCCGAGCGCCAGCAGGGTCCGAGGGGTCACCGTTCGACGGTACGACCCTGATCCGTCCAGAACGACAGGTGTTACCGAATCGGGTCCTGGCCGTCACCGGACCGTGACAAACGAGGAAGACGCAATTGCGGCCCTGGACCGGTGCGGCCGGCGGACGCTGGCCGCACCGCGCGCCGGGGGACAGCCTCCTGGACGGCCCGTGGTGCGCCCCTGCGTACCGTCGGCGGCATGACGGACCAGCAGAACGACCAGGCAGGGCTCGACCAATACGCCATGCAGGACCCGACGAAGATGTACGCCGACAAGAAGCCCGACGAGCAGTACCTCGAGGGCGCCGGCACCGACGCCGAGATGGCGGAGAACGTCCCCGCCGACCACGGCGAGGACACCTACCGCGGCTCCGGACGGCTGACGGGCCGCAAGGCCCTCGTCACCGGCGGCGACTCCGGCATCGGCGCAGCGGTCGCCATCGCCTACGCACGCGAGGGCGCCGACGTCGCGATCTCGTACCTGCCCGAGGAGCAAGAGGACGCCGACCGCATCGTCGCGCTCATCGAGGCAGCCGGCCGCAAGGCCGTCGCGCTGCCCGGCGACATCACCTCGCTCGCGGTCTGCGAGCAGATCGTCGCCGACACCGTCGCGCAGCTCGGCGGGATCGACATCCTGGTGAACAACGCGGGCAAGCAGCAGAACGTCTCCTCGATCGAGGACATCTCGGACGAGGAGTTCGACGAGACCTTCAAGACGAACGCCTACGCGACCTTCCGGATCACGAAGGCCGCCGTGCCGCACCTGCAGCCGGGCTCCACGATCATCAACACGACGTCGATCCAGGCCTACGCGCCGTCGCCGCACCTGGTGCACTACGCGGCCACGAAGGCCACCGTGAACAACCTGGCGAAGGGCCTGGCTGCGCAGCTCGCACCGAAGGGCATCCGCGTCAACGCCGTCGCACCGGGGCCGATCTGGACGCCGCTGCAGCCGGCCGGCGGGCAGCCGCCCGAGGCGCTGCCGTCCGCGGGCGAGCAGACCTACCTGGGCCGCTGGGGCCAGCCGGCCGAGCTCGCGCCGGCCTACGTGTTCCTGGCGAGCGGTGAGTCGTCGTACGTCGTGGGCGAGACGCTGCACGTCGACGGCGGGATGCCGACGCCGTAGGGCGCCGCTGCGGGCTGACGGGAGGCGCGGTGCCGGTGGGTACCGCGCCTCCCGTCGTCCGGGTGGTCCCGTCTGCGGGCCGTGGCGACGTCAGCAGGTGACCGCGCGCGCCATCCGCTCGAGGAGCTCCCGCGCCGACAGTGCTGCCGCGAGCTCGACCTCGACCGGGTTGATGCCGATCGCGTGCTCGAACGCGCGGCGGCGGGCCTGGTCGGCGATCGGCACCTCGGGGCGCTGGGGCAGCACGGCGATCGCCTGGGCCGCCGCCCCGAACGCGCCCGCGGGCCGCCCGAGCTGTTCCCACATCGCGCGGACGTCGTGCGCGACCTGCTCCGGGTCACCGCCGAACTCGAAGCCGGCCGAGGCCATCGTCGCGAGTCCCTGTGCGGTGGGGTCGTTCGGGGTCATGCCCGGCATCGTCACACGGATCCGTGCGAACGCGCTGGGCGTGGTGCCGGTGTCCGTGTCCCCCCATGTGCTGACACCCGTACCGGGGATTCTGTTGTCCCCCGATCTGCGTTTGGATGGACGTGCCCCGGGTCGGGGCGACCTCGGACAGGACGTCCGTGGAACGACGGAGGGCACGATGCTCGAGAACACCAGCGCCGACACGCAGGCCGCAGCGGCCGCGGCGGCCACCCTGCACCTCCGGATCACGATCGTGGGGGCCACCGTCGACCTGCTCCGTGACGTCCCCTTCCACGAAGCACGCGCCGTGCACGTGGCCGAGCGGATGGGCATCTCCGTCGAGGAGCTCGAACAGCACTTCCCGTCCTGGGATGGCCTGGTGCTCGCAGCCGTCGACCGCTGGAACGGCGGTCGGATGGACGAGGTCACCCGCGAGGTCGGCGACGGCTCGACCGTCGAGCTCCTGCGCGCGATCGTCGCGTCGAACGCCGAGGACCCCGCGCTCATGCGCCTGCTCGTCGCACTGCTGTCCGTCGCGGGCAACCCCGAGCACCCGATGGCGACGTACCTGCGGTCGCGCTACCAGCTCTTCTACGCCCAGGTGAAGCGCGGCCTCGAGCACGACATCGCCGTCGGCCGCGCCCCGCACACCATGGAACCCCGTCGCGGCGCGGAGCAGCTCATCGCGCTGTACGAGGGGCTGCAGCTCCAGGCCCTGCTCCGCTCGGATCTCGACCTGGTGCCGGCGTTCGACCGTGCGGTGGCCCGACTCGAGCGCGGCTGGATGGAGCGCTACGAGCCGCAGGCCGCCCGTCGCCACGCGACGTGGAGCGACGGCGACGACGGCAGCTGGGACATCTGAGCCCGGACCGTCAGCGCCCGTCCGGAGCGCCGGACCGGCAGCGCCCGTCCGGGGCGCCGCACCGTCAGCGTCCGTCCGGCGCCGACCGTGACCCGCGCGGCACCGACCCGTCGCCGGGGTCGTACCCGGTGTCGCGGATGACCCGGAGCGCGGTGGTGTCGTTGTGGACCGAGTGCACGACGACCCGACGAGTCCGCCGAAGCGCCCGGCGCGCACCAGGTGTCGCGAACAGGCCGCCGAGCACGAGCCCGGCGCCGATCCCGAGCGCCACGGAGACCGCGGCCACGAAGTCGAGGGCCGCACTCGACGAGCCCGACATGAAGTTCAGCAGTGCGTTCGACACGGCGACACCGGGCAGCAGCGCTCCGCAGAACGCCGGGACCGCGATCGCCGCGACCGCGGTCCGCATCCGCGCCGCTGCGTAGGTGGACAGCACACCGAGCAGGACCGCGGCCAGGAACGTCGCGCCGAGCAGCGGCAGGCCGAGCTGCCGCAGTCCCCACAGCGAGGCCCCCGCGGCCACCGAGAACACCACGGCGACGGGGATCACCCGCGCACTGGCCTGCTGCACGAAGCAGTTCGCCCCGGCCGACACCACCGTGAGCGAGAGTGACACCCACAACGGCAGCGCCTGGGTGACGATGCCCGACGGGTCGACCTCGAGGTGCAGCCACTTCGTCATCGCGATCCCCGCGGGCACCCCCACGACGATGGCGGCGATGACCAAGCCGATGTAGAACGCCCGGGCGACCGCCATCGCACGGAAGCCGGAGATCGCGTCCTGGGCCCACGTCACGAGTGAGACGTGCGGCAGGAGCAGCACCACCAGCGCCGCCACCATCGTGGCGGCACCCGCCGGGTGCAGGACGCCCACTCCGATGGCCAGGGTGCCGATCACCGACGCGACCGCTCCCTGCGCCCCGGACACGAAGAACTGCGGGTAGCCACGACCGGTCAGCCAGCGCCCGGACAGGATGATCCCGAACATCAGCACGAAGGCACCGATGCCCGCTCGCCACCCGCCACCGGCCTGCATCGCGATCGAGGTGCCCAGGATCGAGAGCCCGACGTCGGCGAGCCACGTGGGCCAGCGCGGTGGCATCCGCAGCACCGCCACGAGGGCGCTCACGCCCGAGGTCATGTCCCGCTCGTCGTGGATCAGGTCGTCCACGATCTGGTTCGCGCGCGCGAGCCGGTCGAGGTCGGAGCCGTCGGAACTCACCGTCCGGACCTTCACGAGCGGCGGGATGTCGGCCGGCGCGTACTGGAGCGTCACCGAGCTGCCGGAGAAGTCGAGGTCGAGCGGGGCCAGGTTCCACTTCGTCGACACCGCGACGACGGCGGTCTCGACGCTGCGGGTGTCGGCGCCGGAGGCGAGCATCACCTCGGCCAGGTCGAGGCAGAAGTCGACGATCTGGGCGGCGGTGTACTGGTCGCGACCCTTGGCGTCGGGTTCGACGTGCTCGTAGATCGTGCCGCGCAGTCGGGCACGGGCGTCGCGCAGGTCGTGCTGCGCCAGGCTGCGGCGTCGGGGGCGGGGTGGCCGGTGTGGGCGCCCCGGCTTGGGCTCGCCGGGGAAGTGCTGCTCGGCCATCCGACCATGGTGCCAGTCGCGATCTGGACGCGACCAGAGCGGACGGGAGGCCCGGTGCCAGCTGGCACCGGGCCTCCCGTCAGGTGGTCGGTCGCGTCTCGGACGCGACCTGACTACTGCTCGAACGTCGCGTCGAGCGTGATCTCGACGCCGGTGAGCGCCTTGCTGACCGGGCAGGTCGCCTTGGCGTCCTCGGCGGCCTTCAGGAAGGTCGCCTCGTCGATGCCGGTGACCTCGCCGTGCACGGTCAGGGCGATGCCGGTGAGCTTGAAGCCGCCGGCCGAGTCCGGGCCGAGCGAGACGTCGGCCTTGACGTCGAGGGCCTCGACCGTGCCGCCGGCCTCGCCGAGGACGGCGGAGAACTGCATGGCGTAGCAGGCCGAGTGGGCGGCGGCGATGAGCTCCTCGGGGCTGGTGCTGCCACCGGCCTCGTCAGCGGCGCGCTTCGGGAACGAGACGTCGTAGGTGCCGACCTTCGAGCTGGAGAGTTCGACCTGGCCGGAACCGTCGTTGAGGCCGCCGTTCCAGGCGGTGCGTGCGGTGCGCGTGGGCATGGCCGCTCCTTTCGTGTGGGGGATCGGACCCGAACGGGACCGTCGCAGCCGAGTCAAGCGGAGAACGCTCGTTCTCGCAACCGGCTCACGGCGAAGACGCAGGCTTCGCGGTTCTGAGCGACAGGTGTTGCCCACAACAACAGGTGTAGCGTGATGGTGTTCAAAGGAGACCCATCATGCGCGCCGTCGTGTTCGAGCAGTACCAGACCTTCCCGTCCCTGACGGAGGTCCCGAAGCCCACCCCGGGTCCGGGGGAGGTGCTCCTCAAGGTCGCAGGTGCCGGCGCGTGCCACTCGGACGTCGCGGTGTACCGCGAGTTCGCCGCCGGTGCTCCGGGGTCGCAGCAGCCCCCGTTCGTCCTCGGGCACGAGAACTCCGGCTGGGTCGAGTCCGTCGGTGACGGCGTGACCGGGTTCACCGAGGGCGACGCCTACCTGGTCTACGGGCCGGTCGGCTGCGGGCACTGCTCGTACTGCTCGAAGGGGCAGGACACCTACTGCGAGAACGCCGCGACGAACCCGTACATGGGCATCGGTCTCGGGCGCGACGGCGGCATGGCGGAGTACGTCAGCGTTCCCGCTCGCAACCTCGTGCCGCTCGGCGATGCCGATCCGATCGCTGCCGCACCGCTCAGCGACGCCGCACTCACGCCGTACCACGCGATCAAGAACGCGCTGCCGAACCTGGCAGGCGGGGGCAAGTACGCGCTGGTCGTCGGGCTGGGCGGCCTCGGGCAGATCGCCGTGCAGATCCTCACCGCGCTCACCGGCGCCACGGTGATCGCGACCGACATGAAGCAGGACGCCATGGACCGCGCTGCCGCCCGTGGCGCGATCACGGTGCCCGGCGGGCCGGACCAGGCCGCTGCGATCCGCGAGATCACCGGCGGCCGCGGGGTCGATGCCGCGTTCGACTTCGTCGGAGCGACGCCCACCATCAAGGTCGCTCAGGCGTCCATGGCCGTCGGTGGTCGGTTCACCGTCGTCGGGATCGCCGGCGGTACCACCGAGTGGAACTTCTTCGCGACGCCGTACGAGTCGACGATCACGAACACCTACTGGGGCACGATCGAGGACCTGCACGAGGTCGTCGCGATGTACCGCGCCGGGCAGATCGTCCCCGACGTGGAGCGGTACGCGCTGTCCGACGCACTCGAGGCCTACCGGAAGCTCGAGGCCGGCGAGCTGTCGGGCCGCGCGGTCGTCGTCCCGACGCTCTGACGCTCTGACGCGGGGCGCCTCGCGGCGTAGCTGGTCGAATCGGGCGTACCTGGTCGGAAGTTCTGACCAGGTACGCCCGATTCCGCTTTCCAGCGCGGGTGTCCTGGGAAGGAACCAGCGCGGGTCAGCGGCCGGCGGCGTAGCCCTGGGCACCGCGTGGGTTCGCGGCGGCGCCGAGCACGCCCGTCGCCGGGTCCCGCGTCACGCAGGACAACCGTCCGAGGCTCCAGTCGCCGGCGCGGGTCACGACGTGACCGCGTGCCTCGAGTTCCGCGATGACGTCGTCGCCGAGGCGGTCCTCGACCACGAGCCCCGCCGGCTCCCACGTGCGCGGCCAGAACGACCCCGGGAACGACGTCGTGTGCAGCGCCGGGGCGTCGATCGCCTGCTGCGGGGTGTACCCGCCGACGATCCACCGCAGCAGGAACAGCAGCTGCCACTGGTCCTGCTGGTCGCCGCCGGGTGAGCCGACCGCGGCCACGGGGACGCCGTCACGGAGCACCAGGGTCGGCGTCAGGGTCGTTCGCGGGCGCTCGCCGGGGCGGAGCGTCGACGCCGTGCCCGGTTCGAGCCAGGTCATCTGCAGCCGGGTGCCCAGGCAGAACCCGAGCTCCGGGATCGTCGGCGACGACTGCAGCCAGCCGCCGGACGGCGTCGCGCTGACGATGTTGCCCCAGCGGTCCACGACGTCGATGTGGCAGGTGTCGCCCCGGGTCTCGCCGTCCGGGGCCACGAACGGCTCGCCGCGGTCCTCGACCGGGGCAACGGGAGCGACCGGCGCGCGCTCGGCGACCGGCGCGCGCTCGGCGTCCCGCGCGACCTGCACCGTGGGTTCACCGAGACCAGCGCCGTCGCCGGCGGAGTACGCCGTCCGGGCCGGCGGCATCGTCCGCTCGACGCCCGCGATCGTGCCCGGTCGCAGCTCGGCCGAGGCCCGTTCGCCGATCAGCGCACGCCGCTCGTCCGTGTACGCGTCGGACAGCAGCACGTCGAGCGGGACGTCGCCGTCGCCGTAGAACGCCTCGCGGTCGGCCATGGCGAGCTTCTGCGCCTCGACGATGGTGTGTGCGCCGACCGACGTGGACGGGTCGAGCAGTGCGTCGTCGAACGGTTCGAGCAGTCGCAGGGTCTGCAGGAGCGCCGGACCCTGGCCCCACGGCCCGGTCTTCGCGATCGTGCAGCCGCGGAACTCCGCCGTCGCCGCCGGCTCGTACGACGCCCGGAACGCAGCCAGGTCCGACGCACGGATGACCCCGGCGTGGTCGCTACCCGACGCGTGTCGGTGGGGCTCCCGCACGAAGCGGTCGATCGCCCCGGCGACGAAGCCCTCGGCCCACTCGCTCCGTGCGGCGTCGATGCGGGCGGTCCGGCTGCCGGAGCCGTCACCGGCGTCGAGGAGCCGGTCGAGCACTGTGGCCAGCGCCTCGTTGCGCACCAGGTCCCCGGCGACCGGCGCCGTGCCTCCTGGCAGCCACTGCGTGGCGGACGTGGGCCAGTGGTCACGGAACAGGCCCTGCACGGCGGTGATCGTGCGGACCACCCCGGCTGCGACCGGGTGGCCGTCACGGGCGTAGCCGATCGCCGGGGCGAGGACGTCGGCGAGCTCCCACGTGCCGTGGTCGCGGAGCAGCAGCAGCCACGCGTCGACGGCACCCGGGACGGTGGCGGCGAGCGCGCCGGAGCCGGGGACGAGGTCGAGGCCCTCGGCGCGGTAGTGCTCGGGCGTCGCACCGGCCGGTGCCGGCCCCTGGCCGACGAGCACGACCGGTGTCGGGTCCGACGCCGTCGCGAACACCGCCGTCAGGTCGCCGCCCGGGCCGTTCAGGTGCGGTTCGACCACGTGCAGGACGAACGCGCCCGCGACGGCTGCGTCGAAGGCGTTGCCGCCGCGCTCGAGCACCGACTGCGCGGTGGCGGTCGCGATCCAGTGCGTCGCAGCCGCCATGCCGAACGTGCCCTGCAGGTCCGGGCGCGAGGTCTGCGTGGCGGGCGGGACGAAGGCGGGGTTCGGCGTCGGCATGCACCCATCCTCTCCCCGGGGTTCCCTGCTCAGCCCAGGGCCACGACGATCCCCGCTGCGACGAGCAGTGCGACGTACCCCCAGGCGTGCACGACCTCGGGCAGGTGCGGCGGGCGACGTCGGAGCAGCACGATGACCGGCATCGCGCCGACCAGCAGGGCCACGGCTGCCCGGACGTCGACGGCGCCGACGAGTCCGGCGGCGTGCGGGACGACCGCTGGCAGCAGCATGGTCACCGCGGCTGCGGGCAGCGTGATCGCCAGCGTGAGGGGGTTCGCCAGCGTGGTCGCCGCCGTCATGGTGGCACCGGACCGGCGCAGCATCGGGACCGTCACCACGCTGCCGCCGACGCCGAGGAACGCCGCGACCGCACCGATCGGGAGGCCCGTGGCGGTCGGTACGCCGGTACGGGTCGGTCCGTGGTCGCGTCCACGGCCGCGGGTCGCGACCGCGCGATCCGTCGCCGAGCTGCGCAGGAAGCCCGGGCGCAGGAGCAGGTCGGCGACCGTGACCCCGAGGTAGACGACGAAGCCCCAGCGCAGGAGCGCGTCCGGTGCCTCTCGTGCGGCGAGCACCCCGACCGTGCCGCCGACCCCGAGCAGGACGAACAGCGACGAACGGCCCCGGAGCGGCGCGAGTGCGCCGCGCCGGGCCGAGGCGGTGGCCACGGCGGCGTTCACCAGCATCACGAGGGCCGAGGTCGCCGTGGCCACCCGGACGGCGTCGCCACCGAGGGCTGCGTCGGCGACGGTGATGATCGGCACGGTGACGAACCCACCGCCGAACCCGAACAGGACGGTGGTGACCCCGACCAGGACCCCGATGACCACGAGCACGATGAACGACATGCCTCCATCCCAGCGGGGATCACCACGGCGGACGATCGGGTGTGCGGCAGGTTCCTTCGAGACCTAGCCTCGTCGTGTGCGCAACGTCCCGGTCTCCGAGTTCGACCACCAGCCGTTCGACGTCCTGCCGATCGGCACCGACTACCCGCCGGACCACCTGCTCGCCCGGCACGAGCACCGACGGGCGCAGCTGCTCTACGGAGCGAGCGGCGTCATGCTCGTCGAGACCGACGACGGCTCGTGGACCGTGCCGACCGACCGGGCCGTGCTCATCCCGCCCGGGGTGCCCCACGAGGTCCGGATGCTCGACGTCAGCACCTGGAGCCTGTACGTCGAGCCGGACGCCGTGCCCTGGTGGCCGACACGGTGCACCGTCGTCGAGGTCGGGCCCCTGCTGCGCGAGGTGCTGCGCGCCGCCAACGCGCTCGACGTGCCGTACGACGACGGCGGCCGGGACGGCACCCTCGTCCGGCTCGCCCTGCACGAGCTGCAGCGCGTCGCACCGATCCCGCTGAGCGTCTCGCTGCCGCCACGGGGTGTCCTGCGCGACCTGTGTCGGGCGTACCTGGCCGAGCCCGACGTCCACGTGACGAACGCCGACTGGGCGCGTGCGGCGGCCGTCTCGGAACGCACCCTCGACCGCCACTTCCGTGCGGCCACGGGGGTGGGGTCCGCGAGCTGGCGGGTGCGTGCGCGACTGTTGTCGAGCCTCCCGGCCCTGCGACGCGCCACCGTGACGGAGGTGGCGGGCCGACTCGGCTACGCGACCCCCGCGGCGTTCACCGCCGCCTTCTCGAAGGCGTTCGGGGCCCCGCCGTCCCGGTTCCGGTGAGGCCTTGCGCCCCCGCGGAAGGGCGCGCATACTGAACGCATCGGTTAATTAACCGGTTGGTTCACCGAGGAGGCGACGATGGAACCCGACCACACCGACGTCGTCCTGTCGGCGCTCGCCGACCCGATCCGACGGCGCATCGTCGAACGGCTCGGCAAGGGTGAGGCGACCGTCTCCGAGTTGTCGGAGCCGTTCGACGTCAGCGCCCCGGCGATCTCGCGGCACCTCGGCGTCCTCGAACGCGCCGGCCTCATCACGCGCGAGCGGCACGGCACGTGGCGCACGTGTCGTCTCCGGCCCGAGGCCGTCGACGAGCTCGGCGCCTGGCTGGGCCGGTTGCGTCCCGACTGGGACCGCCGGTTCGACCGCCTGGAGGCCCTGCTCGCCGCCCAGCGCACGCCTGCCCCGGTGGGCAGCCCGTCCACCGCCCCACCCGCCAGTTCCGCCAGTTCCGCCAGTTCCGCCAGTTCCGCCAGTTCCGCCTTCACCGTCGATCCGCAGGAGCAGTCATGACCGAACAGTTCACCGCCCACGCCACCCACCGCTTCGCCCACCCCGTCGCCGACGTCTACCGAGCGTTCGTCGACCCGGCCCTGCTCGCGCTCTGGTTCGGGCCCCTCGGCTTCCACGTCCCCGTCGCCACCGTCGAGGTCGACGCGCGAGTCGGTGGCGCCTGGAACCTCACGATGGTCAGCAACGACAACGCCGAGTGGTCGTCGCCCGTCACCTCGACCCTCGAGCAGATCGAGGAGAACCGGATCATCGTCGGCACCTCCACCGCGCACGGCATCCCGGGGGTCGAGGACGGCACCGCGCTGTCCCTGACGCTCGAGTTCGCCGAGGACGGCGACGGCACGATCGTCACCCTGACGCAGGGACCCTTCCCCGAGTTCATGCGCGACATGAACATCGCCGGCTGGACGCAGTCGTTCCACAAGCTCGAAGCACTGCTGGCGACACCGAAGGAGTTCCTCCAGCAGCCGTAGCCGCACCCCCCTGTCAAGGGGTTGTGCGCCCCGCGCAGAAAAGCGAACATCGTTCGGTGACTCGTACAGGGCGAGCGCCGAACGACCGCGCAGGGGCGTGGTCGGTTCCGAGTCAGGGGATCCATGACCACCACTCCGTCGACCGTCGCACGTGCGCGCCGACTCCCACGCTTCGCCGGCGCGCTCACGGTGCTGGCCCTGGCCGCCGGTGCCCTCGTCGCGACCGCTGAACCCGCCGCAGCGTCGGCGGTGTGGGTCGGATCGGCACCCGCCGGCACCAAGATCAACCCCGGCGACCAGGTGACGTCGCCGAACGGCCAGTTCAAACTCATCATGCAGGGCGACGGCAACCTGGTCGAGTACGGCATCGGGAACCGCGTGCTGTGGGCCTCGAACACCGCCGGTTCCCCCGGTGCGATCGCGGTCGTCGGCAAGAACCGTGCCCTCGACATCACCAAGAACGGCAAGCGTCTGGCCCGCTGGGCCTCGGCCGGCACCGTGAACTCGACGGCGCTGAAGATCCGCGCCGACGGCACCATGGCGCTGCTCGCCGGCAAGTCCGTCGTCGTGAACTGGACCACCTACCAGGACCGGGTCGCCTCGGGGAACACGCTCCTCGGCGGCACCGTGCTGCGCTCCGACACCACGAACACACGCATCCTCAACATGCGCACCGACGGCAACCTGGTGCAGAAGGTCAGCGGCCGCGTCGTCTGGCAGTCGCGGACCGGCGGGCACCCCGGCGCCTGGGCCGAACTGCAGTCCAAGGGCAACTTCGTCATCTGGACCCGTGACGCATCGCGCAAGAAGGTCGCGCTCTGGACCTCGCGCACCGGCACGGCCGGCTCCGGCAACCTGCTCGTGCAGGTCGACGGCAACGTCGTGCTCTACGGGGCCAAGGACACCCGCGTCTGGTCGAGCCGACCCGTCACCGGACTGGCATGGCCCGTCAACGGGACGAAGATCACCGGCAAGTACGGCGACGACCGTGGCGCCGGACACGTCCCGCGCTACCACCAGGGCACCGACGCGCCCGTGCCCGTCGGCACCCCGGTGTACGGCTCCGGCACCGGCGAGGTGACCAAGACCGTGGCGAACGACGCCTCGTACGGCAACTACATCGTCGTGACCTACGGCATGACCGCGGTGCTCACCGCCCACCTCAGCAAGATCGAGGTGAAGAAGGGCCAGATCGTGAAGCTCGGTTCCGAGATCGCGAAGTCCGGCAACACCGGGCAGTCGACCGGCCCGCACGTGCACGTCGAGACGCGGCGTAACGGCACGCTCGTCGACCCGTTGAAGAACATGCACTTCCGCTGATCCGGGAGCGCTGGCGGCGTACCGCTTCGTGAGCAGAAATGGTCGGGCCGCCTTCGGGCACCCGACCATTGCTGCTCACGAAGTGCGGGCGCCCCGCACCCGGCGAACGCTCACTCCATCGAGTGGAACATCACATGACAGACTGTCCCGATGGGTGTGGAAGAGGTCGGCCGCAAACCGCGGGCTGCTGTGTACATCGACGGCTTCAATCTCTACCGCCGCGCCCTGGAACACCGGCCGGATTGCCGGTGGCTGGACGTCCGCAAGCTGAGCGAGACGCTCCTCCCGGATTTCGAGGTCGTCCTCGTGCGGTACTTCACTGCGCGCGTGCGTTTCGTCGAAGGGGAAGATCCGGCGGCGCCCTCCAGGCAGAGCGCTTACCTGCGCGCCCTCGCGACACTCCCCGCGGTCACCACGCACTTCGGCACGTTCCGTTCCGATCGGCGATGGATGGCGAAGAGTCCGCTCGAACTGGACGACGACGGTTCCCCGCGCACTGTGCGGGTCCGGAAGATCGAGGAGAAGGGGTCGGACGTGAGTCTGGCTGCGCACTTGGTCTGCGATGCGATGGACGGGTTGGTCGACGCGGCCTTCGTCCTGTCGAACGACTCCGACTTCGTCGACGCACTGCGAATCGTCCGCGAAAGGGGTGGCGTCGAGATCGGGCTCATGTGCCCGAGCCCTTCCCCTGCGCGGAGTCTCCTCGCACTGGAGCCCGACCATGTACGTCACGTTCGGGCGGCCGTCATGCGCGACTCGCAGCTGCCCGACAGGATCGCGGACGTTCACGGTGTCATCACGCGACCGAAGAGTTGGCGTGCCAGAAGTACAGAAGCCCCGCCAGAGGCGGGGCTTCGCGCCCGGTAGTCGAGACATCCGGGGGTGTACGGCCAATGTACTGCGTATCACCACGGGGTGCAACCGGGCTGCGCAGGACCTGCTCCCCGCCACGAAACGAGGACCCATGACCACGACGTTCACATCGCACGCGCATCGAGAGGGGAGGTGGTGGGTCGTCCAGAACGATCAGGTGCCAGGAGCGATCTCGCAGGTCAGTCGAATCGAGCTGGCCGCCGGAGCGCAGCGGGAAGCGATCGCCTTCGTTGCCGAGGCCGTCGTCGACGATGTCGCGGTGGTGATCCGGATGGAGCGACCTTCGTGAGCAGGAATGGTCGGGTCGCCTTCGGGCACCCGACCATTGCTGCTCACGAAGTGCGGGCGGGGCGGCGCGGATACCCTTGACCGGATGACATCGCGCGGCGGGACCGGGGCTGGGAACGGGGCCGACGCGGAGGCCGTGCTCGTCGCCTTCGCGCGCACCAGCGGGGACGTGGCGGCAGCGCGCCGAGTCGCACGGCGGTTCGAGGGCCTCGACGACGGCGAGCGCTCGGCGCTGCTCTGGAGCGAGGACGACGGCGCGAAGCTCATCGCCGTGCTGCTGCTGGTGCAAGCGATGCGCGAGCGCCCCGATCCGGAGCTGACCGACGAGTACCTGTCGGCAGCGAAGGCCGAGCGCTTCGACGACCCGGCGCTGGTCGACCTGGCGGCCGAGGAGCTCGTCGGTGCGCCGCTCGTGGGCGGCTCGACTGGCCCACTGTTCGCGCTCGTGAAGTCGGACGTGGCGATGGTGCGCCGGATCGCGGTCGTGGCGACGCTGGCGTTCGCGAAGCAGGGTGACGCCGAGGTACCACTCGGGATCGCTGGACGCCTGGTGCGGGAGCGGAGCGACACCGTGCAGTCGGCGCTGGGGTGGGTCCTGCGCGAGGCGGGCAAGCGCGCGTCGGAGCCGGCGCTCGTGGCGTTCCTCGAGAAGAGCGGACGGTTCCTGGCGCCTGCGGCGCGCCACACGGCGACCGAGCACCTGCCGCCGGCGGATCGCGACCGCCTGCGGGGTTGAGGACGAACGACGCTGGCAACCAACTGTGCAGTCGGCTCTACCGACCATGTGGTCGGTTAAAGTCTCCGGGTGACCGAGACCACGCCGAGCACCAGCACCGCCCCGATCCACCGCGCCTCCGTCCGTGAATGGGCGTCCCTCGGTGTCCTCACCCTGGCCGTGGTGCTGCTGGCGATCGACGGCACCGTGCTGGCCCTCGCCGTCCCGTCGCTGACCGCCGACCTCGACCCGACCGCGACGCAGGTGCTCTGGATCGGCGACGTGTACTCGTTCGCGCTCGCGGGGCTGCTCGTCACGATGGGCAACGTCGCCGACCGGATCGGCCGGAAGCGCCTGCTGCTCATCGGCGCGGTCGCGTTCGGCCTGGCCTCGGCCGCCGCAGCGTTCGCGCAGACGCCCGAGCTCCTCATCGCCGCGCGGGCACTGCTCGGCATCGCCGGAGCGACCCTGATGCCGTCGACCCTGTCGCTGGTGCGCACGATCTTCCGCGACGCCCGGCAGCGCACCACCGCGATCGCCGTGTGGTCGGCGGGTGCGACGGGTGGTGCCGCCGCCGGTCCGCTCGTCGGCGGTGCGCTGCTCGAGCACTTCTGGTGGGGCTCGGTCTTCCTCATCAACATCCCCGTCATCGTCGTGATCGTCATCGCCGGAGCGATCCTGCTGCCCGAGTCGAAGGGCGGCTCGCGCACCCCGATCGACCTGCTCTCCGCCGTCCTCTCGGTGCTGGCGATCGTGCCGCTCGTGTACGCCGTGAAGCACGTCGCCGGGCACGGGTTCGACTGGACGGTGCCCCTGACGGCACTCCTCGGCATCGGCGCCGGCTGGTGGTTCGTCCGCCGCCAGAAGCGCCTCACGACGCCGCTCATCGACCTGCAGCTGTTCCGGATCCCGGCGTTCTCGGGCGCCGTCGTCGCGAACTCGCTGTCGGTCTTCGCGCTGAGCGGCCTGCTGTTCTTCTTCTCGCAGTACCTGCAGCTGGTCCGCGGGTTCACGCCGCTGCTCGCCGGAGCGGCCGAGCTGCCGGCGACCCTGGCCTCGATCGCGGTGATCGCGATCATCGGGCTGCTGTCCCGGCGGGTCGGACCCGGCCGGTCGATCGGTCTCGGCCTGGCGGTCGCCGCCGTGGGCATGGCCGGCCTCGCGTTCGCCGAGGGGCTGCCGACGTACTGGGGGATCGCGATCGCCCTCGCCGTGGTCGGCCTGGGCGTCGGGGTCTCGATGACCCTGGCCACCGACGCAGTCGTCGCCGCGGCACCGCGGGAGCGTGCTGGTGCGGCCTCGGCCATCTCCGAGACCGGCTACGAACTGGGTGTCGCGCTCGGCATCGCGGTGCTCGGTTCGTTGCAGACCGCGTTCTACCGGTCGAACCTCGACGTCACGAGCGGCGCGGTCAGCGGCGGTGTCGGCGACCGGATCCGTGAGTCCTTGGCGTCGGCGTCCCAGGTCCTGCAGGACGGCGACCCGATCCTCGAGCACGCTCGGCACGCCTTCACCGGTGGCATGCAGCTCGCCTCGATCTGCGCGGCCGTGGCGCTCGCCGTCGCCGCCGCGGTCGCACTCCGGGTGATCCCGAACCGGCAGGATGGACCGCATGAGCACTGACGGCACTCGCGATCGTGAACGCACCCGTCAGGCGGTCCTCGAGGCCGCCGAGCGGCTGCTCGCCGAGCGCGGCACCCGGGTGAGCGTCGCCGAGATCGCGGCGGACGCCGGCGTCTCCAAGAGCGGCCTGCTCCACCACTTCCCGTCGAAGGACGAGCTGCTCCTCGCCGTCGCCGCGCACGGTCTCGCGACGTTCAAGGACGAGGTGCTGCGGCACGTCGACCTGGCCGAGAACCGCCCCGGCAAGGTCCTCCGCGCCTACGTGCGGACCCTGTGCGGCGGCAGCCAACGCGCCATGGAGGTCTTCTCGCCGACGGCGCACTGGACCGGCCTGATGGCGGTGCCGGGGGTCGAGGCGGTCGTCGCCGCGGACGCCGACGACTGGCGCGCGGTGTTCGCGCGCGACGGCCTGCCCGAGGACCGCACGCTGGTCGTCCGGCACGCGGCCGAGGGGCTCGCAGCAGCTGTCGCCATGCCGCCGTACCTGGACGCACGCGAGCTGGCGGTCACCCGTGACGCGCTGCTCGCCCTGGCAGAACCCGCCTGACGACCCGGCCAGGAGGCCCGGTGCGCGGCCGCCCCGCTGGTCACCAGTGCAGGCGGCCGGCCCGACCCCCGTGGTCCGGTCGGCGGCGTCGGCCTACCCTGGGGCCATGCACACCGAAGTGCCCCGGATCGACGCCGCACTCGTGGAACGGCTCGTCGCAGCGCAGTTCCCCGAGTGGCGCGACCTGCCCGTGCGCGAGGTCGACCACCAGGGCTGGGACAACCGCACGTACCGACTCGGCGACGCGCTGTCCGTCCGGCTGCCGAGTGCCGCCGGCTACGTGCCCGGGGTCGAGAAGGAGCAGGACGTCCTGCCGTACCTGGCACGCCGGCTGGACGTCGCGGTCCCCGAGCCGGTCGGGCTGGGCGAACCGGGCGAGGGGTACCCGTTCCCGTGGTCGGTCCGGCGGTGGCTCGACGGGACGGTGGCCGCGCGTGCGGTCGACCTCGACCACGAGCGCTTCGCCGCAGAGGTGGGTGCGGTGCTCCGGCAGCTCCGGAGTCTCCCCGCCACCGGGGGCCCGACCGCCGGCGTGCACTCGTTCCACCGTGGCGAGCACCCCTCGGTGTACGGCGCCGAGGTCGTCGCGGCGCTCGACACCCTGGGCGCGCAGGTCGACCGTGCCGCGTGCGAACGCATCTGGGACGACGCGGTCGCCACCGCGTGGGACCGTCCGGGGGTCTGGTTCCACGGGGACGTCGCGCCGGGCAACCTGCTCGTCGACGGCGGGGGACGGCTCAGCGCACTGATCGACTTCGGCACGTGCGGGGTCGGCGACCCGGCCTGCGACCTCGTGCTCGCGTGGACGTTCCTCGAGCCGGCGGCGCGCCCGGTGTTCCACGAAGCCGTGGGGCTCGACGCCGACGCGTGGGCCCGGGCGCGCGGCTGGGCGCTGTGGAAGGCGCTCATCATGCTCGCGGGCAGTGCCGGCCCGGGCGACCGTGCGGAGCACGAGCGCGTGCTCGCCACGGTGCTCGCGGATCCCGTCGTCTGACCGGGCGGCGGAGCCCCGAACCCAGGCGGGGCTGTGAACGCACCACGGGGCGGGCGCGTACCGAGGAGGGAGAAGCGAGCCGCGCCTCCCGGCCGGCCCGAAGCGACCACGAGAGGAACGCGACGTGCGCGCACTGACCTGGCAGGGCACCGAGAAGGTGTCCGTCGAGACCGTCCCCGACCCGACCATCCAGGAACCGACCGACGCGATCGTGCGGATCACGTCCACGGCGATCTGCGGCTCCGACCTGCACCTGTACCGGGTCCTCGGCCCGTACATCGACAAGGGCGACGTCCTCGGCCACGAGCCCATGGGCATCGTGGAAGAGGTCGGCAGCGCTGTCACGAACCTCAAGGTCGGCGACCGCGTCGTCGTCCCCTTCAACATCTCGTGCGGCCACTGCTGGATGTGCAAGAACGGCCTGCAGTCGCAGTGCGAGACCACCCAGGTCACCGAGTACGGCTCAGGAGCGGCGCTCTTCGGCTACACGAAGATGTACGGCCAGGTCCCCGGCGGCCAGGCCGAGTACCTCCGGGTCCCGCACGCGGACTACGGGCCCATCGTGATCCCGGACGACGGCACGCCCGACGACCGCTGGCTGTTCCTCAGCGACATCCTGCCCACCGCGTGGCAGGCCGTGCAGTACGCGAACGTGCCGGAGGGTGGCACGCTCGCGGTGCTCGGACTCGGCCCCGTCGGCCAGTTCGCCGCCCGCATCGGCAAGCACCTGGGCTACCGGGTGCTCGCCGTCGACCCCGAACAGGTCCGCCGCGACCTGGGGGCGAAGCACGGCGCCGAGGTGTTCGACCTGACCAAGGACACCGTGCCGGAGCTCGTCGACCTGACCGACGGCCGCGGCCCCGACGGGGTCGTCGACGCCGTCGGCATGGAGGCGCACGGCAACCCCGTCGCCGGCTTCGCGCAGCGTGCGGCCGGGTTGCTGCCCGACGCACTGGCGCAGAAGGCGATCGAGGTCGCCGGCATCGACCGGCTCGCAGCCGTGCACGCCGCGATCGACCTGGTCCGCCGCGGTGGCACCGTCTCCCTGAGCGGCGTCTACGGCGGCATGGCCGACCCGATGCCGATGATGACGCTCTTCGACAAGCAGATCACCATCCGCGAGGGCCAGTGCAACGTGAAGCACTGGATCGACGACATCATGCCGCTCGTGCAGGACCCGTCGGACCCGCTCGGGACGCTCGACCTGACCACGCACCGGGTGTCGCTCGAGGACGCCCCGCACATGTACGAGGTGTTCCAGAAGAAGCAGGACGGCTGCGTGAAGGTCGTGCTCGACCCCGCCCTGGCCGCCGCCTGATGCGGATCGTCGTCGTCGGCGGGACCGGCAACGTCGGGACGGCGGTGCTCCGTCGCCTCGCGCAGGCGCGGGTCGCCGCGCGGGCGGACGGGGCTTCGCCCGGTGCCTCCGACGGCGACGGGCGCGGCGGCAGCGTCGAGATCGTCGGGGTCGCGCGGCGGCTGCCGGACGTGCACGCGGAGCCGTACGGTTCCGCGGTCTGGCACGCCGTGGACATCGGCGCGTCCGTCGCGGTCGGCCAGCTCACCGCGGTCTTCACCGGCGCCGACGCCGTGATCCACCTGGCGTGGGCGCTGCAGCCGACGCACGACATCCCGCTGCAGTACCGGACGAACGTCACCGGCACCGCGAACGTGCTGTCGGCCGTGGCGCGAGCAGGGGTGCCGCAGGTCGTCGTCGCGTCGTCGGTCGGGACCTACCGGGGCGTCGACGCCGCAGGCAAGCGGACCCCGGTCGACGAGAGCTGGCCGACCGACGGCATCCCCACCGCGACGTACTCGATCCACAAGGCCGCGAACGAAGCGGCGATGGACGCGTTCGAGGCAGACCATCCGTCCGTGGTCGTCACGCGGCTGCGCCCGGGGCTGATCTTCCAGCGGGACGCCGCCGCCGAGATCCGCGGGCTGTTCCTCGGACGCCTCGTGCCGATGTCGATCGTGCGGTGGATCCGGTGGCTCGTGCTGCCCCTGCCGTACCCGTTCGTGTTCCAGGCGGTGCACGCCGACGACGTCGCCGACGCCTACTGGCGGACCGTCGATCAGCGGGCCGGCGGAGCGTTCAACATCGCTGCGTCGCCCGTGCTCAACCCGCCGCGGTTGGCCAGGGCCTTCGGCATGCTCGGTGCCGTCCGGATCCCGCTCGGACTGCTGCGCGGGATCGTGACGCTGACGTGGCGGCTGCGGTTGCAGCCGACGGATGCCGGCTGGATCGACATCGCGGTCGGCGTGCCGATCATGCGGACCGACCGTGCCCGGTCGGTGCTCGGATGGGAGGCCCGGCACACCTCCGAAGACGCGTTGCGTGCGCTCGTGGCCGGGTTCGCGGACGGTGCGCACGTGGCCGCGTCGGATCCGCTGCGGGGGTAGCTGGGCTGGGCGGGGGCTGGGCTGGGCGGGGGCTGCCGGCGCGTACCGGGTGCTTTCGGGCGTACCTGGTCGGAAGTTTCGGCCAGGTACGCCCGATTCCGCTTTCCATCGCGGGTGTTCTGGGAAGGAACGGGCGCTCGGGTCGCGCTACGATTCGCTCGTCGTTGTGAGAAGGGGGAGCGCGATGGTGCTCAGTTGGTCGGCGTTCAGCGAACTCGAGGGACCGGGCGGCTCGGGGATGCCCGACCTGTTCGGCGGTTGGTTCGGCATCGCGTTCGGAGTCGTCGCAGCCCTGACGATCCTCACCACCCTGACGATCGTCGTCCTGACGCTCTACCGCGGCAAGCGGATGGCCGATCGCGGTCAGAACCCGCTCACCATGCAGGAGGACATCGCGTACCAGGCGATGCAGAGCCGGACGCTCGCGCCCGAGAAGCCGCTCGAACAGCGGCTCGCCGAACTCGACGACCTGCACGCTCGCGGTGTGATCTCCGACGAGGAGCACCGGGCGGCGCGAGCCGAGGCCCTGCGCGGATGATCGCCTCCGAGGAGCTGCACAACCCGCTCATCCCGCCGCTGTACGACATCGTGTGGAGCGTGGCGATGGGGCTCATCGTGGTCGCCGTCGTCGTCACCGTGTGGATCGCGGTCGTCCGGAGCCGTCGCTCGAACGGTGCGCCCCGGACGCTCCGCGAGCAGCGGTTGGCGGAACTCGACGACCTGCACGCTCGCGGTGTGATCTCCGACGACGAGCACCGGGCGGCGCGAGCCGAGGCCCTGCGCGGTTAGCCTGGGGCGGTGCTGCTGCCGACGGACCTGCTGGGGGAGTGGGTGCTCCGCCGGACCCTGGACGACCGGCGTGCCGGCGTGCAGGGCATCGTCACCGGCACCACGACGCTGACCGCGGTCGGCACGGACGAGGTGCGCTGGGACGAAGCGGGCGTGATGACCTTCGGCGGCCGGACCACCCCGGTGTCGCGCACGCTGACCGTCCGGCGCGACGATGACCACGCGTGGACCGTGCACTTCGCCGACGGCCGGGTGTTCCACGACTGGGTGTGGGGCGCGAGCGTCGCCCACGCCTGTGCACCGGACGACTACACCGGGGCACTGGACGGCGACGAGCAGCGGTGGACCGTGCGCTGGGAAGCCCGGGGCCCGGCGAAGGACTACCGGCTCGACAGCGTGCTGGAGCGTCACCGGCACGCGCCAGACTGAGTCCATGGCACGTTCCTCCGGCACCGAAGCCCCGCGCATCACCCTGACCGAGCCCGTCGACCTGCAGGACTGGGTCCCCGGACCCGGCGACGTCCTGACCGGCGACCGCATCGAGGGGAAGCGCATCGGCGTGCTCGACCTGGCCGGTGAGCGGCTGCCCGATCTCGAGATCGAGGAGTGCGTCATCGACACGCTCCGGGGCGACGGCGCCGACTTCCGTGGTCTGCGGGTGCACGACTCGATCATCGACACGCTCGACGCCCCCGTGCTGCGGGCGTCGAGCAGTTCGTGGCGCGAGGTCCGGGTGTCCGGCGGTCGCATCGGCTCGGGTGAGCTGTACGACTCCGGGTTGAACGGCGTCGAGTTCGTCGGGATGAAGTTCGGGTTCGTGAACTTGCGCGGGTCGACGCTCACCGACGTGGTGTTCCGCGACTGCGTCATCGACGAGCTCGACATCGCGGACGCCAAGCTGCTGCGGGTGTCGTTCGAGGGCAGCAGCATCCGCGACGCCGAGGGCTCCAACACCCGGATCGACCACGTGGACCTGCGGGGTGCTGACCTCGACCGGGTCGAGCGCCTCGAGGGGTTCCGCGGTGCGACGATCGGCGCCGACCAGCTGTACACGCTCGCCCCGCTGCTGGCGGCGCAGGCGGGCTACCGCGTCGACTGACGGCTGCCCCGAGTCTCGGGCCGTCTGCCCCGAGTCTCGGGGTGGACGACACTCCTCGCTGCTCCGAGCGCGAGGACTGTCGCTCAGGCCGAGACTCGCCCGGAGCCCGCCGCGGCGGCCAGCGCTGCCGCGAGGTCGGCCTGCACCAGGTCGCCGTGGGCCGCAGCCCCGGCCTGGACCCCGGCGGCAGCGGACGCGATGACCGTCGCCATCGGGGCCGCCACGTTGCCGGCCGCGTACACACCGCGCACCGAGGTCTGCCCGGCCGGGTCGACCGTCAGCGCGCTCGCGTACCGGAAGTCACCCATGAACTGGTCGGTGGCGACCAGGCCGAGCCCGGTCAGGAAGTCCACGCGCGCCTCAGCGGTGCTCGCCGCGGCCAGGGCGTCGAGTTCGACGACCTCGCCGGAGCCGAGCGTGACCCCGGTCAGCGTGCCCTCCGACGAGCGGACCTGCGTGACCGTGTCATCCACGACCTCGATCCCGCGGGCCTGCAAACCGGCCAGGGCGGTGTCGTCGACGAGTGCCGGATCGGTGACGAACGCCGTCACGTGCTCGCTCAACGCCCGGAACATCAGCGCGTGGTGCACGCCGTTCGGTGTCGTCACGAGCACGCCGATGCGCTGGTCGCGGATCTCCCACCCGTGGCAGAACGGGCAGTGCACGACCCCGCGCCCCCACTGTTCGGCCAGGCCGGGTACCTGCGGCAGGACGTCCACGGCGCCGGAGGCGACGACGAGCCTGCGGGCGGTGACGACCGTGCCGGAGTCCAGCGTGACCGAGAAGCCGACCGGGTCGGTGCCGTCGCCCGTCGTCGCGGACGCGGCCACGATCCTCCCGGCCGTCACCTCGACTCCGTAGGCGGCGACCTCGTCGCGACCGATCGCGGACAGCTCGGCGGGGGCGATGCCCTCGCGCCCGAGGTAGTTGTGGGCGCCGGCCGACGGCGCGTTGCGGGGCTCGCCCGCGTCGACGACGAGGACGGAGCGGCGGGAGCGCCCGAGGACGAGGGCGGCGGAGAGGCCGGCGGCTGCTCCGCCGATGACGATGACGTCGTAGTGATCACGCATGCAAGGAGCATGCGGCCGATCGGTCGCGGACAGCAAGGAACCTTGCTGATGTGGCAAACTGGGCAGCATGTGCCACGGCCTGCAGGAACCAGTCGCCCCCCGCACGACCGCCCAGGTCGTCGACGGCGTGGGGCCGCGGTTGCGCGCGCTCCGTGCCCACCGGGACGTCACGCTCGCCGCCCTGTCGGAGGAGACCGGGGTGTCGGTGAGTACGCTCTCGCGGCTCGAGTCGGGGCAGCGCAAGCCGACGCTCGAGCTGCTGCTCCCACTGGCGCGGGCGTACCAGGTGCCGCTCGACGACCTGGTCGGAGCACCGCAGACCGGCGACCCCCGGGTGCACATGAAGCCCGAGGTGCACGGCGGCCGGGTCGTCGTGCCGTTGACGAAGCGCACCGGCGGCGTGCGGTCGTTCAAGCAGCTGTTCCCACCGAACACACCGGGCGGCGAACCGTCGCTCAAGACGCACGAGGGCTACGAGTGGCTCTACGTCCTGTCCGGCCGCCTGCGCCTGGTACTCGGCGAACACGACCTCGACCTGGGGCCGGGTGAGGTCGCCGAGTTCGACACCCACACCCCGCACTGGATGGGCAACGTCACCGACTCGGTGACCGAGGTGCTGTGCCTGTACGGGCCGCAGGGGGAGCGAGCGCACGTGCGGTCGCGACCGACACGCTGACCCGCTGACCCGCTCGGTCTACGACGTGAAGACGTGGTCCATGACGTCGTCGAGGAGCCCCGAGGTCTCGATGTTCGACTGCTGGATGTGGATGCCGATGTCACCCCGCGTGAAGTAGGTGTCCCCGTCGGTCACGGGGTACTGCTCGTTCTTCGACACCTTCTGGCACTGGTAGCCCTCCGCCTCGTTGCCGCAGTCGTAGCCGTCGTCCGGCAGCTTCTGCAGCGCTGCGCTCGCGGTTGCCGAGTCCACGACGTCGACCGCGATCGACAGGTAGGAGATGTCGGCCTGCGGTTCCCGCCACACGCAGTACAGACGCTTGCCGTCGGCCTGGAGGACGGGGGTGAAGGCACTCTTCGGGATCGCGATCGGGTCGCCGACGACCGAGGGGTCGTTCAGCGGAGTGGAGGCGAACGCGTCGTCCCACTTGCCGGGGGTGATGAGATCGGTGCAGCTCGCCGGCACCGCGCCGCCGTCGTAGTCGACCCCGGGGACCTGCGTGATCGTCGATGTCGGCTCCGGAGTGCTGCTCGGGCTGGCGCTCGGTGTGCCGGTGCTCGCTGTGCCGGTGCTCTCCGCCGTCGTCGCGGACGGCGTGCCCGGCCCCGCTGGAGCGCTCTGGGCGCAGCCCGACAGGGCGAGTCCGATCGCCAGTGCCGCCGTCAGCGTCGCCGTGATCCCGGATGTCGTCGTGCGCGCCGATCGCCGCATCGTTCCCCCTCGTTCGTCGTGCGGACGTGCCCGCACCATCGAACGTAGGCGGCCGTGCGGACGGCGTCCGCAAGCGTCACCGTTCCGTGACCCCGTCAGCGCGTGCGCCACCCGCGGCGTACCCGCAACCCCGCGCGCACCCGCCGCGCCCACCGACGCACCGGGTTCGCCCGCCGGCCGTTCACGCGGAACGTGTGGAAGGCGCGTCGCGTCCGCAACAGTGCGGACGGGAGGCCCGACAACGGTCGCGCGGACACCTGCACCGTGAGCACGGGGTCGGCCACCACCCGCCAGGCCGGGTCGAGCTGCATGCTCAGGTCGACGTCGTCGTGCACCTCGGGGTCCTCGCGGTGCGCTCGGCTGCGGACCGCGTCCCAGGTCCACCGCCGCATCGCCATCGCGGAACCGAACAGCGGTGGGCGGCCGAGCGCGGCCCACATGAGCGCGAAGTACGGCCGCATGTAGACGGCGTCCCACAGCCGGCCGATCAGCGGTCCGCCGTCGTGTGGACACCCGGGTCCGGTCACTGCGACGACCGTCGGGTCGGCCAACAGCCGCACCGCGTCGGCGATCCACTCCGGCGGCGGCACGGAGTCGGCGTCGAGTCGGACGAGGACGTCGCCGGAGGCCCGGTCGTAGCCGCGCGCCGATGCCCGGGCGATGCCACGGATCCGTTCGGTCAGCACGACCGCCCCTGCTGCCTGGGCGACCTCGGCACTGTCGTCCCGGCTGCCGTTGTCGACCACGACGACCTCGTCCGCGAGCAGCGTCTGGCCTGCGAGGGCGTCGAGGCAGCGCCGCAGGTGCGCAGCGTCGTCCCGCACGGGGATGACGACGGAGACGCGGACCATCCTCCGATCCAACCGGAGGTCCGCTGTGCGGCCACGCGGTAGCGTTCCGGGCATGGACCGGACCGACGAACTCGCCGTGGAGCTCCGGCACGCGATCGGCCGCGTCGTGCGCGCCGCGAAGCGCGAGTCGGACTCGTTGCCGACCGCCCACGCGACGACCCTCGGGGTCCTCGAGCGAGAGGGCCCGATGCCGATCGCGGAGCTGGCCCGTCGCCGTGCGGTGAAGCACCAGGGGCAGTCGCGCACGGTCGGGGAGCTCGCCGACCTTGGGTACGTCGAGCGGACGGCATCGGACACCGACCGCCGCGTCTCGGTCATCCGCATCTCCGACACCGGCAGCGAGGTCCTCCGCCACGACATGACGGCGCGGGCCGACTGGTTGGCGACGGCGATCCGCGAGGAACTCGACGACGAGGAACGTGCGGCCCTCGAACGCCTGCCCGGCATCTTCGAACGGTTGGCCCGGCGCGCCGACTGAGTGCTCCCTCACCCGGATCGGCCACCAGAAGTACAACACAGTTGTAGTGTTGTCGCATGGAGCTGACGAAGTACAACCACGCCACCGTCGTCCTCGAGCAGGACGGCACCACCCTCGTCATCGACCCGGGTACCTTCACGCCCGAGGCTGCTGATCTTGCCGGCGCTGCCGCCGCGGTCCTCATCACCCACGAGCACGCCGACCACTTCGACGTCGACGCCGTCCGTGCCGGGCTCGACGCGAACCCGTCGCTCGTGGTCCGCGGGCCGGCGGCGATCGTCGAGCAGCTGGGTGACCACGACGGCCGCGTCGCTGCGGTCCGTGCCGGTGACGCGTTCGAGGTCGGGCCGTTCTCCGTGCAGGTCTTCGGCGAGGAGCACGCCGTCATCCACCGCGACATCCCGACGATCGCGAACGTCGGGTACCTGATCAACGGTGCCGTCTTCCACCCGGGTGACGCATACCTCGAGCCGGGTGTCCCCGTGCAGACGCTGCTCCTGCCGACCAGCGGTCCGTGGACGAGCACCGCCGCTGCGGTCGACTACGTCCGATCGGTGGCGCCGGAGCGTGCCGTGCAGATCCACGAGGCGATGCTGAGCGACCTCGGCCAGCAGTCCACCGCGCGGTTCCTCGGCTCCGATGGTCTCGGACCGGTGCCGGTCCTGATCCTGCCTGCGGGGGGATCGATCACCGTCTGACGGACGCGACCGTGCTCCTGGGAGGCGATCCGCGCCTCCCGGGCAGCATGGAGGGATGTCCGACGCTCCCTCGACCGCAGTCCTCTTCGACATCGACGGCACGCTCGTCGACTCGAACTACGCCCACATCGACGCCTGGTGGCGAGCTGCCCGCGCAGCGGGCGAGTCCGTCGACGCTTGGCGGATCCACCGCGCGATCGGCATGGACTCCGCGAAGCTGCTCGAGACGCTGCTGCCGGACGCGTCCGACGAGACGCGCGACACCATCAAGCAGTTCCACACCGCCTACTTCGCCGAGCACATGCCGCAGCTTCGGCTGCTGCCGGGCGCCCGTGACCTGCTCCGTGCGGTCGCTGAGGCCGGGCACGCCGTCGTCCTGGCGACGAGTGCTCCGGAGCACGAACTGACGCGGCTGCGCGAACTGCTCGACGCCGAGGAGTGGCTCACCGCGGTGACGAGCTCCGAGGACGTCGAACAGGCGAAGCCGGACCCCGGGATCATCCAGGTGGCGCTCGACCGGGCCGGTGTGCGTGCGGACGCTGCCGTGATGGTCGGTGACGCGATGTGGGACGTCGAATCGGCCGGACGCGTCGGCGTGACCTGCGTCGCGGTGATGACCGGCGGCATCGGCGGCGACGAACTCCGCGGAGCCGGCGCCGCCGAGGTCCACGACGACGCTGCTGCCGTGCTCGCCGCGCTGCGGTCCGGGGACGGCGCGATCGCCGCGCTGGGTGGGCGCGCGTGAGCGTGCACCGCCGCCGGCATCCGTGACAGGATCGTCGACCGTGATCACGATCGAACGCGTGTCCTGGGACGACCCCCGATCCGTGGTGCTCCGCGCCCGCATGGACGACGAGATGCACGAACGCTACGGTTCGTCGAACGGCGACGAGGACCCGGCGATCACGGCTGAGCGGAGCCGCGCGCTGTCCGTCGATCCGTCGACCGTCGTCGCCTCGGTCCTGGCGCTCGACGAGTCCGGTGACGCCGTCGGGCACATCGCGATCCGCCGTCTCGGCGACGAGGTCGAGCTGAAGCGGCTGATCGTGCTGACGTCGGCTCGCGGCAAGGGCGCCGCCACCGCACTGCTCGACGAGTGCGAGCGCATCGGCCGCGAGCTCGGCGCACCCCGGCTCATCCTGCAGACCGGTGACAAGCAGCCCGACGCGGTCGCCCTGTACGAGAAGACCGGGTGGAGCCCGATCCCGGTCTACGCGCCGTACGCGGCGACGATGCCGTGGTCGTTCTGCTTCGAGAAGGCGCTCTGAGGCTTCCCGCCCGTATTGCACTCTCAGGGAGATAGTGCAATTCTTGCTCGGTGAGCACCACCGAACGCACCCGCGCACTGCGCCGACGCATGATCGTCGAAGCGCGTCGGGCGACCGTCGAGCACGGGTTGAGCGGTTTCACGATCGAGCAGCTCTGCGAGACCGTCGGGGTGTCACGGCGCACGTTCTTCAACCACTTCGCGTCGAAGGACGACGCCGTGCTCGGCATCGAGCTGCACGCCGATGTCGAGGCGATCGACCGGTACGCCGAGGGCGGGATCGTCCCCGGCGGACTCGACCCGCTCGACTCGATCGTCGCGCTGGCGATCGACCAGTTCCACCGCGTCGGCATCGATCGTGCGGACGAGGTCCTGGTGCGCCGGGTCTTCGAGCGGGAACCGGCGCTCGTCGCGCGGTTCCTGTCGGCCACCGATGTGCAGCTCGCCCGCATCACCGCGGCGCTGCGACAGCGGTTCGGCTGGCCGGATCCGTCCGACCGCCGTGCGCGCCTGGTCACCGAAGCGGCCGCGGCGCTGGCGAAGGTCACCGCCGAGACCTACTTCGACGACGCCTTCGACGAGGCCACCGGCCCGCCGTTCGACGAGCTGCTCACCCAGAACCTCCGCCTGATGAGGGCGGCCATCACCACCGGACAGGACTCCACACCATGAGCGCAACCGCGCCGGGCACCACCAAGCGTGCCCGCCCCGGCACCGACGGACCGCTGCTGCTGACACAGCGCCGGATCTGGATCATCTTCTCCGCGCTCATCGCAGGGATGCTGCTCTCCAGCCTCGACCAGACCATCGTCTCGACGGCGATGCCCACCATCGTCGGCGAGCTCGGCGGCGTCGCGCACCAGGCGTGGCTGACGACCGGGTACCTGCTCGCCTCGACCATCGTGATGCCCGTCTACGGCAAGTTCGGTGACGTCCTCGGCCGCCGCAACCTGTTCCTCATCGCGATCGCCCTGTTCACCATCGCCTCGGCCGGGTGCGCCTTCGCCGGCGACTTCACGCAGCTCGTGGTGTTCCGAGCCATGCAGGGGCTCGGCGGCGGCGGTCTGATGATCCTGTCGCAGGCGATCATCGCCGACATCGTGCCCGCCTCGCAGCGCGGCAAGTACCTCGGCCCGCTCGGTGCGATCTTCGGCCTGTCCGCGATCGGCGGCCCGCTGCTCGGTGGCTTCTTCGTCGACCACCTCACCTGGAACTGGGCGTTCTACATCAACATCCCGGTCGGCATCGCGGCGTTCTTCGTGGCGTGGTTCGCGCTGACCCTGCCGAACAAGAAGGCGACGAAGCGCATCGACGTGCTCGGCGTGCTCTTCATGTCCGCCGCGACCACGTGCCTGGTGTTCTTCTCGGAGTTCGGCGGGAGCAAGGACCACGGCTGGGACGCCCCCGAGACCTGGGCGTGGTTCGCCGGGCTCGTCGTCTCCGCCGCGCTCCTCGTGCTCGTCGAGTCGCGTGCGCAGGACCCGGTCCTGCCGCTGTCGTTCTTCAAGAACCGCACCTTCCTGCTCGCGACCGGCATCGGCCTGGTGCTCGGCATCGGCATGTTCGCGGCGATCGGCTTCGTCCCGACGTTCCTGCAGATGGCATCAGGCACCTCGGCCGCGGTGTCGGGTCTGCTGATGCTGCCGATGATGGTCGGCCTGATCGGCACCTCGATCGCGTCCGGAAACCTGATCACCAAGACCGGCCGCTACCGGATGTTCCCGATCATCGGCACGGTCCTGGTCGCCATCGCGATGCTCGCGATGACCCAGCTCGCCGCGGCCACCCCGATCTGGCTGATCTGCGCGTACCTGTTCGTCTTCGGCGCCGGGCTCGGACTGATCATGCAGGTGGTCGTCCTGGTCGCGCAGAACGCCGTGCCGGCCGAGCAGGTGGGCACCGCGACCTCGACGAACAACTACTTCCGCGAGGTCGGCGCCTCCCTCGGGACCGCCGTGTTCGGTGCCCTGTTCACGGCCCGGCTCACGACGTCGCTCACCGACGTGTTCACCGGTGCCGGCGGCTCGGCGACCGATGCGGCGTCGTCGGCGGGCAGCATCGACCCCGCGACCGTGGCGAAGCTGCCCGCTGCAGTGCAGGACGGCATCGTGAACGCGTACGCCGACTCGCTGGCGCCCGTGTTCTGGTATCTGCTGCCCTTCATCGCGGTGGCGTTCCTGCTCGCCCTGTTCCTGCCGCAGATCACGCTCTCCGACACGGCCGGCATGGTCGCCCGTGGTGAGGCCGTCGGTGGCGACGAGGCCGACGAGCTCGAGCGTGCGCAGCGCGCGGGCCGGGCGGAGTCCGTTTCGGCGGAACCCGGGTCGTCCGGTGGTGAGACGCCGGACCGCGCGCAGCAGTAGTCCGGTCCCGGCAAAGCGACAGATCTCCGTGGAACATCCGTGGAGATCTGTCGCTTTCGCGGGATGGACGGTGGCGCGTCGGCGCGGTCTGACGCTTTCGCGGGGTGGTCGCGACCGCGTGCTGACGGGAGGCGCGGTGCCAGCTGGTGCCGCGCCTCCCGTCCGTCGTCCGGTCGCGTCCACTGCCGCTGCCCGCACTCGACGCGACCCTGCTCGCGAAAGCGACTGTGTGCCGCCGACCATCGGCGCCACACTGTCGCTTTCGCGGGGGTGCGGGGGCTGCCTCAGCGAGGAATGTCGCTTCCGCGGGAAGGAGCGGCGCTACGCGCCGGTGCTCGCGCGCCGGACCAGGCGGGTGGGGAGCGCTACCGGCTCGGCCGCGGTGCCGTCGAGCGTCGCGAGCAGCCGTTCTGCGGCCGCGCGCCCGAGGTCGGCACCGGGCAGGGCAACGCTCGTCAGGGCGGGGGCCGTGACCGACGACGACGGCAGGTCGTCGAAGCCGGCGACCGCGAGCTCCCCGGGAACCGCGATGCCCAGTGACCCGGCGACGCGCAGGACGCCGTAGGCCAGGGTGTCCGCCGCGGCGACGACCGCGGTGACGTCGTCGTCCTGCCAGGCCTCGATGACGTGCTCGGTGGCCGAGGCTGCAGCGTCCACGGTGAGGTCGGCGCGGGCGGTGACCTCGGACACGGTGATGCCGGCGGCGGCGCACTCCTGCTCGAAGAGTTCGCGCCGGACCCCGAACGTCGTCGCGCGGGAGGTCCCGTCGAGGTACCCGACGCGGCGGTGCCCCTGTTCGTGCAGGTGTGCGACGAGGTCGTGGACGCCGGGGGAGAGGTCGTAGTTGACGGCCTCGGTGCCACCAGGGGCGTCGAGGAGCACCACGGGCACGCTCGCCGACATCGCCTCGCCCGCGGCCGGGGCGTCGACGAGGATGCCCGCCGGCCGGAGGCGTTCGAAGCGGCGGACGTCGGCTGCCAGGGGCTGCGCGCCGCGCTCGGTGACCGACAGCACGAGCTGGAACCGGTCACCGATGGTGTCGCGCACGCCGCGGATGACCTCGGCGAAGAAGGGGTTCGACAGGTCAGGGGCGATGAGGACGACCAGGTCGCCGCTGCCCCGCGCCAGGGAGCTCGCGGCGTGGTCGACGACGTAGCCGAGCTCGTCGACGGCATCGCGCACCCGCGTGGCGATGGGGACGGACACCCGGCCGCGGTCCTTGCCGTTGACGACCAGGGAGACCGTGGCGATGCTCGTTCCGGCGCGCTCGGCCACCATGGCAGCGGTCACACGGCGGCCCGGGGCGACGGATGAAGGCACGGGTCGATGCTACCGAGGACGCCTCGACGACTTGACGTCAAACGCTTGACGTGTTTCGATGTCAAACGCTTGACGCGCTGCGCGACGACGCTCTGTCGGACCGCGGACCCCCACCGCGTCGAGCACAGACCCCTCGATTCCCCGAAGAAGTGGAGCGCCCAGCGTGCCCAGTGTGACCCAGACCGCTGCGACCCAGCCCGCGAAGATCATCCTCGACTGCGACCCCGGCCACGACGACGCCGTCGCGATCCTGCTCGCCCACGGCAACCCAGACATCGAGCTCCTGGCCGTCACCACCGTCGTCGGCAACCAGACGCTGCCGAAGGTCACCCGCAACGCCCTCGCCGTCGCGCGCATCGCCGGCATCACCGGGGTGCCGTTCGCCGCGGGCGCCGATCGTCCGCTCCTGCGCCAGATCGAGGTCGCCCCGGACATCCACGGCGAGAGCGGCCTCGACGGGCCGATGCTGCCCGAGCCCTCGTTCGAGCTCGACCAGCGGCACGCCGTCGACCTGATCATCGAGACGGTCATGGCGCACGAGCCCGGCACCGTCACGCTGGTGCCGACCGGCGGCCTGACGAACATCGCCCTCGCGGCCCGCAAGGAACCCCGCATCGTCGAGCGCGTCAAGCAGGTCGTGCTCATGGGCGGCGGCGTGCACGTCGGCAACTGGAGCCCCGTCGCCGAGTTCAACATCGTCATCGACCCCGAGGCCGCGTCGATCGTCTTCGACGCCGGCTGGGACGTCGTCATGGTCGGACTCGACCTGACGCACCAGGCTCTCGCCACCCCGGAGGTCGCCGCACGCATCGCCGCCGTCGGCACCGCCCCCGCCGCGTTCGTCGGCGAGCTGCTCGATTTCTTCGGCCAGACCTACAAGGACGCGCAGGGCTTCGACTCCCCGCCGGTGCACGACCCCTGCGCCGTCGCCTACGTCATCGACCCGACCATCGTCCGCGCCGTGAAGGTCCCGATCCACATCGAGACCCAGGGCACCCTGACGCTGGGCATGACCGTCGCCGACTTCCGTGCGCCCGCGCCGGAGGACTGCCGGACGAGCGCGGCCATGGAGCTCGACCACGAACGGTTCTGGGACCTGGTCGTCGACGCCCTCGAGTGCATCGGCGAGACCCCTGACACCGGCTGGACCCCGCGTGCCGCCACGACCACCACCACGACCTCGGAGATCTGAGCACCATGACCACCACATCGACGAAGAAGTCGATCGGCGCCCTCACGGCGGCGCTCCTCGCAGCGTGCATCGCGTTCCAGCTCAACGCGAGCATGCTCAGCCCTGCGCTGGTCACCATGGCGCGCGAGCTCAAGACCGACGACGCCACGATCGGGCTCTCGCAGACCCTGTACTTCACGCTCGCGGCACTGTTCTCGCTGTTCCTGCCGCGCCTGTCCGACATCGTCGGCCGCAAGCGCGTCCTGATCGGCATGCTCGCCGTGATGCTCGTCGGCAGCATCGTCGCCGCACTCGCCGTGAACGTGCCGATGCTGTTCGCCGGCCGGATCATCCAGGGTGTCTCCGGTCCGGTCGTCCCGATCTGCCTGCTCGTCCTGCGCAACGAGATCGCCGACCCGAAGCGCTACGGCGCCGCGCTCGGTCTGCTCACCGCCGTGAACGGCGGCATCGCCGGGGTCGATGCCCTGGCCGGTGGCTGGATCGCCACGAACTTCGGGTTCCGCGGGATCTTCTGGGTCATCGCCGTCGTCACCGTCATCGCGCTGGCGCTCGTCGCCGTGTGGGGTGTGGAGTCGAAGCCGTCCGCCGGTACCCGGATGGACTGGATCGGTGTCGTGCCCCTCGTCGTCTCGGTCGGGGCCCTGCTCACCGCGTTCAACGAGGCCGGCAAGCTCGGTGCCGCCAACCCGGCACTGGTGATCGGCGGTGTCGTCGTCGCGCTCGCCGCCTTCGCGGTGTTCTGGGCGGTCGAGTCCCGCGTGAAGGAGCCGCTCGTCGAGACCCGGTTCCTGAAGCGCCGTGCCACGTGGGCGCTCCTCGCGACGACGTTCCTGACCATGACGGGCGTCTTCGCGGTCGTGAACGGCCTGGTCACGTCGCTCGCGCAGAACGGCGACGCCGGCTTCGGCATGGAACCCGACCTCGCCTCGCTGGTGTTCCTCACCCCGTACGCGCTGGTCGGCTGGATCGTCGGTCCGTTCGCCGGACGCCTCGCGCCGACCATCGGCTACCGCGCCGTGCTCCGCTTCGGCCTGATCGGCAGCATCGTCTCGACGGTCCTGATGGCACTGGTGGGCGTGCACTCGCTGCCGGTCCTGGTCACCGCGACCGTCCTGATCGGCATCACGTACGCGGGCATCGCGAACATCATCCTGAACGGCCTGGGCATCGTGCTCTCGCCGGAGTCGAACCCCGGATTCCTGCCCGGTCTGAACGCCGGTGCATTCAACCTCGGTGCCGGGGTCAGCTTCGCCGTCCTGCCGGCGCTCCAGATCGCGCTTGGGGTCGGCGGGTCCGCGGGCACCGCCGGGTACTCCGGTGGCATGCTGCTCGGTGCCGTGATCACGACCGCCGCGCTCGCGATCTCGTTCCTCATCCCCCGCCCGGAGAGCGCCGAGACCACGTCCGTCGCGCCGCAGAAGGAGACCGTCCGTTGACCCAGACCATCGTGATCGTCGGATCGCTCAACGCGGACCTGGTGGTCCGGACCGAGCGGTTCCCGAAGCCCGGTGAGACCCTGCACGGGTCCGACCTGGCGATCCTGCCGGGTGGCAAGTCCGCCAACCAGGCGGTGGCTGCCGGGAGGCTCGGGGGCACGGTCCGCATGATCGGCGCGGTCGGCGACGACGGGAACGGTGCGCTGCTCCGCGACTCCGTCGCGGCTGCGGGTGCGGACACGACGCACGTCGCCGTCCGGGAGGGCGTGGCCACCGGCACCGCCGTCATCACGGTCGACGCCGCGGGGGAGAACACCATCGTGATCTCCGCCGGCGCCAACGGCACGCTGACGCCGGACGACGTGTCCGCCGACGCCTTCGACGACGCCGGCGTGCTCGGCCTCTGCCTCGAGGTCTCGATCGACGTCGTCCTCGCCGCAGCCCGGGCAGCGCACGCCGCCGGGGTCACGGTGCTGACGAACCTGTCGCCGTTCGGGGACGTCCCCGCCGAGCTGCTCGAGCTCACCGACGTCCTGCTCGTCAACGAGCACGAGGCCGAGTCGCTCGGCGAGCACGGTGTCGCGCGCTCGATCGTCACCCGCGGCGGCTCGGGCTGCCTCGTGCACGACGGTGAGGCGGACCCGGTGTCGATCGACGCCGTCCGGGTCGAGCCGGTGGACACGACGGGCTGCGGCGACGCCTTCATGGGTTCGGTGGCCCTGCGGCTGGCGGTGGGAGACTCCCTCGTCGACGCCGCACGGTTCGCGGTGGGGGTCGGGGCGTACGCCGCGACCAAGGCGGGCGCGCAGGCCTCGTACCCGACCACGGCGGAACTCGAGGCGTTCCTGCGGGCGTAGGGCGGGCCTCCAGGCAGCTAGCGTTGTGGCATGCGCGTGGGAGTCCTCGACATCGGGTCCAACACCGGCCACCTGCTCGTGGTGGACGCCCACGGCGGCGCCGCGCCGCTGCCGGCGTCCTCGTTCAAGCAGCCGCTCCGACTGGCCGAGCACCTCGACGACGCCGGCGCGGTGACGCCCGAGGGCGTCGACGCGCTGACGCGGTTCGTCGCGGACGCCGTCCGCGTCGCCGAGGAACGCGGCTGCGAGGACATGCTCGCGTTCGCGACCTCGGCCGTGCGCGACGCGGTGAACTCCGACGAGGTGCTCGCCCACGTCGAGGCCTCGACCGGGGTCGAACTGGCCGTGCTGTCCGGTGGGGACGAGGCGCGACTGACGTTCCTGGCGGTCCGGCGGTGGTTCGGGTGGTCCGCCGGACGGCTCGCGGTGTTCGACATCGGCGGCGGCTCGCTCGAGATCGCCGGGGGCGCCGACGAGGCTCCGGACGTCGCGTGGTCGATGCCGATCGGTGCTGCACGGCTCGCCCGCTCGTACTTCGCCGCGGGCACCCCGACGGAGGACGACGTCCGCCGCATCCGGCACGAGATCCGCGTGGAGATCGCCCGCGACGCCGGCAAGTTGCTCCGCGCCGGTCGGCCGGACCGTGCCGTGGCGACCTCGAAGACCTTCCGGTCGATCGCGCGGATCTGCGGGGCGGCGCCCTCGGGTGCCGGTCCGCTCGTGCCGCGGGTGCTCGACGGCGACGTGCTCCGCTCGAAGCTGCCGGCGCTCCTGACCATGTCGGTCGCCGAACTCGCGACGCTGCCCGGGGTCTCGGCGAGCCGGGCACACCAGGTGGTGCCGGGAGCGCTGGTGGCCGAGGCCTGCCTCGACATCTTCGACCTGCCGGCGCTGGAGATCTGCCCGTGGGCGCTCCGCGAGGGCGTGATCCTCGAGCGGCTCGACCAGCTGTCGGTGCTGGGCAACTCCCAGTAGTGACCGTTATGGTCAGTACATGACCAAAACGGACACACCCCGTGCGCTCGTCCCCGGCGCACTCTGGGCGGTCGCAGGAGTCGGATGGCTCGTCGGCGAAGCCGTCTCGGCGTCGGCGTTCCCCGGCTACAGCTACGCGACGAACTACATCTCCGACCTCGGGGTCCCCGACGTCGGCGCGTTCGAGGGGCGGTCCATCGACTCACCGCTGCACGTGCTCATGAACACGACGTTCATCGGGCAGGGCGTCCTGTTCGGGATCGCAGCGGTGCTCGCCGTCGTGGTGTTCCGTGCCGCGTCCCGCCGTGCGCGGGTGGCGACCGCGGTCCTCGCCGTGGTCCACCTGGTCGGGATGGTCCTGGTCGGCTCGTTCCACGGCAGCCAGACGAGCACCGACGGCGGCACCATCGTGTTCCACGTGCTCGGCGCGGCGGCAGCGATCACGACCGGCAACCTCGTGGCGATCACCGCCGGCATCGGGTCCCGGGCGCTGCGGGCACCGGCGGCCTACCGGATCGCGAGCGTCGTGCTCGGGATCCTCGGCCTCGTCTCCCTCGTGATGCTCGTCGTGGACTCGTCGTCGACGGTGATCGACGTGCTCCCCGACGGCGTGTGGGAGCGTGCGTCCGTGTACACGATCGTCGCGTGGGAGCTCATGACCGGGATCACCCTGCTGGTCGCGGGGACCCGGCGGCGGGCGGCACGAGCCGCGGCGGTCCGCGCATGACCCGCCCCGCGCGCCGTGCTCGGCCCTCTGCCGAGGAGATCAACGGGGACGTCCTGGACATCACCGCCGGACTCATCGCCCGCCGCGGCATCAAGGACACCGCCGTGCAGGCCGTCGCCGACCAGGCCGGCTACTCGAAGGCGGGCATCCTCGCCCGGTTCACGAGCAAGGAGCTGCTCGTCGAGGCCGCGCTCGCGCAGTGCGCCGTGCAGACCGAGGCGATCCGGGCAGCTGCCGCCGCCGCCCCCGCGGGGGAGTCCCGCGACGCCGCGGCGCTCGCGGGGATCGCCGACCTCGCACTCGCCCGGCCGGGGTGGGCGGAACTCGCCCTCGCGGCGTTCACCCTGCGGCGCGGGGACGACGTCGGCGTCCGGCTCGAACCGGTCGCCGCGACGCTCCTCGACGTGTTCGGCATCGACATGGCCGACGCCACGGCCACCCCGCTCGATCGGCGGGCGCGGGTCTCCGGCGCGTTCGGTGCGGTCGTGATGCTCGCGCTGACGTACGAGACCGAGGCCTCAGCCGCCGAGGCCCGGCCGCACATGCTGCAGATCGGATGGGACGCCCTCGGCCACGGTGAGCCCGTGCCGCTCGGGGTCGTTGGTTAAGCCCGCTCGGACCTCGGCGGAGCGAGCAGCCACGGACGGATCAGCTTCGTCACGAAGGGCAGCACCCAGAACGTCATGATCGGTGTGAGCACGAGCGTCGTGATGAGCACCCGCGGCAGCGCTGCGAGTCCCGCGAACGACGGCACGAGCAGCCCGACGACGATCGTGAACGCCAGGTTCACCGGGAAGAAGCCGAGCCAGATGCTCACCGCCTGCTTCCACCGCGGGGGAGCGCTCGATGCCGGGGCGTCCTGCGGGACGTCGAACCAGCCCTCGATGCCGGTGCGCTTCTCGACGCGGGACTCCACGACCAGGTCGCGACCGAGGTCGAGCCAGCGCAGCCGGTCGTCGGAGTTCTCCCACGTGGCCAGCGAGTCGTGGTCGGCGAAGCGGTAGAGCATGTGCCACTCGCGGGACTGCGCCCGGGACCGCACCCACCCGGAGCCGAGGAACCCCGGGTAGCGGTTGGCGAGGTTCACGCCGGACTGCACCCAGTGGGTGACCTCGGGGATGCGGTCGGGTTCGACCAGGCGGGTGATGGACACGGTGACGGGCGGGCCGGCGGTCTCGGGTGACGACTGCAGGCTCCCTGGCTCTTGTGGAGTCATCCGACCAGTGTCGCGGACGCGTGTTACCGGCTCGTGTCGTCGAGGAGGTCAGTCCTCGGCTGACAGGCCGTGGAGCTGCATCGCCGCGATCACTGCAGGATCGTGCGTTCGGAGCGGTTCCGCTGTGACGTCGTGGAGCAACCGGCTCCGGTCCCCGTCGTCCGATCGTTCGAACACCGTCCAGAGCTCGAGGTCGGACCCGTGCCGGGAAAGGAACCGCACTCCGTCGAACACCGGGTTCATCGCCTCGTCGGTGAGTGAGTAGATCGCCAGGCCAACTCGTTGCGTCAGCGCCCGGTGCTTCGCCTGCTGGACGGCGGAGACGTCGAAGTCCGCGAGCCCCAGCCGCTGCGCGGACTCGAGGAACTCCGGACGGAGCTGTGCCACGGTCGCAGCTGCGCCGACGTCGCAGAACACTCCGGAAAGCGCCGCGCGGGCGAGGAGCCGCTCTCGGAACCACGTCGACGGTACGACACCGGCTTGGCCCGTCGGGTAGAGCTCATCCCCGTCTGCCCACTTCCAATCGGACCAACCCCACGGCGTCGGCTTCCGACCGACGCGCCACACCGGTCCGTCGGGGCGGCAGGCGACGAGGTCGCCCTCGAGCTTCATCAGCCGTTCGCCACGAACGCTCGGGCCGCGTCCAAGACCCTCGGGCCGACTTCGTCCAGGTCGCCCTCGCGCAGGGTCCGCGCCGGGGAAGCGTCGTCGAGTCGCGGATTGAGTCCCTGGAACCAGGCTTGGGCAACGCGTTCTCCGTCGACCCCGGCGATGAACTCGGCCACGCGGAACGTGAGCTTCAGCCGCTGCTCGACGACGCTTGATGGCCGTCGGCCCCCGGCTTCGGACCATTGCTGCACCGCTCGGGTCTCGTTCACACCCGCGATGTACGCGACCAGCTTGGAGCCGAGAACCGAGCGGAGGTCACCCACGATCTCCGGGAGGTCAGCGCGGATCGAGCGTTCGAATGCCTGGAGCTCTGTGGTGCGCATGCTTGCAACTTACCACTCACACCCCAGATCACACCCCGGATCACATCACACTGCGCAGCAGTGAAGACGCCTAGCTCGCCTGCTTCTTCTCGGCGGGCGCCTTCTTGGCCGCGGGCTTCTTCGCCGGGGTCTTCTTCGCCGGGGTCTTCTTCGCGGGGGCCTTCTCGGTGGCCTTCGCGGGCGCAGTCTTCTTGGCGGCCGGTGCCTTCTTCGTCGAGCCGGACGTGCTCGAGTCGGAACCCGACGACGAACGCGAGCTGGACGACGAACGCGACCCCGAGCCTCCTGTCCGCTTCTTGTCCACGGACGCACGCAGTGCGGCCATCAGGTCGAGGACGTCACCGCCCTCGCCCTCGTCGTCCTCGTCGTCCTTCGCGCCGAACGTCTTCTCGGTGTCGATGTCGTCACCGGCGTCGAGCTTGGCGTCGATGAGCTGCTGCAGTTCCTCTTGGTAGGAGTCGGTGTAGCGGTCGGGATCGAAGTCCGTCGACATGCTCTCGACGAGCGACGAGGACATCTTCAGTTCGTTCGCGCTGACCTTCACCGACGAGTCCAGCGCCGTGAAGTCGGCGGCTCGGACCTCGTCGCCCCACAGCAGCCCCTGCAGCAGGATCACGTCGTCGTGGACGCGCAGCACGCCGAGCCGGGTCTTCTGGCGCAGCGTGAACTGCACGATCGCGAGCCGGTCGGTCTTCGCCAGGGTCTCGCGCAGCAGCACGTAGGCCTTCGGCGAGCGCGAGTCGGGCTCCAGGTAGTACGTCTTCTCGAACATCATCGGGTCGACCTGATCGACGGGGACGAACTCGAGCACCTCGACCTCGTGCGACTGCTCCTCGGGGAGCTGCTTGAAGTCGTCCGCGGTCAGCACCACGGTCTTGTCACCGTCGTCGTAGGCACGCTGGATGTCGGCGTACTCGACCTCGTGGCCGAACTCGCAGACGCGCTTGTAGCGGATGCGGCCCTTGTCCTCGTCGTGGACCTGGTGCAGGGACACGTCGTGGGTCTCGGTGGCCGCGTACACCTTGATGGGCACGTTGACGAGCCCGAACGCGATGGAGCCCTTCCAGATCGACCTCATGCGCACATGATGCCCGTGTCCGCACGGGAGCGCCCGCAGCCGACGGGTTCTCCACAGGTCCGGGTTCGCTGGACCGTCGACCGGTCGACGCGAGCACGATGGGCGCATGAGCCAGCTCGACAAGCAGGACCCGCGCTCGCAGTTCGCCAGGCCGCCGTTTCCCGCGCAGACGCAGCAGGGGTCCGGGCTGGCCAGTGCGATGGACCCGCCGCCCGACCACGGCGAGGTCTCCTACCTCGGCACGGGGCGCATGCGGGGGTACCGCGTGCTCGTCACGGGTGCCGACTCCGGCATCGGCCGAGCCGCGGCGATCGCGATGGCGAAGGAAGGGGCTGACGTCGCACTGAACTCCCTGCCCGAGGAGATCGACGACCTGACCGAGGTCCGTGACGTCATCGCCGACCTCGGTCGCAACACCGTGATGCTGCCCGGTGACCTGACGGACGAGGGCTTCTGCGACGAACTCGTCCGGACGGCGGTACGCGACCTCGGCGGGCTGGACGCCCTCGTCCTGGTCGCCGGACACCAGCTGGTGCACGAGGACGTCACCGAGCAGTCGACCGAGGACTTCGACCGCACGATGAAGGTCAACCTGTACTCGCTGTTCTGGCTGGTCCGGGCAGCCGTGCCGCACATGGCGCCGGGCAGCGCGATCGTGACGACGAGTTCGGTGTCCGCGTACCAACCGCAGGACCGCATGATCGACTACGCGGCGACGAAGGCCGCGATCACCACCTACACCAACGGCCTCGCGCGGCAGCTCGCGGCGAAGGGCATCCGGGCGAACACCGTGGTGCCCGGGCCCGTGTGGACGCCGCTGCAGCCGATCAGCTACCCGGGCGACGAGATCGCACGGTACGGCCAGGACACCCCCTTCGGCCGGCCGGCGCAGCCCGTCGAGCTCGGCAGCGCCTACGTGTACCTGGCGGGGCCGGAGTCGTCGTACACCTCGGGCACGACCCTGACGGTGGCGGGAGCGACCGGGGTGGCGCTGTGAGTCCGGCGGCCCGCAAGACCGTCGTCCTGGTCGGCGATCGGCGACTGGCGCTGACGAACACGGACAAGGTGCTCTACCCCGAGACCGGCACGACCAAGGGGCGGGTGATCGAGTACTACGAGCGTGTGGCGCCGTGGATGATCCCGCACGTCAAGGACCGTCCAGTGACCCGGAAGCGGTGGGCGAACGGCGTCGACGGCAAGGTCTTCTTCGAGAAGAACCTGCCGGACTCCGCGCCCGACTGGGTCCGCCACCACACCATCCACCACTCCGAGCACGACAACGAGTACCCGATCGTCGACGACCTGCCGACCCTCGTGTGGATGGCGCAGCAGGCCGCGCTGGAGCTGCACGTGCCGCAGTGGCGGTTCGGCCCGCGCGGTGGGCAGCAGAACCCGGACCGGCTCGTGCTCGACCTGGACCCCGGCGAGGGCGTCGGCCTGCCCGAGTGCGTCGAGGTGGCGGTCGCGGCACGCGAGATCCTGCACGGCATGGGGCTCGACCCGTACCCGGTGACCTCCGGTTCGAAGGGGATCCACCTCTACGCCGCCCTCGACGGCCGGTCGACCACGGCGAACGTCTCCGACGTCGCGCACGAACTCGCGAAGGCGCTCGAGCACGACCTGCCCGACCTGGTGCTGTCGTCGATGAGCCGGGCCGAGCGGACGGGCAAGGTGTTCGTCGACTGGTCGCAGAACAACGGCAACAAGACGACGATCGCGCCGTACTCGCTGCGCGGCCGCGAGCGGCCGACGGTCGCAGCACCCCGCACCTGGAAGGAACTCGAGGAACGCGGGCTCGCGCAGCTCACGTTGGACGAGGTCCTCGAACGCCTGCAGGCGCACGGGGACCACCTGCACCCGGTCGCCTCCGCCTCGCTTGCCGTCGGGCGCGACGACCACGGTCACTGGGACAGCGACCGGACCGAGCGTGCGAACGAGGCCGAGCAGCCGGCTCGCGACCGGCTCACCGCCTACCGCGCGAAGCGCGACGCCTCGAAGACGCCGGAGCCGGTGCCCGAAGGAGCCCCCACGGTCCGGAAGGACGGCACCCCGACGTTCGTGATCCAAGAGCACCACGCCACCCGCGACCACTACGACTTCCGGCTGGAGCACGACGGTGTGCTGGTGAGCTGGGCATTTCCCAAGGGCGAACCGACCGACCCGGGCAAGAACCACCTGGCCGTGCAGACCGAGGATCACCCGCTCGAGTACGGCGCGTTCGAGGGCACGATCCCGAAGGACGAGTACGGCGGCGGCACGGTCACGCTCTGGGACGACGGCACCTACGAGCTCGAGAAGTGGCGCGAGAGCGAAGAGGTCATCGTCACCCTGCACGGTCGGACCGGCGGCGCTCGCCGACTGGCGCTCCTGCACACCCGCGGCCGGGGCGGAGCGGGCGACGAGAAGAACTGGCTCATCCACCGCACGAAGGAGCAACCCGACAAGCTGGCGGACGCCGGCGGCGCGACGGACGCGGGGCGGGCCTCCCGTCCCTCTGCCGCGCACCGAGACGGACAGCGGCGCATCAGCGGAGCCAGCCCCGCGGACACCGCTCCGGGGGACCGACGGACCATGCAGGCCACCCTGGCGAAGGACGCACCCCGGCTGGACCCGGCCGACTGGGCGTTCGAGATGAAGTGGGACGGCGTCCGCGCGCTCGCCACCGTCCGGGACGGCTCGGTCACACTGCGGAGCCGGAACGACAACGACCTGACGGAGCAGTACCCGGAACTGCAGGAACTCGGCGACCGTGCCGGGGTCGACGGCGTCTTCGACGGCGAGATCGTCGCGTTCGACGACCGGGGGCGCCCGAGCTTCCAGCTCCTGCAGAACCGGATGGGCCTGACGAAGGCGCGCGAGGTGCGGGCGGCGCAGCAGACGACTCCCGTGCGGTTCCTGCTCTTCGACGTGCTCGAGGCCGACGGGCACGAACTCACCCGCCTGGCGTACGACGCCCGGCGGCAAGCGCTCGAGACGGTCGTCGAGCCCGGCGGGGCGATCGACGTGCCGCCGGCCTCGCAGGGTGACCTCGACGGCGTGATGGCGTCGTCGCAGGAGCAGGGCCTCGAAGGGGTCGTCGCGAAGAAGCGCAGCTCGAAGTACGCCGAGGGCAGGCGGTCCGAGGCCTGGCTGAAGCTGAAGCACCACGCCACGCAGGAAGTCGTGGTCGGTGGGTGGAAGCCTGGCAGTGGTCGTCGAGCGGGCGGGATCGGCTCGTTGTTGCTCGGCGTGCCCGGTCCGGACGGTCTCGAGTACGTCGGCAAGGTCGGCACCGGGTTCCGTGACCGCGACCTCGACGAGATCGCCGCAGCGCTGCGACCGCTCGACCGGAAGACCTCGCCGTTCGTCGACGTGCCCCGGATCGACGCACGGGACGCGCACTGGGTGACGCCGAAGCGGGTGGGCGAGGTCGAGTTCGCCGAGTGGACCGGTGACGGACGCCTGCGGCAGCCGTCCTGGCGGGGCTGGCGGCCGGACAAGGACCCCGAGGACGTGGTGCGCGAGCACTGACCTGCTCGCCGGACCGGCCGCCCTGTGCCAGCTCGCGAACGCGCTGATGCGTGCGCATGGGGTCCGCCCGTGGCGAAATTCCGTCCCCCGTCCGGCGCCCGGGCGGGGGACGTTTCCACCCGTCCGGCCGCCGGTCCGCCGCCGACTGTTACGTTCGCCGGGACGAAAGGGCCTGGGGATGAGCTCGAGCAAGTACCTGCCGCCGTACACGGCCGAGGAACGCGTCGCGATCAACGGGGATCGTGCCGCACGGATCCCGGTCGATCCGGGGGCCGTGGTGACCGACACCGAAGCGACCTACGCGGACTTCCTCGCCGACGAGACCGACGAGTAGCCGCCGGGGCGGGGGAGAAGACGGCCCGTGCACCGGATCAGGGAGCGCACGGGCCGCCGTCGAAGCACCGTGACCGACCCTTCAGGGATGGCCGGCCACGGCGCGCTCGCACCAGGCGCGCGGAGGCGTACCTGGTAGGCACGTACTAAGGACGTGACGAACACCCGATTCGTCACACGAGAATCCGAGATCCGCGAAGAGGAGCTGCTCCTGTCCAGCGACGAAGCCCTCGCGGCGTTGTCCGACGCCTCGCTCGTCGAGCGCAGCGCCGACGGCGACACGGCCGCGTTCGGGGTGCTGATCCGTCGGTACGGACCGCACATGCGGGCCTACGCGGCTCGGATCCTCGGGTACGGCGACGGCGAGGCCGACGACGCCGTCCAGGAAGCCGCACTGCAGGCCTGGCAGCGCATCGACCGGGTCGAGGACCCGGATCGGGTGCGCAACTGGCTCTTCCGGATCGCGGCCAACAAGGCCCTCGACCGGCTCCGCGGGCGGCACCCGCACGCCGACCTCGAAGCGATGGTCGACGCCCCGGACGAACGACCCGTCGACGAGGTGGTCGCCACCCGGATGCAGGTGCGGGAACTCGCGCGTATCGTGCAGGCACTCCCGGATGCACAGCGCGCCGTCTGGGTGATGCGCGAGGTGGGTGGGGCGCCCTACGCCGAGATCGCCGAGGCGACCGGGTTGCCCGCGCCGACCGTCCGCGGGCTGCTCGCACGTGCGCGGCGACACGTGCTCGAACAGATGGAGGGGTGGCGATGACCGACGACGTCGACGACCGTCACGGTGCCTTCACGCTGGACGAACTCTCCGACTACCTCGACGCCGACCGGACGCCTGTCCGGGCGGACATCGAGGGTGATCCCGAAGCCGTCGCCGCACTCGAGCGGCTGCAGGCCCTGCGGGTGGCATCACGGGACCTGCTCGACACCGAGGCATCGGCGGACGGCGACGAGCGCTGGATCAGCTCGGTGCTCGCGTCCATCCGGACGACCGCCCACGCCGGACGGGACATCCCCGTCCCCGACGACGATCCGGCCGCGCACCTGGTCGTGACCGAGGGGGCTCTGCGCGGACTCGTCCGCACCCTCGGTGACGACGTGCCCGGTGTCGTCGTCCGGCGGACCCGGTTCAGCGGGGACGTCGGGGTCCCCGGCGGGGCCGTGGACGTCGACGTCACCATCGTGGCCACGCTCGAGGCATCGGTGTCGGACCGTGCCGAGGCGCTCCGGGCGCACATCACGTCGGTGCTCGGCGCGCACGCACCGTTCCGGATCCGCAGTGTCGTCGTTCGCGTCGCCGACGTCGTGGTCGGGGGCACACCGTGACCGCGGACGTCCGGGTGCTCTCCCGCGAACTCACCTCCGTCGTCCTCGCGGTGCCGGGCGTCCGGTCGGTCCTGCCGCCCGGACCCGGGCTCGCCACGCTCGTCCGCGACGTCCGCTCCGTGCTCGAGATCCCGCGGGACGGTGGGGCCGTGCTCGTGCAGGACCGCCCGGACGGGGCGCGGATCCGCGTGGTCGTCACGACCGACCGGGCCGTGCCGACGATCACGGTCATCCGGGCCGTGCGTGACGCCGTCGTGACCGCAGCGCGCCACGCCCTCGGGGCATCGCCCTCCGACGTCACCGTCCGCGTCGTCGAGATCGACTGAGCGTCAGGCGGCCGGTGCCGGTCCGTCCGACGGCTCGGCGTCGTCCGCGACGGGGAGGTCCTCGTCGACGAGCTCGTCCTCGCCGGGCTCGGACACCTCGGCCGCAGCGGCCTTGGCCTCGTCGATGGACTCCTGCGAGCGGCGGAGGAGGTCGTCGTCGTGTGCAGTCTGGTCGCTCATGCTCCAGGAGGCTACGCGGGCGTGCCTGTGTCGGCGTCCCGGCGTCCGGCCGGGCGGTGCGATCCCCAGTGTGTCCTGCCCCGCGGATCGGTCCTCGGGTGGGGCGGTTCGAAGTCGACCGCTGAGGTCGGAGCCGGTGACGAGGGCATCGCCGGCGCGGCCGGTGCGCCGTACGCGTCCGCCGCATCGAGTACGGCGCGCGTCGCCGCAGCGGCCGTCCGCAGGGCGTCGCCGATCGGCATCGCCCGGTGGCCGGGGGTCCGGACCTCGACGCCCCACGGCTCGTCGAAGCCGAGCTCCCGGACGGTGCGCACGAGCCCCGGCAGGTCCCACGCGCCCGCTCCGGGCAGGTACCGTGCCTCGCGGGCTTCTTCGGACAGGGTCATGCCGGCCGGGGTGTGCAGGAGCCCGTCGCTCAGTTCGACCGCCGCGAGCGTCGCGGGCGCGACCGCCTGGCGGATCGACGCCAACGTGGACCCGCTCCGCAGGGTGTGCATCGCGTCGAGCAGCAGCCCGCCGTTCGGGTGACCCGCCGCTGCGACGAACCGCGAGGCCCGTTCGATCGTCGGCAGGTTCGACCACGGCTCGGGTTCGAGGACGAGCTGCGCGCCGACGGCCGCAGCCTGGTCGGCCAACACGGTCCAGTCGTCGGCCATGGTGATCGGTGAAGCGCCGGGCAACGTCGTGTCGGCACGAGCGATCACCTGCCAGGCGCGGAGCGCCGCGGCGGCCTCGAGGACCACCCCGCGGTCGGCGGCGTCGTCGTCGGTCCGGCTCGTGCACGTCCACCAGCGGTCGAGCGGCCCCAACTGGACCCAGACGATCCCCGCACCGTCGAGCATGCGGCGGAGTTCGGCGAAGCCCGTCGTCGCACGCACCTCGTGCAGGTCGTCGAGCGACAACGAGAGTCCGGCGAACCCAGCGGCACCGACCGCGTGGACCCGTTCGCTGATGGGCTCGTCGCCCGCCCACGTCCACGACGTCGCCAGCAGATCGTGTTCCATCACGGCCCGTACCTCCGTCATCCCGGAGCAGCTGCAGACGCCCGTCGCGATGGTCCTGCCCCGTGTGTGCGACGCCGCGATCCCCACCTGGCGTCGCTCCAGGGATACCCGGCGTGTCTGCGAGCCCTCCCAGCGGCGCGTCACACTGCGGAAACGCCGGTCAGACGATGCGGGTGCGGACCGTGCCGATGCCGGCGATCGTGCCGACGACGAGCTGACCGCGCTCCAGGACCCCGACCCCCTCGGGCGTCCCCGTCATGAGCAGGTCGCCGGGGGCGAGCGTCACCGACCGCGACAGCGCCGCGATCGTCTCGGCCACCGACCAGATCTGCTCGGCCAGGTCACCGACCTGCCGTCGTTCGCCGTCGACGACGAGCTCGATCGCACCAGCCGTCGGGTCGATGCCCTGCGCCGGGACGATCGCGCCGATCGGTGCCGAGGCGTCGAACCCCTTCGCCGTGTCCCAGGGCCGACCGAGACGCTTGGCCTCGGCCTGGAGATCGCGTCGGGTGAGGTCGATGCCCACCGCGTAGCCCCAGACGTGGGTGAGCGCGTCGTCGACGCCGATGTCCGCGCCGCCGGTGCCGATCGCGACGACCAGTTCGACCTCGTGCTCGAGCTGCGCCGTCTGCGGCGGGTACGGGGTGTCCGCGTCGTCGACGACGACGGCGTCCGCCGGCTTGGTGAAGAAGAACGGCGGCTCGCGATCTGGGTCGTGACCCATCTCGCGTGCGTGCGCCGCGTAGTTCCGACCGACGCAGAAGACGCGTCGGACGGGGAAGCGTGCGCCCGTGGTCGTGGGGACGGTCGGGAGGCTCGGGGCCGGGATGACGAGGTCGGTCACGGTCTCAGCGTGGCAGGCTCGCAGGGCGTCGGTTCAGCTCTCACCGAAGGACGCCTCGTACTTGAGCTTCCGCGCGCGGGCGCGCTCCTGCCGTTCGCGCCACTCGATCCGTGCCTGGCGGAGCTCCTCCTCGGCGCCCTTCGCCCGCATCATGGGGCCGTAGTGCGGATCGGCGAGCAGCGCTGGCGTGGTGAGCTCACGTCCGTCCAGCCAGTACTTGAAGTCCCGGTCACTGAGCTTCGAGATCATCGTTCGTCCCTTCGTTCGTCGCTGTCTTCAGGTCATCGAGTGCCTGGCGGACCCAGCGGTCGTCAGCGGTCGTCCAGTCGCGGGTGGTCAGGGCGACCGACATGACAGCCGCGGCCTCTCGCTGCCGCACGTCGTCCGAGGTCGCGCGGTCGGCGACCCACGACCAACGCTGCCACCAGAGATCCCGGTGCCCCAAGAACTCGGTATTTCGCCGCCCGGCCCGCCCGTCGACGACCGACACGACCAACGCGCCGACGGCCACGAGAGCCCCGACCACCGACACGACCGCACTCGTCAACGCGACATCCATGTGGACCACCCTGAAGCCACATGACCGGCCACGCGGCGGGCGTGGCCGGTCCTGTGGAAGGTGATCCGGGCCTCCCGGCCTGTGCAGGAGGGATCAGGCAGACGGGTCCTGCGGCCACCCCGAGAACTCCCACCCGTCGACGGACGGGTGGTCCTCGCCCCGCGAGTAGGCGTACTCGCGGGCCGCGTCCCGTGCGGCGGACAGCCGGTCGAGCAACTCGGCGTGTGCGCCCGCGTCGACCCGCGTCAGGGCGTCGTGCGCCAGCGCGAAGCGGTCCATCTCGTTCCGCATGAGCATGTCGAACGGCGACGTCGTCGTGCCCTGCTCCAGGAACCCGTGCACGTGCAGGTCGTCGTGGCCGTTGCGGCGGTACGTCAGCTGGTGCACGAGCGACGGGTACCCGTGGAACGCGAACACCGTCGGGGTCCCGGGCAGGAAGAGCTCGTCGTACCGCTCGTCGGGGATCGGGTGCTCGTGCTTCCGCGGGTCACCGAGGGCGAGCAGGTCGACGACGTTGACGACCCGGACGCCGACCCCGGGAGCGTGCTGCCGGATGATGTCCGCGGCGGCGACCGCCTCGACCGTGGGGACGTCCCCGGCGCAGGCGAGGACGACGTCGATGCGACCGGCGGACTGCTCGGTGCCGGCCCAGTCCCAGACCCCGAGACCTGCGTCCGCGTGGGCGACGGCGTCCTCGAGGGACAGGAAGACGGGCTCGGGGTGCTTCCCGGCGACGATCACCTCGATGCGGTCGGTGGTCTCGAAGGCGTGTGCCGCGACGGCGAGCAGCGTGTTGGCGTCGGCGGGCAGCTTGATCCGGACCAGGTCCTGCTGCTTGGACGCGACGACGTCGAGGAACCCGGGGTCCTGGTGGGAGAACCCGTTGTGGTCCTGCCGCCAGACGTGCGACGACAGCAGGATCGACAGGTTCGACACGGGCGCACGCCAGTCGATGTCGGTCGAGGACTCGAGCCACTTGGCGTACTGCCCGACCATCGAGTCGATGATGTGGGCGAACGCCTCGTAGGTGTTCAGGAGCCCGTGCCGGCCGGAGAGGACGTAGCCCTCGAGCATGCCCTCCAGCAGGTGCTCGGACAGCACCTCGGTCACGCGTCCACGGGCAGCGAGGTGCTCGTCGCCGACCGCGCGTTGTGCCCGCCACACGCGCGAGGTGACGTCGAAGACGGCGTCGAGCTTGTTCGAGATCGTCTCGTCCGGGCCGAAGAGCCGGAACGACGACGGGTTCTTGGTGATCAGCGCTGCGAGCCACGGGCCGAGCGTGCCGGTGGCCGAGGCCGTCGAGCCGGCGGGGACCCCGTACGCGTCGAGCGCGGGCCGGTCGAGGGCCGTCCGGATGCGCCCGCCGTTGGCGTGGGGAGTGGCGCTCATCCGGTCGTCGCCGGTGGGACGGATCGTCGTCATGATCCCGACGGGGTTCCCGTCCGCGTCGAAGAGCTCCTCGGGTCGGTAGGACCGCATCCACTCCTCGAGCTGGGCGCGGTGTGCGGAGTTCTCGCGGACCTCGGACAGCGGCACCTGGTGGGCGCGGAACGTCCCCTCGACCTGCTGGCCGTCGACCTCCTTCGGCCCGGTCCACCCCTTCGGACTGCGGAGGATGATCATCGGCCAACGCGGGCGCAGGTCGGCGGCGCCGGCTGGTTGCCCGGCAGCCGCACGTTCGGCCTGCGCCCGAGCTGCCGCCTGGATGTCGTCGATCGATGCGAGCGCTCGACGCAGGGCGCCGTCGAACAGGGCGTGCACGGCGTACGGGTCGTCGTCGACCCGCTTCGAGTCCACGACGATCGGGTCGTAGCCGAGGCCACGGAAGTAGGCGGTCAGGTCCTCACCGGGGATGCGGGCGAGGACGGTGGGGTTCGCGATCTTCCACCCGTTGAGGTTGAGGATCGGGAGCACGGCACCGTCGGACACCGGGTCGAGGAAGGTGTGTGCCTGCCACGACCCCGCGAGCGGGCCGGTCTCCGCCTCGCCGTCGCCGACGACGCACGCGACCACCAGGTCGGGGTTGTCCAGGGCCGCTCCGTACGCGTGGGCGAGGGAGTAGCCGAGTTCGCCGCCCTCGTTGATGGACCCGGGTGTCTCCGGTGCCGCGTGTGACGGGATGCCGCCGGGGAACGAGAACTGCCGGAAGAAGCGCTGCAGGTCGTCGTCCGCGTACAGCTCGCCCCACGTGCCGTCGAGCCAGGCGTTCGCGTTCATCGCCGGGCCGCCGTGGCCCGGGCCGCAGACGTAGAGGAACTCACGTCCGGTCTCGGCGATCAGCGCGTTGCAGTGCGCGTACACGAGGTTGAGGGCGGGCGAGGTGCCCCAGTGTCCGAGCAGTCGGGGCTTGATGTTGTCGGGCTCGATCGGCCGCCCCAACAGCGGGTTGTCCAGCAGGTAGATCTGCCCGACCGTCAGGTAGTTGGCGGCACGCCACCAGGCGTCGACCGCCCGGAGTCGGTCGGTGGTGGAGAGCTGTGCAGGAGCCATGCCCCCACGCTACGAAATGCCGGCCCCGTGAACCTCAGGAAACCCGTTCCAAACCGATCGCGGGGGTGCACCGAATGAGTTGCACAGGGTAAAAGCCCAGGGCGCTCTCCGGTCAGACATGGCCGTTGTTCAGCGTACGCACAGGAGCATACGTCGGCCGTCGGCCGGGGTGCCCACACAGCAAAGGAAAGATCACCATGCGCAAGAGCCTGAAGACCTCCATCACCCTCGCCACGACCGGCGCCCTCGTGCTCGGCGGTGCCGCGTTCGGCATCTCCTCCGCCCAGGCCTCCACCCCCCAGGTCCACACGGTCTCGTCGTCGTCGTCGAAGATCCCCGCACCGGTCGCCTCGGTCCCCGAGGTCCTGGGTGGTTCCACCGCCGTGAAGCTCGACTCCGGCTTCACCGACGCCCTCACCGCCCTCAAGCTCACCCCCGGCGTCTCCGGGGACGCGACCCTGGCTGACGGGTCGGTGTCGTTCCCGATCACCGCCGGGTCGGTCACGTACTGGTCGCCGGACGGCAACTACAAGCCCTACGTGCAGGGCCTGCTCAACCACGACGACTCCGGCCTGACCCTGAAGGCCGGCGACACCACCGTCACGCTCGAGAACTTCGTCGTGAACCCGGGCTCCTCGAAGCTCTACGGTGACGTCCTGGTCAACGGCAAGGTCGCCGCGTCCAACGCGTACCTGTTCGAGCTCTGGGGCGGTTCCCTCAAGCCCCTCCAGCTCGAGGGCGACAACGCCATCCTGACCGGCACCACCGTCCACGTCTCCGAAGACGCCGCCGGCCTGCTGAACAAGACCTTCGGCACCGACGCCGTCAAGCGTGGCCTGCTCGTCGGCACCGCCACCATCACCGCACAGATCAAGTAACACCCCGCACCACACGCACCACCGCACCACACGTGAAGGGCCGCCCCGGGCAACCGGGACGGCCCTTCACCACGTTCAGTGACGCCGGCGCCACCACCGACGAGGTCGGTCGTCAGACCCGGCCGCCAGTGCAGCCGCAGCCGCTGCGGCCGCGGCGAGACGGGCCTCCCGGCGGTCACGCCACGCGGTGACCTCGTCATCGACGTCCCGCAGCGGCGTCACGACCGGCGGCCCACCGAGCAGCTGACGTCGGGCTTCCTTCACCCGGGCGTTGAAGTCCACCAGGACATCACGCACGTCGGCCTCCGTCGACAGCGCGTCGAGGGCATCGTCGAGTTCCGCGTCCTCGGTGCGGAGTGCGAGAGCAGGCGGAGCGATGCCGCGGATGTCCTCGCGTTCGATCTTGGAGCGGATCCACCAGTCCGGGTCGTGCTGCCCGTCGTTCCCGGGCAGGGGCTTGCCGTGGTGCGGATTGCCCTCGAAGACGCCGCGGCGCTCGGCCTCCTCGATCTGTGCCCGAGCATGCGCGGCGACGTCGGCCGCTTTCAGCAGCCGGCGTTCCTCACGCACCTCGTCCGGATCGAGCGACCCCCGCTCGATCTCACTGTCGACCAGCTGCTGGTAGCGGTAGCGAGCGGCCCTGCGGAGCCGGTCCATCCGTGCATCGACGTCGTTCATGACCCCTCCATGATCACTCCGAGCGGTCGTCCTCGCCAGTCAGTTCCTCGATGGTCAGCGCTGCCTGGATGAGCGCCAGGTGCGACAGCCCCTGGGGGAGGTTGCCCATGAACGAGCCGTCCTCGCTGATCATCTCGCTGAACAGCCCGACGTCGTTCGCCTGGCCGACCATCTCGTCCATCAGGGTCCGAGCGTCGTCGACCCGGCCCGTGCAGGCCATCGCGGCAGCGAGCCAGAACGAGCACGCGACGAAGGGCGACTCCTCGTCCTCGATGCCCGAGTAGCGGTACACCAGCGGTCCGCGCTGCAGCTGCTCCTCGATCGCCCGGATGGTCGACGCCATGCGTGGGCCGCGGTCGAAGGAGCTCATCGCGTGCAGCAGGATCGATGTGTCGAGCGCATCCGAACCCGGGTACATCACGTAGTGCCCGCGTTCCTCGTCCCAGCCGTGCTCGGCGACCCACTGCTCGATGAGCTCGCGGTTCTCGACCCACTTCTCGCGCGGCCCGTCGATCATCCCGGCGTCGTGGAGGTCCACCGCGGCGTCGAGGGCCTGCCAGCAGCCGATCTTGCTCGTGACGTAGTGCTGGGTGTCCTCGAGCTCCCACATGCCGGAGTCCGGTTCCTCCCACCGATGGCAGGCGTCGTCGGCGAGTTGCTGCAGGACGGCCGCGGTCTTCCGGTCCAGGACGTTACCGGCGTTCACGTACTGGCGCAGGATCTCGAAGACGTCACCCCAGACTCCGAGCTGCAGCTGGTCGCCGGCGCGGTTGCCCACCGTGACCGGGCCGATGCCGTTCCACCCGGGGACGTCGCGCTCCTCGACGTCGTCGCTCTTCGTGCCGTCGAGCTCGTAGAAGATCGGCATGTCCTCGTCGTGCTCGGCGATGGTGCGCATCACCCACGACACCGCCGCGTGGGTCTCCTCGCGCAGGCCGAACCGGGTCAGGGCGTGCACGGTGTACGACAGGTCGCGCACCCAGGCGAACCGGTAGTCCCAGTTCTTGCCGCCGGTCCGGTCCTCGGGCAGGCTCGTGGTCGGCGCCGCCGCGATCGCTCCGGTCGGCGAGAAGATGAGCAGCTTCAGGGCGAGGGCGCTGCGCTGCACCGCTTCGGCCCAGGGGCCGTCGTAGGAGAACTCCTCCGACCAGGTCGCCCAGTTGTCGATCGTGCGGTCCATCGCGGCGAGTGCACTCTCCGGCCGCGGCATGAAGATCGGCTCGTCGTGCGTGCCCACGATGGTCAGGATGTGCTTCGATCCGTCGCCGGTGGTGAACCGGCCGGAGAAGCGCGGGCGGTCGTCGTCCACCGGGTCGAACCCCTGCTCGACGATCGCGATCGTGATGCCGTCGATGCCGATGACGGCGCCGTTCGCGGTGTCGAGGCGCTTCGGCTCAGCGGTCCCCAGCAGGGTGCCGGGCACGACGGCCCACTCGAACTCCACGGACCCGTTGACCCCCTGGACACAGCGCGCGACCTCGGCCCACGGCAGGCGACCGGCGACCCCGGTGACCATCGCGTCCGTCACCGTCGCCCGCCCGGACGGTGTCGTCCACGTGGTGACGAGCACGTTGGTGCCGGGCAGGTACTCGCGGGTGACCTCGGCCGATCGGTCCACCGGGCGGAGCGCCACGTGGCCGCCGTGTTCGGCGTCGAGGATCTCCGCGAACACGGGCGGTGAGTCCATCGAGGGGATCGGCAGCCAGTCGATCTGTCCGTCGCGGGCGATGAGCGCGACGGTCCGACCGTCGCCGATCGCTCCGTAGGTGCGGAGCGGGGCGTAGCCGTCGGTGCGTGCGTGGGTGTCGACCGCGTCGAGGGTGTCTTCGGTGCGCTCCGTCATGCACCCAGACTGCCCGCGCCCGAGGCGCGACCATCAGGCGGACGTACCCCGCTGTGGAGGACGCGGGACGGACCTCCCGACTGTGGACGACCGCGACACGCCCGGGTGAGTTGCGCATCCCGGGCGTGTCGCACTACTGTCGCTCTCCTGCCCAACGGCAGGAACGCCAGCGGCACCAACGCCGCCGGCAGGAACGCCAGCGGCACCAACGCCGCCGGCAGGAACGCCCGTCCCGGGCACACCGGAAGGACCGCGCATGCGCGCCGTGCAGCACAACGAGGAACGCGTCGAGCTCCAGCTCGACGCGACCGCCGTGCTGCCCGAACCGCAGCAGCAGTGGTCCCTCCGCTATCCCGCGTAGGCACGGAACGTCCCACGACGCCCCGTGCCCACCCGGCCCGGGGCGTTCGTCGTCCTGCTCATCCTCGCCACGTCGCGCTCGACGTCGCCCGGAGCGCAGGCCGGACACCGTCCCGGACCGTCATCGAAGACCGTCCAGACGACCGTCCAGACGGCCATCCTGAAAGCGAGACGAAGCAATGAAGAAGATCAACGACCGGCTGCTGAGTTGGGCCTCGATGCTCGAGGACAACACCGAGCAGCAGGCCCGCACGACCGCACGCATGCCGTTCGTGTTCCCGCACCTGGCCCTGATGCCGGACGCCCACCTCGGCCTCGGCGCCACCGTCGGTTCCGTCATCCCGACCCTCGGCGCGGTCATGCCGGCGGCCGTCGGCGTCGACATCGGCTGCGGCATGATCGCGGTCCGGACCCAGTTCACCGAGGCCGACCTGCCCGACGACCTGCAGGAGCTGCGCGAGCAGATCGAGCGCGCGATCCCGCTGTCGGCGGGTGCGTCGAACCGCAAGATCGTCGCGACCGCCGAGCCGCGGATCGCCGAGCTCGAGGCGATGGCCGACGCCGCCGGGTTCGACCCCGCACAGGCGCACGGCGGCTGGCGCAACCAGCTCGGCACGCTCGGCTCCGGGAACCACTTCATCGAGGTCTCCCTCGACGAGCAGGACCGGGTCTGGCTCTTCCTGCACTCCGGATCGCGGGGCGTCGGCAACAAGATCGCGCAGCGGCACATCACGGTCGCCAAGCGGCTGATGGAGCGCTGGTGGATCCAGCTGGCGGACCCCGACCTCGCCTACCTGGTCGAGGGCACGCCGGAGTTCGACCGGTACATCGCCGAGCTGCGGTGGGCACAGCACTTCGCCCTGCTCAACCGCGAGGAGATGATGGACCGCGTCGTGCGGCAGCTGTCCGAGGTCGTCGGTACCCCCGTCGACGAGCAGGAGCGGATCAACTGCCACCACAACTTCACGCAGCGCGAGACGCACTGGGGGAAGTCCGTGTGGGTGTCCCGCAAGGGTGCGATCCAGGCGACGGCAGGTCAGGCCGGCCTGATCCCCGGGTCGATGGGCACGGCGTCGTACGTCGTCGAGGGCCTCGGCAACAAGCCGTCGCTCGAGTCGTCGCCGCACGGAGCCGGCCGGCTGTTCTCGCGGAGCGCGGCACGGCGGACCTTCACGCACGACCAGCTGCGGGAGGCGATGGTCGGCATCGAGTACCGCGACACCGATGCGTTCCTCGACGAGATCCCGGGCGCGTACAAGCCGATCGACCAGATCATGGCGGACGCGTCGGACCTCGTGTCGGTCCGGCACACGCTGCGGCAGGTCGTCAACGTGAAGGGCGACTGACGTGACGGTCGCGACCCTGCCCGACGTCCTGCGCGCCGTCGAGTCCGCGTGGGTGGCGCGGCCCGAGCGTGACGTCTCGTGGCCGGCCCCTCATCCGGACCGCGCTCCGCTGGACGAGGAGTACTCCCGCGTCACCGACCCCGAGCGGTACCTCGTGGTCGGTGCACGCGTCCAGGCCTGGGTCGAGGCGCTCACGTCCCTCGGACTGGCCCGACGGTCCGAAGGGCCCGAAGGCGTCCTCCGGCTCGTCCCGGCCGCCGACGGCGCGCTGGTGCTCGACGTCGCCGTGCGGTCGATCAACGGGGTGTCGGGCACGGTCGTCGACCTGCTCGTCGGGGATCCGGCCGTCGTGGTCGGAACCCAGCCGGACTGCGGGTGCGATGCCTGCGACGACGGCTCCGAGAGCCTGCGCGAGGCGGTCGACGAGATGTTCGTCGGGACCCTCGGCGGTGGGTTCGTCCTCATCGACTCGAAACGCTCGACGATCATCGCGACGGCAGACGGTTGGAGTGCATCGGGCAACACCGGCGACACGGAGGCGGCGGTCGCCGCCGCACGGCGAGGCGAGCGCCGTCGGGGGCGGCGCACCCTGGTCGGCGCGGCCTGGTGGGTGCGCTGACGACGGTGCGGACGGGAGGCGCGGGTGCAGCCCGCCCCGCGCCGCCCGTCCGGCTCCGGGTCAGCCCCACTGCCCGGCGCGGCCCGGACAGACCGGCCCGCGTCGGGCACGCTTGACCGGATGAGCGACACAGCAGAGCACGCAGCACGGGAGACCGGACGACAGGTCCGACGAGCGGCGGACAGCCGCTGGTTCGAGCTGACCGCTCGCGCCGGCTTCGTCGGCAGCGGCATCGTCCACCTGCTGATCGGGTACCTCGCGATCCTGCTCGGCATCGGCAACGCGTCCTCCGGCGGTGAGACCGACCAGTCCGGCGCACTGCAGCAGATCGCTGCCGTGCCGGGCGGGGTCTTCCTGCTCTGGCTGATCGCGATCGGTACGGCCGCACTCACCGTGCGGCTGATCGTCGAGGCCGTCGTCGGCGGCCGGTCGGACAGCACGCGTGGGTGGCTCGCCCGGGCGAAGGACGTGGCGAAGGCCGTGGTCTACGGCATCATCGCGTACTCGTCGGCGTCGTACGCCCTCGGCGCCGGGTCGAGTTCCAGCAGCTCGTCGCAGAGTGCCGCGGCGAAGACCCTCGCGACGCCCGGAGGGGTTTTCGTGCTGCTCCTCGCCGGCGCGATCGCGGTCGCGGTCGGCATCGGGCTCGTGGTCATCGGGTGTCGGCGGACGTTCCGGAAGCAGATCACCCGACCGTCCGGGACGCTCGACCGGGTGGTCACGGTGCTCGGGGTCGTCGGGTACGTCGGCAAGGGCATCGCCGTGGTCATCGTCGGTGTGCTCATCGGTGTGGCCGGACTGCGGAGCGACCCGGACCAGGCGACGGGCCTCGACGCGGCGTTCGACGCGGTGCGCTCGATGCCCGGTGGCGTGTTCGTCCTGGTCGCGATCGGCATCGGGTTCCTCGCCTTCGGCGTCTACAGCTTCTTCCGCGCGCGGTACGCCCGCCTCTGATATATTGACCTTGCTCGCCTCCTGCTGGGGGGATGAGAAGTCGGAGCCGGTGCACCTGGGGTATACCAGGTCCCGGCTCTTGCGCCGTCCGGTGTTCGCTCACGGACGGACTTCGAAGGTCTCGAGCCCGTCGGCGATCGAATCCGAGAGCGGCTTTCCCGTGGTCATGGCCTCGCCGAACATCCCGAGCAGCTGATCTGGGAGCCAGAGCATCGGCTCGTTCCTGGGGTCACCGTGCTCGACCCGCAGGGTCTTCGGGATGACGCGTCGGCCGCGGAGTGCTTCCACGACTCGCAGATCCCGGGCGATGAGCGCGCTCGCACGTGATTCGAGCGTGAGCAGTGACACGTCGTGGCGAGCGAGCTCCCATCCGAGACGTTCCAGGCAGACCGCTCGTGCTCGTTCTTCCCGACGGAGATCCACGGGTGTGGCGACCACGACGAGGTGCAGGGCTTCGAGTGCCTCGACGGCCTCGCCGACCCGTCGTCGCTCACGCCGACGGAGGTCGTGCCAGTGGAGCTTCCCGTTCGTCGGCCGCAGCGACTCGAGCACCTCGCGGGTGGCTTCGACGTCGTCGGAGTCGACGACGGAGGCGCCGAGCAGGTAGGCGGGTGCATCGAGTCCGTGGGAACGGATGCTCTCGTCGCCCCAGGCGTAGAGTGGACAGATCATCGAGCCACGCTGCCAGCTAGGAGAGTCCACAGCCGAACATTCCGTGTTTCGCTGAGGGAGCACGGAGCCGGCGCCGGTAGACCGGTCCGATGAGCACCAGCGCGACGACCGGGCCCGTGACCGTCTTCTCCGACGCCCGGGCGGTCCTCGCCGAGAGCATCGTGTGGGACCCGTCGGCGCAGCTCCTCCGCTGGACCGACATCACCCTCGGCACCCTCGTCACCGCGCAGTCCGACGGCACCGTGGTGTCGACGGTCCCGCTCCCGCCGCCGCTCGCGAGCTTCCAGCCGCGGGCCTCCGGTGGCTTCGTCGCAGCGCTCGGGGACACCGTCGTCGTGACGGACGAGCACGGGGTGGTCGAGCGTGAACTCACCCGCGTCGAGCACGCCACGGCCGGGCTCCGGTTCAACGAGGGCAAGTGCGACCCGTTCGGCCGGTTCCTGGTCGGCAGCATGAACCTGACGACGGGCGCGCCGGACGGTGCGCTGTACTCGGTCGAGGCGGACGGCACGACGCGCGTGCTCCGCGGCGGCTTCGGTGTGACGAACGGCTTCGAGTGGTCGGACGACGGCTCCGTGATGTACGTCACCGACACGAGCGCGTCGACGATCTACCGTGGGTCGTACGGTCCGGACGGCGAACTCGGCGAGCTCGAACCCTTCGTCGTCGGCCACGCCCACGACGGCCTGGTCCGCGATGACGAGGGCTGCTCGTGGAGTGCGGTCTACGGCGGCGGCCGGGTGGAGCGGTACGGCCCCGATGGGTCGCACCTCGAGACCGTGGAGCTGCCCACCCCGAACGTGACGTCGGTGGCCTTCGGCGGCCCCGACATGTCGACGCTGTTCGTCGCCTCGGCACGGGAGAACCTCACCGAGGAACAGCTCGAGCAGCACCCGTCCTCGGGGGCGATCCTGGCGGTGCCGACGCGGGTGCACGGGTTCCCCGCGAACACCTTCAGCGGCTGACCGGGCGGGAGCGCACGCTGCGGCGGTGTCCGCGGGTATCGTGGGCGCTCGCCCGACCCGAGGAGACCCACGTGAACGACGAGCGCACGGCAGCCACCCCGGACCCGGCCGGCGAACTCGCGGAGGCCGAGGACGCCGACGTCACCGTCGAGGTGGACCGGGTCGCGGTCGACGGCACGTACGTCCGCGTGAGTTCGATCGGCGAGCCGGGGGAGCGCGCCTTCCTGCTCGTCGCCGGCCTCGGCATCGCGGCCACCTACTACGAGCGGCTCGCCCCGCACCTCAACGAGAACGGCCCGGTGCACGCCCTCGACCTGCCCGGCTTCGCGGGCGTTCCCCGGTTCCGCGGAAAGGTCTCGATCGAGCGGTACGCCGCCGCCGTCGAGAAGGTCATCGACGACCTCGGCCTGGTCGACCCGGTCCTGGTCGGCCACTCGATGGGCACCCAGGTCGTGACCGAGGTCGCGGCGCGGCACCCGGAGATCTCGGACCTCGTGCTCATCAGCCCGGTCGTCGACTCGCACGCGCGCACGGTCCGCCAGTCCGCGTTCCGGTTCCTGCGGTCGACCCTGCACGAGCCCTCGGCGGTCCGGTGGCACGGCATCACGGCGTACGCGCTGTGCGGATGGCACTGGTTCTCGAAGGTGCTGCCCCGGATGATCGCCTTCCCGATCGAGGAGCGTGCGGCCCACGTGCAGGCGCGCACCCTCATCGTCCGCGGCGAGCACGACGCGATGGTCCCGCGGGACTGGATCCGACGGCTCGCGCGGGTGTTCCCCTACGCGGTGCTGCGCGAGGTCGTCGGCGGCGCCCACTCCGTGATGCACGCCCAGGCCGACGCGGTCGCGCAGCTGGCGGTCGCGCACGTCGACCACCGGCTGCCGGACCGCGGGGTCGGTTCGCTGCAGCGGGTGCGCGACGACTCGACGGCGTCCGACCTGTCGCGCCTCAGCCCGAGCGAGGCGTGGATGCTCGTGAAGTCGCGCTTCGTCGAACTGGTCGGCATGGCGAAGAACGACGACGAGACGCTCGAGGCGGCGAAGTCCGCCCACGCGGTCGCGATGGCCGACGGGGACGACCTGCCGGTCGACCCGGCCGACCGCAAGGCGGTCGTCAACGCGGTCGCACCCGAGGCCGACCCGAACCGCTGACACCGGGCACTGCACGCGACGCACAGGAGGCCCGGTGCCGGTTCTCGGAAACGGCACCGGGCCTCCCGTCGGTCGCGTCCAGGGCCACCAGCGTGCCGGTCAGGCCGTGATGCGGCCCGGCAGCATGTCCGACGTCAGGGAGTTCGCCTCGGCGAGGACCTTGCGGGCCTCGTCGGTCTTGTCCCACACGTTCCAGAGCAGCACGCCGCGCACCGTGTCGTCGTCGTCCAGATAGTAGACGACGCCGGTGACGGTCGGGTCCTGCCAGTCCTCGACGGTGCGGAGCTTCGTGGAGACCTGCCCCACCGCCTCGTACCCCATGTCGAAGACGTCGGAGTAGAACATCGGCGTGTGGTCGTAGGTCTCGTCGGCGTCGGCGAGGTTCCGGCCTGCCTGCCGTCCCTGCTGCTGCGCGTTGTCGACGTGTTCGACCCGGCGGGTCCCGAGGATCCGGTCCGGGTACTCGGCGACGTCGCCGGCCGCGAAGACCGAGTCGTCGTCGGTGAGCAGCGTCGACGAGACCACGATGCCGTCGCGCACGGTCAGACCGGCGTCGGCGGCGAGCTGGGTGGCGGGCTCGATGCCGAGTCCGGCGACCACGGCGTCTGCTTCGAGCACGGAGCCGTCGTCGAGCGTGAGCGTGACCCCGTCGGCCGTCTGCGTGCCGGACTCGACCCGGCGTCCGAGTCGGAGGTCCACGCCGGCGTCGACGAAGCGCTGTTGGAACGCGCGCGCGAGGTCGTCCGGGAACATCCGGCCGCCCACGATGTCGTCGGGGTCGACCAGGGTGACGCGGGCGCCGTTCTGCACGACCCCCGCGGTGATCTCCTGGCCGATGTAGCCGCCACCGACGACGACCACGTGCGCCCCGGCGTCGGCGAGCTCGCGGAGCTTCCGGTAGTCGTCGGCGCTGCGGTAGTCGAGCACCCGGTCGGAGGGCTCCAGGCCCGGCAGCCCGCGGGGCTTGCCGCCGGTCGCGATGAGCAGCCGCTCGTAGCCGTGGGTCTGGCCGTCGGCCGTGGTCACGGTCTTCGATGCACGGTCGATCCCCGTCACCGCGGTGCCGAGGACGAACGACGCCCCGGTCTCCTCTGTGTGCAGGTCGACCTTCTCGTCCCAGCTGAAGTCCGGGTCGGTCCACAGCTTCTTCGACAGGGCCGGGCGGGCGTAGGGCCGGTCGACGTCCTCGCTGAGGATGCCGATCGTGCCGTCGGCGTCGAGCTCGCGGACACCGCGGGCAGCGGCGTCGGCGACCATCCCGCCGCCGATGATGAGGTATCGGTAGTCGGTCACGGTGCCTCCCGGCGTCAGATCGTGGCGACCGAGCCGGAGTCGACCCGGTAGTTGGAGCCGTTGACGAAGCTCGCGAGGTCGGAGCAGAGGAACGCGATGACGTTCGCGACCTCTTCCGGCTCACCGCGGCGCTTCAGCTCCATGTAGGGACGTTCCTCGTCGAGGAAGCTCGTGATCGCGTCGTCGAAGCTCTGGTTCGTCTCCTTCGCCCGCTTGTTCATCATCGCGTCCGTCATGGGCGTGTGGATGAACGCGGGGCTGACGGTGTTCACGAGCACGCCCTCCCGCGCGTAGGTGCGCGACAGGCCCTTCGCGAACGACAGGACCCCGGCCTTCGCGGCGCAGTAGGGCAGTTCGTCGTCGTAGGGCTGCGAGGCGTCCTCGGACACGAGGTACACGATCCGGCCCCAACCGCCCTGCCGCAGGTCGCCGATGAACTCGCGCGTGATGCGGACAGGACCCATCAGATCGACGTCGATGGTGTCGGCCCAACCCTGCTCGTCGATCTCGTGGAACAGCCCCTGGGCGCCGGTGACGCCCGAGGACTGCACGAGGATGTCGATCGCGCCGACGGCGTCCCGCACCTTGCCGTGCAGGTCCGCCAGGCTCGCCGCGCTCGTGACGTCGGCCGCGAACGCGTGCAGCTTGCCGAGCGGCGCCTCGAGCTGGTCGGCGCTGTTGTCGAGCTGCGCCTGGTCGAGGTCGCTCACGACCACGGTCGCACCCTCCGCCAGGAGGATGCGAGCCGTGTTCCAGCCGATGCCGGAGTCGGCACCGAAGACGAGCGCGGTCTTGCCCTGGATGCCGAGGTCCACTCGGTCCCCTAGGCGTGCGCCGACGCGTCGGCGACGGCAGGCGTCGTGGCGGAGGCCAGCGGCGTGCTCGGCGCGCGGTTCTCGGCGGAGACCATCCACGCGAGCTGCTCGAGGCGCTCGATGAAGCCGTGGAGCAGGTCCGCGGTCGTCGGGTCCTCGTCGTCGACCTCGTCGTGGACGTCGCGCATGGTGCCGGTCGCCTGGTAGAGGCGGAGCGTCACCTGGTCGATCGCGTCGTGCGTCGTGATCTCGCCCTCGGGGAACTGGTCGAGGTGGCTCGACGCAGCGACCGTGCTCGAGCGTCCGTCCGGCACGGCGTACAGGGCGCGCATGCGCTCTGCCGTGTCGTCGGCGAACTCGCGTGCGGCGTCGACGATCTCGTCGAGCTGCAGGTGCAGGTCGCGGAAGTTCGTGCCGAGGATGTTCCAGTGGGCCTGCTTGCCCTGGAGGTGCAGGTCGATGAGGTCCACGAGGACCGCCTGGAGGTTCTTGGCCATCTTGTCCGAAGCGTGCATGGTGGTGGCTCCTTTCGCGTCGGTTACCCTTCCGGTCTACGCGGTGCGGCCGAGACCGCTCTCAGTGCGCACGGAACCGCACTGTCCCCCGGGCGTTCCACCGGGTGTGTTCGCGCCGGTCAGTGGGCCGGTGCCGGGTCGACCTGGTCGACGGCGCCGCGCATCTGCTCGAGGAACGACGCCACGATGCGCGCCTCGTCCGCTGGCAGTCCCTCGGCGATCGACATCATCCGGCGGTGCATGATGCCGAGGGTCGCGCGGACCTCGTCGTCGGTCTCGGTCGTCGGGGTGATCACGAGCGCGCGACGGTCGGTGGGGTGCGGGTCGCGGCGCACGTGGTTCGACTTCACCAGGCGGTCGATCAGGATCGTGGTCGAGGCCGACGAGATCTTCAGGTAGGCGGCGAGGTCCTTCGGGCTGATGCTGCGGCCCGAGCGCTGCGACTGCAGCAGGAAGCGCACGGCGAGCAGGTCGGTCTCGCCCATGCCCATGGAGTCGCGGGTGCGGCGGCGCATCGCGGTCTCGGCGGCCCGGTAGCGCCGCAGTGCGTTGAGCACGGCGACCCCGCGCTGGGTCGCGTCGTCGTCGGGGAACCAGTACCCGGACGCCTCGGTGATCTCCTGCGTTGCCATTGGCACAGGCTAGTCCGTCTCGTATGGAGGCCGTCTAGCGACTTCCTGTGGGTGTGCCTGCTTCGTTCCCGCGTGCAGGACGGGAGGCCCGTGGCGGGGTCGCTACGGCCCTCCCGTCCGTCCTGTGGTGCGGTCGACCGCACCCGGTCGCTCTACGCGGCGGCCTGCTCCGTCGAGGCGTCGGCGAGTGCGTTCAGCGCGCCCTGGACGAGCGAGGTGACCTCGGCGTCCTCGCGCGGGTGGGTCTCCGCGAAGCGGACGACCGACTGCGGGATCGCGACCTTGACGTCCTCGAGGACCTTCGCGCCGGCGATGCCGGCGACCTTGCGGGCGTCGTCGTGGGCCCACACGCCGCCGTACTGCCCGAACGCGGAACCGATGGCGGCGAGCGGCTTGCCGGACAGCGGCGAGGCGCCGAACGGACGCGATGCCCAGTCGAGGGCGTTCTTCAGCACGGCCGGGATCGTGCCGTTGTACTCGGGGGTGACGAGCAGGACGGCGTCCGCGGCGGCGATCGCGTCGCGGAAGGCGACCGCTGCGGCCGGCGGGGTGTCGCCGTCGATGTCCTCGTTGTAGAACGGCAGGTCGACGATGCCGTCGAACGTGGTGACCTCGATGCCCTCCGGCGCGTGGTGCGCCGCGGCCTCGGCGAGCTTGCGGTTGATGGAGTCGGCGCGGAGGCTGCCGACGAGTGCGAGGACGTTCGTCATGGTGATCCTTCTGGTTCGAGACGTTGTTCTGGGACGGAAAGGTGTCTGCGACAACCAATCCGAGCGTACGGCGTGCTATTCCCAGACCGCTGGGTACGGTGGCGATGGGTACGGTGGCGACGTGAGCACGCTTCGGACGCCGGCCAGCACGCCCCGCACGACGAACCCGGACTGGTGGCGCGATGCCGTCGTCTACCAGGTCTACCCACGCAGCTTCGCGGACTCGAACGCCGACGGCCTGGGCGACGTCGCGGGCATCACCAGCCGCGTGCCCTACCTGTCGGCGCTCGGCGTCGACGCGATCTGGCTCTCGCCGTTCTTCCCGTCGCCCCTCGCCGACGGCGGGTACGACGTGGCCGACTACCGGGCGGTCGATCCGCGACTCGGCTCGCTCGAGGACCTGGACGCCCTGCTCCGGTCCGCGCACGAGCACGACCTGCGGGTGATCGTGGACATCGTGCCGAACCACACCTCGGACGAGCACGAGTGGTTCCGGGCGGCGCTCGCATCCGCGCCGGGCTCGCCGGAACGGGCGCGGTACGTCTTCCGCGACGGAAGCGGCACCGCCGGGGAACTGCCGCCGAGCGACTGGGTGTCGAACTTCGGCGGAAGCGCCTGGACGAGGGTCCCCGACGGCCAGTGGTACCTGCACCTGTTCGCGCCCGAGCAGCCGGACCTGGACTGGTCCAACCCTGAGGTCCGTGCGGATTTCGAGGACACGCTGCGCTTCTGGTCGGACCGCGGGGTCGACGGGTTCCGGGTCGACGTCGCACACGGCCTGGCGAAGGACCTGTCGACGCCGTACCGCCCGTCGAACGAGCACGCGCTGCCGCTCGACGGCTCCGACCCGCTGTACGACCGCGACGAGGTGCACGAGGTCTTCGCGTCCTGGCGCACCGTGCTCGACGAGTACGACCCGCCCCGTGCCGCAGTCGCCGAGGCCTGGGCGCCGGCACCGCGACGCGTCCTGTACGCCCGGCCCACCGAACTCGGGCAGGCGTTCAACTTCGACCTGCTCGAGGCGCCGTTCGAATCCGCTGCGTTCCGGAGCATCATCGAGCGGAACCTGGCGGCGTCCGAGCAGTCCGGTGCGTCGAGCACCTGGGTGCTGTCGAACCACGACGTCGTGCGGCACGCCAGCCGGTACGGCCTGCCGGACCACACCGACACCGACGCCTGGCTGCTGACGGACGGCACCACGCCCGAGCTCGACCGCGAGCGGGGCCTCCGCCGTGCCCGCGCCGCGACCCTGCTGATGCTCGCGCTGCCCGGGTCGTCGTACGTCTACCAGGGCGAGGAACTCGGCCTGCACGAAGCCGCCGCGATCCCGCGTGACCAGCTGCAGGACCCGAAGTGGATCCGCTCGGGACACACCGTGAAGGGACGGGACGGCTGCCGCGTGCCGATCCCGTGGACGACCTCCGGGCCGTCGTTCGGCTTCGGCGACGTCGCGCCGCTGCTGCCGCAGCCGGCGGACTTCGGAGCGTCGTCGGTCGAGGCGGAGGACGGCGATCCGGCATCGACGCTTTCGCTGTACCGGGCCGCGCTCGACGCGCGTCGCCGCCTGCAGCAGGGTGAGGAGCTCACCTGGCTGGACTCCGCCGACGGCGTCGTGGCCTTCGCCCGGCATGACGGGTGGCGGTCGGTCACGAACTTCGGCACGACGCCGGTGCCGATGCCGTCGGGAGACGTCGTGGTCGCGTCCGGGCCGCTGCCCGGCTCGCTGCCCGGCTCCGCGGCAGGCACGCTGCCGGGTGAGACGACGGTGTGGTTGGCCTGAGCGGACCGGTTCCGGTCGTCGTTCCTCCACAGCCAGGAGGCCCGGGGCCGCGTTCCACAGGTCGGGTCGCGGCCGACGTGCGGTGACGTCCGGATCGCGACGATCGGGGCATGACAGAACCCACTGCTCCAGCATCCGTCCCACGTCCGGTCCGGTCGCGGGTGGCCCGTCGCCTCGCGGCGGCGTGCACCGCGTTGACCGCGCTCGCCGTGCTCGCGGCACCGACGATCCTGCCCACGGGGTCGAGTGCGGCGACGCTCGACTTCCCCTACGTCAACCAGTTCTCCAGTGCGTCCGGCGGCGCCCTGCACGGTGACGCCGCGGTCTCCGGCGGACGACTCCGGCTGACCGCGGACGTCCGCAACCAGGCCGGCGCCTGGTCGACGAACGACACGTTCCCCTCGGACACCGGGCTCGAGATCGAGTTCACCTACGCGATGCACACCGCGAAGGACGACCCCGGAGCCGACGGCCTGCTGCTGTACCTCGCCGACGGTGCAGCGGCGCAGGGCGTGGGGTCGTTCGGCGCCGGGCTCGGGTACGCCTGCCGCAAGGAGGCCACCGAGGGCGGTGGGCGGCTGTGCGACCTGCCCGGTGTCCCCGGTGGGTTCGCCGGGATCGCGATCGACCACTACGGCAACTTCTCGTCGCGCATCAACGCCTCCGGGCCGGGTGCCCAGCCGGACCACGTCGTCGTCCGCGGCTCCGGCAACGGGCTCGAGGGCTACCGGTACGTCGCCGGGGCTCCCGCTCCCGGCGGCACGGTGACGAACGGGTCGACGCCGCGGAAGGTCCGCATCACGCTGCTGCCGGGCGACGCCGGCGAGCTGTCGATGACCGTCCGCCTGCAGGTCGGCTCGACGATGCGCACGGTGCTCGACGCGGTCCCCCTGCACGGGGACGACCAGGCACCGCTGCCGGGCACCCTCCGCCTCGGGTTCGCCGGCGCCACCGGCAGCCACGTGAACAACCACGAGGTCGACGCCCTCAGGGTGTGGAAGCCCGCCGACCTGTCCGTCGAGCACGACCTGCCCGCCACCGCCGTCGCCGGGGAACCCGTCCGGTACACCGTCACGGCGCGCAACCCCGGACCGAACGCCGCCGACCCCAGCCCGCTGCAGGTGGACGTCCCGGACACGATCGAGGGCGCTTCCTGGACGTGCGAGGCGGCGGAGGGCTCCGGCTGCGCCACCCCGTCCGGGCAGGGTGACGTGGCGACCGACCTCGACCTGCCCCGCGGTGGTTCGGCGGTGGTGACGGTCGAGGGGCGGATCGCCGACGGCGTCGAGGGGCCGCTCGAGAGCGTCGCCACCATCGCACCACCGACGTCGTTGTCCGACACGAACGAGTCCGACAACACCTCGCGGGCGAGCACGACCGTCACCACGCCGCCGGTCGTCGCCCACGTCGAGACGGACAAGACGGTGTCGCCGTCCACCGTCGAACCCGGCGACGAGGTGGAGTACACCGTGACCGCACGGAACCGCGGACCGTCGGTCGCCCAGCAGATCGGCGCGGTGGACGACCTGCCCGAGGCGATGCGCTTCGTCGGGTCCGACGACGGCTGCACGGCCGAGGGGCAGCGGGTGACCTGCCGGTCCGACGTGGCGCTCGCCGTGGGGGAGACCCACGACTTCCGGCTCCGTGCAGTCCTCGACCCGGAGTACCAGGGGGACGGGTCCGACGTGGTGAACGTGGCCACGGCGACCTCCCCGACGGACCCGGACGGCGGCGACCCGTCGACCGAGGTCGCGATCGTCGTCGAGCAGGACGACGACGGTCCCGCGCCGAGCCCGTCCCCGTCCCCGGCGCCCGGACCCGACGACGAGGCATCGGTGCCCGATGCGCCCAGCGGTGGCGACGGCGACGGCGACCGGGATCTCCGTGGCCCGGTCGCCGACGCGGGACCGCAGGCTGCACGCGGCGCCCTCGCCTACACCGGCGTCGACGACCTCGGGCTGCTCGCCGCGCTCGCCGCGGTGGTCGTCGCGGCCGGTTCGACCTGCTGGTGGCTCGCTCGTCGGCGTGGGCGGCGGTCGGTGGTGACGGACGACCAGCGGCGGTCCTGATCCAGCGGCCGGGGTGGCGTCGCTCGGGCGGCGCCACCCCGCCGGGCATTCGAGCATCCTCAGTGCTGCGGAACCCCCGGCGGTCGGTCGGCTGCCACCGCGGCGGTAGGATCGATCTCACGATCCGCATGCCTGAAAGAGGTCCCGTGTCCGACACCGTGGACGACGCCACCACCGTGAACGAGGCGACCCAACGCGCGCGGTACTGGCCGATCCCGATCCTCCGGGCCGTGCCCGCCGCGGTCGTCGCGCTCGTCATCACCTTCTCGACGAACCACGCCGCCGGCTACGGCCTGCTGCTGTTCGCCGGCTTCGCCCTGGTCGAGGGACTCGTGCTCCTGTGGGCCGGCGTCGCGCGGCTCCCGCTTGACGGTCGGTCCCGCCGCACCACGTTGCTGCAGGCCGTCATCACCCTGCTCGCCGCCGTCGCCGGGTTCGCCGGCAACGGTCTCGGGCTGCCGGCGTTCATCTCGGTCATCGTCGCCTTCGCGGTGCTCACCGGGGCCCTGGAGCTGGCACAGGGGCTGCGGGCTCGTCGTCGTTCCCCCTTCGCGCGGGACTGGACCACGATCGGCGCACTCACCCTGTTGCTCGCGATCGCGTTCCTCATCACCCCGCCGGACTACTCGCAGCAGCTCGGTGGGGTGGAGCAGGTCACCGGCACGCTGGACGCCTCGATCGTCCTGGTCGGCCTGCTCGGCGCCTACCTCGCCATCACGGCGGTCTTCCACGTGATCGCCGGCCTCTCGCACAAGTGGGGCACGGCCACGCCGGCCGTCGCCCCGGACGGAGCACCACACGCATGACCACCCCCAGCCGCCGTGACCGTCTGCGCCCGGTCGAGCTCCTCGGGATCTCCGCGATCATCGCGGTGTTCACCGGGCTCGTCGTGCTGTTCTCGACGCGGGAACTGCAGCTGGCCGTGATCTTCCTCGGCGTCGCGTTCATCGTGGTGGTCGTCGTGCTCGCGATGCTCCAGCTCGCGTCGACCAGCGACCAGGACGACAACGACATGCTCGGCGGGCACAAGACGCCCGGCGACGGCGAGGGCGACGACTTCCACTGATCCACTGCGGGCGCCGTCGCGCGCATCGCTGTGCGGACACGCCCGGGATCACGTTTCCGCCACGGTCCTGTCAGGATCGCGCGTCCTGCCGACACCTCTGGGTGAAGGAGGTGGGATGTGGACGTGACGACCGGCACCGACACGGACGAAGGACTCGTCCGTGCGATCGCGCAGGGGGACACCGGTGCGCTCGCACGGGTGTTCGACCGCTACGCCGCCACGCTCACCCGGTACGCCTGGGCACTCGTCGACGACCGGTCCGACGTCGAGGAGATCGTGCAGGACACGTTCCTGACCCTCTGGCAGCGGGCGGCGACGCTCGAGCTCCCGGCGGACACCGTGCTGCCGTGGCTGCTCGTCGTCTGCCGGAACCACGCCTTCAACACCGGCCGGAGGCAGGCGCGTCGGCGCGCTGACGAGCTGCCCGAACACCTGGCCGCTCCCACCGACCAGGACGAGGCCCGTGACCTCCTGCGCTGGGTCCGCGACGAGATCGCCGCACTCCCCGCCACCGACCGCCGCATCTGCGAGCTCTGCCTGCTCGAGGGGTACTCGTACGCCGAGGCCGCCGAGATGCTCGGACTCAGTGTCGGAGCGGTCACGCAGCGGGTCTCCCGCAGCCGACGCCGACTCAAGAAGGTGGTGACGCACGATGAACACTGAACCTCCCGAGGGAGACGACCTGCAGCGCATGCTCGTCTCGATGAAGCAGAACGTCCTCGAGCGCGCCACCCCGCGGGCCGCGCGGCGTCGTGGCCGATCCGGCATCGTCATCGGGGTCGTGGCGCTCCTGGCCGTGGGCACCGCGACCGGAGCCGTCGCCCTGACGCTCTCGCAGCAGGACACCCCGGTCGCCGCGCCCACCCAGACGCAGGCGCCCGAGCCCTCGCCCACCGCGACGACCCCGTCCTCCGCGCCGATCACCGGCGCACCGACCCCGACGTCCACACCGAGCGCCCCGGTGGACGTGGCGACGATACCGACGGACTGTCGCGCGCTCGTCTCGGCAGCGGACTACGACCGCTTCTTCGGGGACACTCCGTTGACGCAGGCCGATCCGCCGTCGGGAACCGATCGGGTCCCCGACGGCCAGGACCCGGCAGGCGTCGAGTCGAAGGTCTCCTGCACGTGGCGTGACCCGCGCGCGGACGTCTCGGGGATCGAGGTCCGGGTCGGGACCGCCACCGAGGCCGCCATCCAGCAGGAGATCGACGAGTTCCCGGCGCACGACGGCGGGGGGACGTGCACCGAGCGCGACGGCGGGACGTTCTGCCAGTCCCGCGGGATCGTGGAGCCCTACGGCGTGGAAAAGGCGTACACGTACTTCGCCCGAGGTGACACCTGGATCACCATCGAGCAGACCAACGTCCCGACCGACGGGCTCCTGCCCGCTCTCATCGCGACGATCTGGGGGGACTGACGGCCGGGAGGCGCGCGGCGGACCCGCCCCGCGCCTCCCGTCCGTCGGTGCGACCCACCAACCGGCGCCGCGTCACACGACGCGCGCCGCGACGAGGTCGCGCGCCAGCGTCCGGACGGCACGGTTCGGATCCGGACTCGTGCGGATCGCCAGGCCGATGCGGAGCGGTTCGACCGCGTCCTCGAGCTCGAGGACCGCGCCGTCGTGCCGCACCCCGGAGTCCGGCACGACCCCGACCCCCAGCCCCGCCGAAGCGAACCGGATCACCGCGGGCATGTCGTTCATCTCGGCGACGATCCGCCGTCGGATCCCGAGCCGCTCGAGTGCGCCGTCCAGGATGATCCGGTTGCCGAACCCGTGCGCGGTGTCGACGAAGGGCTCGTCCGCGAGCTCGGCGAGCGACACCGAGGCGCGTCCCGCCAACGGGTGGTCCGACGCCGTGAAGACCCGGAACGGCATCTCGCGCAACGGTTCGACCACCACTCCCGCCGGCACCGTCGGTAGCCCCGTGTACGCGAGGTCGAGGCGCCCGGCGACGAGGTCCTGCACGAGCCCGGTCGTGCCGGACGGCGAGGTCATGAGCTCCACGGTGACGAGCGGGTGCCGCCGCCGGAACCGCTGCAGCACACCGGTCAGGTCGACGATGTCCATGCTCGTGAAGATCCCGAGCCGCACCCGTCCGCGCAGGTCGGCGTCGTCCACCGTCGCCAGGTCGCGCATCCGGTCGAGCGACTCCAGCACGGCGCGGGCGTGGGGGAGCAGGTCCTCGCCGGCGGTCGTGAGGACGAGGTGCCGTCCGGTGCGGTCGAACAGCCGCACGCCGAAGGTCCGCTCGAGCGAGGCGATCCCCGCCGAAACCGTGGACTGCGCCGCCCAGAGCCGTTCGGCCGCGCGGGTCACGCTGCCCTCGGCGGCGACGGTGATGAACTGTTCGAGCAGGCGGGTCTCCATCTCCCCATCATCGATCCGATCGATGGACGGCATCAAGAGCATCCGTTGGACTCGATGCTCGGCGCGCGCGATCATCGGAGCATGTCAACCGTGACCGACACCCCGACGGGCGCTCTCCCCGCCACTGCATCCGCTCCCGCGAGCGACCGCGTCCCGGCCCCGCGTGGCCGTCGTGCGCACACCCGTCGGCGCCACGGCTTCGGCTTCTGGGCCGTCGCCTTCGCGTTCCTGTCGGTGATGGCCTTCGCAACCGTCCCCGCACCGCTGTACGTCATCTACCAGGCACGGGACGGCTTCCCGACGTTCACCACCACGATCATCTTCGCCGCGTACGGCGTCGGGGTCGTCGGGTCCCTGTACCTGGCCGGACACCTCAGCGACGTGCACGGGCGGAAGCCGCTCATCCTCGTGTCGATCGCGCTCGAGCTCGTCGCCGCCGTGCTGTTCCTGGTCTGGAACGACGTCACCGGCCTGATCGTCGCGCGGCTCGTGACCGGCCTCGGCGTCGGCACGCTCACCGCCACGGCGACCGCCCACCTCGGTGAGCTGCGGGTCCGTGCGACCGGATCGTCCGACTCGGCGAAGGGCGCGAGCGTCGCAGCCGGTGCCGTGAACCTCGGCGGGCTGTCGCTCGGCGCCCTCGTCGGGGGTGCGCTCGCCGAGTTCGTCGGAGCGCCGCTCATGGTGCCGTACGTCGTGTTCGTCGTCGCGCTGACCGTGGCCTTCGTGCTCGTCCTCGTCGTGCCGGAGACCGTCGCCCGCTCCGAGACCCGTGTGCCCTACCGCCCGCAGCGCATGCAGGCGCCGGAGGGCAAGGCTGCCGCGTTCTGGGCAGCCGGTGCCGCGGCGTTCGCGGCCCTCGCGGTCCAGGGGCTCTTCACCTCGGTCGCCCCGACGTTCCTGGGCACCACCTTCCACGTCACCGACCGGCTGGCGGCCGGTGCGACGACCTTCGGGGTGTTCGCCGCGAGTGCCGTCTCGCAGATCGTGTTCGCCCGACTCACGCAGCGCACGCAGATCCGACTCGGCATGGTGCTCCTGGTCGGCGGTCTGGCGGTGCTCGCCGTCGCCGCGGTCCTGCTGCAGGTCGCCGGCTTCATCGGCGGTGGCGTCGTGGCGGGCGCCGGGGTCGGGCTGCTCTTCCGGGCCAGCATCGCGAGCGCCGGAGCCCTGGTCGGTCCCGAGCGTCGGGGCGGGGTGCTCGCGGCCACGTTCCTCATCGCGTACGCCGGGCTGACGGTGCCGGTCGTGGCCGTCGGGGCGGCGCTCCTGGTGATCCCGACCCTGCCCGTCCTGATCGGGTACGTGGTGCTCGTCGCCGTCCTGGCCGTCGTCGCCGGCACCCGACTGGCCGCGCGCGCCTGACGCGGGGCGGGCCTCCCGTCCGCCGTCGCATCCCGGAACCTGGTTCCGGACACCGAACCACGCGATCGCGCGGTGTCGTGTCCGGAACCTGGTTCCGTCGTGAGGGTCGCACTCCCGGCATACTGGGCGCGTGCCCCAGAACCGCAACCGTCCCGTGATCACGGGGATCGCGGCCGTGGTGGCCGCCGGTCTCCTCGCCGGCGGGCTGTTCCTGACGGCGAGGCAAGGCGCGGACAACCCGACCATCGGCGCCGGATCGAGCTCCGGGACGCCGAGCGACGCTGCGACCGCCTCCGGCGACGGCACCGTCACGATCACCCGCACCGGGCCGGACCTGCCCGGCGACACCACCCTGGCGCGGTGCGACTCCACGACCCAGGCGGCCGTCGCCCAGTACGACACCGCGGCGCTCGGGCGGGTCACCCTGCAGTGCGGCACGTCGGCACAGGGCTACGAGCACATCCGGCAGCGGCACACCGCCGACTGGCAGGGGGTCGTCGCGGGCCACGGCTCCCGCGACTGGGACGACGCGATGCTGACGGCCGTTCAGACGGCGCTGGTCGCACCGCGAGCGGGGTTCCCGGTCGACGCCGGCGACGGCAAGGTCTGCTACGCGGCACCGGTGCGGTTCGACGACGGGTCGCGCCCGGAGGCGGACCCGTTCGTGAAGGTCATCGTCTCCGCCACCACCGACCGCGTCATCACGGCGTACCCGACGCGCACCGACGACTGCTGACGCGGGCGGGGGCGAACGCCGACCCCGAACGACACTCTCGATGTCGTACGACGTCGAGGATGTCGTCTCCGGGCACCGGAAACAGTGCGCGCGTGCAACGAACGACGAAGCCGATGTCGTACGACGTCGACGAAGTCGTTCCGCGTCGACACGCACAACGCCCGCCAGCACCGCTACGCGTGCACCTCGTGCTCGTGCCGCCGGTGCGACGCGGGCTCCAGCTGGAAGGTCGAGTGCTCCACGGGCACGTCGAAGTGCTCCGCCACGCACTGCTGCAGCTCGTCGAGGATCCGCGGAGCGTGCGCCGTCGAGAAGCACTCGTCGTCCACCACCACGTGGGCGGTCAGGTTCGGGACCCCCGTCGCCACCAGGGTCGCGTGCAGGTCGTGCACGGCGATGACGTGCTCGAGCTCGAGGATGTGGCCCCGCACGTCGTCGAGGTCGAGCCCCGGCGGCGTGGACTCGAGCAGCACGTTCGCGGTCTCGCGCAACAGCCGGATCGCCCGCGGCAGGATGAGCAGGCCGATGAGGATCGCAGCGACCGAGTCGGCACGCTCCCACCCGGTGAGCATGAGCACGACCGCGGCGGCGATGACGGCGACCGAGCCGAGGGTGTCGTTGAGGACCTCGAGCCGGGCGGCGCGCGAGGTGAAGCCCTCGCCCGAGGCCCGCAGCAGCACGCCGTAGGCCACCAGGTTGCCGACGAGTCCGATGATGCCGAACACGAGGAGCGGTCCGGAGTGGATCTCGGCGGGCACGAACAGCCGTTGGATCGCGGAGATGATCACGAAGACGCCGACCGCGAGCAGGATCGCCGCCTGGGCGGTGGCACCGAGCACCTCGGCACGTTGGAAGCCCCACGTGCGCTGCGTCGTCGGGCTGCGGCGGGCGAGCCGCGTCGCGACGAGTCCGATGCCGAGCCCACCGGTGTCGACGACCATGTGCCCGGCATCGACCAGCAGCGCGAGGGAGCCCGTGACGACGGCGCCGACGACCTCGGCCAGCAGGATCGTCGCCGAGATGCAGAACGCGATGAGCAGTGCGCGCTCGGACGCGTGCCCGTGCGAGTGCCCTGCTCCGTGGTCGTGACCCATGTGCCACATCGTAGGGATCGGCACCGACGACATGCCAGGATCGGGACGTGACCCGGTCGCCCTACGAGCTGTCCACACCATCCGACGTGCTGGCCCGGTTGCACCCGCGGCTGTCGGCGTACTTCGGCGCGGTCCCGCCCGGTCACGTCGGCCGTGGTGAAGGGGTGTTCGACGTCGTCGGCACACCGCGCCGGTGGCTCTGGCCCCTCCTCGCCTGGTTCGCCCGCGATTCCGTCATGTTCCCGGTCTGGGAACGGGACGTCCCCTTCACGGTCGAGAACCGGCCGGCTCACGTCCGTCGTGGTCGTGCTGGACGGGAGGCCCACCCCGCGGTCCGCGCGCACCGCACCTTCCGGTTCCGCTCCGGCAGCCGCACGATGGTGGACGCCATCACCGCCGAACCGGACGGCCTGGTCGACCACCTCGGTCGCCACGGGCGCGTCAGCGCCCGGCTCCGGGCGGAGGTCGACGCGCACGGGCCGGACGCGGGCGCCCTGCGCCTGGTCTCCACGCGCGTGACGTTCCGTGCGATGGGACGCGAGGTGCGCCTCCCGGCCCTCATCGCACCACGTGTGACGCTGATGGAACGATTCGATGACGAAGCGGACCTCCAGCGCGTGTCCCTGGTGCTCTCGGCGCCGGTGCTCGGCACGCTGTACCGGTACGAGGGGGCGTTCCGGTACGAGATCGCGCCGGACACAGGACGGGGATGAGATGAGCGACCAGAAGGGCCGCGTCGTGATCGCGGGAGCGAGCGGGTTCGTGGGGCAGTACCTGCGCGATGCCTTCACCGAAGAGGGCTACGAGGTCGTCACGGTGGGCCGGACCGGTGATGCGGTGTGGGGCAACACCCTGCGCATCCGCGAGCTCGTCGACGGTGCGGCCCTCGTCGTGAACATGGCGGGCAAGAGCGTCAACTGCCGGTACGGCCGCCGGAACCGCGCCGAGATCACGCGCTCGCGGGTGGACACCACGCTCGAGCTCGCCTAGGCCATCCGCACCGCCGAGCAGCCGCCACCGCTGTGGCTGAACGCCTCGACGGCGACGATCTACCGGCACGCCGACGACCGCCCCCAGGACGAACTGACCGGCGAGCTCGGCGAGGGCTTCTCGGTCTCGGTGGCGCGCGCGTGGGAGGACGCCTTCTTCGGCGCGGACCTGCCGTCGACCCGCCGGGTGGCACTCCGGATGGCGATCGTGTTCGGCGACGGCAGCGCACTCGTGCCGCTCCTCCGGCTGGCGCAGACGGGCCTCGGCGGGCCACAGTACGACGGCGCCTGGGTGCCGACGCGGTCCCGGCTGCGGGCGGGGACGTACCACCACCACCGACCGACCCGCGGCCGACAGCGGTTCAGCTGGGTGCACATCGCCGACGTCCTCGGCTCGATCCGGTTCGTCCGCGACCACCCGGAGCTCGAGGGGCCGGTGAACGTGTCGAGCCCGAACCCGTCCGACAACCGGACCGTGATGGCGACGATCCGCGACGCAGTGGGCCGCCGGTTCGGACTGCCGACGCCGCGGTGGATGCTCGAGGTCGGGTCCTTCGCGATCCGCACCGAGACCGAACTGGTGCTCAAGAGCCGGTGGGTGGTGCCGACGCGCTTGACCCAGGCGGGTTACGAGTTCCGGTACCCGCACCTGCGCGGTGCGCTCGCCGGGATCATCGCGGAGCGTCGCCAGCACCGGGGCTGAGCGCCGGCACCGGGACCCCGTCGACCGGCGTCGGGACCGGCTCGTCTGACAGCCGTGCCGGTCGCGACGACCACAGCACCGCCCCGACCACGACGGCGCCGGCGAGCACCTCGACCAGGTCGGGCACCTCGCCGAAGGCCGCCCACGACGCGAGGACGCCGACGACCGGCACGAGCATCGAGAACGGGGCGACCGTGCTCGACGGGTAGGTCGCCATCAGCCGCGACCAGATCCCGTAGCCGACCAGGGTCGCGACCAGCACGATGTAGAGCAGGCCGAGGTCGGCCGGCAGCGCCTCGGCGGTGAAGGCCGTGCCGAGTGCGGCGCCGATGCGGTCCGGCCCCTCGACCACGAGCGACAGCACGGCCATCGGGATCGGCGGCACGACCGACCACCAGAGCGTCAGGTGCAGCGGGTTCGCGGCCCCTGCTCGTCGGGTCGCCACGTTGCCGATCGCCCACCCGAGCGCGCCGCAGAGCGCCAGCACCACCGGCAGCAGCGCCGCCGTCTGCGACCGGTGCAGGGCGATCAGGCCGAGGGCGGCGACCGCGATCGTCACGCCGATGACCTGTCGCCCGGTGAGCCGTTCGCGCAGGAACACCCCGGCGAGCACCACCGTGAACGGCGCCGAGGCCTGCAGCACGAGCGAGGCGAGCCCGGACGGCATCCCCGACGCCATGCTCAGGTACAGGAACGAGAACTGCAGCACCCCGAGCCCGAACCCGACGAGCAGCAGCCGCCCGAACGGGATCTTCGGCCGCGGCACGAACAGCAGCGTGGGGACCGCCAGGATCGTGAACCGCAGGGCCGCGAGCAGGAACGGCGGGAAGTGCTCGAGGGCGAGCGCGGTCGCGGGGAAGTTCAGGCCCCAGACGACGGCGACGACCAGAGCGAGGAGGCGGTCACGGGTGGTCATGCTCTGATCGTGGTGGCTCCGAAGGTGTAGGACCAGCGAATTGTTCGCAACCGACGTTGTAGCCTCCCTGCATGGTCGACTTCGACGTGCAGCTGCTCGCCGTCCTCCGCGAACTCGCCGAGCGCGGCAGCGTCACCGCCGTCGCCGAGGCCACCCACCGCACGCCCAGCGCGGTGTCGCAGCAACTGCAGACGCTGCAGCGGCAGGTGGGCGTCCCGCTCGTCGAGCGCATCGGACGCGGCGTCCGGCTCACCGCCCACGGCGAGGTGCTGGCCGGCCTGTCCGCCGGCGTCGCCACGGCGATGGCCCGGGTCGACGCCGCGTGGCAGGAGCACCTGGGCGGCGCGACGGGCCGCGTCAACCTCGCGATCTTCCCGTCGGCGGCCGAACTGCTGCTGCCCGGAGTCCTCACCCGGATGCGGGCGCACCCCGGCATCGAGCTCGCCCTCGTCGACGTGGACGTCAGCGAGGGGGAGTTCGCGCCGCTCGCCGCCGACCACGACATCGCCGTCGGGCACCGGTCCGACGGGGTGCGACCGGCGGACCAGGGATCGGTGGAGACCGTGCCGCTCCTGCGCGAACCGCTCGACGTCGCGGTGCCACCGGGACACCGGCTCGCCGGTCGTGAGCGGGTCGGGATCGACGAGGTCGTCGGCGAGACCTGGATCGGCGTGCCCGAGGGCTACCCGATCGACCGGGTCCTGCAGGCGATGGCGGCGGCGTCGGACGCCCCGCCGAGCGTCGCCTTCCGGACGATCCACCTGCCCGTCATCGAGAACCTGGTCGCGGCGGGGCACGGCGTCGCGCTCGTGCCCCGGTACACCTCGGGCACCCGGGCGTCCGGCCGGTTCCACCTGGCCGAGCTGGCCGACGTGCGTGCGGGGCGCCGGATCGAGGCGCTGGTCCGCCCCGACCGTGCGGTCCGCCCCGTGGTGCGCACCGTCCTGGAGGCGCTGGTCGCCGAGGCCCTGGACGTCACCACCTGAGACGGTCGCGCCCACTGCCGGGCGCACGCCGCGCCTCCAGTCCGGGTGTGCGCCACGGCAGACCTGCTTCGTGCGCGTGGGAACGTCAGCGAACCTGGAACGGGGTGCCGAGCGGCAGGAGCTCGGCCAGGGCGCTGATGTCGGCGTTGTGCATGCGGATGCAGCCGTGCGAGGCAGCGGTCCCGATGCTCGAGCTGTCGTCGGTGCCGTGCAGGCCGATCTGGCCCGGGCCGCCGCCGAACGAGTTGAGCACGTCCGAGAACGCCGTCGTGCCGTACGCGTACGGGCCGTAGCCGCTGTTCGTCGGGGCGAGCAGCTCGGTCAGGGCGAAGCGGCCGGTCGGTGACGGGGTGCCGCCGGTGCCGGTCGCGACGGGGTAGCTGTCGACGACCTTGCCGTCCTTGTACAGGTCGAGCGTGTTCTCCTCGCGGGTGACCACGATCGCGTACGGGTCCTCGGTGAGGGTGACCGCGCTCGTCGGGACCCACCCGGTGCTGCCGTTCGGACGCTGTGCGAGCTGTACCTGCGCCCAGCCGTCCTGCTGGTCGACGACCCGGAAGACGAGTGGTGCTCCGGACGACTGCGGGTTCGACAGGGTGGTCGTGGCCGTGCCACCGGGCGTACTGCTGACCGGCACGCTGTCACCGCGGACTGCGGCGACGGTGGTACTCGCGGGCGCGTCGACCGCATCGGTGGGGCCCGCGGAGCGCGTCGGGCCCGGTGTCGCCGTGGGGGTCGGCGTCGCGCTCGCGGCGACGGACCGTGTCGGGGTCGGCGCGGGGGCCGCCGACAGGGGGCCGAGGGCGACGAACGCCACCGCCCCGGCGCAGACGACGGCCACGGCGGCGGCGATCAGTGTCGCGCGCCGCCGTGGCTCGGTCGGGAGGATCGGCAAGATCAGCCCGTGAAGGTCGCCGTTCCGGGCACCGGCACGGCGACCGGCGCCGTGGCGGCGTCAGCCGTCACGGTGAGCGTCGTCGCGGCCGTCTGCCCCGACGACAGGCCGACGAGACCGAGCACGTAGGTGCCGGCCGAGTCGACGAGGTCGGCGGGCAGGACGATGGTCCCGGAGACGTCGCCGTCAGCGTCGGCGCGGAACTGGACGCCGGGGATCGCGACGGCGTCGGCTGCGTCGCCGACGGCAGCGGTGACGACCTCGTTCGGGGCGAAGCCCGAGCCCTGCACGCGGACACCGGTCGTGGTGGCCTCGGTCAGGGTGGCGGAGGTGGTGAGCAGACGTGCTGCCGCGGTGGGCTGCGGGGTGAAGTACGTCGTGGTGTCGTCGATGCGCAGGGCCGAGATCGAACCGCTGGCGTCGGCGGCGAGGGCCTGGGCGTCGGACTCGAGCGGCGAGGAGAGGCTCTTCAGCTCGGCGCCGGGGGCTTCCTCGACCGGGGTGGTCGGGGCCGTGGTCGGCTCGTCCGTCGGCTCGACCGTGGGCTCGTCCGTCGGGACGGGCGTCTCGGTCGGGGCCGGCGTCTCAGTCGGAGCGGGCGTCTCGGTCGGGGCCGGCGTCTCGGTCGGCTCGTCGGTCGCGGGCGGTGCGGGGACCTCGGCGGTGATGTCGATGCCGACGTAGACGACGTAGCCGACGACCTCGGCGTCCGCTGCCTTCAGGTCCGCAGCGAGGTCGGCGGTCGACTCGGTGGTGCCGGTGCTCGGGTCGATCCACTTGGTCGAGGTACCGCTGAGGCCGGCGTCGCCGTCGCCCGCCGCGAAGACGACGGTCTGCGCACTGGTGTCGCCGCCCTCCTGGATGGCGAGGCCGAACGTGGTCGCACCGGTGGTCTCGGCGCCGGCACCGGCGACGAGCGCGCCGAGGCTGCTCGGGGCGACCGGCGTGTTGAGCCCGCGGACCAAGCCGACGGCCTCGCCCTCGGAGACGGAGATGCCGTCCTCGTCCAGCGTGGCGAAGTCGGTGATCTTCCCGCCCGCGGTCGGGTCGGACAGTGCCGCCCAGTACCACTGGTCGGTCAGCGGGAACTCGCCCTCGGGCGCCGCCGTGAAGTCGGCGGACGAGTCGGTCCAGGTGACGACGGCCGAAGCGGCATCGTCGGACACGTTGGCGGTGGAGACGGTGGGGACGAGCGCAGCGGTGACGCCGAGCACGGTGGCGCCGACGGCGGCCGCGGTGATGCGGGAACGAAGCACGGTGTGGAGATCCATCCGGTCAGAGGGCAGGGATCGTCCTCTGTGACGCCCCCGGTGCTGAGACGATGCTCAGCACCACGAACCTACCGACTTCATGAGGAATCCGCACCCCTTTTGCGGCACAGTGTTCGCATCGTGCAGGTGAACAGCGTCAGACGTCGAGGTGGTCGACCAGCTCGTCCGCCAGGCCCGTGTACGTCGCCGGCGTCAGGTTCGTCAGCCGGGCCTTCGCGCCGTCCGAGATGTCCAGGCCGTTCACGAACACGATGAGGTCCTGCTGGGTCACCCGCTTGCCGCGCGTGAGGTCCTTGAGCATCGCGTAGGGGTCCTCGATGTTCGACTGCCCGGCGGTGACCTCGGCACGGATGACCGTCTGGATCGCCTCGGCGAGGACCTCCCAGTTGTGGTCGAGGTCGTCGGCGAGCTTGGCCTCGTTCACCGAGATCTCGCCCAGGCCGCGGCGCAGGTTGTCGAGCGCGAGCAGCGAGTGCCCGAACGCGACGCCGATGTTCCGCTGCGTGGTGGAGTCGGTCAGGTCGCGCTGCAGGCGGCTCGTCACCAGGGTCTCGGACAGGGTGGAGAACAGCGCCGACGAGATCTCGAGGTTCGCCTCGGCGTTCTCGAACTTGATCGGGTTGATCTTGTGCGGCATCGTCGACGACCCGGTGGCACCGGCGACCGGGATCTGCGTGAAGTACCCCATCGAGATGTAGGTCCACACGTCGGTCGCCAGGTTGTGCAGGATGCGGTTGGCGTGCCGGATCCGGTCGTACAGCTCGGCCTGCCAGTCGTGCGACTCGATCTGCGTGGTGAGCGGGTTCCAGGTCAGCCCGAGGCCCTCGACGAACTCGCGCGACAGCGTCGGCCAGTCGGCCTCGGGGTCGGCGGCGAGGTGGGCCGAGAAGGTGCCGGTCGCGCCGGAGAACTTGCCGAGGTACTCGCCGCCCTCGATCTGGGCCAGGACGCGCTCGAGCCGGTAGACGACGACCGCGAGCTCCTTGCCGAGCGTCGACGGGGTCGCGGGCTGCCCGTGCGTGTGGGAGAGCATCGGGACGGCGCGCAGCTCGACCGCGAGGGTCCGCAGCTTCTCGAGCACGGCACGGTACGCCGGCAGCCAGACCTGGTCGACGGTGTCGCGCACGGTCAGGGCGTACGACAGGTTGTTGACGTCCTCGCTCGTGGCGGCGAAGTGGGTCAGCTCGGCGATGGCGTCCAGCCCGAGCTCCGAGAGCCGGCGGCGGACGAAGTACTCGACGGCCTTGACGTCGTGGCGGGTCGTCGCCTCGATCTCGGCGAGTTCGGCGATCTGGTCGTGGCCGAAGGTCTCCACGATGCGCCGGAGTGCGGCCTTGTCGTCGACGCTGAGCGGCGAGGTGGTGAACATCGCGTGGTCGGTCAGGAAGACCAGCCACTCAACCTCGACCACGATGCGCGCACGGTTGAGCCCGGCCTCGGAGAGGTGCTCGCCCACCGTGTGCACGATCGGGTAGTAGCGACCGTCGAGCGGGCTGATCGGCTGCGGGGGAAGGGGGGTCATGGGGCTCCCTGACGGACGGCCGGCTCGAGCTGGTGGAAGAGCGCCCGGCAGGCCCGTTCGACGGTCGAGAGCACTCGGTCGAACTCGTGCCGGTCCGCGTAGTACGGGTCCGGCACGTCGGTCTGCTGGGGCCAGGCGTCGTCGTACCGCAGCAGGAGCGTCACCTTGGCGGAGTCGTCCATGGTCGGTGCCCACGATCGCAGGACGCGTTCGTGGGAGCGGTCGAGTGCGACCACCAGATCGAGGTCCGGGAACCGGTCCGGGTCGAACTGACGGGCGCGATGCCTGCTGCCATCGTATCCGCGTGCCGCGAGGGCTGCGATCGTGCGCTCGTCGGCCGGTTCGCCGACGTGCCAGTCACCGGTGCCGGCCGACTCGACGTGGAAGCGCTCGGCGAGCCCGGCGTCCGCGGCGATCTGCGCGAAGACGACGCCGGCCATCGGGGACCGGCAGATGTTGCCACTGCAGACGAACGAGACGCGGAACGGGGCGTCGACGTCCGGGGCCATGGTCACATCATGACGCAGGGAGGTGTCCTCCGCGAGGTCCGTCCGCGTCACGCCCGCTGGCGGTTCAGCACCGGACGGACGAACAGCCCGATCAGCCAGGCGAAGACGGCGAGCACGAAGGCGCCGACGATGCCCCAGCCGAACGACTCGACCTGGAGCCCGAAGCCGAACGCGTCCGATATGCCCGCGACGATGAGCAGCAGGACCGCGTTCACGATGAAGGAGATCAGCCCGAGGGTCAGGATGTAGATCGGGAACGCCACGATCCGGATCAGCGTGCCGATCACGGCGTTGACGAGCCCGAACACGAAGGCCACGAGCAGGTAGGTGAGCACGGTCGCCGTGGTCCCGCCGTCGCCGAACGCGGTGACGGAGACGCCGCTGACGATGAGCGTGGTGAGCCAGAGGGCCACGGCGTTGACGACGAGGCGGACGAGGAATCGCATGCACCCATGATGCCCTCCGACACCCGCGCACGTGCCGGTAACCTGAACCAGTGACTGAGGAGCGTGTGCACATCCGGCCCGAGATCGCCGTCCTCCCCGCCTACAAGCAGGGACGCCAGGCCGCCGACGACGCCTTCAAGCTGTCGAGCAACGAGAACCCGTTCCCCCCGCTCCCCGGGGTGGTCCAGGCCGTGCAGGCGCAGACCGCGTTCAACCGCTACCCGGACGCCACCGCCCTGGCCGTCCGTGCCGCGCTCGCGAACCGCTTCGGGCTGACCGCCGACGAGGTGCACGTCGCCCCCGGCAGCGTCGCGATCCTGCACGAGCTCGCCCGCGCGACCTCCGGCCCGGGCGACGAGATCGTCTACGCCTGGCGGTCGTTCGAGGCCTACCCCGGTGTCGTCACCGTCGCCGGTGCCACGAGCGTGCAGGTGCCGAACCGGCCGGACGGCGGCCACGACCTCGACGCGATGGCCGCCGCCGTCACCGACCGCACCCGCATGGTGATCGTGTGCACGCCGAACAACCCGACCGGCCCGATCGTGACCGAGTCCGAGTTCGCGTCCTTCATGGCCGCGGTGCCGCAGTCCGTGCTGGTCGTGCTCGACGAGGCATACGCCGAGTTCGCCACCGACGAGGCCGCCGTGCACGGGCACCCGTTGCTGGCCCGCTACCCGAACCTGGTCGTCCTCCGGACCTTCTCGAAGGCGTACGGTCTCGCCGGGCTGCGCGTCGGCTACGCCCTCGGCCCGGTGTACGTGCTCGAGGCGGTCCGCGCGTGCGCGATCCCCCTCTCCGTCACGGCCCAGGGGCAGGCGGCCGCACTGGCCAGCCTGGAACGCGAGGGCGAACTGCTCGAGCGGGTCTCCGAGATCGCCGCGCTGCGCGACCGCATCGTCACCGAGCTCCGCGAGCAGGGGTGGGCCGTGCCGGACGCCCAGGGCAACTTCGTCTGGCTGCCGACGGGGGACCGCACGGTCGCCGCGGCTGCCGCCTTCGAGGAGGCCTGCATCATCGTGCGGGCCTTCCCGCCGGAGGGCATCCGCATCTCGATCGGCGAGCACGAGGCTGTGGAAACGCTCCTCGAAACGGCCCGCTCGCTTGTGGGGGACCTCCAGGTGGCCGACTGATGCCTGCCGCTACGCTGGCCCGCATGTCATTCCGCGCCGCGGCTCCCGCGACGACCACCGTCCGGCTCCTCGACCCCGAGGGTCGGTTCGTGGAGTCCGACGAGAACGCCGAGTTCGCCGCCGCCGCGCGGGCGATCCCCGACGAGACCCTGCTGGCGATGCACCGCCGCATGGTCCTCACCCGACGGTTCGACCACGCCGGCCACAACCTGCAGCGCACCGGCCAGCTGGGCCTCTGGGTGCCGAGTCACGGGCAGGAAGCCGCGCAGACCGGTTCCGCCTTCGCCCTGCGCGCCCAGGACCACGTCTTCCCCTCGTACCGCGAGCACGCCGTCACGATGCAGCGAGGTGTCGAGCCGATGGAGATCATCGCGATGTACCGCGGGCAGACCCACGGTGGATGGGACCCGGACCAGCGCGGCAACACGCACATCTCCACCCTGGTGATCGGCTCGCAGACCCTGCACGCCACGGGCTACGCGCTCGGCCAGAAGCTCGACGGCGACGTCGGCACGGGCGACCCCGACCGTGACGCCTGCTCCATCGTCTACTTCGGCGACGGCGCGACGAGCCAGGGCGACGTGAACGAGGCGTACGTGTTCTCGGCGTCGACCAAGGCCCCCGTCGTCTTCTTCCTGCAGAACAACCACTGGGCGATCTCGGTGCCGGTGTCGGTGCAGTCGCCGACGCCGCTCGTCGACCGTCCCCGCGGCTTCGGGATCCCGAGCGTGCTGATCGACGGCAACGACATCCTCGCCTCGTACACGGCCTCGGTCGTCGCCACCGACCACGCCCGCAGCGGCCAGGGTCCGGCCTTCATCGAGGCCGACACCTACCGCATCGGTGCGCACACCAGCTCGGACGACCCGAGCCGGTACCGTGCCGACGGCGAACTCGAGGACTGGGTCCGCCGCGACCCGATCGTCCGCTCCGAGGCGTACCTGCGCTCGAAGGGCGCGACGGACGAGCAGTTCGCCGCGTTCGACGAAGAGGGCGAGGACATCGCCGCCGACGTCCGCCGCCGCACCGTGGCGCTGACCCCGCCGTCCGTCGACGTCATGTTCGACAACGTCTACCGCGAGCCGCACCCGCTGGTCGCCGAGCAGAAGGCCTGGCTCGAACAGTACGAGGCCGGCTTCGAAGGGGGCGCCCACGCATGAGCACCACCGAGCAGCTCTTCGACTACACGCTGCGCTCCCACCCGGGCGCCGGCGAGGTCCCGAGCGACCCCACCCCGACCCTGCCGATGGCGAAGGCCCTCAACGCCGGGCTCGCCGCGGCGATGCAGGCGGACGACAAGGTCCTGCTGATGGGCGAGGACATCGGCCAGCTCGGCGGTGTCTTCCGCATCACCGAGGGCCTGCAGGACCGCTTCGGCCCCGAGCGCGTGCGGGACACCCCGCTCGCCGAGGCCGGCATCATCGGCACCGCGATCGGCCTCGCCCTGCGCGGCTACCGCCCGGTCGTCGAGATCCAGTTCGACGGCTTCGTGTGGCCCGGCTTCGACCAGATCACCTCGCAGCTCGCGAAGATGGCGAACCGGCTGCCGGCGCACATGTCGCTGCCCGTCGTCATCCGCATCCCCTACGGCGGCCACATCGGCGCCGTGGAGCACCACCAGGAGTCGCCCGAGGCGTACTTCGCGCACACCCCCGGTCTGCGCGTGGTCAGCCCGAGCACCCCGAACGACGCCTACTGGATGATCCAAGAGGCAATCGCCTCGAAGGACCCGGTGATCTTCCTCGAGCCGAAGTCGCGCTACTGGCCCAAGGGCCAGGTCGACCTCGTCGACGGGCACGTCCCGATGCACACCACGCGTGTGGCACGCACCGGCACCGAGGTCACCCTCGTCGGCCACGGTGCGATGGTCGCGACCCTCATGCAGGCCGCCGAGCTCGCCGAGTCCGAGGGGACGAGCTGCGAGGTCATCGACCTCCGCTCGATCTCGCCCATCGACTGGGACCCGATCCTCACCTCGGTCCGCAAGACCGGTCGCCTCGTCATCGCGCAAGAGGCCTCCGGCTTCGTCAGTGTCGGCAGCGAGATCGCCGCCACCGTCGCCGAGAAGGCGTTCTACACGATGCAGGCGCCGCCGCTGCGGGTGTCCGGGTTCGACATCCCGTTCCCGGTCTCGAAGCTGGAGCACCTGCACCTGCCGGACGCCGACCGCGTCCTCGAGGCCGTCGACCGCGCCCTCGCGTACTGATCCAGCTCGACTGACCCAACTCGTCCGAACGCCGAAGGAGCCGTAAGTGGCCGTCGCCGAATTCCCCCTGCCCGACGTGGGCGAAGGCCTCACCGAGGCCGAGATCGTGCAGTGGCGCGTCGCGATCGGGGACGAGATCACCGTCGACCAGGTCCTGGTCGAGATCGAGACCGCGAAGTCGCTCGTCGAGCTGCCGTCGCCGTTCGCCGGCACCGTCACCGGGCTGCTCGTCTCCGAGGGCGACACGGTCGAGGTCGGCAAGCCGATCATCCGTGTCGAGTCCGATGCGTCGGTCGCGTCCGGCGCGCCGGTCACGGCTCCGGCCGCCCAGTCGGGAGGCCCGGCACCGGTCGCCGACAGCGTCCCGACCTCGCCCGTGGTCGCCCCGACCCCGCCGGCAGCGCCCGCCCCGGTGGCTCCGGTCGCGCAGACCCAGCCCACCCCCGCGGCGGCCCCGGCACCCGCTGCTGCACCTGCTCCCGTCGTCGCTGCCGCCCCCGCGGCAGCGCCGGTGCAGCCCGTCGCCGACGGCGCTTCCGTCGTCGGGACGGACGAGTCCTCCGGCGCCGTCCTCGTCGGCTACGGCTCGGCGACCTCGTCGCCGTCCCGTCGCAAGCCGGGCGCCCGCCGGGCCGCAGCCCTCGCGGCCGAGGTGAGCCGTGCCTCCAGTGTGGATGCGCAAGCAGCGGCCGAAGCGGCCAGCGATCCCGGTGAGGACACCACCGCCGAGGCGATCGCCGGTCTGGCCTCCGCGCCCGCGCGCAAGCAGACCCTCGCGACCAACGTGCTCGCGAAGCCGCCGATCCGGAAGCTCGCGAAGGACCTCGGTGTCGAGCTGACCGAGATCGTCGCGACCGGGTTCGCCGGCGAGGTCACCCGCGACGACGTCATCCGGCACGCGAAGCAGGCCAGCGTCTTCCGCAACATCGAGACGCCCGAGTGGGGCGAGGTGCGCAGCGAGACGATCCCGGTCAAGGGCGTCCGCAAGGCCATCGCGACCGCGATGACCACCTCGGCGTTCACCGCACCGCACGTGTCGCTGTTCGTCGACGTCGACGCGACCCACACGATGGAGTTCGTCAAGCGGCTCAAGGCCTCGCCGACGTTCGCCGGCGTCAAGGTCTCGCCGCTGCTCATCGTGGCGAAGGCCGTCATCTGGGCCGTCCGCCGCAACCGTTCGGTGAACTCGACCTGGACCGATCGCGAGATCATCGTCCACCACTTCGTGAACCTCGGCATCGCCGCAGCGACCCCGCGCGGGCTCATCGTGCCGAACATCAAGGACGCGCAGGACATGTCGCTGCTCGAGCTGGCGCAGGCGCTCGAGGAACTCACCCTCACCGCCCGTGACGGCAAGACGACGCCGAAGCAGATGGCGAACGGCACGGTCTCGATCACGAACATCGGCGTGTTCGGCATGGACACCGGCACCCCGATCCTCAACCCGGGCGAGGTCGCCATCGTCGCCATGGGCACGATCAAGCCGAAGCCGTGGGTCGTCGACGGCGAGGTCCGCTCGCGCATGGTGACGACCATCGGCGCCTCGTTCGACCACCGCGTCGTCGACGGCGACGTGGCGTCGCGGTTCGTGCACGACGTGGCCTCGGTGCTCGAGGAGCCGGCGCTCCTGCTCGACTGAGTGGCGTTCAGGGGCCGGCGCGTCGGTCGTTCCGCTTCGTGAGCAGAAATGGTCGGGTGGCTTCGAGCCACTCGACCATTCCTGCTCACCATCTGCGGCCTTCCGCAATCGTCGCGTGGTGTTCACACGGATGTCGGTGGTGCGGGGGATGATCGGGGCATGGTCCACCAGCTCCTGACCCCCTCGCAGGAGATCCGAACGGATCGCCTCCTGCTCACCCCGCTCACGCCGGCCGACATCGACGACGTGCACGCGGTGTTCGCCGACGCCCGCACCTGGCAGCACCTGCCGAGCGGACGGCACGTCGCCCGGAGCTCGAGCGTGGACCTGGTGCAGCGGAAGATCGGTGGTCGGGCCCGACACGGACTCGGTTCGTGGGCCGTCCGCACGGCTGCAGACCACGCGTTCGTCGGGGTCGGCGGGGTCGACATGACCGCCGGTGGGGTCTGGAACCTCGGGTACCGGTTGGCTCCCGCGGCCTGGGGGCAGGGCTTCGCGTCCGAGATCGCCCTCGCTGCCGTGCGAGCCGCCGGCGAGACCGCGCCGGACGTCCCCGTGACGGGTCGCGTGCTCACGAACAACCCCGCGTCCGCCGCGGTGCTCCGTCGTGCCGGGCTGTCACTCGTGTGGCAGGGGGCTCCCGGGGTGCAGACGTCGTCCGCCGCGGGGGTCGAGGGGCAGGTCTGGACCGACCGGCTGCTCTCCGACGAACAGTTCGCCTGGCTCGTCCGCAACGCCTGAACCCTCCCGCCGGTCCACGCGGAACGTCACGCACGTTGGCGTTCCGAGGTCGACTCGCTACTGTGATGGGAACTGGTCATGTCCGCGCATGACCACCACCCAGGACCAGCAACGGAGCACGAGGGACGCATGACGAGCCGCATCACCGAGGGTGCCGAACCGAAGCACCAGCAGCTGCGGCGCATCCTGCTCGACCTCGCTACCGCCCGTCTGGCCCCCGGCGCCGCGATCCCGTCCGAACGCCAGCTCATCGCCGAGTACGGCGTCTCACGGATCACTGTGCGCGAGGCACTCGGGCAGCTCGTCAACGAGGGCTACCTCGAGCGCGTGCGCGGCAAGGGCACGTTCGTGGCGCACCGCCCCGTGCAGTCGACGCTGCACCTCGCGTCGTTCACCGAGGAGATGCGCGCGATGGGCCACGTCCCGACCACGGTTGTGCTGGTGCGCGAGGAACGTGTGCCGCCGAGTGACACCGTGGCGGCGCTGCGGCTCGACGCCGAGGTGTCGGCCTTCCACGTGAAGCGACTCCGGATGGCGGACGGCGCTCCGGTGTCGATCGACGACGCCTGGCTCGTGGCCGATGCGTTCCCGGGCCTGCTCGACCACGACCTGTCCGGGTCGGTGTACTCGATCATCGCGAACGAGTACGGCACCCCGATCGACCGGGCACAGCAGACGGTGGCCGCGAACCCGGCCGCCGACGACGTCGCGACCCTGCTCGGCACGAAGACCGGTGCTCCGGTGCTCGAGTTCGACCGGGTGTCGTACGCGGGGGAGCGCCCCGTGGAGCACACCCGCAGCTGGTACCGCTCGGACCGCTACCGCGTGCAGATGGAGGTCACCGCGACCCCGGCGGTCGCGTAGTCCGGCACGAACGCGAAAGCGACTGTGTGCCGCGAGCAGTTCGCGGTACACAGTCGCTTCGGCGGGAAGGACCGGGGAAGAACCGGGGTGCGCCCGGGTCAGACCTCGAACAGGGTGTCACCGTCGAGCACCGAGGTGCCCACCGTGCCCTGGTCGACGGTGTCCGGCGCGGAGCCGAGCACCACGACCGGGCAGATCGGCGAGTAGCCGGCGGCCGAGATCACCGAGGGGGTGAACCGGACGACGGGGTCGCCGGCCGTGACCGTCGAGCCCTCGGTGGCGAGGAGCTCGAAGCCCTCGCCCGACAGCTTCACGGTGTCGATGCCGACGTGCACGAGGACGTCCGTGCCCGCCGAGCCCTGCAGGGCGAACGCGTGCGGGTGCAGCTTCACGATGGTGCCGTCGACCGGGGCCACCGCGGTGACCGCGCCCTCGACGCCCGTCGGGTCGACGGCCACACCGGCGCCGACGAGCTGGCCGGCGAACACCGGGTCCGGCACGTCAGCGAGGGCGACGACCGGGCCGGCGAACGGCGTGCGGACCGCCGTCACAGTTCGTCCTGGATGTCCTGCGCGAGGTTGTCGGCGATGGTGCCGACGATGACCTGCCAGCCGGTGCCGCCGCCGACGACGGCCTGGGCGCCCGCAGCCTGCAGCGCGGCCTTGTCGACGAGGTCGCCGTCCTCCACCTCGACACGGAGGCGCGTGATGCAGCCCTCGACCTCTTCGATGTTGTCGGCACCGCCGAGCGCGGCGATGATGTCGGCTGCCTTGATGTCGGCCATCGTTTCCTCCTCGTTAAGGGTTTTCGTACCAGGTTGACACGGGACCGGTCTCGGTTCAGACTACGGAACTGGTCATGACCGGACAGGACCGGACCTGGCGACACCGCCGAGGTTACCTGCGCTGGCTGCACGACTCAACTCACCCCGACAGCTCCACCCAATGACGAGAGGACCTCCGATGAGCGCCACCACTGCCACGGACGTGCCGGAGAAGAAGAAGCCGAAGAAGCAGTCCCGGCTGTTCGCGCAAGCCCAGCGCCTCGGACGGAGCCTGCTCCTGCCGATCGCGGTCATGCCCGCCGCGGGCATCCTGCTGCGCCTCGGCCAGTCCGACATGCTCGGCGCGATCCCCGGCTTCGAGCAGGGCGCGACGATCATCGCCGCCGCGGGCAACGGTGTGTTCACCTGGCTGCCGCTGCTCTTCGCGGTCGGCATCGCGATCGGGTGGGCGAAGAAGTCGGACGGCACGACCGCGCTCGCGGCCGTCGTCGGCTACATGGTCATGTACCAGGTGTTCGCGGCGATGTCGCCGATCGTCCTGGCCGGGGTGAAGGACGCCAACGGCGACCAGGCCACCATCAACTTCGGTGTCCTCGGCGGCATCGTGATGGGCCTCGTCTCGGCGGTCATGTGGGAGAAGTTCCACCGCACGAAGATGCCCGACTTCCTCGGGTTCTTCTCCGGCCGTCGCCTCGTCCCGATCCTGACCGCGGTCGCTGGTCTGGTCATCGCCGTCCTGATGTCCTTCGTGTACCGCTACTTCGACATCGCGCTGACCGCCGCCGGCCAGGCCGTGGCCGACAACGCCGTCATCGGTGGCGGCATCTTCGGGTTCGTCAACCGCATGCTCATCCCGATCGGGCTGCACCAGCTGCTCAACTTCTTCCCGTGGTTCCAGCTCGGCAGTTTCACTTCGGGCGGGGTCACCTACCACGGCGACATCGCGCGCTTCCTCGCCGGTGACCCGACCGCCGGCATCTTCCAGGCCGGCTTCTTCCCGATCATGATGTTCGCGCTGCCGGCCGGTGCGCTCGCCATCTGGCGCAACGCCAAGCCGCAGAACCGCAAGCTCGTCGGCGGCATCATGCTCTCGGCCGCCCTCACCTCGTTCGTGACCGGTATCACCGAGCCGCTCGAGTACTCGTTCATGTTCGTGGCGTTCCCGCTGTACATCATCCACGCGGTGCTCACCGGGACGTCGCTGGCGCTGGTCAACGCACTCGGGATCCACGACGGGTTCTCGTTCTCGGCCGGTGCGATCGACTACGTGCTGAACTTCGGCAAGGCGGACGGAGCGATCTGGCTCATCCCGATCGGCCTCGGCTACGCGGTCGTGTACTACTTCCTGTTCAGTTTCGTGATCAAGAAGTGGAACCTCCGCACGCCCGGGCGTGAAGAGGACACGATCGCCGAGAACACGATCGACGCGGCCACCAAGCCGTAGACGTCACCACGTGACGGACAGGAGGCGCGGTGCCAGCTGGCTCCGCGCCTCCTGTCCGTCTGTCGTCACCACCAGAGCGCTGATACCGGTTTTGACAATCGTTATCAGCAAGCGCTACCGTCGGAGCATGCACAACCGCCTCCTCGCCCTCCCGCTCGTCGCCGGCGCCGCCGCGCTCGCCCTGACGGGCTGCGCGACCTCCTCGGCCTCGGGCAACGCCAGCAGCGACGGGAAGATCGCCGTCGTCGCCTCGACCAACGTCTACGGCTCGATCGTCCAGTCGATCGGCGGCGACCAGGTGTCGGTCACGAGCATCCTGAACGACCCCTCGCAGGACCCGCACTCGTTCGAGTCGAGCGCCCGAACCCAGCTCGCGGTGTCGAAGGCCGACCTGCTCATCGAGAACGGCGGCGGGTACGACGACTTCATGACCACGCTCGCCGACGCCTCGGACACCAAGGCCGACACCATCAACGTCGTGAAGCTCTCGGGCTTGGACAAGGGTGGCGACGCCGAGTTCAACGAGCACGTGTTCTACAGCTACCCGACGATGGTGAAGCTGGTCGACGACGTCACGAAGCGCCTGTCCGCGCTCGACGCGGGCGACAAGACCACGTTCGAGAAGAACGCCGACGCGCTCACGACGAAACTCGAGGGCCTCGAGTCCCAGACCGCCGACTTGAAGAAGACGTACGACGGCGAGAAGGTGGCGTACACCGAGCCGGTGCCGGGCTACCTCTTCGACGCGATCGGTCTCGACAACGTCACCCCCGAAGCGTTCTCCGAGGCGATCGAGGAGGGCGACGACGTCCCGCCGGCAGCCCTCAAGGACACCCTCGCGCTGTTCAGTGGCAAGAGCGTGGAGCTGCTCGCCTACAACGACCAGACCTCGAGTGCCGAGACCGAACAGGTCAAGAAGGCCGCCGACCAGAACGACGTCCCGGTGGTCGGTGTCACGGAGACGCTCCCCAAGGGGCAGGATTACGTCTCGTGGCAGCAGGCGAACATCGACGCGGTGCAGGCGGCGCTCCAGAAGTGACGACCTCGACCGCAGCAGCGACGACCGACAGCCCGGCGACCACCTCGGTGGACGACCGGGCTGCGGCCCGTCCGGTCCTGGCCCTGCGCGACGCCGGGCTGTCCTTCGGCGAACGGAAGCTCTGGGGACACCTGGACCTGGACATCGCGCCGGGGGAGTTCGTCGCGGTCCTCGGCCCGAACGGCGCCGGGAAGACCTCGCTCCTGCGCACGGTGCTCGGGCAGCAGCGCCTGACGAGCGGCACGATGTCGTTCCTCGGCCAGCCCGTCCGTCGTGGGCACCGGAAGATCGGCTACATCCCGCAGCAGCGACTCATGGAGGCCGGCACCCCCCTGCGCGCGCGGGACATGATCGCGCAGGGTGTGACGGGCCACCGGTGGGGCGTCCTGCCGACGTCGAAGGCCGACCGCGCCCGCATCGACCGCATCCTCGACGAGGTCGGCGCCACCGCGTTCGCGGACGCCCCGGTGGCCGAGCTGTCCGGCGGCGAGCAGCAGCGCACCCGCGTCGGTCAGGCCATCGCCGCCGACCCGGCACTGCTGCTGTGCGACGAACCCCTCATCTCACTCGATCTGCGGCACCAGCGGGGCGTCACCGAGCTCATCGACCGGCAGCGTCGGCAGCAGGGTGCCGCGGTGCTCTTCGTGACGCACGACGTGAACCCGATCCTCGACGTCGTCGACCGGGTTCTCTACATTGCCGGCGGCCGGTTCCGGATCGGTTCCCCCGACGAGGTCCTGCGCGCCGACGTGCTGAGCGACCTGTACGGCACCCCCGTCGACGTCGTCCGCACGATGGGCCGCATCGTCATCGTCGGCGCGAACGACGCGCACGACCACCACCACGGCGAGGTCGACCCGCACGCCCCGGCGTCGGACGAAGGGCGGATCTGATGGACGTCCTGTCGACGGTCTTCTCGTTCCAGGACTACGGCGAGCTCGTGGCCCTGGTGCAGAACTCGATCTGGGCCGGCGCGGTGCTCGGCATCGTCGGCGGGCTCATCGGCCCGTTCGTCGTCGCCCGGAACATGCCCTTCGCGGTGCACGGCATCTCGGAGCTGTCCTTCGCCGGCGCGAGCGCGTCCCTGCTGCTCGGTGTCAACGTCGTCACGGGCTCGCTCGTCGGGTCGGTGATCGCGGCGCTGCTCATCGGGGTGCTCGGCTCGAGGGCGCGTGACCGCAACTCGATCATCGCCGTGCTCATGCCGTTCGGTCTCGGGCTCGGCATTCTCTGCCTGGCGCTCTACAAGGGACGTGCGGCCAACAAGTTCGGGCTGCTCACCGGCCAGATCGTGTCGGTGGACAACCCGCAGCTGACGTTCCTCATCGTCATCGCCGCCATCGTGGTCGCGACCCTGCTCGTCATCTGGCGGCCGCTGATGTTCGCGTCCGTCGACCCCGACGTCGCCGCGGCCGCCGGTGTCCCGGTGCGGACGCTCGCGATCGTGTTCATGCTCGTCCTCGGCCTGGCCACCGCGGTGTCGGTGCAGATCGTCGGCGCCCTGCTCGTGCTGTCGCTGCTCGTCACCCCGGCCGCTGCGGCACTGCGGCTCAGCTCGCACCCGGTCGTGGTGCCGGTGCTGTCCACGGTGTTCGCCGTGGTGTCGGTCGTCGGTGGCATCCTGCTGGCACTCGGCGGCGGACTGCCGATCAGCCCCTACGTGACGACCATCTCGTTCGCGATCTGGGTGGTCTGTCGGATCGTCGGGGCCCGGCGCGACCGCCGTGGACGCGACCGGGTCGTCCGCCGCGACCAGCGTGGCGGGGGCACACCGGGCCTCCCGTCCGGAACGAACGGAACCGGAACCGGAGCCGGAACCGGTTCCGGAACGTCAGCCGAAACGAAGGTGGGTGCACCAGCATGAACGCCGTGCAGAAGGTCAAGCGGAACACGTGGCAGCGCGAAGCGGTGCGCGGTGCCCTCGACTCCACCGAGGGGTTCGTCAGCGCGCAGGCGCTGCACCAGCACCTGCGGGACGAGGGCTCGACCATCGGCCTCGCCACCGTCTACCGGGCGCTCGCCGACCTGGCGACCGAGGGTGACGCCGACTCGTTGCAGCAGGACGGCGAATCGCTGTACCGGGCGTGCACGACGGACGCGCACCACCACCATCTGATCTGCCGGAACTGCGGCCGGACCGTCGAGATCGAGGCGGACCCCGTCGAGCAGTGGGCGCAGGACGTCGCCGCCGCCAACGGGTTCACGAACGCCAGCCACGTCGTCGACATCTTCGGCGAGTGCGCGGTGTGCACGGCATCTGCCGCCGCAGCCGGACCGCGGACCGGCGACGCCGACGGCGAGTAGCGTCCGCGCCATGCACGTCATCCTGGTCCCCGGGTTCTGGCTCGATGCGAGCGCGTGGGACGACGTCGCCCCGGTGCTGCTGCAGGCGGGCCACACGGTCGAGGCGATCACCCGCGACGGCGACACGCTCGACGAGCAGGTCGCGGCGCTCGTGGAGCGCCTGGACGACGTCGCCAGCCCGGACGAGCCCGTCGTGATCGCCGGACACTCCGGTGCCGGACCGATCGCGTACATGGCCGCCGACCAGCGGCCCTCGCTCGTCGCACACCTGCTCTACGTCGACACGTTCCCCGGTCCCGCCGGCGGCTGCGTGAACGACGAACTGCCCGTGGTGGACGGTGTGGTGCCGCTGCCGTCGTGGGACGTCTGGGAGCCGGCCACGGTGCGCGGGATGACCCCGGCGTTGCGGGAGTCCTTCGAGCACCGCGCGATCCCGGAGCCGGCCGCCGTGCCGTCCGACCGGTTCCACTACGCCGACGCCGCCCGCCACACGATCCCGGCGACGGTGATCACCTGCGAGATCCCGGCGACCGAGCTCGCGACGATGGTGGCCGACCACCAGACCTGGGCCGCGGAACTCGTCGAGATCGAGGAACTCAGCATCGTCGGACTCGAGACCGGACACTGGCCGATGTTCACGGCGCCGCGCGAACTCGGCGAGCTCATGGTGCGTGCGCTTGCGACACGCCCGGAGCTCGCGTAAGCTCTTCCCTTGGTCCTCCACGTCCGCGTGGTGGACCCGTTGTTCCAAGCCCTCCGACCGTCGCGAACGCCGCGGTCGCGTGGTGTCCGTTCCCCCTTCGACAGGGGCTGCGGGCCTGGGCGGTGTGCACAACCCCCTCGCATGCACCACTCCGGTGGTCCTGCGCGTGCGCACCAGGCAAGTGAACTTGGGTGCGGCCGTCCGGTCGCACGGTACCTCAGGAGGAAACCATGGCAGCAGTGTGCCAGGTGACCGGCGCCGTTCCCGGCTTCGGTCACAACATCTCGCACTCGCACCGCCGGACGAAGCGCCGCTTCGACCCGAACGTGCAGAAGAAGACGTACTACGTGCCGTCGCTGCGTCGCAACGTGACGCTCAACGTCAGCGCTAAGGGCATCAAGGTCATCGACGCACGGGGCATCGAGTCCGTCGTCAAGGACGTCCTCGCCCGTGGGGAGAAGATCTGATGGCGAAAAAGGGTCAGGACATCCGTCCGATCATCAAGCTCCGCTCGACGGCGGGCACCGGGTTCACGTACGTGACCAAGAAGAACCGTCGGAACAACCCCGACCGTCTCGTGCTGAAGAAGTACGACCCGGTGATCCGCAAGCACGTCGACTTCCGTGAGGAGCGCTAAGCATGGCGAAGAAGAGCAAGATCGCGAAGAACAATCAGCGTGCCGTCATCATCGCGCGCTACGCCGAGCGTCGTCTCGAGCTGAAGAAGGCCCTCGTGGACCCGAACGGCTCCGACGAGTCGCGTGAGGCCGCTCGCGTGGGCCTGCAGAAGCTGCCCCGCGACGCATCCCCGATCCGCTACCGCAACCGCGACGCGATCGACGGCCGCCCCCGTGGCCACCTGGGTGAGTTCGGCATCAGCCGTGTCCGCTTCCGCGACATGGCCCACCGTGGAGAGCTCCCCGGCATCACGAAGAGCTCCTGGTAAGCACTCGCAGTACCCGACGCCCCGTCACCTCCTGGTGGCGGGGCGTTCGCTGTGTCCGGGGTACAAGGGTGCCTCAGGGGTCACATCTGCCCCGTTGGACCCGCGACAAGCCCGGAAATCCGGGCGAGTCGGCTGAAAACGTCCGATGTGGCTGGTAGGTTCAACTCCGGTTCCGCCGGGCCCTCGGCCCACTGGCACCGTGGCACGGGGCAACCGCTCCGGGCGCCGGACGGCACGTCCGTCCGACCGATACTGCAAGAAGTCCGAGGAGGACATCCATGGCTGACAAGTCACTGAACCGCACCGAGCTCGTCGCTGCCGTCGCCGCCGAGTCCGGCCAGAGCCAGGCCACCGTCAACGGCGTCGTCGACGCGCTCTTCAGCGTCGTCTCGTCGTCCGTCGCGGACGGCACGAAGGTCACGATCCCCGGTTGGATCGCCTTCGAGAAGACGCACCGCGCCGCCCGCACCGGCCGCAACCCGCAGACGGGTGAGGCCATCGAGATCGCCGCGAGCGACTCGGTCAAGGTCAGCGCCGGCTCGAAGCTCAAGGCTGCGGTCAAGTAAGACTGTTCCGCGCATCGGGAGGGACGGCTTCGGCCGTCCCTTTCGTCGTTCCCAGGGTGCGTTCGGTGCGTCGGGCCGCGTTCGTCGGGTCGCGTTCGTCGCGTCGCGTCGCGTCGTGTCGGGTCGCGTTCGTCGCGCTGCGTCGACCGGGAGGCCCGTGCCGGTTCCCACAGGTCGGCCCGGCCGGTTCGGTGGCCGGGTGGGCACCGCCTAGGCTTGACGGGTGAATCGGATCGTGCGCATCGCCGGTCCCGCCGTGCTCCTGCTCGTCGGGTTCGTGGCGCTGCTCGCTGCGCTCGTCATCGGCGGTGGCGCCGACGCAGCCCTGATCGCGGACCCTGGTGCCCTGGTCCGGTTCGGTCTGCCGATCTCCCGGTTGGTCGTGGACCTGTCCGCCGCTGCGACGATCGGCGGCCTCGCGTTGGCCACCGTCGGACTCTCGCGCTCCGGCCCGGAGTGGAACCGTGCCATCGACGTCGCGGCGGCCGCCAGCGGTGTCTGGACGGTGTCGTCCGCCGTCGCCACGTTCTTCACGTTCCTGAGCGTCGCCGGCTCGAAGATCAGCATCGACGAGCAGTTCGGGCAGTCGATGGGGGTGTTCCTCACCGGCACGGACCTCGGGCTCGCCTGGCTGGTGACCGTCCTCGTCGCCGCAGCCGTCACCGTCCTCTGCTTCGCCGTCCGTTCGCGCGGCATGGTCGCCATTACCACGGGTGTCGCGATGATCGGCCTCATCCCGCTCGCGCAGCAGGGCCACGCAGCCGGCACCGCCAGCCACGACGCGGCGGTGACCGCGCTCGGCCTGCACCTGATCGGCGCAGCGCTCTGGGTCGGTGGACTGCTGATGCTCGTCCTCCTGCGCGGCGTGCTGCCGGGCGACCGCCTGGCCGTGGTCGTCTCGCGCTACTCGAGCATCGCGCTCGCCTGCTTCGTGCTCGTGGCCGTGTCGGGCACCGCGTCCGCGCAGATCCGTGTCGGCGCCCTGTCGAACCTGTTCACCCCGTACGGCGTCCTCGTGCTCGTCAAGATCGGCGCGATCGTGGCCATCGGGATCCTCGGTGCCGTGCAGCGGCGACGCGCGATCCGTGCCCTGACCGCCGTCCCCGCCCGACACCGTCCGTTCTGGACCCTCGTGGTGGTCGAACTCGGGGTGATGGGGATCGCCTCGGGGTTCGCCGCCGCACTCGGACGCACGGCGACACCGACCGACCAGCTCGCCCCGAGCAAGACCACCGACCCCAGCCCGGCCGAGTTCCTCACCGACGACCGGCTGCCGCACGCGCCGGGGGCGTGGGGCTGGCTGACGCAGTGGAACCTCGACCTGTTCTGGCTGATGGCCGCCGTCCTGCTCGCCGTCACCTACGTCGCGGGGGTCGTCCGGCTGCGTCGGGGCGGCGTGCACTGGCCGGTGCGCCGCTCGGTGGCTGCTGCGCTCGCGATCGTGTGCCTCGTGGTCGCGACGTCGGGGTCGCTGCACCAGTACGACCGCTTCCTGGTCTCGGCGAACGTCGGCGCGCACGTGCTGCTCGGTCTCGTCGTGCCGGCGCTCGCGTGGGCGGCGGCTCCCGTCGTGCTCATCCGGGCCGCGGTGCACCCGCGCGACGACGACAGCACCGGCGTGCGCGAGTGGACCGGTGTGCTGGTCGACAACGCCGCGGTCCGCTACCTGGTGCAGCCCTTCCCGGCGTTCCTGCTCGCCGCAGCGGTGTGGTGGGCGTACTTCGCAACCGACGCCGTCCGGTGGTCGGTGAGCGACTCCACGGGGCGCACGGTCATCGACGTGGGCTTCCTGCTCGTCGGGCTCCTGGCGATGCCGACGCTCTTCGCACCGGTCGCGGCCGGCCAGCAGTACCCGACCCGCGCAGCAGCGATCGTCCGGATCGTCGGGGCCGCGGTCGTCGCCGCCGGAGCGGTGTCGCTCGGCGTCGCGATGCGCGGGCCGCTCGGACTGCTGCAGGCGTCGTGGTTCGGGGCGATGGGGCGGACCTGGGGGCCCGATCCGCTCGTCGACCAGGCCCGTGGTGGGCTCGTGCTCGTGGTCGCCGGGGTGCTGCTCCTGGTGGCGGTCGTCGTGGTGGTGCTCGTGCAGCTGCGGCGTGCTGGATCACCGGCTCGCACGCTCGGAGCGGACGCGCGCACCCTCGAGCAGGACGCACGATGAGCGTCGAGCTCAGTGACGAGCAGCGGGCCGTCTTCGAGTACATCGAGCACACCCGTGACCACGTCTTCATCACCGGTCGTGCCGGCACGGGCAAGTCGACCCTGCTCAACCACCTGTCGTGGAACACCGAGAAGCAGGTCGTGATCTGCGCACCGACCGGGGTCGCGGCCCTGAACGTCGGTGGCCAGACGATCCACTCGTTGTTCCGCCTGCCGATCGGGCTCATCGCCGATGCCGAGCTGCGCCAGGGACCGGACACCCGCAAGCTCCTGAACACCATCGACACCCTGGTGATCGACGAGGTCTCGATGGTGAACGCCGACCTGCTCGACGGGATGGACCGCTCGCTCCGCAAGGCCCGCGGGCGGCAGTTCGAGGCGTTCGGTGGAGTGCAGGTGGTCATGTTCGGCGACCCGTACCAGTTGCCGCCGGTCCCGGGCGGTGCCGACGAACGCGCCTACTTCACCGACCACTACCGGTCGATGTGGTTCTTCGATGCCAAGGTCTGGCTCGAGGCGAAGCTGAACATCATCGAGCTCGCCACCGTGCACCGCCAGCGCGACGACGCCTTCGCCGCCATGCTCACGGCGGTGCGGCACGGCCGGGTGACCGCCGAGATCGCCGACCAGCTGAACACCGCGGGCGCACGGCCCTCGCCCGACGACGCCATCACCCTCGCCACCCGGAACGACACCGTCGCGCGCATCAACAAGGCGGCGCTCGAACGGTTGCCCGGCAAGGTGAAGACCGCGAAGGCCGACGTCAACGGTGACTTCGGCGGGCGGAACTTCCCGGCCGACGAAGCCCTCGAGCTCAAGCCCGGTGCGCACGTGATGTTCCTGCGCAACGACGCCGACCAGCGGTGGGTGAACGGGACGCTCGGCATCGTCACGGCGATCCGCGACACGGTCTGGGTCGACGTCGACGGAGAATCGTTCGAGGTCCAGCCGTCGGTGTGGGAGAAGTTCAAGTACTCCTACGACGCCGACAAGAAGGAACTCAAGAAGGACACCGTCGGTGAGTTCCAGCAGTTCCCGTTGCGACTCGCCTGGGCGGTGACGATCCACAAGTCGCAGGGCAGCACCTACGACCGCGCGGTGGTCGACCTGGGCAACCGGGTGTTCAGCGCCGGACAGACGTACGTCGCGCTGTCACGCCTGACCTCGCTCGAGGGCCTGTACCTCACCCGGCCGCTGCGGCCGCAGGACATCATCGTCGACACGGACGTCCGACGCTTCATGTCCGAGGCGCCGCGCATCGTCGCGACGGCACTCGAAGCCCGGAAGCCGGAGCCGGACGACGACCCCGACGACTCCGACGACGACGCCTGACGCACCCGCGCACGCACGCTCCAGTCACGCACTCGCTCCGCACACACGACGACGCCCGCCTGCCGGAGCGGCAGACGGGCGTCGGGGAGCGTGTCGGTGCGTCAGGCGCGAGCCGCCGCACGCAGCGCGCGGAGGTTCTCCTTGTCGGCACCGAGCGCCGTCAGCAGCAGGATGACCCCGACGATCGCGTGGAACACGTTGTCGGTGGTGTTCAGCGCGAAGATGTTCGCCGAGGTGTTGACGAAGACGAAGCCGTAGACCGCCAGCACCACGAGCACGGCGCCGACGACCAGGTTGCCGTTCCGCGAACCGATGGTGGTGCCGAGCCCGGTGATGAGCAGGACCGCGGCGAGCAGCACCCAGATGAGAGCGAGCGGCGGGTTCACCCCGAAGGCGTTCCAGAGCATCCCGCCCTGGCGGCTGAAGAAGCCGGGGTCGCCGTCGGCGGCGAAGAAGAAGCCCAGGATGCCCCAGAGTGCGAGGACGCCACCGACCGTGAGCGCGAGCCCGCGGTTCGGTGAGGCGGTGATGCCCGGTTCCTTGATGGCCACTTCGGTCTCCTCCTCGTACACTGCCGACGCGACGTGCGTCAGTCCGGCGGTGCCCGCCGGACTGAGCGGCGCGGCACTGAGCGGCACAGCGCGGGATCCGCGGGTGACGGCCGCGCGGTTCCCAGCCTCCGGCCGGTGAGCCAACGGTATCGTGTCCGACCCCGACCGTCCGAATCGCAGCGCCGTCACCAGGCGTGCGACGAGACCGACGACGACCACTCCGAGGAGGACCAGCCCGGTGACCTTGACACCCGAGCGCAATGCACCGGAGTCGCGTGGACCGAGCGTCTCGCGGCGGTTGCGGTGGGGTGTGCTGGCGGCTCTGGGGTTCGTGATCGTGCCTTCCGTCTACGCGGCCGCGGTGCTGACGCCGGTGGGGCAGCGCATGGAGGACGCCGCGCTCGGCGGGGTCCGTGAGTCCGACCTGTTCAGCTCGGACACTGCGCTCAACGTCATCTCGGTGCCGGTGATCCTGTTGCTCGTTGTCGTGATCGTCGCGGTGGCGTTCGCCAGGCGACGGCTCTCGGTGGGGCTCGGCGCGGGTGCAGTGGTGCTCGCGTCGGCGGCCACCTCGACGCTCGTCAAGCGTATCGCCGAGCGCCCGGAGATCGCCCAGTCGACGACGCCGAACTCGTTCCCCTCGGGGCACGCGACCATCGCGCTGGCCGCACTGTTCGCCGTCCTGATGGTCACGCCCCGTCGCTTCCGGCCGATCGTCACCCTGCTCGGTGCCGCCTACGCGGTCTTCGTCGCCAACCAGACGGTCGTCTACGGCTGGCACCGGGTGAGCGACATCATCGGGGCGTGCGCGATCGCGATGTTCTGGCTCGGCGTCGTCCGGGCGTTCGGGCCGAGGGTCGACCGTGGACTCCGAGGTGACCGGGACGGCCGACGGGGACCGCGTCGGGTGGTCAGCGTCGTCCTGCTCGTCGCCACCGGGGTCACGCTGGCTGTCGGCGTCGCCGCGCTCGTCGTCGGCCTGACGGGGGACGGCGCTCACGACCACGCCGCGATCCTGATGGCCGGACGACTGGCCTCGAGCGCGAGCGTCCTGGCGGTGGTGACCGCGGTGTGGTTCCTCGACGGCATGCACCACGCGGCCCGGACCGACCCCGCAGCACTGCCCGCAGCGCGCTGACGCCTGGTGGGAATGCACCGGCGTACGCTACGTTGTACCGAGCAAGTCGATGCAAACGCATCGATATCGCGAAAGGCGGCGCATCATGCAGTTCGGCATCTTCACGGTCAGTGACGTCACGACCGACCCCACGACCGGCACCACGCCGGACGACACGCAGCGCGTCCGTGACATCCTCACGATCGCGCAGCACGCCGACCAGGCCGGACTCGACGTCTTCGCCACCGGCGAGCACCACAACCCGCCGTTCGTCGCCTCGTCGCCGACCACGTTGCTGGCCTACCTCGCGGCGAAGACGAAGGACATCACGCTCTCGACGAGCACCACGCTCATCACCACGAACGACCCGGTGCGCATCGCCGAGGAGTACGCGATGCTCCAGGTGATCTCCGACGGCCGCATGGACCTCATGATGGGTCGCGGCAACACCGGCCCGGTCTACCCGTGGTTCGGGCAGGACATCCGCCAGGGCGTCAACCTGGCGATCGAGAACTACGCGCTCGTCCGCCAGCTCTGGGAGAACGACGTCGTGAACTGGCAGGGCAAGTTCCGCACGCCGCTGCAGGGCTTCACCTCGACGCCGCGCCCCCTCGACGGCGTGCCCCCGTTCGTCTGGCACGGCTCGATCCGCACGCCCGAGATCGCGGAGCAGGCCGCGTACTACGGCGACGGCTTCTTCCACAACAACATCTTCTGGCCGATCCAGCACACCGAGCAGATGGTCGGGCTGTACCGCCAGCGCTTCGAGCACTACGGTCACGGCCGTGCCGACCAGGCGATCGTCGGTCTGGGCGGGCAGTTCTTCGCTCGGAAGAACTCGCAGGACGCGGTCAACGAGTTCCGGCCCTACTTCGACAACGCCCCGGTCTACGGTCACGGCCCCTCGATGGAGGACTTCGCCGCCCAGACCCCGCTCACGGTCGGTTCGCCGCAGCAGGTCATCGACCGGTACGCGGCCATGAAGGACCACGTCGGCCACTACCAACGCCAGCTGTTCCTGGTCGACCACGCCGGGCTGCCGCTCAAGACCGTGCTCGAGCAGATCGACATCCTGGCCACGGACATCGTCCCCGAGCTGCGCAAGCTGAACGACGAGGGCCGTCCGTCCGACGTACCGTCGAACCCGCCGAGCCACACGGAGCGCGCCGCCGCAGCGCTCGCCGCAGGCACGGTCGGCAGCGACCACGTCGCCGCCGAGGACGAGTGGACGGGCGCCTCCGTCTGACGCTCCCAGCGCTCGGTTCGTGAGCAGGAACGGTCGGGTCCCGCGAGGAGACCCGACCTTTTCTGCTCACCATGCCGGGTGGGCGCGACCACGTGCGGACGGGAGGGACGGCGCCAGCTGGCACCGGGCCTCCAGTCCGTCTCGGCGCGCGTCCAGTGCACCAATCGCGAAAGCGACAGTCCTGCGGATGGCGCTGCCGTCACCTTCGCGAAAGCGACAGTTGCCCGCCGATCATCGGCGGAGATCTGTCGCTTTCGCGAGCGGGGCGGCGGGCTCGGTGACCGGACGGGCCGGCACCAGCTTCAGGCCGACGACGCAGCCGACGATCCCGGCGATGAACAGCACGCGCAGCAGGGTGACGGGCTCGGCGCCGGTGGCCATGCCCCACAGCACCGTGAGCGCCGCTCCGGTACCGGTCCACACGGCGTACGCGGTGCTGATCGGGATGTGCTTGAGGACGTAGCCGAACGCGACGAGGCTGATCACGATCGTGATCGCGAACACGACGGTCGGGCCGGGTCGGGTGAAGCCGTCGCTCTCGCCCAGGGCGGTCGCCCACACGGTCTCGAGCGTGGCGCTGAGGAACAGGACGATCCAGGCCACCTCAGCTCACCACCTTGAGGCCGACGACGCAGGCGACCAGGCCGAACACGAGGCCGAGGCGTGCGAGCGACGCGGCTTCCTGTCGGCGCAGGATCGACACGACGACCGTCAGCGAGGCGCCGATGCCGACCCAGACGGCGTAGGCGGTGCCCACCGGGATCGACTTCATCGCGAACGCGAGCCCCACCATGCTCAGCGCCATGCCGGCGATGAACACGATCGTCGGCACGACCTTCTTGAAGCCGTTCGAGGCGCTCAGTGCGGTGGCCCAGACGGCCTCGAGCACGCCGCTCAGCACGAGGCTGACCCATGCCATGACGATGTTCCCTTCGTTCGGTCGCATAGTCGCACGACTGTGCGACAACGACCTCGACGGTAGCACGAGTTCGTACGACTGTGCGAGTATGGCGTGGTGGCCAGGAGCATGGACGTCGAGCAGCGGCGCCGCACCGTGTCCGAAGCGGCGTGCCGGGTGCTCGCCCGCGACGGACTCGGGGCGCTCAGCGTCCGGAACGTCGCGGCAGAGGCCGGACTGGCGCCGAGCACCGTCCGCTACACCTTCCCGACCCAGGCGAGCGTCCGGTCGCATGCGCTCGAGCTCGTGTTCGACGCGACCGCGGCCCGGATCGACGCCGTGCCCGCGGACCTGCGGGGCACGGCGTACGCGCACGCGGTCCTGCTCGAGCTGCTGCCCCTCGACGAGGAACGACGCATCGAGCTCGACGTCTACCTGGGCCTCGGCACGGCGGCGCTGACCGACACCGAGCTCCGGCCGTTCCACGACCGGGTCGTCGACGAGATGCGGGAGTGGTGCGGGCGGATCCTGCGGGCACTCGGGGTGCCGGACGCCGACGTGCCCTACGAGACCCGGCGGCTGCACGCCCTGGTGGACGGGCTCGCGATGCACATCGTGCGGGTCGATCCCGGGGGTGACGCCTCGTGGGCGATCGACACGCTCGACCGGCACGTGGCGGGCATCGCCCGGGTCTGACTGCGGCCCGTCGCGCTCGCACGGTGCCGGGTTCGCGAACCCGTGCGTCGTTGGTGGCTCCGTGCGGCGCTCCAGGCCTGCACCGAGCGAGCAACCCTGCACGGGGTGAACGAACTCGCACGGTGCGCAGGCGGCCGCGCGCGGACCGTCACGCAGCACGCGTCGCCTATCCTTTCCGGGTGACGACGACCACGCCGCCGCAGCAGCGCTCCCGCTCCCGTTCCCTGACGGGCCCGGGCCTCGTGCTGCTCACCGTCGTCGTGCTCCTGGGGATCCGGCTGCTGTCCCCGAGCATCGGGACCGCCGGCCTGCCGGACGTCGTGCAGGACTTCCTGACGCTGGCGATCAGCGTGGTGGTCGAGTCGCTGCCGTTCGTGGTGCTCGGGATCGTGCTGTCGATCGTCGTCGAGGTGTGGGTGCCGGTCGGTGCGCTCGAGAAGGTCCTGCCGCAGAACGCCTTCGGCCGCCGCGCCGTGATCTCGCTGATCGGCATGCTGTTCCCGGTGTGCGAGTGCGGGAACGTGCCCCTCGCCCGCGGCCTGATGATGCGCGGGTTCACCCCTGCCGAGGCCGTCACGTTCCTGGTCGCCGCCCCCATCCTCAACCCGCTCGTGATCATCAGCACCGCGCAGGCGTTCGGCTGGTCTGGCTGGATCCTGCCGGTCCGGATCGTCGGCGGCTTCGTGATCGCGAACCTGGTCGGCTGGATCGTCGCCGCGCACCGCCGCCCGGCCGACCTGCTGCTGCCCGCGTTCGAGGCCCGCTGCCGCGCTGCGATCGGCGCGCCACGGAGCCGGAACCGTTGGCGGGAGAGCGCCGCGCAGTTCGGCGGCGAGACCGCAACCATGATGCCGGCCCTGTTCGTCGGCGCCGGACTGGCTGCGGCGATCCAGGTAGCCGTGCCCCGTTCGACGCTCGTCGCGATCGGCTCGAACCCGGTGCTCTCCGTCGCGGCGATGATGCTGCTCGCCATGACGGTGTCGCTCTGCTCGAACGTCGACGCGTTCTTCGCGCTGTCGTTCGCCTCGACGTTCCTGCCCGGGTCGATCACGGCCTTCCTGATCATCGGGCCGATCATCGACGTGAAGATGATCGCCCTGCTCCGTACGACGTTCCGGGTCCGGTTCCTGGTGCTGCTCGCCGTCGTGTGCGTGCTGTTCGCCGGCGCCGTGGGATTGGTGATGAATGTCCTCGTCTGACGCACGCAGCAGCAACGCTCCGGCCTACCTCGGGCTCGGGTCCGTGCTGGCGGTCGCCCTGTGCACGCTCTGGCTCGCACTGGTCGGGCACCTCGACCTGTACATCAACCCGCGGTACTCGGTGTTCACGATCGTGCTCGCCGCCGTCGCGGTACCCGCCTCGATCGCGGGCCTGGTGGTCATCGCACGCGGCCACGGCCACACGCACGGTGACGACGCGGACGAGCACGAGCCGGACCACGACCACGGGCGGCGCGGGCCCGGCCGTGGTCGCGCCGTCCGCCTTGCCCTCGGCGGAGCGGCCGCGATCGTCACGGTCGGGGTCACCGTGTCGATGCTGGTCCTGCCCCCGACGACGCTGTCCGCCCGCACCGCGCAGCAGCGGAGCGTGGACTCGGCGACCCTGTCGAACGCGACGGGCTCCGAGGCGGCGGTCTCCCTGCTCGGCAGCGAGGGCGTCGACACCTCGCAGTACGGCGTCAAGGACTGGGCGGCGCTGATCCGGCAGACCACCGACACCACTGCGCTCGTCGGCAAGCAGGTGCGGCTGTCCGGCTTCGTGGTCCCCGGCCAGGACGGCTCGTTCACGCTCACCCGGTTCGTGATCAGCTGCTGCGCCGTCGATGCCCAGCCCGTCGGTCTCGGTGTCGTGACGGACGCCGGCGACCGTCCCGACGCGGTGCCCGACGAGGGACAGTGGGTCACGGTGACCGGCGCCCTCGCAGCCAACCCGGACCAGTCCGCCGACGCCCGCATCGTCATCAAGGCCGCGAAGGTCACCGAGATCGCGCAGCCGAAGGACCCGTATGAGTACTGAGGGGCGCCGTGGTCGCCGCCCGGTCACGCGCCGGTTCCACCGCCGGTACCTCGCCGTCGTGCTCGTCCTGGCGGTCGTCGCCGCGCTCGCCGCGGTCGTCGGGTCGCAGCAGGGGCCGCGCCTGCGCGACGTGTCGTACGACGCCACCGGTCTGGTGTCGCGCCCGGCGCAGCGGGTGATCCTGACGGCGAACCAGGCACTGCAGCAGGTGTCCGCCGACGACGTCCGGGTCAGCCCCGCGGCCGCGCACACCGTGACCTCGAGCGGCAACACGATCGCGGTCGAGTTCGCCGGACCCCTGGCCTACGACCGCGACTACACGGTGACCGTCGCGAACGTCCGGGCTCCGGGGCAGCGTGCCACCGCGGACCTGACCGCCGCGATCCGGACCGGCAGCACCGACGTCCTCGCCCTCGTGCCGGGAGCCGACGGTGCGAAGGACCGCATCGTGCGCCGCTCCCTCGACGCCGGCGGTGCGACGACCGTGTACCAGGGAGCCGACATCTCGGAGTACGCCCGGCTCGGACGGTCCCTGGTGGTGGTCAGCGGCAGCGACGCGAGCTCCTCGGTCGACGTGGTCGCGCTGTCCGGCGGGGTGCAGGACCCGGACGCTCCTGTCGAGCACCTCACCCTGCCGTCCTCGCAGGGCCGGGTCACCGCGCTGCACGTCGCCGACGACGCGGCCTCGTTCGGGTTCGAGTACGCCGACACGTCCACCGGGCAGTCGCGGAACACCGGTCTGTACGTGGTCGACATGACGGGCACGCACCTGCCCACCGCGATCGCCGAGGACGGGAAGCCGCAGACGGGCGCCGTGCCGATGACCGTCGGGCAGTGGGCATACGTGCCCCGGACCGAGAGCGCCCTGGTGCGGACGGGCAGCGACGACCTGGTGCTCGTCGACATGAGCGGCCACGCCGACCCCGTCCGGCTCGGCAGCGCCACGTACCTGCACGGGTTCGTCGGCTCGGGCACCACGGCGGTGGTCGAGACCGGCACTGGCATCGAGCGCCTCGACCTGACCGACGGCGCGAAGACGGCGCTGCGGGCGCCGGCCGCGAGCACCGACGCGGCGGTGCTCGGCCGCATCGCCCCGTTGACGGACGACACGTACCTGCGCGTGCTGGGGGACGTGCGGTCGGACGGGACCGTCTCGGCACGGATCGTGCGCGTGGACGGTGGGCGGGCCTCCCGGCTGTCGGTGACCGTCCCCGACGACGCGAGCGTCACGGCGGTCTGCCCGTCCCCGAACGGGCAGTTCGTGGCGGTCGCGACGAAGTCGGCGACCGACCAGCTGGTGAGCATCGTCGACGCGGCCTCCGGTGCGCTCGAGGCGAGCATCGACGCGGGTTCCGTCGACTGGTGCGGCGCGCTGCCGTCCGGCGACGAGGTCGGCTGACGGCCCGACGGACAGGCGGACAGACGGGAGGCCCGGTACCAGCTGGTACCGGGCCTCCCGTCTCGCAAGTGGTGACGACTACGCCAGCGTGGCCGCGTCGATCACGAAGCGGTAGCGGACGTCCGAGGACAGCACGCGCTCGTAGGCCTCGTTGATCTGGTCGGCGCTGATGAGCTCGGTCTCCGGCAGGATGTCGTGCTCGGCGCAGAAGTCCAGCATCTCCTGGGTCTCGCGGATGCCGCCGATGGCGGACCCGGCCCAGCTGAGCCGGCGCGGGATCAGGGCGAACGCCGGGACCTCGAGCGGCTCGGACGGAGCGCCGACGTTGACGAGCGTGCCGTCGACCTTGAGCAGGCCGAGGTACGAGCCCATCGGGATCTTCGCCGACACGGTGTTGATGATGAGCTCGAAGGAGTTCGCGAGCTTCTCGAACGTCTCCGGGTCCTTCGTCGCGTAGTGGGCCTTCGCGCCGTAGCGGAGCGAGTCGGCTTCCTTCGACGTGGTCTGCGACAGGACGGTGACCTCGGCGCCGAGGGCAACGGCGATCTTGACGGCCATGTGGCCGAGGCCACCCATGCCGACGACGGCGACCTTCGTGCCGGGGCCGGCCTTCCAGTGGTGCAGCGGCGAGTAGGTGGTGATGCCGGCGCAGAGCAGCGGCGCGACCTTCTCGATGTCGAGCGACTCGGGGACGCGGAGGACGAAGTCCTCGTTCACGACGATCGCCTGCGAGTAGCCGCCCTGGGTGATCGAGCCGTCGGCCGGGTCGACGCTCGTGTACGTGCCGATGTTGCCCTTGAGGCAGTACTGCTCCTCGCCGGCGACGCAGTTCTCGCACTCGCCGCAGGAGTTGACCATGCAGCCGACGCCGACGCGGTCGCCGACCTGGTGCTTGGTGACGTTCTCGCCGACGGCGGAGACGTGGCCGACGATCTCGTGGCCGACGACCTGCGGGTACTGGATCTGGCCCCACTCACCGCGGACGGTGTGGATGTCCGAGTGGCAGATGCCGGCGTAGGCGATGTCGATCTCGACGTCGTTCGCTCCGACGTCACGACGGGTGATGGTGGTCTTGACGAGCGGCTCGGTCGCTGACGGTGCCGCGTACGCGTTGACGGTGCGCAATGATCTCCTCGTGGGGGTGCGTTGCGGGCCGGTTCCGGCCCGCACCCAGTCTGATGGAGCGCGCCACAGCGTGGGAGGTTCCAATGGGGCTCCCCAGTGCGGGAATCGGAGTGGTCAGGCCAGCCGTGCGAGGCGCTGGCCCGCGATCGTGGCGAAGCGCAGCGGGTCGGCCAGGGCGTCGTCCGGTTCCCCGGTGGTCTGCGTGGCGAGGACGGTGAGCGAGGCAGCGGCGGCGTAGTCGTCGAGCGAGGCCTCGATCGCGCCGGCGACGAGCATCGACCGGGCGCCGGGGGCGTGCGTCGCCGTGAGCGACCGCACCACCGACGGGACCTTGCCGGCGGCGGACTGGCCGTCGTACCGGCCCTCGCCGCTGATCACGACGTCGGCGCCGGTGAGCCGATCGGCCAGCCCGAGCACGTCGGCGATGCCGTCCGCGCCGCGGGCCAGGGTCGCACCCCAGACGAGCAGGCCGAAGCCGACGCCACCCGCGGCGCCGGCGCCCGGGCTCGCGGGGTCCACCGAAGGGAAGCGGGCGGCCCAGGCGGCCAGTCGCTCGTCGAAGAATGCGACGCGCGAGGGCTCGATCCCCTTCTGCGGCCCGAACACGGCAGCCGCGCCGGTCGGGCCGAGCAGCGGTGAGGTCACGTCGGTCAGGACGGTGACGCCGAGCGGTGGGAGGGCACGCAGCGCGTCGTGGTCGGCGTCGTACCCGAGCGCCTCGAGCACGGGCCGGCCGCCGTCGGTCGAGGCGCTGCCGCCGATGCCGAGCACGAGCCCCGTGGCGCCGGCGTCGAGCGCGGCGGCGATCGCCTCGCCGAACCCCCGGCTCGTCGCGGAGTCCGGCAGGAGTTCGTCGAGCAGCGGGAGGCCGCTCGTCGCCGCGAGCTCCACCACCGCACGGCCGTCGGGCAGCATGAGCCACCACGTCTCGACGGGGGTGCCGGCGGGCCCGGTCACGGTGACGGGGACCCGGACCGCACCGGGGACGGCGGTCGCGAACGCCTCGAGGGTGCCCTCGCCGCCGTCGGCCATCGGCACGAGCACCACGTCGTCGTCGGGGCGTTCGGTCAGCCAGCCGTCGCGGACCGCCTGGGCGACGGACGCCGCGGTCGCGGTGCCCTTGAACGAGTCCGGAGCCACCACGATGCGCACGGGACCACCGTAGCGGGGAGACGGCGACACGTGCTGGACAAGGTAGGCAAGGCTCACCTAAGTTAACGGTTAGGTGAGGCTCACCTAACTTCACGAACCAGCACTCGGGATCATCTCCATGTCGTCACTCCGTCGCGCCCTCTCGGCTGCAGCGTCCGCCCTCGTCGTCCTCGCCGTGGCGACCGGCTGCACCGGCGGCGGCACCGGTACCGCGGGCGCGACGCATGCGGCGGGTCGCGGGACGAGCGCGACGGACCCGGCCGCGAGCCTCCAGGCCATCGCCCCGGTGACCGACGCGAAGGACGTGACCGGCGAGCGCACCGCGACCCTGGCGACGGACCTGCCGCCGACGGCGAGCACGGTGGACGAGCCCGAGCTGCCCGTCACCGTCACCGACAACCAGGACACCGAGGTGACCGTCACGAGCGCGGACCGGATCCTCGCGCTCGACATCTCCGGCACGCTGTCGTCCACCGTGTACGGCCTCGGCCTGGGGGACCACCTGGTCGGACGGGACGTCTCGACCGGCTTCGCGGGCACCGAGGACCTGCCGCTCGTCACCCAGAACGGCCACGAACTCTCCGCCGAGGCGATCCTCGCGCTCCGCCCGACCGTGCTGCTGACCGACACCTCACTCGGACCGTGGGACGTCGTCCTGCAGATCCGGAAGGCCGGCGTCCCCGTCGTCGTCCTGGACCCGCACCGGGACACCACGAACACCGACGCGATCATCGAGCAGGTCGCGACCGCGCTCGGCGTCCCGGCGACCGGCGACCGCCTGGCCGCCGAGGTGCACGCGCAGGAGCAGGCCGTCGCCGCGCAGGTGGCCCGGATCGCGCCGTCGGCTCGGGCCGACAAGCTGAAGATGGTGTTCCTGTACGTGCGGGGGAACGCCGGGATCTACTACCTGTTCGGCAGCGAGTCCGGCGCCGACTCGCTCATCGACGCCGTCGGCGGGCGGGACGTCGCGACGGAACAGGACTGGACGGGCATGCGCCCCGTCAACGCCGAGGCGCTCGTCGCGATGCAGCCGGACCTCGTCATCATGATGACCAAGGGGCTCAAGTCCGTCGACGGCGTCGACGGACTGCTCCAGCGGGTCCCCGCGATCGCGAAGACGCCCGCGGGTGAGCACCGCCGCATCGTGGACATGGCGGACACGACGGTGATGAGCTTCGGGCCGCGCACGCCCGAGATCGTGGCCGCGTTGGCCGCGGCGATCTACGGTCCGGCGGACGCCTCATGACCGTCCGGGAGGAACGGATCGCGCCCGCCACGCACGTCCCCGCAGCACCGGCGGTCACGTCCAGGTCGCGGGTCGGCCGCATCGCACTGCTCACCGCCGGGCTCGTGGTGGCGCTCGTCGTCGCGACGCTGGTGTCGGCGAGCGTCGGGCAGCTCGGGATCTCGCCCGCCGAGGTGCTCCGGACCGTCGGCCGGTCGCTCGGGCTGCCCGTGGACGGTCCCGCCGACGACCTCGTCACCCAGGCGCTGTGGACGATCCGGTTCCCGCGCGTGGTGATGGCGCTGCTGATCGGTGCCGCGCTCGCCGCGGCCGGTGTGCTCATGCAGGCCGTGTTCGCGAACCCCCTGGCCGACCCCGGCGTCGTCGGGGTGTCCGGCGGCGCGGCGTTCGGGGCCTGCGCCTCGATCGTGTTCGGGCTGCAGTTCGCCGGGTACTGGACGACGCCGCTGATGGCCTTCGCCGCGGGCCTGGTCGCGACGCTGCTCGTCTACGGGCTGTCCCGTGCCGGTGGCCGCACCGAGGTCGTCACGCTCCTGCTCACCGGCATCGCGGTGAACGCGTTCACCGGCGCGGGGCTCGCCTTCCTGACGTTCCTCGGCGACCAGCAGGCGCGCGAGCAGATCGTGTTCTGGCAGCTCGGGTCCCTGAACGGCTCGATGTGGGACCAGGCCGCAGCGATCGCCCCCGTCATCGGTGCGGGCCTCGTCGGCGCCGTCGTGCTGACGCGCTCGCTCGACCTGCTCGCCCTCGGCGACCGGGCCGCGCGGCACGTCGGGGTGCGGGTCGAGGCCGTCCGGGTCGTCGCGATCGTCGTGGTCGCGCTGCTCGTCGGCGCAGCGGTCGCGTTCGCCGGCATCATCGCGTTCGTCGGGCTCGTCGTCCCGCACTTGATGCGGATGGTCATCGGCCCGGCGCACGGCCCGCTGCTGCTCGTCTCGACGCTCGGCGGCGCCCTGCTCCTGACGATCGCCGACCTGCTCGCGCGCACCCTGGTGCCGTACGCGGACCTGCCGATCGGCATGCTGACCTCGCTCGTCGGCGGACCCTTCTTCTTCTGGCTCCTGCGCCGTGCCCGCCGACGGTCAGGAGGCTGGGCATGATCGAGACGAGTGCTGTCGGCGCCGTGGTCGCCTCCGGGATCGGCGTCGTCATCGACGGACGACCGCTGCTCGCCGACGTCGACCTGACCGTGCGCGCGGGCGAGGTCCTGGCGCTCGTCGGTCCGAACGGTGCCGGCAAGTCGACCCTGCTCCGGGCGATCGCCGGTGACCTCGCGCACAGCGGCACGGTCGCGATCGACGGCGTGCGCACCGGCGGCGAAGCACCGCTCGCCACCGCTCGTCGGCGTGCCGTGCTCGAGCAGGACACCGCCGTGGCCTTCGGGTTCCGCGTCGGGGAGGTCGTCCGGATGGGCCGTGCTCCGTGGCGGGGGACCCCGCGAGCGGTCGACGACGACACCGTCGTCGCGCGGGTGCTCGACCAGGTCGAACTCGCCGACCGGATCGACCAGGCGTTCCCCTCGTTGTCGGGCGGGGAGCGAGCCCGGGCCTCGTTCGCCCGGGTCCTGGCGCAGTCGACCCCGGTGCTCCTGCTCGACGAACCGACCGCCGCCCTCGACCTGCGGCACCAGGAGGCCGTGCTGGCCGTCGCCCGCGCACACGCCCGGGCCGGCGGCGCCGTCGTCGTGGTGCTCCACGACCTGAGCCTCGCCGGGGCGTACGCCGACCGCGTCGCCATGCTCGCCGGCGGTCGGATCGTCGCCGACGGCACCCCCACCGACGTCCTGACCGCCGACCGCATCGGCACCGTCTACCGACACCCGGTCACCGTCGTGCCCGACCCGAACACCGGCACGCCCGTCGTCGTGCCGTCCCGAACCCTCCAGGAGGCCTCCTCGTGACCACCCGCACCCGCCCGCTGCGGCTCGCGCTCGCCGGACTGCTCGTCGCGCTCAGTGCCGGGGGAGCCGCCCTGGTGGGCGTCGCCCCCGCAGCGGCAGCCGGCCGTGTCAGCGTCGCGATCGAGGGGCACCCCGAGGTCACGAACCAGGTCGACTCGACGTACCTGACGACGCTGCGCCTGCGCGGTTCCGGGTTCCAGGGCATCAAGAACGGGTACGGCGGCATCTACGTGGCGTTCGGCACCGTGAACGGCACCTGGCAGCCGAGCAAGGGCGGGGCGACGGGCGCGGACTACAGCTACGTGCCTGACGACGAGTCGAACCCCACCGGGTACCTCGACTTCGTGGCCTTCGAGGGCAGCACCACCGCGTCGGCGGCGAACGGCGGCACGGTCGACTCCGCCACGGGCACCTGGTCCGCGACCCTCAAGGTCCCCGGTTCGACGTTCCAGGCGCTCGACCGGAACGGTGCCGCGAAGACCGTCGACTGCACGGTCGTGCAGTGCGGGATCATCACGATCGGTGCGCACGGCGTCGCGAACGCGAACAACGAGTCGTTCACACCCGTCTCCGTGCAGAACCTGTACGGCAGCGGCGGCACGCTGGCCGGTGGCGGCACCAGGGCGACCACCGGGCAGGCGCCGGCCGACACGACGGACGCGGGCAGTGCCTCCCGGCCGTCCGCCGAGTCGTCGTCCGAGGCGAGCGCCGACACCCGCGCGACCACGAAGCCGTCCGCGCGGTCGACGGCGAAGCCGAGCGCCACCGCGGAGCCGACCGCGTCGGCGACCCCCACCGTGCCGGCCGGGGCGACCCCCTCGGCGGTGGCGGCCGCGGCTGCCGACGGCTCCGCGGGCGGGATCGACCCGAGCGTCCTGCGCATCGTGCTCGGCGGCCTGTCCGCGCTCGTCGTGGCCGTCGCGGCGCTCGTCGTCTTCGCGATCGTGCACTCCCGCCGCACCGCACGACGCACCGCGACCGACGTCGCGCCGTAGGACCACCGGACCCGGGTGCTCACAGGGGGCGCCCACATCGAGAGGGAAACACGAACATGACACGAATCGCACGCTCGTTCGGGATCACGCTGGCGGCAGGGGTCGCCGCGGTCGGGATCGCCGTCCTGCCCGCGGTCAGCGCGTCCGCGGCCACCGCGGTCACGAACGACTACGGCGCCAGCCTGTCCGTCAGCGGTCCGGCCTCGGTCGTCACCGACGGCCCGGGGGCGCTCCACGGCGTCTCGGACGGCAGCGTCACGGTCACCGGCAGCGGCTTCGACGGGGACGCGCAGGGGCGCGGCTTCGGCGTCTACGTCGTCTACGGGCCCAAGCAGGCGGACTACGCCACCAACTCCGGCTGGTTCGGCTCCGCCCAGTGGGTGTCGAAGAGCGCGTTCACGGCCGGCGGCGGCTTCACCACGACGATCGACGTCGCGAAGTCCTACACCGCGGACCCGCACCACACCGGCGACGCGGCCGCGACCGTCAGCTGCGACTACGACGCCACGAAGACCGCGACCGCCAACGCTGCCCTCGGGCAGTACGAGTGCTTCGTCCAGACGTTCTCGGCGCACGGCGTCGCGAACGACCCGGTCGACCTCGACGAGGTCCAGGTCCCCGTCACCTGGTGACCCACGCGGTGCCCCGGGTCCGCCCGGGGCACCGCCGCCCCACACTCGCACCACCCGACCCGAGGAACCGATGCACACCCAGACCAGACCGGCCCGTCGCCTCCGCGCGCTCAGCACCACCGTCGCCGCGATCATCGGCCTGACCGCGGCCGTCGCCGGCACCGTGCCCACCGCGGCGACCGCCGCCACCGCGGCCTCGGGTCCGAGCACGTCCGTCACGGGCGGCACGCTCGACTGGGGGTTCAAGCAGTCGTTCCGGAACTACGTGCCGGCCGCAGGGCAGTCGGTGTCCGGCGGTGCGTCGAAGAACGCCGACGGCACGTTCCGGTTCGCCGCGTCGGGCGGCAGCTACGACCCCGGCACGCGGAAGCTCACCGTCACGGGTTCCGGTGCCGCGGTGTTCGACTACCGGGCGCACATGTTCGTGATCTCGCTGCGCGACCCGGCGATCGAGCTCACGCCGACCACCGGCACCCTGACCGCCGGGGTCGACGTGCGGCTGGTGGACCCGACGACCGGTGCCACGACGGCCGACCCGGGGACGAAGCGCATCGCGTTCGCGACGATCGACGTCACCAAGGGCACCCGATCGGTCACCGACGGGGAGTACTCGTGGACCGGTCTGCCCACCACGATCACCGCGGCGGGTGCGGCGGCCTTCGCAGCCGACGTCACCGGCGGCGGGAACCCGACCCAGTTCTACGCCGCGGGCACCGCGCTGGACCCGCTGTCGGTCGCCGTGACGGGCGACTGGGCCGCCGAGGGCACGGACGGTGACGGCGGCGCCGACGGTGACCAGGGGTTCAGCGACCCCGGCGTCCAGGGGGTCGTGAGCACCGGCGTGCAGACCACGGTCGGTGACCGCACGATCGGCCGGGTCACCACGGTGGTGCGGGACGCCACGCGCGCCCTGAACGTCGTGCAGGTACCGGCGGCCGGAACCGCCAAGGCAAGTTACTTCGTCGTGGACGACGACGGCAAGCGCGTCGCCGGGCCGATCGACCCCGGTGTCGCCACCTCGAAGCCGAGCGTCGACCCGTCCACCGGGAACATCGTCGCGACCGCGTCGTTGCCCGCCGCGGAGTTCGGCGGCACCGGCGCGAACGTCCAGGGCTGGGTCGTCGTCGAACGCGGCACGGATGCCGCCTACCGGGACGTCGTGCACGTGAAGCCGTCCGTCGCGGTGCCCGCCGCGAAGGCGTTCACGATCGACCCCGCCGACGGCTCGATCGTCGCGCAGGTCGCCCCGGCCGCGAACGGCGGGTCCGCGGGGCTGCTGCGGGTGGCCGCGGTCGGTGCGGGAGCGGGTGCTGGTTCTGGTTCGGGTGGCTCTGGTTCTGGCGCTGGTCCCGGTTCTGGTTCTGGTTCGGGTGCGGTGACCGAGGTCGGCACCAGCCCCGCTGGCGGGACCGTCCGCGCCGTCACCCGCACGGCCACCCTGATCGGCTCGGTCACCGGGACGATCTCGTCGGTCGGCGTCGACTGGACCGGCGAGCGCGCCGTCGTCTTCGACCAGGCCGCCGCCCTCGCCCGCGTCGTCGCCCTCGACACCGGGGCCTCGGTCGCCGACGTGTCGATCGGCGCCACCGCGACGTCCGGGGCCACCGGCGGGACCGTCGTCGATTCCCGGGGCCGGGCGTGGTGGAGCAACGACGGCGACGCCACGCTCCGAGCCGTCTCGCTGCGCGGGACCCCGGCCGTGACGACCTCGATCGACCGGGTCGGCGGTGCCGCGTACCTGGCCGTCGACGAGTCCGCGAAGCGCCTCTGGGTGTCGGCCGCCGGCAGCACCGACACCGGCAACGTCGTCCGCGCCTACGCGATCGACGGCAGCACCGCGCCCACGCTCGGCGCCGAGTACACGCCCGGCACCACCTACACCGGCGACCCGATCGTGGTCGCCGCCGACGGCCGCGCGGTGGTCGGCGTCGTGAACGCCGCGACCGACGCCGCCGACCAGGGGCTCCGCACGTTCACGGTCGTGACCACCCCGACCATCACGGCGCAGCCGGCCGACGTCGCCGTGACGCTGACCGGCGCGACCACCGGAACCGACGGCAGCACGACCCCCGCCACGCCGCAGCAGGTGTCCTTCGCGGTCACCACGACCGGGTCCCCGACGCCCACCGTGCAGTGGCAGCAGCACACCCCGTCCGGCTGGGCCGACCTGCAGGACGGTCCCTCGGTCGCCGGCGCGACGACCAGCACACTCCGCATCACGGCCACCGAGGGGCTGGACGGCGACCGGTACCGCGCGGTCGCCACGAACGTCCTCGGTGCGACCGTCGTCGGTCGGGTCGCCTCGGACACCGCGACCCTGCGCGTCACCGTGCAGGCGCCCACGAACCCGGGTGGCGGGAACGGCGGCGGGGGAACGGGCGGCGGCACCGGCGGCGGGTCGACCGTGGTCGGTGCGGACGGGTCGATCACCGGGGCGGAGAACGCCCGGGGTGCCTCGACGAACGTGCGGCCGGCCACCGGCCTCTCGACCGCCGCGGCGGGCACGAAGCTCACCGTGACGGGCTCCGGCTTCACGAAGAACACCAACGGCTCCGGGCTGTACGTGCTGTTCGGGTACGTCACGAAGCACCCGAGCGCCGGGGGAGCGGCCGGCGCGGGCTACGACTACGTCCCCGGGTCCGGCGGCACCGGGCAGGACGGCCAGGGCTTCGTCGCCTGGCCCGACAACACCGGCACCGGCGCCGCAGCGACCGCGAAGTTCAGCGGCACCAAGAACGCCGGCTTCACGCAGGGCGGCGTCATCGCGCGCTCCACCTTCACCGGCCAGTCGACGAAGCGTGTCGACTGCCTGTCCGGGGCCGTGCAGTGCGGGGTCCTGACCATCGGTGCGCACGGCGCCGCCGACGCCGCGCTCGAGACCTTCACGCCGGTGTACTTCGCCGGACAGACGGTCCCCGGCACCCTGCCGATCGGTCCGACCACGGGTGGTGGTACCGGCGGCAACGGCGGCACGGTGATCCAGCCGCCCGTCGTGCAGCTGCCGCCGGCCGCCACAGCACCGACCATCACGAACGCCTCGGACACGGCGCCGACGGCCGCGCCGACCGCTGCGCCGACCGCAGCGCCGCGGAACACCGCCGCCCAGCCCCGGAACAGCGCGAAGGCCCCCTCGGCCGCCGAGCCACCCACGGCCCCCGCCGCGGACTCCGACGAGCTGGCACGCAAGATCGACGCCGGCGACATCACGACCGTCGCGGCCGCCGACGCCGGGATCCCCGACGAGGTCACCGCCGGTGACCAGCTCGAGCTCCGCCTGCCGTGGACGGGCGACGACGAGGGCGGGAGCGTGTGGACCTACTCCGAACCGGTGCAGGGCGACGACTTCACCGTCGAGGACCGCACGGCCACCGCCACGGTCGACACCACGGGCCTGGAGGTCGGCGACCACCACGTCGTGCTCGTCGGTGACCAGGGAACGGTCGTCGCGGTGCCGTTCTCGGTGACCGACGGGGTCGAGGCGGTCACGCAGCCGGCCGATGGGTCGGCCGCCGCCGCGGCCGCGTCCGACGGGAGCAGCGGCGGGGGGATGTCCACCGAGACGCTGCTGCTCGTCGTGATCGGCTTCCTCGCCGGGCTCGTCGTGCTGGCGATCGGGCTCGTGGTGCTGCTGCTGACCGGGGTGCTGCAGGTGCGGACCCGTCGCACGCCGCGGGTGGCATCGGCTGCGGCGCGCGTCTGACGCCGGCGTCGTGTGCCGTCAGGCGCGTGCACACCCGAGCCCGTCGAGGAACAGCGCCTCGGCCAGGGCCATGTGCTCGATCTCGGACGGATCGACGCTCTCGTCCGGCGCGTGCACGTTCGCAGCCGGCTCGGACACCCCCGCCAGGATGACCTCGACCCCCGGGATCGTCCGTTCGAGCGTCGCGCAGAGCGGGATCGATCCGCCGCCGCCGAGGGAACCCACCGACGACACCCGGTACGACGACGCCAGTGCGCTCCGGAACGCCGACGAGTACTGCCCCGCCGTCGCCCGGAAGCCGTCGCCGGTGCCCGTGACCCGCGCGGTGACCTCGATCCCGGAGGGCGCTCGCCGCAGCAAGTGCGCCACGAGCAGTTCGCCGGCGGCAGCGGGGTCGACCCCCGGCGGGACCCGGAGGTTCAGCGCGGCACCGGCGGTCGCCTGCACGGACGGCGACGACCCGGCGATCGCCGGCGCATCGATGCCGACGACGGTCAGCACCGGCCGTGCCCAGACCTGGGATGCCGGGTCCCCGGACCCGATCGGCACCGCGCCGTCGAGCAGTCCGGCGTCGGCCGCGAACCGGTCGGCGTCGTAGGGCAGGCCGTCCCAGGTCTGCGAGGCCTCGAGTCCGTCGACGGTGGTGTCCCCGGCGTCGTCGCGCAGCGTGGCGAGCAGGGCCACCAGGGTCGCGATGGCATCGGGCGCCGCACCGCCGAACATCCCCGAGTGCACGTTGCCGTGCAGCGCTCGGACGCGCAGCTCGACGAACGCCGTGCCGCGCAGGGTGGTCACGAGCGCGGGGACCCCGACGGCGGCGTTGCCGGCGTCCATCACGACGGCTGTGTCGACGTCGGCGAGGTCCGCTGCGTGGGCGGACACGTACTGCTCGAGACCGTCGGTGCCCTGCTCCTCGGACCCCTCGACGACCACGACGAGTCCGACCGGGAACGATCCGTGCACGTCGAGCAGCGCCCGCAGCGCCACGAGGTGGGTGACGACCCCGCCCTTGCAGTCAGCAGCACCGCGACCGTACAGGCGACCCTGTCGCTCGGTCAGGGTCCACGGGTCGCTCGTCCACGCTGCGAGGTCGCCCGCGGGCTGGACGTCGTGGTGGGCGTAGAGCAGGACCGTCGGGGCGCCGGGCGGCGCGGGGTGGGTCGCGAGGACCGCCTGCGAGCCGTCCGACGTCGTGACGAGGCGCGAGGTCAGGCCGAGGCCGTCGAACGCACCCCGCACGCGCTCGGCGACGCGGCGGCAGTCGTCGAGCGACTGCACGGCCGGGTCGTGGACGGACGGGATGGCGACGAGCGCCGCGAGCTCGTCGAGCCCCGCGGGCATCCCGGCGCGGACCGCGTCGCGCAGCGCTGCGTCGCCGGTGCTCACGAGCGCCCGATCTCCCAGATGCGGAACTCACCAGAGGCGTCGACCGACTTCGTCAGCCCGGTGAGCGACTTCTGCCCGATGACGTTCTCCTGCCCGGCGAGCAACGGGATGAGCGGCACGGACTCGGCGGTGTCCTGCTGGATCTCCTCGATCTGCTTCGTCCGCTCGGTCGCGTCGGCCTCGACCGCCTGCGCGGCGACCAGTTGCTGCACGGCCCGGTCGTCGAAGTGGTTCGCGAGCAGGTTGACGTCGTCGGAACCGTAGGCCGGCTTCAGGTACGACGAGGCGTCGGGGTAGTCCTGGAAGAACCCGAGCTGGAAGACCGGGTACTCGCCCTTGCCGACGTTCCCGACGTAGGTGTCCCAGCTCGCCGACTGCAGGTCGACCGTGAACAGGCCGGTGTCCTCGAGCTGCTGCTTGATCAGTGCGTACTCGTCGTCCGACCCCGAGCCGTAGTGGTCGGTCGTGTACTCGATCGGCAGCGCGACGGGCGTGCGCACGCCGGCCTTCTCGAGGATGGCCGCGGGGTCGGCGCCGTCGTACTCCGTCTGGAACGCATCGGTCGCGCCGGTGAAGTCGGACGGCACGATCGAGTACGCCGGAGCGTAGGTGCCCTGGTAGACGTCCTTCGCGATCGCCGCGCGGTCGACGGTCGCGGCGACCGCCTGGCGGATCGCGGTCTTCTGCGCGGTGTCGTCACCGGGCATCGTGTCGAGGTTGAAGCCGAGGAACCGGACCTCGCCCGACGAGCCCTGGACCCGCTGCAGGCCGTCGTCCTCGGACAACGAGGTGACCTCGGTCGGTGTGAGCTGGCGGTACGCCACATCGGCGTCACCCCCCTGCACCGCGAGCTTGAGGTCGGCGGACTTTGTGTACTGCTTGATCGTCACGCTCGACGACTCCGGCGCGGTGCCGTCGTACTCCTTGTTCGCCGTCAACGCGATGGTCGCCCCGCCGTCGACGGACTGCTGCAGCGCGTACGGACCGGACCCGACGACCCCGTCGGCCGCGTGGACCTCCGTCCCCGAGAACACCCCGCTGTCGACGATCGCCCCGGCCATGCTCGCCAGGACGTACGGGAACGTCTGGTCGTTCGCCTGCTTCAGGGTGAACGTGACCTCGTCGCCGTCGGCCGCCACGGACGCCATGTTGGCGAGCAGCGACCCCGGACCGTTCTCGGAGCCGATGCCGACCTGGCGCTCGAACGAGAACACGACGTCCTTCGCCGTCAGGGCGTCACCGTTCGAGAACGTGAGCCCGTCACGGATCCGGCACACGTAGTGGGTGCCGTCGGTGAAGTCGCACGACTCGGCGACCTCGGGACTCGTCGTGGTCTCACCGGCCGGGTAGGTGAGCAGGTGCTGGTACAGCTGCGTCTGCACCGTGTAGCTGCCGCGGTCCCAGGCGCCGGCCGGGTCGAGCGAGGTGACGGGATCGGTCGTCCCGATCACCAGGCCGTCGGAGACGTCGGTGGACGCCCCGGTCGAGGCGCAGCCGGTGAGCACGGCGGCGACGGCAGCGGAGAGCGCGAGCGCGGAGAAGAGTCGGGTCGTCACGGGGTTCCTGAGGGGGATGGTTTCGAGAGGGAGAAACGGGGATGTGCGGCCCCGCGGGTCGCGAGGTCGGCGATCATGTCGCCGAGCAGCGGTGCGAACTTGAAGCCGTGGCCGGAGAACCCCGTCGCGACGGTGACGGGACCACGTCGGTCGATCACGAAGTCCTCGTCGGGGGAGTTGTCGTACAGGCAGCTGATGAAGGTCGGCTTCGTCGCGTCGACACCGGGCACGTACCGCGCGGCGTAGGCCTGCAGCCGCTCGGCCTCGGCCGGTACGGGCGTGAAGTCGCGGTGGTCCGGATCGACGACGGGGCCGGTGCCGTGGAACCCGACCTTGACGCCCTCGCCCGGGGTGAGAAGGCCGTACACGTCGTCGTCGGCCGCCCAGTGCACGAAGCTCGGCCACGCCTGATCCGGCAGACGGCTGGGGAAGTGCGCGGGCTGCTCCTGGGTGACGCGGATGGCCGGGAGGCCCGCCCCGCGTCCGGCGAGCAGGTCGCCGACCAGGGCGGGTGCCCACGACCCCACGGCCGCCACCACGGACGAGCTGCGGTGGGTGGACCCGTCGGACAGCGTCACGGTCACGTCGTCGCCGTGGTCCTCGAGCCCCGTCACGCCCGTGTCGAAGCGCAGCTCGGCGAGCCCCGTCCGTTCCGCCAGGGTGAGGAACACCTCGATGGCGCGGTCGGACCGGATGCGACCGGCCGTGGCGTGTGCGAGCACGTGGCCCTCGAACGCGATCCCCGGCCAGCGTGCGGCCGCGGCGTCCGGGCTGAGGGTCTCGTGCGGGATGCCGGCGTCCGTCAGCGCGGCGGCGATGGCGTCGACGACCTCGGCGCGGCCGTGGTCGACGGCCCCGGTGCGGACGATGAGCTCCTCGTCCGCAGCGCCCTCGAGCGCTTCCCACAGCGCCAGCGCGCGGGAGGTCAGGGCGACGTACTCGGGGTCGGCGTAGCCCTGCCGGAAGATCCGGGTGGCGCCGTGGGACGAGCCGTTGTGGTGCCCGCGCTCGTGCTGCTCGACGAGCAGGACGCGCTCGCCGCGGAGTGTGAGGGCGTACGCGGTGGCGGCGCCGACGACCCCGCCGCCGATCACGACGTGCGTCGGGGCCCGGTCGCTCAGCACGTCGCTCATGCCACGGCTCCGGCTCGTCGGGCGTCGGCCTCGCGCCGCGCCGGCATCATCGCTACCACCTCGGCCTCGGTCGGGGCCGCCGCCGGGAACCGTGCCGGGGCGTAGCGGCTCGCGTCGCCGAGGGTGGTCGTGCCCGTGACGCTCAGTTCCGCTGCGATCCGCCCGAGGCCCGGACCGTGCGTGACGCCGGACTCGTTGTCGCCACCGGCCACCACGAGTCCGTCCAGCTCGGGGACCGCGCCGACGATGAAGTACCGGTCGGCGGTCATCGAGACGACGCCCTGCGTGGGGGTCTCGTCGACCCCGAGCACGCTCGCGGCGGCGGGGAGCAGCCGGGCGACGATCGGGTGCAGGTACGTCCGCATGGCGTCGAGCAGGTCCGTGCGAACCGGTCGGCGGTCGGGTTCGTCGCTCCGGTCCGCACCGCCGACGTGCAGCGGCTCGTACCCGGGCCCGGCACCGTACGTCAGGCCGCCGCGGTGCTCACGGATCCACAGGCCGTGCAGCTCCGGCAGCATCAGGGTCGGCAGGGTGCCCGGCAGACCGAACGGCGTCGTCACGAGCCGGCTGGCGACGACCCGGACCGTCGGCAGCTCGCGCCCGAAGGGGGCGAGGAGGGCGTTCGTCCAGCTGCCGGCGGCGAGCACGACCTTCGCGGCGTCGATGACCTCGCCGTTCGCGGTCCGGACGCCCGTGACGGAGCCCCCACGGGCCTCCAGACCGGCGACCGGCGTGTGCTCGCGGATCTCGACGCCCCGCGCACGGACCGCGTGCACCAGCGCTGCGGCCGTGTCCGGCGCACTGATCTGGATGCCGTCCGGATGGAGGAAGCCCGCGGTGACCGCGGTCGGGTCGAGCCCGGGCACGAGGTCGGCCGCCTCGGCCGGGGTGAGCGTCCGCGCCCCGGCCGGCCGGAGCGGGTGCTGCTCGAACGGCGGCAGGTGGTCGGCCTGGCCCTGCTCGGTGACGGTCAGCCAGACGTTGCCGTTCTGCCGGTACCCGGTCGGGCCGTGGCCGGCGCCGGCGAGGTCGCGGTAGAAGTCGATGCCGTACTGCTCGACGTCGCGTTCGGACTCGTTCCAGTACCAGGCGTACCCGGCTGCCCACTGGCCGACGAACCCGGCACCCGCGGTGGTCGTGCCCCCGGCGACCGTCCCGCTGTCGAGGAGCAGGACCCGCTGCCCGAGCCCGGCGAGGTGCCACGCGGCGCTCAGTCCGATGATGCCGGCGCCGACGACGACCACGGGGGATCCGGAGGAGGACATGGAGCGAGCGTAGTGTCCCGGGGTCCCCGACAGGTGTCGTTCATGACGCCGTGTGACGCGGTGCAGAACGGCGATCGCCGCCCCGGTCGATCAGCGGTCGATCAGCGGTCGAACGCGTCGAGCACCGCCGATGCCGACCGGGCCACCAGGGCGTCGTCGTAGGCGGCGTCGGGGTCGTTCCGCGTGGTCAGGACCGAGAGCACGATCGGGTCACCGCCGGGCGGGGTCACCCGCGCCACGTCGTTCCGGATCGGCCCGGCGCCCCCGGACTTGTCGACCACGACCCAGCCGTCCGGTGCGCCGGCCCGGATGAGCGCGTCGCCGGTCGCGTTGCCGCCCATCCAGTCGACCAGCAGCGCGGTGTCGGCGCGGTCCAGGGTGCTGCCGTCGAGCACGGTCGTCAGGGCCGCGGTGAACGCCGCCGGGGTCGTGGTGTCCTCGGTGCTGCCCGGCTCGATGGTGTTGAGGTCCGGCTCGCCGTGGACCACTTCGGTGGTGGTGTCGCCGAGCTCGGTCAACGCGGCGTCCAGGCCGCTCGGACCGCCGATGCGCGTGAGCACGAGGTTCAGGGCCGTGTTGTCGCTCATCCGGACGGCTGCCTCGGCCAGCTGCTCGTACGACAGCCCGTCGGCCACGTGCTGTTCCGTCACGGGGGAGTACCCGGCAGCGGCGACGTCCGCGGCCGTCCAGTGCACGACCTCGTTCCGGGCGTCCGCGGGCACCGAGCGCAGGAACTGTGCCGCGGCGAACGCCTTGATGGTCGAGGCGTAGCCGAAGCGTCGGTCGCCGTTGTACGCGACCGTCTCACCCGTGACGGTGTCGGTCGCGACGACGCCGACCGTCGCGTCGTACTCGCGTTCGAGGCCCGCGAGTGCTCGGCGGACGCGCTCCTGGTGCGGTGCAGCGGCGCTCGCCGTCGGGGTCGGACTCGCCGTCGTCCGGGGCGGTGCCGCGGAACGGGACGTCGCCGGGGACTCGCCGTCCGCACAGCCGGTCAGGACGAGCGCAGTGATCACACCGCCGATCACGAACAAGGCAGAACGACGCATGCGAGCAGCCTTGCGGGTCACCCTGGACACATGCAGAACGGCCGCCCACCGGGCGGCCGTTCGTTCGGAGCGAGTGACGGGAATCGAACCCGCGCTACCAGCTTGGGAAGCTGGAGTTCTACCATTGAACTACACTCGCGCACCCCGCAGAACGGGACTCGGCAAGCCTAGCGGATTCTCGCCTGGAAGCCAGCCGACCGCGCACCGTACGCCTCCTGTCGGGCGTGTGTCGTGCCTCCCGAGTCTCCGCTGTGAGCACGCCAGCCTGACGGACAGGTGTCGTCCTCGTGTGTACCGTCCAGGGAGTTCCAGCGCCGAAGAACCCGAGGAGGACCGGATGGTCAGGCATCCCCTCATCGACGACGTGGTCGGTCCCGCCATCGTGGTCGAGTCCGCCTCGCCGGTCGTGTGGCTGACGGACGCGCTCGCCTCACTGCTCCGTCGTTCGGCGGACGCCGGCCGCATGGTCGTGCTGCGGACCGGGCGCGAATCCGCGATCACCCCCGCCCTGCGGCACGCGCTCGGTGCCTACGGTGCCGCGTGGGCCGTCGCCGACTTCGACGGGACGCTGCGCGACGGCCGGACGGGTGCGGCAGCCTCGGGCATCGAGGACTTCGTGCACCGCGGCCCCGAACTCGTCGGCACACCGTCTCCCGAGCACCCGGTCGCAGCCGACTCCGTCCGCCAGATCAGCATCGACCTGACGCTCCGCCACCACGCCGAGCGTGCCGTGGACATGGGGTCCGCGATCGAGGCCCTGTGCCACACCGTCGGCACCTGCCCCACCCGTTGGGGCACCGCCGAACCGCTCTCCGTGCCGTGGGACCGATGGGTCGTCACGCAGTACGCCAAGCACGAGGCGCCCGGGGTGTCGACCTCGTACGCCGTCGGCGAGGGCTTCTCCGCGACGATGACCGCCCACCTGGTCGGTGGCGTCGTCGTCGAGACGATGTCCGCCGTGTTGACCGTGCCCGAGGAGAACACCGACCCGGCGCTCGCGAACCGCCTGTTCGACGCCGTGCAGCAGGTCGCGGACCAGGTCGTGCCCGTCTTCGGTGTGGTGATGCAGCGCCGGGGGGACGCCGACCACCTGATCCGCGCGGTGTCGCACGGCGAGCCGTCGCCGCTCGCCGTCGTCGTCGGACCCGAAGCCTCCGAGTTCCTGGACCGCGACGGGGTCTGGCCGCCACCGCGCACCACGACGGCGACGTTCGGCACCCGGTCCGGGGCAGGCGACCGGTCCGGGGCGGGCGGCCCGTCCGGAGCAGGCGACACCGGTGCCGCTGACAGCGACATCGTCGACGGCGGCATGATCGTCCGCTTCGAGGACGGCTGGGAAGCCCTCGAGTCCTTCCTCGACCGCATCGACGAGGACCGCTTCCTGCAGCTCGTCGGCGGAGCGCCCCTCGACCCGGCCCACGACGAGGGCACGCTCGACGGGCACGTGCGGGACACCCGGGTGGCAGGCGGTCACGGTGCCGCGTGACGTCACCATCCTCTGCCGCCAGCCGGTCGAGCCGCGGGAGGTCGCCGAAGCACTGCTCCTGCACGACGAGTCCTGGGGCGTCCGAGCCCTCGATGACGGCCCGATGTTGCAGGTCTGCCGCGACGCCACGCACCCGGTGATCACCGTGCTCGGGGTGCGGCGGGTGGACTCCTTCGACGAGGTCGAGCGGATCCTGCCGGACGCCCCCACGATCGCGACGCCGCTGTGGTGGGTCGACACCGTCACCCCCGCGGGGTCCGACGGGGAGTCCGGGATCTCGGCGGCGCTCGAGGCCGCCCTGGACCTCGACGCGGTCTGCATCGTCCACGGCGACTGACCAGAACAGCCGCTGACGGACGCGCGCGTCAGTCGCGGCGCGCGGTGTCGGTCGCGTTGATCGCCGCCAGGCGTTCGTTGTACGCCTTCAGGTCGGCGTCGCCGTCACGTTCGGCCTTGCGGTCGAGCCGCTTCGCGTCGCGCTTGTCCGTGCGGATCCAGTTCCGCACCACGAGCAGCGCGACGAAGACCATCGGCAGCTCGGAGGCGCCCCAGGCGATGCCGCCGCCGGTGTGCTGGTCGTCGAGCAGCGCGGCGTCGTTCGTCTGGCCGAGTGCGTGGAACCAGTCGATCGCGAACACCGACTGCGAGGTCATCACGGCGACGCCGAAGAACGCGTGGAAGGCCAGCGTCGCGAGCAGCGCGATGATCAGGATCGGGTACGGCGGACGCTTCGGCCCCGGGTCGACGCCGACGAACACCCAGAAGAACAGGTAGCCGCTCAGCACGAAGTGGACGACCATCGCGACGTGCCACTCGTGCGACTGCATCGCCGCCTGGTACGCCGGCGTGAAGTAGAACACCACGAGCGACCCGGCGAAGATCACACCCGCGACGGCGGGCTTCCCCATGAACTGCATGTACCGCGAGTGCACGAAGAGCATGAGCCACTCGCGGGCCCCGCGGGAACCGTCGTTGCGGACCGGCAGGGTGCGCATGGCGAGCAGCACCGGCCCGCCGAGCACGAGCGGCAGCGGCACGAACATCATGAGCAGCATGTGCTGGACCATGTGCGACGAGAAGTGGATCATGCCGTACACGGCCGGTCCGGCCGACGTGGTCCAGATGAACAGGGCGCAGCCGATGACCCAGGCGATGGTGCGCCCGACGGGCCACTTGTCGCCGCGCTTCCGGAGCTTCCGCACGGCGAGCAGGTACCAGACGGCACCGACGACGGCGAGCCCGAGCCACACCCAGTCGATGTGCCACTGCGTCAGGTACGTGTGCATCGTCTGGGCCGGCGGGAACGGGAACCCGATCAGGCCGGAGCGGGTGTCCTCACCGGTCTCGGGTGTCTGCGGGATCGGCGGCTGCGAGCGGGACACGGCCACCGAGACGCCGATCGCGACGGCCATGAACACGATCTCGGCGAGCGCGAACCGGGTGAACCGACGGCGGTCGAGCGGCGCGCGGAGCAGCCCGGGCACCAGCTTGCGGCGCTGCACGACGCCGGCGATCCCGAGCAGCACCAGGATGACGGCCTTGACCGTGATGAGTGCGCCGTACGGGGTGGTGACGAGGTCGAGCGGACCGGTCAGCCGCAGCGAGGCGTTGACGATGCCGGAGAACGCGACGGCGCCGAACGACCACCCGGCCAGTGTGGAGTAGCGGGAGACCACCCGACCGGTCGCGCCCTTCGTGCGGGTGCGCAGCAGCACGACGGCGACGAGCCCGCCGGCCCAGACGCACACTCCGATCAGGTGGATCGCGAGGGAGTTCACGGCGTTGGCGTGCTCGAGCGAGCCGGCGGCGTGACCGGACAGTGCCAGGGGGAGCAGCGCGAAGAGGCCGAACACGGTGGCGACGGCGAGCGTCGTGACCCGGGTGGCGAACGCGGCGACCACGGTCGCGATGAGGATGGCCGCCGCGGAGACCACGAGCGCCTGCCCGATCTCGACCTGGAACGCGAACAGCATGAAGTTCCGGGCGAACACCGGACTGGTGATCGGGACGCCGAGGGTGTTGGCGCCGGTCAGCACGACGGTCACGGCCGCGGCGAGGAACCAGACCGATCCGGTCGCCGCCGCCCAGCGTGTGGCGCGGTGCTGCACGCTCGAGAGCGCCCGGTGGTCCTTCTTCTGTGCCGGCAGCGCGAACGCGGCGACGATGAGCAGGCCGACGGTCAGCGCCGCCATGGTGTCGTGCACCACGCGGGCGATCGGCAGGCCGTACTCGACCACGTCGCCGGCGGACACCAGCTGCTGGTTCGCGGTGAACGCCCCGGTGATCGTCAGGCCGAGGAGCGAGCACGCGACCGCGAGCGGGATGGCGACGACCAGCACGGTCGCGACGGTGGACGTGCGCGCGGTGACGGGCGCGGATTCCGGCGCCGGGCCTCCGGGCTGGGTTGCGGGGGACGTGACGGTCATCAACCTTGTTCCAGGGACGCGTGCGTCCGCGAGACCGCGGACCCTCCATGGTAGGCGGGTCGGTCTGGAGGAGCGGTGTCAGTCCGCAGCGCGCGCTGCGGCCCGCCTCAGGGTCGCGCCGACGACCCCTGCAGGTCGCGGATCCGGCCCAGCTCGTCGAAGTCGACCGTGATGGTCCCGTCTGCCAACGTCAGCGTGCGCCCGTCCCAGGGGACACCGCGGAGCGACGCCCAGCTCCCCACGGCGCGGCGGTGGTCGTGCACCTCGGTCGTCTGCAGGCCCTCACCGAAGACCCGGACCATCCGGGGGACCGTCGGCGGCGCGAAGAGCAGGCCCTCGAACAGCACCCAGAGGCGGGAGCCTCCGCCGACGTGCCCGCCGAAGCCGAACCACGAACCGGTCGCCAGCCGTGCTGCGATCGACATGTCCCACGCGAACTCGTACCCGGCGTCTGCGGCGTCGGCCTGCCGGTGCTCGCCGAACGGGACCTCGCCCTGCACGAGTTCCGGGATCCCGAGCCGTTCGCCCAGCGCGCGGGTGGCGTTCGCGGCGGCGAGCACCGACGCGGGGTACTGCGACGGGTTCGCCCAGCCCCAGAGCCAGCTGCGCGGCCCCGGTGCGGCCGACCCCAGGAGCTGGATCCGGAACTCGCCCGGGTGCGGCCCGACGAACTGCAGGGTGCCGGCGGCGAGGTCGACGTTCCAGCGTTCGTGGTCGTCGTACAGGTCGGCGAGCTGCAGCTGCGCTTCCCAGGCCAGGAAGACCCCGTCGCTGACCAGATCGTCCATCCCCCGTGAGCGCGTCATGGGGGAACCCTACGCCGGGCGGTGTTCCCAGATCCCCTCGCTGCCGACGCCCACGAACCCGACGGCCTCGTTCACGTCGAGCATCGGGCGGTTCTCCTCGGCGTTGAACGTGATGATCGAGGGGTGCCCCGGTGGTCGCGCTCGATCGTCTCGATCCCGACGACCTTGAGCAGCCACCCGAGCCGGTGCCCCCGGTGCTCGCGCAGCACGAGGGTGTCGCCCTGCATCACGGGCTGGGCCACGGGCCCAGGGACGGCGAGCTGGGTGAAGCCGACGAGTCCGCCGGACGACACGTCCTCCACGGCGACGGTGCGCATGGTGCGCGGGCCGTCGTCGAGGTGCTGCTCGTGCGTCCGGAGCCGGTCGATCGTCCAGGCGTCCTCGGGCTCGGCCATGTCGCCGGCCGGGGCATCGGTGCTCATCCGGCTCAGGAGGAGTGCGACGTCCGTCTGCCACCGGGACGGAGTCGGTCCGGCCCAGGTGTGCACGCGGTACCGGTCGGCCGCCGCCCGCGTCGCCGCCGCGCGGACACCGGAGAGCGCATCGGGGTCGGCCGGGAGCTCCAGACGGCTGATCCGGTTCACCTGCCCGAACCGCCACCCCCGGCTCGTCAGGAACCGGGCTCCGGGTTCGTCCTCGGGCACGACGCCGAACCCGGTCGGTGCACGGAGGTACCCGGGGCCCGCTGCGGGGCCGACCTGCCGTGACACGGCGTACGTCTTCCACTGCGTGCGGCCCTGCTGCCTCGCGACCGCTTCGACGTGCTCGGCCAGGAGCGTGCCGATGCCACGGCGCCGGTGCTCGGGCGCCACGCTGACCGCCATCCAGCAGTTCGGGGCGTCCGCGACCGCCTTCGATTCGTACGAGCCGGCCCCCACCGCGGCCCCCTCGTCGTCACGGACCAGGAACAGTCGGCTGGGCGCGTCGGGGTCGATCAGGTACGGCAGTTGTTCCTCGGGCGTCCAGAGCAGTTCCGGCAGTCCGGTGATCGACACCTCGGCGCGGTTCTGCACGTCGACCCACTCGCGGAACGCCCGCACGGTCCCCGGGTCGTCGTCCATCGTGGCGGGGACCACGAGTTCGTGGACGGTGTACGCGGTCATGTCGGTTCCTCCCGGCGGTGCGACGCCGCCCGGCTCCGGACAGCCTCGCAGCATATCGGCGAGGGTCCGCTGCCGCTAGGCTGCACGGCGTGCTGCTCTCCGATCGCGACATCACCGCCCAGCTCGCCGAGGGCCGGATCGGTCTCGACCCCCACGACGCCTCGCTCGTCCAGCCGTCGAGCATCGACGTCCGACTCGACAAGTTCTTCCGGCTGTTCGACAACCACAAGTACCCGCACATCGACCCGGCGGTCGACCAGCCCGACCTGACCCGGCTGGTCGAGACCGACCCGGACGAGGCCTTCGTGCTGCACCCCGGCGAGTTCGTGCTCGGCTCGACCTACGAGGTCGTCACGTTGCCCGACGACATCGCCGCGCGGCTCGAGGGCAAGAGCTCGCTCGGACGCCTCGGGCTCCTGACCCACTCGACCGCGGGCTTCATCGACCCCGGGTTCTCCGGCCACGTGACGCTCGAGCTGTCGAACGTCGCGACGCTGCCGATCAAGCTCTGGCCCGGCATGAAGATCGGGCAGCTGTGCTTCTTCCAGCTGTCCAGCCCTGCCGAGAAGCCGTACGGCTCGGCCGAGTACCAGTCGCGGTACCAGGGCCAGCGCGGGCCGACCCCGTCCCGCTCGGCGCAGAACTTCCACCGCGCGGACGTCTCAGCACGCCCCTGACCGCGGTCCACCCGACCCGGAATGACGTCCTCGACGTCGTGCGACATCGATGACGTCGTTCCGAGTCGACACCGCCATGCCTCCCGGCGGACGAAATGTCGCATGCTGTGTATCGTTGCAGCATGTCCGCAGTCCCTCCACGTCCGATGCCGACGGTGTCGGCGGCCGCGCTCATCCGTGACGCCCGTGACCGCGCCGAACTGACGCAGGTGCAGCTCGCCCGCCGCGCCGGCGTCACGCAGAGCGTCATCAGCACGTACGAGAACGGCCGACGCGAACCCTCGCTCGCCGCACTCCAGCGCATGCTCCGGGCCGCGGGCTTCACCACGTCGATCGACCTGCTCCCGGTCGAGGACCCACCGCCCCTGCGCGAACGCGTCGCCGCAGCACGGCACGACCTCGTCGCCGTCGTGGAGCGGTTCGGCGGCCGCAACCCACGGTTGTTCGGCAGCGTCGCCCGTGGGGACGACGGCCCGGGCAGCGACGTCGACCTGATGATCGACGTCGACGCCGGGCTCGGCATCTTCGCGCTCATGCGCATCCAGGACGGCGCCGAGCGACTGCTCGGCGTGCGCGTCGACGTCGTGGACGCCGCCGGCATGAGTCCCGAGGTCGTCCGACGCGCGGTGCCGCTGTGAGCCAGGAACCGGTGACGCCCCGGCTGGTCGGCGACCGACTCGACGACGTCATCGGCGCGTGCGAGGCCATCGGCCGGTACGTCGGCGACGAGCGGCTGCCCGAGGACCTGGTGCACGACGCCGTCCGGATGCGGCTGGTCGAGATCGGCGAGGCGGTCCGTGTCCTGCCGAGCACCGTCACCGCGAGCGAGCCGGACATCCCGTGGTCGCGGGTGTCCGACCTCGGCGACCGGCTGACCCGGCGCTACTTCGACACCACCCGCGCGGTGGTGTTCGGCACGGCCCGCACCGACGTACCGCACCTGGCCGACGCGGCGCGGCGGTTGCGCGCGACCCGGCCCTGACCCGGCGGGTCGCGCGGGCACCGGACGTGCGTGCACGGCGGACGGGAGGCACGGATCACGACGTGCCCCGGGCCTCCCGTCCGACCGTGGCCGGCCCCACGACGACGCAGGACGGCCCCGTCTCGCCGAAGCGAGACGGGGCCGTCCGTGTGAGCGGGGGAGATCAGCCCTTCTTGGCGAGCTCCTCGAGGGTGTCGTTGCCCTTGTAGGCCTCGACCGCGTTGTCCTTCGTGACCAGGATCGGCGTCAGCTCGACGGCCGGCACGATCTTCTTGCCGTTGTCGTTGTTCTTGTCCTTCGTCGTCTTCGGGGTCTTGCCGTCGGCGAGGTCGGACACCAGGTCGATGGCCGCCTGGGCCTCCTCCGTTGTGTTCTTGTAGATCGTCGAGTACTGCGTGCCCTGCATGATGAGCGGGATGGAAGCGGTCTCCGAGTCCTGCCCGGTCACGACCGGGTTCTCCTTGCCGGCGGCCTTGGTCGCGGTGAGGATGGCACGGGCGAGGGTGTCGTTGGGCGACAGGACGCCGTCGAGCTTCGTGCTGCCCGAGTAGTACTGCGAGAGCAGGTCGGTCATGCGGGACTGGGCGTTCTGCGCGAGCCAGCCCTTCGTCTGCACCTTCTGGAAGGTGGTCTGGCCCGAGACGATCTTGATCGTGCCGTCGTCGATCTTCGGCTGCAGGACGTCCATCGCACCGTCGAAGAAGACGGTCGCGTTCGCGTCGTCCGCCGAACCGGCGAAGAGCTCGACGTTGTACGGTCCGTCGCCCTTCTTCTCCTTCAGGCCCTTGAGCAGCGCCTCGGCCTGCAGCTGACCGACCTTGAAGTTGTTGAACGCGACGTAGTAGTCGACGTTCGTCGTGTTCAGGATGTTGCGGTCCCAGGCGATGACGACGGCGCCCGAGGACTTCGCCGACTTGACCTGCGCGGTCAGCTGCGAGCCGTCGGCCGCACCGATGATGACGGCCTTCGCACCCTTGGTGATCATGCCCGAGATCTGCGACTGCTGGTCCGGGACGGGGTTGCCGGCGTTGGCGTACTGGATGTCGGCCTTGAAGCCGGCGTCCTCGATCGACTTCTTGAACGCTGCACCAGCGAGGACCCAGTTCTGCGAGGTCTTGGCGGGCAGGGCGACACCGATCAGGTCGCCCTTCTTGATGGTGGTGGAGCTGCCGCTGCCGGCGTCGTCGGACGAGCCGCGCGACGAGCAGCCGCTGAGGGCGAGGCCCGCGATGAGCGCCAGGCTGAGGCCGGCGACGATCTTCTTGCGCATGTGATTGCTTTCTCTTCGTTGAGGAGGGGTGGGGCCTGAGGCCCCGCTGTGGGGAGGTGTGAGCTAGGGGAGGGTGATCTTGTCCGGCTGGTCCTCGATGGACCGCGGCTGCTGGGCGGCCACCGTGTTCTGCTCGGTGTCCTTCCGCTGGAACTGCCGCATCATGCCGCCGATGAGTGACGGACGTCCCTGCGACTTCGAGTAGACGTCGAAGGCGACGGCGACGAGCAGGACCAGACCGCGGATGATCTGCACCTTGTTGGACTCGAGGCCCATCAGCTGCAGGCCGTTCGACAGCAGCGCCATCACGAGACCACCGATGATGGAACCGGAGATCGTGCCGACACCACCGGCCACGGCGGCGCCACCGACGAACACGGCGGCGATCGCGTCCAGCTCCCAGCCGGTGCCGTCCGCGGGTCCGGACGCACCGGAGTAGGCGACGAACACCATGCCGGCGACGGCGGCGAGGACGGACATGTTCATCATGACGAAGAAGTTGACCTTCTTCGCGGAGACACCGGACAGGACGGCGGCGCTGGAGTTGCCACCGACGGCGTAGACCTGGCGACCGAAGATCGTGTTCTTCGTGACGAAGCCGTAGACGATCGTCAGGACACCGAGGATGATCGCGACGATCGGGACCGAGGTACCGACCGGGCCGGCGCCGAACAGGTACGTGGCGACGAGCGTGACGGCGACCAGGATGCCGGTGCGCACGACGGAGACCCACAGCGGCGGGACCTCGGCCTGCATCTTGCGGCGCCGTGCGCGTCCGCGCGCCTCGATGATGATGAGTGCGGCGATGGTGGCGAGGCCGAGCAGGAGCGTGCCGTTGCTGTAGCCGAAGTCGGGCCCGAAGTCACCGAGGAAGCCGGCGCCGATCGGGGTGAAGCTGTCCGGCACGGGGACCGACGTCGAGTTGCCGATGATCTGGTTGACGCCACGGAAGATGAGCTGCCCGGCCAGCGTCACGATGAACGCCGGGACGCGGACGAAGGCCACCCAGAACCCCTGCCAGGCACCGATCACGGCGCCGACGGCCAGGCCGAGCAGGATCGCGGCCCAGACCGGGAAGTTCCACACCGCGATCGACTGGGCCACGATGATGCCGACGACTGCCGCGACCGAGCCGACCGACAGGTCGATGTGGCCGGCGATGATCACCATGACCATCCCGAGCGCCAGGATGAGGATGTAGGAGTACTGCAGGAACAGGTTGATCACGTTCGTGGGCTCGAGGATCAGCCCCTGGGTGGTGATCGCGAAGTACGCGAGCAGCACGATGAGCGCGATGATCATGCCGTACTGGCCGATGCTGTTGCCCTTGCCGAAGAGCAGTTTCAGGTTGTTCATGAGGCGGTGGCGCCCTTCCGCGCGGAGGTCATGCTGCGCATGAGCGATTCGGGATCGGCCTGGTCGGCCGGGAGGTCAGCGGTGATCTGGCCCTCGAAGATGGTGTAGATCCGGTCGGAGAGACCGAGGAGTTCCGGCAGCTCGGACGAGATGAGGATGATGCCCTTCCCCTCGGCCGCGAGCTGCTGGATGATCCCGTAGATCTCGAACTTGGCGCCCACGTCGATGCCGCGGGTCGGTTCGTCGAGGATGAGGATGTCCGGGTCGGTGAACATCCACTTGGACAGGACGACCTTCTGCTGGTTGCCGCCGGACAGCTTGCCGACGTTCTCCTCGACGCTCGGCACCTTGGTGCGGAGCATCTTGCGGTACTTCTCGGCGACCGAGTACTCCTCGAGCGAGTCGACGACACCGGCCTTCGAGATCTTCTGCAGGTCGGCGGAGACCGTGGACCGCTTCACCGTGTCGAGCAGGTTGAGGCCGAGGGCCTTGCGGTCCTCGGAGACGTAGCCGATGCCGTGCTGGATCGCCTGCTGGACGTTGGTGACCTTGATCTCGTGGCCGTCCTTGATGATCTCGCCGCCGAGCCAGGTGCCGTAGGAACGACCGAACAGGCTCATCGCGAGTTCGGTACGACCGGCACCCATCAGGCCCGCGAACCCGACGATCTCGCCGCGCTTCACGTGGAAGTTCGAGCCCTTGCAGACCAGACGCGACGCGTCGAGTGGGTGCTGCACGGTCCAGTCTCGGACCTCGAAGAAGGTCTCGCCGATCTTCGGGGTGCGGTCCGGGAACCGGCTCTCGAGCGAACGGCCGACCATGCCGCGGATGATGCGGTCCTCGTTGACGCCGTCGCCCTTGACGTTCAGCGTCTCGATGGTCTTGCCGTCACGGATGATCGTGATCTCGTCGGCGATCTGCTCGATCTCGTTGAGCTTGTGGCTGATGATGATGCTCGAGATCCCCTTGGCCTTCAGCCCGACGATCAGGTCGAGCAGGTGCTGCGAGTCGTTCTCGTTCAGGGCCGCGGTCGGCTCGTCGAGGATGAGGAGCTTGACGTCCTTGTGCAGGGCCTTCGCGATCTCGACCAGCTGCTGCTTGCCGACACCGATGTTCTTGATCTGCGTGTCCGGGTCGTCGGCGAGCCCGACGCGGGCGAGCAGGTCCTGGGCGCGGAGCTGCGCGGCGGTCCAGTCGATTCGCCCGAAGCGTCCCGGCTCGTTTCCGAGGAACAGGTTCTCGGTGATCGAGAGCTCCGGGATCAGCGCGAGCTCCTGGTGGATGATCACGATGCCGGCCTGTTCCGACTGCTTGATGTTCGCGAAGCGGACCTCTTCGCCCTCGAAGACGATCTCGCCGTCGTAGGTGCCGTAGGGGTAGACGCCCGACAGGACCTTCATCAGGGTCGACTTGCCGGCGCCGTTCTCACCGCAGATCGCGTGGATCTCACCGGCGCGGACGTTGAGGGAGACCTCGGAGAGCGCCTTGACACCAGGGAACTCCTTGGTGATCGAGCGCATCTCGAGGATGGTCTCGGGTGCGGTGATCGACCGGGTCTCGAGGCCGGTGTCGATCGGGGTTGACGCCACAGTGCATCTCCTTCTGCCGCTGCGATGCGGCAGTTGTTCGGGTGGTTCTGCTGCGGCAGCGAAAGGGCGCAGGTGGCCTGCGTGGACTTCGTTGTCGCGTCCGGTGCCCCGCTGGTGTGACGCTCATGTGAACGGTCACATCGGCTGGACGGAGGTAATTTACGCACAGCCCCGGTGCGGCTGTCAATTCGGATTGGTCGCGTTTTCGTAACGGCCTGCGTGATCCCGCACGAACGTCCCCCGGACGGGAGGCACGGTGCCGGTCCGCCCCGCGTCCTGCGGATCGACCGTGGGCGCGTCACCGGCCGCGCGGGGCTCCCGTGGACGCGCGCACGACGAGTTGCGGGACGATGTCGATCGGGCGGAGCAGCTCGTCCTCGCCGGGCAGGAGCAGGTCGACGCAGCGGCGGCCGAGCTCGGCGAAGTCGACCTGCACCGTGGTGAGCGGTGGCCAGAAGTGCTTCGCCTCGGGGATGTCGTCGTAGCCGACCACCGACAGGTCGCCCGGCACGTCGAGCCCGTAGGAGCGCGCTGCGTGCATGACGCCCAGGGCCATCTGGTCGTTCGAGCAGAACACCGCCGTGCAGTCCCGCCACCGCAGGAGTTCGCGGCCGGCGTGGTAGCCGAAGTTCGCCGTCCAGTCGCCCAGGATCGGCGGGACGACGGACATGTCGCGGTCCGACATGGCGCGCAGGAAGCCCTGCATGCGGGCGTCCGCCTCGATCCAGTCCTGCGGGCCGGCGATGTGCCGGATGTACTCGTGGCCCAGGTCGAGCAGGTGCTCGGTGGCGAGCCGCGCGCCCTCCATCTGGTCGACCCACAGGGCCGTCGGGTCCTCGCCGACACTGGCCCGCATCGTCACGTACGGCGTGCGGATGCCGAGTTCCTCGATCAGGTCGAACACCCGCTGCTGGGGTGCGATGACGACGATGCCCTCGACGTCCAGGTCGAGCAGGTGCCCGAGCCCCTCGCGCACGGCGGTGTCGGTCGCCTCGGCGATGTTCGCCGTCGTCACCGAGTACCCGCGCAGCATCGCCGCGTCCTCGATCGCCTGCAGTGCGACCGCCGGGCCGTAGTGGGCGCGCCGGGCTGTCAGGACGCCGATCGTGTGGGTCCGGCTCGTGACGAGGGCCCGCGCCGCACGGTTCGGCCGGTACTGCAGCTGCTCCATCGCCGCCAGCACCTTGTCGCGCGTGGCGTCGCGGATGGCGTCGGAGTTGTTCAGCACCCGCGAGACGGTCTGGTGGGAAACGCCCGCGATCCGTGCGACGTCACGGATGCTGGGCGAACGCGGTTGCTGTGCCCGCGATGACGCCATTGCTGCTCGTTTCCGCCCGGGGCCGTGGCACGTCGATGTGCACGTTCACATTCCGGGCCAGATCATTATGCACGTCCGGAGCATCCGTGCCACCTGAGTTGTGCTGGCGGGTGATCATGGGTTACGGTTCACGTCGTATCCGGCATATCGCGTGGGCCGGATCGGACAACTGCAGATCGGCCGTCCCACCCGAGGGACGGCAGTCGCTCCAGACCTCAGAGAACAGCGACACCCGCAGCGCACCGGCGCTGGGGTGTCGCTGTTCTTTTTTTGTGCCCGGAACCCCCTCCCCCGACCCGATCCGACCCACACCACGAAGGAGTGGTCTTGACCAAGTCCCGCAGACTGCTGAGCTTCATCGTCCTGTCCATGACCGGCGGCGTGATCTTCCAGGTCGCGTACATCCGGTTCGTGTTCCTCGCGGACACCGCGCATGCGCTCGACCTCACGATCCAGCGCTACGGCGAGATCACCTCGGTGTTCGGCGCCGTCGCCGTGCTCATGTACTTCTGCGGCGGGTGGTTCGCCGACCGCTTCTCACCGAAGGCCCTCATCGTGGTCGCGCTGGCCGGCATGGGTGTCGTCGACCTCTGGCTCGCGACGGTGCCGGACGAGACCGGGATCGTCGTCGCCCACGTGCTCATGGCCGTGCTCGGCATGGGGCTGTACTGGTCGTCGCTCGTCAAGCTCATCTCGATGCTCGGCTCGGCGGACGAGCAGGGCAAGCTGTTCGGCTGGCTCGAGGGCGTCCGCGGCATCACGTCCACGATCGTGGGCTTCATCGGCGCCGGCATCGTCGCCGCGGCGATCGCCGACACCGGCGGGGTGCTCTGGGTGATGCGCATCTACGGCGTGCTCTGCCTCGTGTTCGCCGGCCTGGTCCTGCTCGTCGTCCGCACGGACCGCGATGCCCTGGGCCAGGTCGGCCGACAGACGGTCACGCTCCGCGAACTCGGCGCCGCCGCACGCAACAAGTACACGTGGCTCATCGGATCCTCGATCATGCTGATGTACTGCTTCTACACGCTGCTCGGCTACCTCACTCCGCTACTGCAGAACGGGTTCGCCGTGCCCGTCGTGCTCCTCGGCGCGATCGGCGTCATCCGCACCTACGTGTTCCAGATCGTCGGCGGCCCGGTCGGCGGCGTGCTCGTCGACCGGTGGACGAAGTCCTCGCCGGCGTTCCTCCGGTGGACGTTCGTCGTCGCGGCCGTCAGCGCCGCCGGCTTCCTCCTGCTGCCGCAGGACCCCGCCCTGGTGTGGGTCGCCGTCGCGCTCATGATCGTGATGTGCCTCGCGGTGTTCACTTCGCGCGGCGTCTACTGGGCGCAGATCGGCGAGGTCGAGGTCCCGCTCGCCCAGCGCGGCGGCGTGATCGGGCTGGCCTCGGGCATCGCCTACCTGCCGGACGCGTTCCTGCCTGCCCTCGGCGCCTGGTGGGTCGGGGACCCGGCGAACGGCGTCCCCTCGCAGGGCGGCGGGTACACGACCATGTTCGCCGTCCTGCTCGGCGCGGCCGTCCTCGGCTTCCTCCTCACCACCCTCACCATGCGCGTCCGCGCGCGAGACCTCCGGAACCACACGGCGCCCGACGTGGCCGTCGTCGCCTGAAGCACCACGAAAGGACCCCACACCCATGGACATCCGCGACTTCTCGATGGACCTGTTCAGCCTCGCCGGCAAGCGGGCGATCGTCACCGGCGGCAACTCCGGCCTCGGGCAGGCGTTCTCGCTGGCTCTCGCCAAGGCCGGCGCCGACGTCTTCGTGCCGAGCGTGGTCGACGACGACGGCACGACCCGGGCGCTCGTCGAGGGCGAGGGCCGACGGTACGAGTTCCTCGAGGTCGACCTCACCGCGGCGGACGCCCCGCAACGGATCGTGGACGCCTGCGTGGAGCGACTCGGCGGCGTCGACGTGCTGGTGAACTCGGCCGGCATCTGCCTGCTCGACGACGTCGACGCGTTCGACCGCGCGAAGTGGGACCCGATGGTCGCGGTCAACCTCACCGCGCCGTTCGCCCTCGGGCACGCGGTCGCGAAGCACTTCGTCGCGCAGGGCTCCGGCAAGATCATCAACATCGCGTCGCTGTTCGCGTTCCTCGGCGGCCAGTGGTCGCCCGCGTACGCCGCGACCAAGCACGGCATCGTCGGCTTCACGAAGGCGTACTGCGACGAACTCGCGCAGCACAACGTGCAGGTCAACGCGATCGCTCCGGGGTACTTCGCCACGAAGATCACCGAGCAGACCCGGTCCAACCCGGAGACGAACCAGCGCGTCCTCGACCACATCCCGGCCGGGCGCTGGGGTGACGTCGCCGACCTCATGGGCGCGACGGTCTTCCTCTCTTCGCGCGCCTCCGACTACGTGAACGGCCACACCCTGACCGTCGACGGCGGATACCTCGTCCGCTAGTCGCCCGACCAGCGCTCCGACCCACACCAACGAAAGGCAACCCTTCGCATGATCGACTCGATCGCCACCCTCGACCGCTCCGAGATCCTCGCGCGCCTCGCCGAGATCGTCCGACCTGAGCAGATCGACACCGACGAACAGCACCTCAAGGACGCCAGCGTCGACCGGTTCAAGAAGTACCAGTCGGTGCACGGGATCTACGACGCGCCCGCCCCGGTCGCCATCGTGAACGCCGAGTCCACCGAGGACGTCGCCGCGATCCTGGTGTTCGCGAACGACAACCTGATCAACATCGTCCCGCGCACGGGCCGGACCGGCACCGAGGGTGGCCTCGAGACGAGCGTGGTCGACACGATCGTGCTGGACTGCTCGCGCATGGACGCCGTGCTGAACGTCGATCCCGAGAACATGCAGGTGACGGTGCAGGCGGGCGTGCCGCTCCAGCGCCTCGAGGACGAGCTCCGCCTGCAGGGCCTGACCACCGGTCACTCGCCGCAGTCCAAGCCGTTGGCCCAGTACGGCGGGCTCGTCGCGACCCGGTCCATCGGCCAGTTCTCCACGCTGTACGGCGCCATCGAGGACATGGTCGTCGGGCTCGAGGCCGTCTTCCCCGGTGGTGATGTCCGCCGCATCAAGGCCGTCCCGCGCCGTTCCGCCGGCCCGGACATCCGCCACGTCGTCATCGGCAACGAGGGCGCGCTCTGCGTCATCACCGAGGTCACGATCAAGGTGTTCAAGTACCAGCCGGAGAACAACGAGTTCCACGGTGCGCTCGTCGACGACATGCGCACCGGCATCGCGATCCTGCGCGAGGTCATCACGAACGGATTCCACCCCTCCGTCGTGCGCCTGTACTCGCCGGAGGACGCGAACCAGCACTTCTCGCACTTCTCGAAGGACAAGTGCGTCGTGGTGTTCGTCGCCGAGGGCCCGGCCGGCATCGTGCGTGCCACCTCCGAGGAGATCCAGCGCGTCCTCGACCAGCACCAGCACGAGAAGGTCGACCCGGCGCTCATCGAGGCCTGGTTCGACAACCTCAACTGGGGGCAGGACAAGATCGACGCCGAGAAGGCGGTGATGCTGCAGGACCGCCAGCTCGGCTACACGACCGAGATCTCCGCCGACTGGTCCGCCGTCGGCGACGTGTACGACGCGGTCATCGCCCGTATCCGCGACGAGTACCCGCACGCCGAGGACCTCACGATGCTCGGCGGTCACTCGTCGCACAGCTACCAGACCGGCACGAACATGTACTTCGTGTACGACTACCGGATCGACTGCTCCCCGGAGGAGGAGATCGAGAAGTACCACATCCCGCTCAACGCGATCATCGTCGAGGAGGCCCTGCGTCACGGTGGCTCGATGGTCCACCACCACGGCGTCGGCAAGTACCGCACCCCGTGGGTCGAGGAGGAGCACGGCTCCGCGTTCGCGATCATGCAGGGGCTTAAGGCGCAGTTCGACCCGAAGGGCATCATGAACAAGGGCACGATCTTCCCTGCACCCGGAGCGATCCAGTCGGCCGCTGAGCACCCCGACACGCGATTCGGAGCCACGGGCGCATGACTCGCTACCTCGTCGGCATCGACAACGGCTCGCAGTCGTCGAAGGTCACGGTCTTCGACGAGCGGGGCGTCGTCGTCGCCGAGGGGCGCGTGCCGCTGCGGCCGAACCACACACCGGCGCCCGGCGTGGTCGAGCATCCGGACGACGACCTCTGGGACTCCGTCGCGGCGGCGTGCCGCATCGCGATGGCGGCCTTCCGCGGGGACCCGTCCGAGATCGTCGGCGTCGGGCTCTGCACCATCCGGTTCTGCCGAGCGGTGCTGCGCGCCGACGGGTCGCTCGCCCAGCCGGTGATGAGCTGGATGGACGCCCGCGTCGGGCAGCCGTTCACGGCCGAGCACGACGACGTGGCGTACGTCACCACCTCCTCGGGTTACGTCGGTCACCGGCTCACGGGCGCGTTCCGCGACACCGCCGCCAACTACCAGGGCATGTGGCCGATCGACACCGACACCTGGCGCTGGGCGACCGACGACGCCGCGTATGCCGCAACGGGCATGCAGCGGTCGCAGCTCCTCGAGCTCGTCGACCCGGGCGAGGTACTCGGCACCGTGACGGCAGCTGCGAGCGAGGCGACGGGCCTGCCGGTCGGACTGCCAGTGGTCGCGACGGCCAACGACAAGGCGGTGGAGGCCCTCGGCTGCGGGCTCCTCGACCCGACCACCCTGCTCGTGTCGCTCGGCACGTACATCGCCGGCATGTCCGTCGGTGAGCGGAACACCGCCGGCGGGACCGACTTCTGGACCAACTTCGGTGCGGAACCGGGCCGGTACCTGTACGAGTCCGGCGGCATCCGCCGCGGCATGTGGACGGTGAGCTGGTTCCGCGATCTGCTCGGGCCGGACTACGCCGCCGCGGCCGAGTCCGCGGGGGAGCGGGCCGAGGACCGGCTGAACCGCGAGGCCGCCGCGGTCGCTGCCGGTTCCGACGGGCTCCTCACGGTGCTCGACTGGCTCGCGCCGGCGGACGCAGCGTTCCGGAAGGGGTCGATCCTCGGCTTCGACGGACGGCAGGGCCGAGCGCACGTCTACCGGTCGATCCTCGAGGGCATCGCGATGACGATGCGCGACCGCAGCGACGCCATGGCCGCAGAGCTCGGCACGCCGTACGAGCGCGTGGTCGTCTCCGGTGGCGGTTCGTCGTCGGACCTCATGATGCGGGTGATGGCGGACGTCTTCCAGACACCGGCCATCCGCATCGTGGGCGACAGCGCCGCCGGGCGCGGGGCCGCGATCTGCGCTGCCGTCGCGACGGGTGTGCACCCGTCGTTCGCCGCGGCGGCCGAGGCGATGGTCGTCGAGCGGGACCGGTTCGCGCCGGATCCGTCGACCGCGACGGTCTACGACGCGCTGCGTGCGGTGCACGCCGACGTCACGGCCCACACCGACGAGCTGTACCGGCGGACCGCAGCGATCGTCGGCTGACGGCCGCGGACGTCGAACGCGACAGCCTGGAGGCCCGGTGCCGGTCCACGAGATCGGCACCGGGCCTCCAGGCGGTCACCACTCCCGCCGGTTCGCGGCGAGGACCTGCGTGGGCTCACATGCCCCAGACGTCGCGGTTCGACGAGGCCACGGCGATCGCGCCCGCGCCGAGCGCCGCCATGACGTCCGCCTTGTCGCACACCAAGCCGCCGGCGATGACCGGCACCGTGGTGTCGTCGCGGAGCCAGGTGATGACCCGCGGCATGCACCCGGGCAGGATCTCGATCGCGTCGGGCTTCGCCTGCTCGACCACCCGGGGCAGCTGGTGGTACGAGAACGAGTCGACCAGGAAGAACCGTTGGACGGCAACGAGCCCCGCACGCTTGGCGGCGCGGACCAGGTTCGACTTGGTGGAGAGCACCCCGTCGGCGCGGGTGTGCTCGGCGATCCAGGTCACCACGACCTCGCGCGCCGAGAACCCGTCGAGCAGGTCGACGTCCACGAAGACCGTCTTGCCGGCGTCCTTCGCCCGGTCGACGACGTCCGCGACGTCGAGGACGCTGCCGTACAGGACGAACACGACGCCCCGGTCGGAGGCCAGGACCTCGTCGAGCGCCGAGGCGTCCTTCACGCTGGCGATCACCGGGTCGTCGCGGAGTGCTTCGAGCACGGCGGCGGCGCCAGCGCGCGGTGCGGCATCGCGTTCCGTCGTGGTCATACCGACCATTGTCGATGACGCGCCCTGACAGTCGCTGGCCGCGCACTCGAGACTGGACCCGGCGCACTCGAGACTCGGCGTGGGCGACAGTTCTCGCGCTCGCGGGCACGAGGAGTGTCGCGCAGCCCGAGTCTCGCCCCCGCCCTGGACCGGCGGGGACCGCGCGGCCGGGGTCAGCGGGTGATGTGCAGGCCCGCGGCTTCGAGCTCGGTCAGCTGCCAGCCCAGCCAGGGGCTCCAGCCGAACGGCGCACCGGCGACGGCGGCCCGCAGCGAGTCCTCGGAGACCCAGGCGTACTCCGCGACCTCGTCGTCCGCGGGTGCGGGCAGATCGTCGGTCACGGCGCGGAACACCGGGCAGACCTCGTTCTCGACGATGCCCGAGGCGTCGACCGCGCGGTACCGGAAGTCCGGCAGCACGAGCTCGACGTCGCGCACGGTGATGCCGAGCTCGCGTGATGCCCGGCGGGCGATGGCGTCCTCGAAGGACTCGTCCGGGCCGGGGTGCCCGCAGAACGTGTTCGTCCAGACACCGGGCCACGTCTTCTTCGACAGGGCGCGACGGGTCACCAGGACGTCCCCGTCGGTGTTGCGGACGTGGCACGAGAAGGCCAGGTGGAGGGGCGTGTGGTCTGTGTGCACCGTGAACTTGTCCGCTGTGCCGATCGGGGTACGGTCGTCGGCCAGCAGGACCACGGTTTCCGGGAAAGCGCTCATCTGCACCGATAGGTTAGGCCAATGAGCGAGGAAGCGGCCACCGTGGCGCACATCGACCTCGCGCTCGTCGACGACTGTCTCGAGCGCTTCTTCGTCGTGTCTTCGGCTCGTGCCGCGCGCTACGGCCGTCCGTCCGAGGAACTCTGGCGGGTGCTCCGCAAGGCGAGCATGGGCGGCAAGCGCTTCCGGCCGCGCATGGTCCTGACCGCGTACCTCGGCCTCGGCGGGGACGACGTGCACGCTGCCGCGCACGTCGCCGCCGCCTACGAACTCCTGCACACCGCGCTGGTGGTGCACGACGACGTCATCGACCGCGACTGGGCCCGCCGCGGCCAACCGAACGTCGCGGGCTCCTACCGCGACGCCGGCACCACCGGTGGGCTGCCACTGCCGACCGCCGAGCACCGCGGGATGAGCGCCGCCGTGATCGCGGGCGACCTCGCGCTCTCCGGCGCGCCGCGGTTCATCGAGTCCTCTGGTGTGACGGGCGAGCGTCGTGGGCGTCTGCTCGAACTGCTCGACGAAGCCGTGTTCGCCAGCGCCGCCGGTGAGATGACCGACGTCGACTTGGCGCTCGGCGTGATGCCGACGGTGGACGAGGTCCTGGCGATGGAACGGGCGAAGACGAGCGTCTACTCGTTCGAGGCGCCGCTGCAGTCCGGTGCCGTGCTCGCCGGCGCGCCCGAGACCGTCGTCACCGCGCTCGGCGCCTTCGGCCGCGAGATCGGCATCGCCTACCAGATCGTCGACGACCTGCTCGGGGTGTTCGGCGACGAGACGACCACCGGCAAGAGCGTGCTGGGGGACCTGCGCGAGGGCAAGCGGACCATGCTCATCGCGTACGCGGCCACGACGGACTGCTGGCCGGACATCGCTCCCTACCTCGGCGACCCGGACCTGACGGAGGAACGCGCGGCCGAACTCCGTGCGACCCTGGTCACCTGCGGCGCCCGTGCCGCAGCCGAGTCCCGGATCGCCGACCACGTCGCACTCGCCCGTGCCGAGCTCTCCGGACTGCCGTACGACCTCGCCGACCGCCTGGAGGGCCTCGTGACCGAACTCGTGGAGCGCGCCCGGTGACGACCGAGACCACCCGGACCGGCAGCGCGCCGTCCGGTCGGCTGCCCCTGTACGACGCCACGGCCGAGGCCGCGTCGAGCGTCGTCATCGACCGCTACTCGACGTCGTTCGGTCTGGCGAGCCGGTTGCTCGCCAAGGACGCCCGCGAGCACATCCGGAACGTCTACGCGCTGGTGCGGGTCGCCGATGAGGTCGTCGACGGTCCCGCGACCGAGGCGGGTCTCGACCCCGACCTGGCTCGGACGGTCCTCGACGAGCTCGAGGCCGACACCGAGCGAGCGATCGCCCTCGGCTTCTCGGTGAACCCCGTCGTGCACGCGTTCGCCCGGACCGCGCGGGTCACGGGCTTCGGCGCGGAGCTCACGAAGCCGTTCTTCGCGTCGATGCGGATGGACCTGGAGCGCACCGAGCACGACGACGCCTCGTTCGACGCCTACGTGTACGGCTCGGCCGAGGTCGTGGGGCTGATGTGCCTGCGGGCTTTCGTCCACCGCGCCGGCCGACCGACCTTCGACCAGGCAGAACTGGTCGCGGGGGCCCGTGCGCTCGGCGCCGCGTTCCAGAAGGTGAACTTCCTGCGGGACCTGCACGCCGACTTCGAGGTGCTCGGTCGCTCCTACTTCCCGGGGGTCGACATCCGTTCGTTCGACGAGGCCACGAAGGACCGGCTGGTCGCCGACGTGCAGGCCGACCTCGACCACGCGGCCCGGACGATCCGCCTGCTGCCGTCCGACGCGCGCGCCGCCGTCGGACTCGCGCACGCCCTGTTCCAGGAACTCAACGACCGCATCGCCCGCACACCGGCGACGCGCCTGGTGACGACGCGCGTGCGCGTCCCGAACCCGGTGAAGGCACGCCTGGCCGCACAGGTGCTCGCCGGACGCGCCCCCGTGCGGTCGAAGGTGGCCACCCGTCGGCCAGGAGGCACGTCATGACCCCGCCCCGCGCCTCCCGTCCGACGGCCGTCGCCGCCACCACCCGGCGCAAGGTGCCCGCCCGACGCGCCGTCGTGATCGGCGGCGGCATCAGCGGACTGGCGTCCGCGGCGCTGCTCGCGCGGGACGGCTTCGCCGTGACCGTGCTCGAGCAGCGGTCGCAGCTCGGCGGCCGTGCCGGTTCGTGGGAGCGCGACGGCTTCCGGTTCGACACCGGGCCGTCGTGGTACCTCATGCCCGAGGTGTTCGACCACTTCTTCCAGCTGCTCGGTACCTCGGCCGACGCCGAACTCGACCTCGTGAAGCTCGACCCCGGGTACCGCGTCTACAGCGAGGGCAACGACGAGCCGATCGACCTGCGCGCCGACGCCGAGGCGAACATCGCGCTGTTCGAGTCCGTCGAGCCCGGAGCCGGCAAGCGGATCAGGAAGTACCTCGCCTCGGCCGAGGACACCTACGCGATGGCGATCCGCCGGTTCCTGTACACGACGTTCCAGGACCTCACGAAGCTCGCCGCCCCCGACGTGCTCCGTCGCCTGCCGAAGCTCGCCCGGCTCCTCCTGCAGCCGTTGTCGTCCCGCGCTGCCTCGGCGGTCAAGGACCGGCGGCTCTGGCAGATCCTGGGCTACCCGGCCGTCTTCCTGGGCACGAGCCCGTACGCCGCACCGAGCATGTACCACCTGATGAGCCACCTCGACCTCGCCGACGGGGTGCTCTACCCGAAGGGCGGCATCACCGAGGTGATCGCCGCGGTCGAGCGGGTTGCCCGTGCCGAGGGCGCGAAGATCATCGCCGGCGCGAAGGTCGAACGGATCGTCGTCGAGGACGGCGTCGCCACCGGGGTCGTGCACCGCGACCGCGACGGCGTGCAGCACACGGCTCCGGCCGACCTGGTCGTGAGCGCCGCCGACCTGCAGCACACCGAGATGCAGCTGCTCGACCGCGAGCACCGCACCCACGGTGCCGAGCACTGGAAGACCCGCGACCCCGGGCCGAGCGCCGTGCTCGTCTACCTCGGCATCGACGGACCGACGCCCGGCCTGCTGCACCACACCCTGGTGTTCACCGAGGACTGGAAGGCGAACTTCGGCGCGATCTTCGGCAAGGACCGGCACGTCCCCGACCCCGCGTCGATCTACGTCTGCGCGCCGTCGGAGACCGACCCCTCCGTCGCACCCCGCGGCTCGAGCAACCTGTTCATCCTGGTGCCGCTGCCCGCCGACCTGTCCATCGGCAAGGGCGGGATCGACGGTGCCGGCGACTACGAGGTCGAGCAGATCGCCGACCGCGCCATCGACGTCGTCGCCGAGCGTTCGGGCGTCCCCGACCTGCGGGACCGCATCCGGGTCCGCCGGACGATCGGCCCGCGCGACTTCGCCGACGACCTCAACGCGTGGAACGGGTCGATGCTCGGTCCCGCGCACACGCTCAAGCAGAGTGCGTTCTTCCGCGAGAAGAACGCGTCGGCCAAGGTCGAGGGCCTGTACTACGCCGGGGCGTCCACGATCCCGGGCATCGGTCTGCCGATGTGCCTGATCAGCGCCGAGGTCCTGCTCAAGCGGATCCACGGCGACACGAGCACCGAACCGCTGCCGACGCCGCTCGGCACCCCGCGGAACCAGGCCGGCACCGCCTGATGCCGGGGCTGTACCTCGCCGGCCTGGTCGTGTCGCTGATCGGCATGACCGTGCTCGACGCCCGCTTCCGGCTGTTCTTCTGGCGAGCGCCGTGGCGTGCGGCTGCGGTGATGGTCGTCGGCGTCGCGTTCTTCATGGTGTGGGACGTCGCCGGGGTCGCGTACGGCATCTTCTTCATCGGCCCGCAGCACCTGCTGACCGGGGTGCTGCTCGCCCCCGAGGTCCCGCTCGAGGAACTCTTCTTCCTGCTGCTGCTCTGCTACTCGACGATGGACCTGGTCGGCTTCGTCCGGCCCGTCGTGCAGCGGTCGCTCGGACGGCGGCGCCCGTGACCGGCTCCGGCGCGTACGCCCTCCTGGCCCTGCCGTTCTTCGCCGTCGTGGCGGTGGTGGCGGTCGTCGCCGGCATCGTGGTCGCGCGCCGTGCACGAGCGGCGGGACGCGCACCTGGGCCCGGGCGTCGGGTCGCACTGGTCACGTCGCTCGTCGCCGGGATCGCGCTGCTCGTGATGACGATCGTGTTCGACAACGTCATCGTGACCCTGCGCATCGTCGCCTACGACCCCTCGCTCATCAGCGGGGCGAAGATCGGGGCGATCCCGGTCGAGGACCTCGCGTACGCGATGGCGGCGATCGTGCTGCTGCCGAGCCTGTGGGTCCTGTTCGACCGGACGGGCCCGCGCGACCCGGCCGCCGCGCGCCCCGCGCCCGACCCGACCACCGCACCACCGGAGGACACCCCGTGAACGCCAGCACCGCCTCCAGGCCGTCGACCCTGCGAGCCCTGTTCGTCTCGTCGCGTCCGATCAGCTGGGTGAACACCGCCTACCCGTTCGGTGCCGCGTACCTGCTCGGCAGCGGGGTCGGCGTCAGCGTTGACGACAGCGGCGGCGGCGGGTTCTCGCTCGTCGCGTTCCTGGTCGGCGTCGTGTACTTCCTGGTGCCCTACAACCTGGCGATGTACGGCATCAACGACGTCTTCGACTACGAGTCCGACCTGCGCAACCCGCGCAAGGGCGGCGTCGAGGGGGCGCTGCTCGACAAGAGCGTCCACCGCACCACGCTCTGGGCCGTCGTCGCCACGAACGTGCCGTTCCTGGTCGCGCTCGTCGTGCTCGGGGCGGTGAGCGGGAACGGGCCCTGGTCGTGGCTCGTCCTCGCGATCAGCGTCTTCGCCGTCATCGCGTACTCGGCGCCGGGGCTGCGGTTCAAGGAGAAGCCCTTCCTCGACTCCCTGACCTCGTCGACCCACTTCGTCTCGCCCGCGATCTACGGCCTGGCGCTCGCCGGACCGCACTGGACCGGCCAGCTCGTCGCCGTCTGCATCGCGTTCTTCCTGTGGGGGGTCGCCTCGCACGCGTTCGGCGCCGTGCAGGACGTCCTCGCCGACCGGGCCGGCGGCATCGGGTCCGTCGCGACCGTCATCGGTGCGCGGGCGACCGTGCGACTCGCGTTCGTCGCGTACGTGGTCGCAGGTGTCGCGCTGCTGTTCTCGGCGTTCCCGGGGCCGATCGCCGCCGTCGTCGTGATCCCGTACGCGCTCAACGTGCTGCCGTGGTGGAACATCACGGACCAGGGGGCCGAGGCCGCGAACGCGGGGTGGAAGCGGTTCCTCTGGATCAACTACCTGGCGGGGTTCATCGTGACGATGGCGCTCATCGCCTACGCCTTCACGCACTGAGCGCCCGGGTCGCGCTGGTCGCGGTCGGGCTCCGTCGGCGTCCCGTCGAGGTTCCGAAATCTCGGCATCTCGACGTCGCCCGGCGCGATCCGTGGAACCTCGGCGCCGCGCACGCGGCATGTCGTGCAACCTCGGCGCCCGAACCTCGGCGCCTGCCGCCCGCAGCACTGACAGCGCCCGGCGCGCGCAGCACTGACAGACTGGACGGACGCGTCACGGGAGTCGTGACGCCGCAGCCACGAAGGAGTGCACGCATGACGGTCCGGATCATCCACGTCGGTCTCGGAGGGTGGGGCGGCAACTGGGCCCGCACCGCCATCCCAGAGGTCTCCGAAGTGGAGGTGGTCGGGATCGTCGACCCGGTGCCGGCGACGCTGACCGCCGTGCAGCAGGACCTCGGGCTGCCCGCGTCCGCCGCGTTCGCGTCCCTCACCGAAGCGCTCGCCGGGGTCGAGGCCGACGCCGTCGTCATCACCGCCCCCGCCGTCACCCACGTGCCGCTCGCGCTCGAGGCCCTCGACGCCGGCAAGCACGTCCTGGTCGAGAAGCCGTTCGCCAACACCACGGACGAGGCCGTCACCGCCGTGCGCCGTGCCGAGGAGCTCGGCCTCGTGCTGCAGGTCAGCCAGAACTACCGCTGGTACCCGGCACCGCGCGCCGTGCAGGACCTGCTCGCGGCGAACACCGTGGGCGAGCTCTCCGCGATCAACGTCGACTTCCGGCAGTGGGACAACGACCTGGCGTTCGAGGAACACCCGCACTACAAGTTCCCCCACGCCATGATCAACGACATGGCCATCCACCACTTCGACCTGCTCCGGATGGTCACCGGACAAGAGGCCGTCCGGGTCTTCGCCAAGGCGACCTTCCCGTCGTACAGCAAGTACCAGGACGAGGCCATCGCCTCGATGCTCATCGAGCTCGACGGTGGGCTGGTCGTCAGCTACCGCGGCAGCTGGCTGAGCCGCGGCCCCCGCACGGCGTGGGCCGGCGAGTGGAGCATCCAGGGCGAGGACGGCGAACTCTGGTTCACCAGCCGCGACGGAGCGCCGAACGCGGTCGACGGCGACGTGGCCACCCTCCGCCGCACCCAGGACGACGAGGCCGAGCCCGTCGAGCTGCCCGTGCTCGAGCACACCGACCGCCAGGGCGGGCTGCAGGCCTTCGCCCGTTCGGTCGAGGGCGGTCCGGCGCCGGCGACGAGCGGCCGCGACAACCTGCGCAGCCTCGCACTCATGGAGGCAGCTGGTCGTTCGGCTGCCAGCGGCCAACCCGAGGACGTCGTCGTCCCGTCCTGAACGCCGTGACCGACGGACGGGAGGCCCGTGGCGGGCCCGCCACGGGCCTCCCGTCCGCCCTTGGGTCCGCGTCCAATGCCACGGGCGCGACACCGACCAGATGGCCGCACCGCGGCCATCTGGGCGCGCCCCCGGCCCCACCGTGTAGAAACTGGGGAATGGCCAAGGACAGTCTCCCCGAGCTCGAACTCGCGAACGTCCGCACGCGTGAGCGCATGACCGACACCGTCACCGAGCTCAAGCGCCGTGCGAACCTCCCGGCGCGGGCACGGCTCGCAGCCGCGAAGACCCGCCAGCGCTGGCACCGTGACCCGACCCCGCTCGTCGCGATGGGCATCACCGGACTCACCGGGATCGCGGCGATCATCATCGGCATCGCGATCCGCAACCGCCCCGCCGGGCACCTGGCGACGCCACCGGCGAGTTCGGCGTTCACCGCGCTGCTGCCGTTCGGCGCGCCCGGCGACGGCCCCTCGGCCAAGGAGCAGGCGCAGTCCGGCCGCAAGGGTCGCAAGGCCCGGGCGAAGGCGGCCGAGCAGGCCCTGGACCGTGACCCGGCCCACAAGGCCCGCGTGAAGCAGCAGACCGGCATCGCCGCGGTGCAGCGACGGGCGACCAAGAACCGCAAGGCCGCCGTGAAGCGGTCGAAGCAGGCCCTGAAGGCGCGGGGGTAGTCCGATGGCGCAGGAGCAGCAGAAGCCGGACCCGGACGACTCCCGGAAGCCGGACAGTCCCACCGACCTCACCAAGCCCACGCTCGTCTACACGCTGAAGAAGACCCTGCGTGAGTTCTCCAGCGACCAGTGCACCGACCTCGCCGCGAGCCTGACGTACTACACGGTCCTCGCGCTCTTCCCCGGACTGCTGGCGATCGTCTCGATCCTGGGCCTCGTGTCCGACCCGCAGAAGACCATCGACTCCCTGCTGACGATCATCGGCAACGTCGGGTCGCAGAGCGTCGTCGACCTGCTGAGGGACCCGATCGAGGGTCTCGTCCGGTCGCCCGCCGCCGGCATCACGTTCGTCGTCGGCATCGTCGGCGCGATCTGGTCGGCTTCCGGGTACGTCGGCGCCTTCGGCCGGGCGATGAACCGGATCTACAACGTCCGCGAGGGCCGACCGATCTGGAAGCTCCGTCCGACCATGCTCGGCGTGACCGTGTTCACCGTCGTCATGCTCGTCGTCGGTCTGCTCGTGCTCGTCTCGGGTCCGCTCGCCCGGAGCTTCGGCGACGTCATCGGACTCGGCGACGCCGCCGCGACGGTCCTGCTGATCGTGCAGTGGCCGATCCTGCTCGTCGTCGCGATCATCGTCGTCGCGGTGCTCTACTACTGGGCGCCGAACGTCAAGCAGCCGAAGTTCCGGTGGGTGAGCGGTGGGTCGATCCTGGCGATCCTCATCCTGATCATCGCGAGCGTCGGCTTCGGGTTCTACGTCGCCAACTTCTCGAACTACAACGCCACGTACGGCTCCCTCGGTGGGGTCATCGTGTTCCTGCTGTGGCTCTGGATCACGAACAACGCGCTGCTCTTCGGTGCTGAGTTCGACGCCGAGCTCGAGCGCGGCCGGCAGCTGCAGGCGGGAATCCGTGCGGAGGAGGACATCCAGCTCCCCGAGCGCGACACCCGCCAGATCGAGAAGCAGGACGAGAAGCGGGCGCAGGACGTGCTCGAGGGGATCAGGATCCGGCAGGGCGCCGACGGCGACTGACCGAATCCGGTAAACTGGTGCAGCGGACCCGCCCCACTCTCGTGGATCAGGCGGGTCTAGCTGTTTCTCCGGGCACGTGCAACGGCGCACCGTTTCGGTCCAGGGGTCGCAGGTGCTGGTCGTACCAATTCCATCCGAACGCGTTGCGTGGGTGCCGATTGAGGTGGATGTTCACCGTGTACGCCACGAGGTCGGCGATCTGCGCCCACTGCGAACGACGGCTGTCATGTGCCACCGGGTCCTCGAGCACTCGGCGCGTCGCCAGCGGAAGGGCACGATGCGCCGATCGGTAGTTCTCGTCGTCACCGTCCATCGTGATGATCCCGAAGGCGTCCTCGGCGGCCAGCTCGCGATCGATCATCGCCACGAGATCGGCGTACGTCTCGTACTTCGCGGCACCCCAGGCCTTCCCGCCCTCAGGCACCCACCGGAAGACCGATCCCACACGGACACCGGGAAGGAAAGTGAGGGTCCGCAGGCATCGCTCGGCGACTTCGCGCCCGAGGTCCTTCCACAGGACGATTGTCGTTCCGTCTGCGCTCTTCGCAACGTGTCGCGCCGGCGGGTGGTCTGCCACCTTGCCGCGACCCTGGGTGTAGTGCGTGCAGTGCAGTTCCCGCGAGACCGGTATCCCGAAGTCCCGTGCCAGTTCCTTCCGGAGATCGAGCCAGGTGCGGAGGGCGGGCGCCCACGACGTCGGCGACACCTCGACCCAGGCGTACACGATCAGCCCGCCGTGCTCGGCGCTCCCCGAGTCATCGACGTAGAAGAGCCGCATGCGCTCGGTGGCGGCTTCGCGACGTTCCATGTACCAGATACTGACGTACTCCAGGCGTCCGCGGGGGTCGGCGCGCTACGGTGCGACCGTGCCCGCCTTCCTCGAGGGGCTGCCGCTCTGGCAGCTCGTCCTCGCGCTCTTCGTGATCGTGTTCTGCCGTGCGCAGGCCACGTACTGGGTCGCGCGTCTCGCGGTGACGGGTGCCTCGCGCTCCCGCTGGGGTCGCTGGTTGCACTCGCCGGCGGTCCGCCGCGGCTCAGTGCTCCTCGAACGATGGGGCCTGCCGGTGGTGACGGTGAGCTTTGTGGTGGTCGGGCTGCAGACGGTGATGAACGCGGCCGCCGGGCTCGCCCGCGTGGCGTGGTGGCGGTACACGATCGCGATGGTGCCGGGGTGCGTTGCGTGGGCCTTCCTCTACGCCACCGTCGGGCTCGCGGTGTTCTGGGCGGTCGTCGCCGCGCTGGCCGGCTCGCCGTGGGGCATCGCAGCGGTGGCCGTCCTGGTCGTCGCGATGGTCGTCGCGGTGACGGTTCTCCACAGATCCCGAACGCGGACGGGAGGCCCGGCCCGGCTTCCGTAGGCTGGCCCACGTGACGACAGAACAGCTCCAGAACCGTCCGGTCGCCCTGGTGACCGGTGCCACCCGCGGCATCGGCCGCGCGATCGCGACCGACCTCGGTCGCACCCACCACGTGTTCGTCGGCGGGCGGAACGCCGAGGCAGTGGACGCCCTCGTCGCCGAGCTGCCGAGCGCCGTGCCGTTCGTCGGTGACCTCGGCGCGGGGGACCTGCCGCCGCTGCCCGACCGGCTCGACGTGCTCGTGCACTCCGCCGGTGTCGAGCAGGGCACGACCATCGCCGACACCCCGCGTGCCGTGTGGGAGCAGGTCTTCGCCACGAACCTGTTCGCGGTCGCCGAGCTCACCCGGGTGGCGCTGCCGGCACTCCGAGCGGCTCGGGGCATCGTCGTGCCGATCAACAGCGGCTCGGGCTTCCACTCCGGCCCCGGCGGTGGTGTGTACGCGGCGTCGAAGTTCGCACTGCGGGCCTTCGCCGACGCCCTGCGCGAAGAAGAGCGGGCGAACGGCGTCCGGGTCTCGAGCGTGCACCCGGGCCGGACGGACTCGGACATGCAGCGGGCGCTGACCGAGAAGCTCGGCGAGGACTACGACACCGCCTACTACCTGGCGCCGGAGGACGTGGCCGCCGCTGTCCGGACGGTCGTCGACCTGCCGGAGCGCGGCACCGTCGAGTCGCTCGCGATCCGACCGACCCGACGGCGCTGACAGCGGGCTACGACAGCTCGATGCGCGCGTCGAGCTCGAGTCGGTCGAGGAACGTCTCGTCGTGGCTGACCACGACGAGCGCGCCGCGGTAGGCCCGCAACGCGTCGACGAGCTGGTCGACACTCGTCAGGTCGAGGTCGTTCGTCGGCTCGTCGAGCACCAGCAGTTGCGGCGGCGGGTCGGCCAGCACCAGGCTCGCCAACGCCACCCGGAACCGCTCCCCGCCGGACAGCGCCCCGGCGAGCCGGTCGACGGTGTCGCCGCGCACCAGGAACTTCGCGAGGCGGTTCCGGACCTCGGCGACGGCGACGTGCGGGGCGTCCCGTCGCACGTTGTCGAGCACCGTGGCGGTGTCGTCGAGGGTGTCCTTCCGCTGCGGCAGGTACGCGATCCGCTCGACGTGGGCGACGGCTCCGGTGTCGGGGAGCGGGTGCTCCCGCGCCTCCGGCGAACCGACGAGCTGTTCGAGCAGGGTGGACTTGCCGACGCCGTTGTCCCCGGTGACGGCGATCCGCTCCGGCCCCTGCACGATCACGTCCCGCCCGCGAACCGTGACGGTCGCGATCTGCCGTGACGCCGGCACGTCCGGGTCGGGCAGGGTCACGTGGATGGACTCGTCGTCGCGCAGCCGGAGCTGTGCCTCCCGCTTCGTCTCGAGGGCAGCGGCCTCGTCGTCCGCGTACCCGACGCGCAGTCGGCCGGCGGTCTGCTCGCCCTTCTTCCGCAGCTCGTTCGCGTAGCCCTTCGGCATGTTCTCGACGGCCTTCACCCCGGCGCGCGCTCGCCGGGCGATCTTCGTCTCGGCCTCGATGCGCTGCCGCTTCTCGGTGCGGTGTCGCTGTTCGGCGACCCGGACCTCCCGTTCGACGGCCGCCTGCTGCACGGCCACGTGCTCCTCGAACGCACTGAACGTCCCGCCGAACACGGTCAGCGCACGGGCGCGGAGCTCGCACGTCTCGTCGACGTGCTCGAGGAGCTCCCGGTCGTGACTGACCACCACGAGGGTGCCGCGCCAGTCGTCGACCAGGTCGAGCAGGAGCCCCCGTGCCCGACGGTCGAGGTTGTTCGTCGGCTCGTCGAGGAACGCGATCGGACGGCCGCGCAACCGCACCCCGGCGACGGCGACGAGCACGGACTGCCCGCCGGACAGCGTCGACACCGGGCGTTCCAGGTCGGCGCCGTCGAGTCCGACGCTCGCGATCGCTGCGGCGGCCCGTTCCTCGATGTCCCAGTCGTCGCCGACCGCCTCGAAGTGCTCGGGCGACGCGTCACCGGACAGGACTGCCCGGAGCGCGGTGAGCGTCGACCGGATGCCGAGCAGGTCGGCGACGGCGTCGTCGGCCCCCGTCGCCAGGCGTTGCGGCAGGTGGTCGACGGGGCCGGACGTCGAGATGGTGCCCGACGTGGGGTGGAGCCGGCCGGTCGCGAGCCGGACCAGCGTGGACTTGCCGGCCCCGTTCCTCCCGACCAGGCCGGTCCGGCCACGCCCGAAGGCGGCGGTGAGGTGGTCGAGCGCGACGGTGCCGTCGGGCCAGGCGAAGGTGACGTCGTGCAGGACGACGGATGGACTGCTGGGCATGGGGATGCCTCCCGGTGTCGATGCTGGGCGCACGACACCGAACCCACCGCTGTGCGGTGGAGCGCCCGACGGGGCGCGCGATCACGGTGTCAGCGCGTGGGCTGAGCAGAACCGGTGATCGACAGCAATCCGTCTTCTTCCGTCGGGGACCCCCGTGTCCGCCATCCGTGCCGCCGGTCGGTCTCCCGCCCCGGGGGCCTCGTGATGACGACGAGGTGCCTCCCACGGTAATCCCGGCCACGGGGACGCGCAAGGGATGACAGGCTGGGGGCATGCCGGAGAACCTGTTGCCGAACCCGTCGACGAACCCCGAGACCCTGCTGCCCGCTGAACCCGAGGTGACCGCGGCACTCGCCGCCGACGCCCCCGTCGCCAGCGTGGTGGTGTCGCACCCGTCGTCGAGCCTGGCGTGGGCCCTGCTCGCCGACGAGGCCTGGGAGCGTGGCGCGGCGCTCGAGTCGTACGCCTACGCCCGCGTCGGGTACCACCGCGGGCTCGACGCCCTGCGCAAGGCCGGCTGGCGCGGTGCCGGTCCGGTGCCGTGGTCGCACGAGCCGAACCGGGGCGTGCTCCGTGCCCTGTTCGCCCTGCGCCGTGCGGCCGAGGCGATCGACGAGCCCGGCGAGCCCGAGCGCCTGACCGACTTCCTGAACGCGAGCGACCCCGAGGCACTGCGCGCCCTGTCCGCCGGCGCGTAGGCGTCGGAAGCGGCGCGCGGCGTGGCGCGGCCAACGATTCGCGCCCCGTGGCGGTCGTGGGGGGCCCCCCCCCCGGGGGGGGGGGGGGGGGCCGGGGGGGCGGGGGGGGGGGCGCGCGCCCCCCCCCCCCCCCCCCCCCCCCCCCCCCCCCCCCCCCCCCCCCCCCCCCCC